>NZ_JBXENY010000003.1:0-727200 GCF_059383875.1 Paenibacillus sp. JT22N7
GAAAAACCTTCCAGCAACTGCAGAGAAGGTTCTTTAGCACGCCTATTTTTAGTATACTGCCAACGCCAAATAAATTTAAGAGAAAAATGTTGACAAGATATTAGCTGGTTTAGCTTAATCGATTATCTGATTATTTTTAAATAAGTACCTAATCCCTTTTCCAGCCATCTTCTCATTGGAATAACGAGGAATAACGTGTAGATGAACATGAAAAATATGTTGACCACCGACATCTCCACAATTCCATCCGATATTGTACCCATCAGGTGAATAATTTTGGTCCACATACTGCTTTACCTTGATAAGCAAGTGATATGTAGCATTCCATTCTTCTTCCGATAAATCAAATACCGACTCCCTGTGTATATGCGGTACAATGATTCCGGCACCTCTTATTTCTTGATTTTCTAAAAGAGAGTAGGTACAGCTATCATTTTTAATTATTATTTCGTGTTTATCTCCATTGTTTGAGATATCGCAATATGGGCATTTTGTCATAATTAACACCTCATTTCTAAAACGATATTGTGCCATGTCGAATGTTCTTTTTCCCATTGATGCGGAGACCCTCCAGCTCCAGTAATCTTGTTTTCATCGCTATTCCACCACGATAGCCAGTAAGTGTCCCATTTTTGCCGATTACGCGATGGCACGGAACGGTAATGAGCACTGGATTTGCGCCAATGGCCGCACCAACTGCTCGAACCGCTGCAGGCTTCTGAATATGGTTGGCAATATCTGAATAGGACCAGGTATGCCCATATGGAATGCTGCAAAGAGCCTGCCATACGGCCTCTTGAAAAGGCGTTCCTTGAAATACGGTAGGAACCGTAAAGTTTTCAAGCGCTCCTTGCAAATATTGGGCTAGCTCAGCCTTATACGGAAGCAGCTTTTCATCATCATGGATCAAAGGGCTATGTGAAAACCGCGATGCAGCCCATTTCGCCAACTCTTCAAATGGCTGGTTTTGTGAACCGACAAAGCAAAGCCCTTCGTCGGTAGCAGCGACGTGCATATTCCAATCTTCATAACTAAACAGCGACCAGTATATGGCCCTGTTAATTGAATTCGTCATTTTGGAGGATCTCCTTTATTTTTGTTATGGCATCTTTACTATGCTGCTGTCGATAGCTTTCGGGTGTGTATCCGGTTTTCTGCTTGAACAGGGTAATAAAATATGGCGTATTGGACAAGCCAACACATTCGCCTACTTCTGCTATGGATACAGGAGAAGATAGAAGCATCGCCTTAGCCTTTTCGATTCTTATTTGCTGGATATAGTCGACGGTTGTTTTGCCCGTTACTTTTTTGAAGGTTCGGTGCAAATGATACGGCGTGCCATGACAAATGGCTGCAAGCGCAGCCAGCGTTAGCTTTTCTTTGTAGTTTCGATCTATATATTCGGTCACCATCGCGATCCATTCTTCATCAGGCAGCCTTTGCCCAGTAGGTTTGCAGCGTTTGCAGGGACGAAATTGGGCAGCCAGCGCTTGTTCAGCGGTTCGGAAAAATCCGATATTCTCTCTATTGGGCGGTCTAGATTTGCAGGATGGCCGGCAAAAGATGCCCGTCGTTTTGACAGCATAATAAAATTGGCCATCATATGAAGGGTCATTTCCTACAATGGCTCGCCATTGTTCTTCAGACACAGGTGCAGGAAGGATTGGCTCGTCCTTATCGCGCAGACTGCGAGGAATCTGATCCAGATTCGCTTTCCATTCATCGGACATGCTCGTTCACCTCTAAGATTAGTATAACCGTGAGCGGGGGTATTTGTGTGTAATTTGGAATGGAATAGCAAGATAACGAAATGACAAGGAGATAGGGGGTCTTTTTTCGTTTGCACCCAGCCAAATCCATTGAGGTTTGCGGATAAATGAATTATAATTTTCGTTGTTGATAATAGTTCTCAATAATTAAAAATGCGGCATAAGATTCTACATAAAAAGGGGCTTATCACTTGACTGTCACGATCAATGAGGAAGAGCATATCCAGCTATGGAATGCTGCTGCTATCAAGGTTATTGACGTAAGGCACTTCACCATGATGCATGGCGAGGAATTGCGGTCGTACCTATTTCCGTCAAGTGTCTTCCTATATGCCATTCGCGGCGAGGCTCAGGTGCTGCTGGATGGGATCGAACATTCCGCGAAGCGATTCCATCTATGGCACGGTGGAAAAGGAACCTGTCTGGATATTTTTCCAACGGAAGCGGAGTTTGAATATTATTTGATCTTTTATAGAGCAACGATTCCATCGACTGGCAGGCGGGAAATCCTGCATCTCATGGAGCGGTATAATCCGTTTCAACTGCAATATAGTTTGGCTCCACTGCGGTCTGCTGTTTTATTTGACAAGGTGGATAATATGCTGAAAGAATGGCAGAGCTCGCGCACGTTAGAAAAATTTCATGTTAAAACGTTGTTTTATCAATTTGTTTATGAACTGCTATGGCAGCTGGAGCAGCAGCAAATTGGCATGAAAAGACCTAATCTCGCAGCCCAGGTCATTCGTTATATTCAGGAGCATTACAGGGAGCCTTTAACCCGGGAATCAATTGCGCAGATTTTTCACTACAGCGTCCCCTATGTATCCAGACAATTTAGACAGGAAACGGGCATAAGCATGATTGATTATGTGATAAAAGAGCGTGTTAACAAAGCCATGGAATACCTGCGCAAAACAGATATGACCGTGCAAGAGGCTTCTGCCAGTGTCGGTTATGACGATGTATCCTATTTCACGAGGATTTTCAAAAAATATACCGGAATGACTCCCAAGCAATTCAAGGATCAGGATAAAGCAAAGAAAGCAGGGTTCGATTATCCTATCATTAGGGTTGGATCGTCCCTTTTCCCGCGCAGGCTGCAACGTTATATTGGTAGTGGATATGAGAACCATTATCGATATAAAAGAGAGGGAGATTTATCGATGTACAGAAACAAATCAGCTATGGGGGTCACTTTACTATTATGTCTTACGCTGCTACTTAGCGCTTGCTCAGGAGCAGGCAGCTCCAATAATGGATCAGTTGCGTCACCTGCACGAGCAGCAACGGCAGATGGAAACGCTCAAGTGCAGGCCTCAGCATCAAACGGTGGTGCAGCGAGCGCAGCGGAAATGGTGACTTATTCGGCAGTGAATGGCGAAGTTAAAATTCCCAAAAATCCGCAGCGTATCGTTATCATAGCGGGCGCCTTTGTTGGCCATTTGCTGGCGCTCGGCATTAAGCCGGTTGGTGCGGGGGAAGAAGCTTTCAACAGCTATACGGAAGGAAAGCTGGATGGGGTCGAAAGTATAGGCGATGGCATCGCGTATGAAAAGATTTTGGAGCTGCAGCCTGATCTCATTATCGTATGGAATGACCCGGCTGTTCTCGAGCAGCTGAACCAGATTGCTCCGACGGTAGTTGTCGATTATGGCGTGCCTGTAAGGCAGCAGCTGCTGGAATTCGGGAAAATGACGGGCCGGGAGGATCAGGCTAATGCCTGGATTACGGCTTGGGATAAAAAGATAGCCGATTACAAACCGAAGGTGCAAGCGGCTGTGGGTGACAAAACCGTTGCTATCTTTGACTCTGGCAGTGCTAAAGAGTTTTATGCTTACGGCAATAAGCTGGGAAGAGGCGGCGAAATTATTTATGGGGAATTCCAGTTGAAGGCGCCGCCCATTATTCAGAAGGAAGCGATCGACAGCGGTACAGGCTGGGCGAAGCTGTCTTTGGAGCTGCTGCCCGAATATGCAGGAGATTATATTTTTATTAACGAGTGGACAGGCAAGGACAATCCAGAGGCTGTTTTTGAAGGCAGCATGTGGGAGCAACTGGACGCAGTCAAAAACAATCGCGTTTTCCGCGAAAAAGGCAGAGGCTTTATGTTCAGCGACCCTGTGTCTTTGGACGCTCAGTTGGCGTTTGTTGTGGAGAGTTTTATTGGGGAATAATGGGTGTTTGACGGGTAGAAGCCAGAACCGTGGGTGTGCGGTTCTGGTTTTTTTAAAATATAGGAAAGTATATGATTTTTCCATCCTTTCTCTATATTTCTCGGAATGAAACGCGCCGCGCCGCCAGAGGACGGCGAAAGCCGTTTCACCTTGGCCCAGATTCTATATTATTTTTAAAATCGGTATGGAGTTGTGGCGCTATAACCTTTATAATTTGACGAGAATACTTTAATAAAGGAATAGGTGTTATTCATGAGCATATTAAATGTAGAGCGGCTGAGCCACGGGTTCGGAGACCGGGCAATTTTCAGCGATGTATCCTTCCGCCTTCTAAAGGGCGAACATATCGGTCTAATAGGTGCCAACGGTGAAGGTAAGTCTACCTTCATGAACATTATCACAGGCAAGCTTCAGCCGGACGATGGTAAAGTTGAGTGGGCAAGACGCGTGCGGACGGGCTATCTGGATCAGCACGCTGTGCTGTCAAAGGGACAGTCGATGCGCGATGTTTTGCGCGGTGCGTTCCAATATCTGTTCGATATGGAGCAGGAAATGAACGATATGTACGGGAGAATGGGTGATGTCTCTCCGGAGGAGCTGGAGCAGCTGCTGGAGGATGTCGGAACGATTCAGGACACGCTAACGAATCAGGATTTTTATATGATCGACGCCAAAATCGATGAAACGGCTCGCGGGCTTGGACTTACAGACATCGGTTTGGACAAGGATGTTCATGATCTCAGCGGAGGTCAGCGTACCAAGGTACTGCTCGCCAAATTGCTGCTAGAGAAACCGGATATCCTATTGCTTGACGAGCCTACCAACTATCTCGACGAGCAGCATATCGTATGGCTTACGCGATATTTACAGGAATACGAAAATGCCTTTATTTTAATCTCGCATGATATTCCGTTCTTGAACAGCGTAATCAACCTGATCTACCATATGGAAAATCAGTCGCTGTCGCGCTATGTTGGGGATTATGAGTATTTCCAGCAGGTGTACGAGGCGAAAAAGCAACAGCTTGAATCCGCCTTTAAGCGGCAGCAGCAGGAAATTTCGGAATTGAAGGACTTCGTTGCACGCAACAAGGCCAGCGTGGCTACGCGTAATATGGCGATGTCCCGTCAGAAGAAGCTCGATAAGATGGACGTTATTGAACTCGCCAGGGAAAAACCGAAGCCGCAGTTCAACTTCAAGCCGGCTCGAACTTCCGGCAAGGTGATTTTTGAAACGAAGGATCTCGTCATCGGCTACGATTCACCACTGTCGAAGCCTTTGAATTTAAGCATGGAGCGAGGACAAAAAATAGCGTTGGTCGGTTCAAACGGGATTGGTAAAACAACGCTGCTGCGCAGCATCCTCGGCCAAATACCGGCTATTTCAGGTTCGGCAAGGCTAGGGGATCTGCTGGAAATCGGCTATTTCGAGCAGGAAATGAAGGAAACGAACAACAACACCTGTATTGAAGAGGTTTGGAGTGAGTTCCCTTCCTTTACACAGTTTGAAATTCGGGCGGCTCTTGCCAAATGCGGTCTGACAACGAAGCATATCGAGAGCAAAATCGTGGTGCTAAGCGGCGGAGAGAAAGCGAAAGTCCGCTTGTGCAAGCTGATCAACCACGAGACGAATCTGCTCGTGCTCGACGAGCCGACCAACCATCTCGACGTAGATGCCAAGGATGAGCTGCAGCGTGCGCTTAAAGCGTATAAGGGAAGCATTTTGCTGATTTCCCATGAACCCGAATTTTATCGCGATATTGTGACGGATACGTGGAACTGCGAAAATTGGACGACGAAAGTGTTTTAAATGGTATAACAGGAATGCAGGGCTGCCATCATAGAGGCGGCCTTTTTTGTGCTGTTTTGAAATTCTCCCTCAGGAAGCGTTATGATAGGATGGAATGGAATGAACAATCTAACCCATGTATCCGAGATTGAATTGAAGATATTGAAAGGAATGAGGGAGATGAAACACCCTTTTCATCTGAAAGCGGTATGGAATGGCGGGCGTAACAGTGAAGGACATATCGATGCCGGCGGATTAAAAACGATTATTTCGATTCCGCAGGAGATGGGAGGGCCAGGAACAGGTACCAACCCTGACGAAATGCTTTTGGGGGCAGCAGCGACCTGTTATTTGATTACACTGGCAGCGATGCTCGAGCGTTCGGATCTTACACCGCAGGAGCTAACTCTGGAGTCGGAAGCGATTGTAGATGTAACGAATAATGTGTTTACGTATGAACGAATCGTACACAAACCGCGAATTGTGCTTAAAACAGATGCATCAGAGGCTGAGCGGACGAAGGCAGAGCGGCTGGCACATAGGGCAGAAGAGTCCTGTATGATATCGAGAGCTGTGGCAGGCAATGTCTCCATAGAGACGCAGCCTACTATTGTGATAACAGGGATTAATGAGGAGTAATGGGCTGAATATTAGATAGCCCTAGCTGTGGTCTGTGTAAGGATATTTTCTCGATAGCCCGCTGCTTCCGCATCTTTAACTTCAATTGCTTAAAAAGTTTTATTGAAAACTAAATATAAATGATATATAGTATGATCAGATCGCCGAACAGTTAGGATGAGTTAAAAATGTCATATTCGACAGCTCTATCGCAAGGAATTGCCATATTGCTCTATATTCACAGCATTGCGGAGGAGAACTGCTCTAATTTTCTATCGACCAAAGTGATTTCAGAGCAATTAAATATTCCGGTTCCGACAACGGTTAAGGTCATCAGGAATCTGAACAATGCTAGGCTGACGGTTGCTAAAGAAGGAGCGAAGGGAGGCATACTGCTGGCAAGGCCGCTAGCAGAAATTACGTTATTGGATGTTTTTCTAGCAGTCGAACCTGGAAAAGCGCTGTTCAAGCTCCATACCGATACCACACTGCAAGGAAAAGAAGTCGACGCAGTCAAACAAAAGATAGCCTTTAGTCTACAAACCGTTGAGATGTCTATGCACAATCATTTGAAAGAAGTGAGGTTAACCGACTTTTTGAACTAAACGACGGTTGCCTTCTCTTTTTTTGAGATAACTAGATATAATGAATATTTAATATATTACATTCCTCTCTTTTAATTTTAAACAACCGAAAGGGGCAATAACATGACTTTTGAAAATAGAGCAGTAAAAGCGAGCAATGGCGTTGAAATTCCGCAATTGGGGTTTGGGGTATACAAAATAACGAAAGAACGAGAATTTGAGATGGCGATCAGCGAGGCTATTCGAATCGGATATCGGCATTTTGATACCGCTAAAATTTACGGCAATGAGCAAGCTTTAGGAAGAGAGATTCAGAAAAGCGGGCTGCCTCGCGAGGCTTTTTTTATCACGTCTAAAGTGTGGAATACGGATCTTGGTTATGAAGCGACCATAAAGGCTTTTGAACAAACTTGCAAAAAGCTGAATGTAGCTTACCTGGATATGTATTTGATTCATTTTGCTGCACCAAATTATTTGGAAGCGTGGCGAGCAATGGAAGATCTGTACTCCGAAGGGAAAATCAAAGTGATTGGCGTTGCAAATTTTGAGATTCAGCATCTGGAGCATTTAATGAAGCATGCCACAATCCCGCCGATGATCAATCAGATTGAGACGCATCCCGAGTTTGCGCAAAATGACCTGCACCAATATCTTAATGAACATCAGATTTTGCATGAGGCATGGGGGCCGCTAGGGCAAGGGAATAAAGCGTTATTGGAGCATCCGGGGTTAAAAAAAATTGCGGCTTATCATCATAAAACAGTGGCGCAAGTCATTTTACGTTGGCACTTGGAGCGAGGCATCATCGTCATTCCAAAATCATCGAGCCCTAAAAGAATGAAAGAAAATAGCGAGATATTTGATTTTGAGCTTACTAGCGATGAATTGGAACAGATCAACCAGCTGAATAGAGGCAAAAGGTATTCGATTAATCCAACCGGTTATATGATTAATCCAATCTATAATAAATTAATGAAGATTTTTATTAAATAATGTAGTCGAATAACAGTATATGAGCGAAGTCTTTAAGAGACTTGCTGAAACTGCTATACTCAGGGCAGGTATGCAAGTCTCAGCCATCCAAGTTAATATAGAAGCCAGTGTCTATTTCTAAAGAGAACGTGCATCAATAAGCGATTACGGAAGGAGTATTTGTCATAGGATGAAGCAGCAAGAAGAGTACAAGCTTTGGAATCACCTACATATTGAACTGGCTGACATCCGTCTGCATGCTCTTTCTGAGGGAGAGTCCAGCATAGGTTACCGTTTGCCTGCAAGTGCTTTTATATTTCTATACAAAGGCAAAGCAACGATACGGATGGATGGAATTATTCATCCTGTTGAACATTTTCATTGTCTGCATGGCTGCAAGGGAATGCGGCTGGATATTGAAGCAGCGGAATATTTGGAATATTATATGGTGCTTTATCGTGGCGAGTTTCCGCTGCGCCGAAGGCATTTTCTGGACAAGGGAGGAATCCCGCCGTTTCAGCAAATATTTGCTTTTGCTCCCGCGCAGCCTATAGGGCTTTATCAGATTCTACAGCGGATGGAGGCTGCATGGAATCGATCGACGGAGAAAGAAAAATTTTTAGCGAAAACACTCTTCTTTCCATTTATTCTGGAAATGCTTCAGCAAAAGCAGCAGCTAGGAATGGACCTGCTTCCTACAGAGGTTGTTAAGCAAGTAGCTCAGTATATGCATGAGCATGTGGATGAGCCATTGACACTGGAGCTGCTAGGGAAGAGGTTTGGCTACAATCCCCAATATTTGGCCCGCAGATTCAAGGAATTGACGATGCACAGTCCGATTGATTATCTAATAGGGCTTCGTATTGAAAAAGCATGTCATATGCTGCAAAACACAGATGCTTCGATTGGTGACATTGCCCAGAGTGTAGGTTATGAGGATGTGTTTTATTTCAATCGCATTTTCAAAAAGAACGTTGGCCTTTCTCCCAGCCATTTCAAAAAAAAGCTGTCGGATAAGGAGGGTGTTCGGTTTAATCCATATAAAAAGTGGGGATTATCCATGTCAGAGTCCATCGCTCCATGCTATAGTGATAATGATAATTGTTATCACTATAAAGAAAAGGGAGAGTCTTATATGTACCGAACATCCAGAAAAAATATGATGGCAGCACTTCTTATCTGTATGGCCTTATTGATTACAGCTTGCGGAGGGGGAAATACGAATCTGCAGTCCCCATCGGAAACCGCCGCTGCTGGCTCTAATTCTTCAGCACTAACTCAGAAAGCGACGCCAATAACAGACACCAAGATCGTGAATACCGCCTTCGGCGAAGTGGAAGTTTCCAAAAAGCCTGAACGCATTGTGGCGATTCAATATTTGAGCAGTCTGCTAGCCGTGAAGGCTAATCCAATCGCCTCTACAACACGCATTATGGATAATCCGTATTTCAACGGTTTAACGGACAATATTGAGATTGTCGGTTCTTCCGGCAGTGATGTTTCCTTTGAAAAGCTGATTGAGCTTAATCCTGATCTGATTGTCGTCATGACCTCGGAGGAGGAAGAATATAAAAAGTACAGTAAAATTGCTCCAACGATTGCCATTCCCTATGGAAACTTCACATCCATTGAGGAGGAAGTTAAGTTCTTTGGAGATCTGCTTGGGCGGGACGAGGAGGCCTCTTCATGGATAGCCGATTATAATGCGCGAATCGCGGCTGCGAGTGCCAAGGTCCAAGCAGTGATACCCGCAGATGCAACCTTTAGTATCATGCAGGAGACAGACAAAACATTAAGTATTTATGGCAGTGAGTTTGGCCGTGGGGGAAAAGTTATTTATGAGAATCTAGGACGGGTATCGCCCCCAGCCTATGATGAAGCAGTTAAGGAAGATAAATACAAGGATATTTCAATGGAAGTATTGGAGCAATATGCCGGGGACTATATCATCCTGACTACGGAGAGGTCATTGGAGGAGCTTCGCGAGGATCCAATCTGGGGACGGCTGGAAGCAGTCAAAAATGGCAGACTTTATGCCTGGTCTAACATTCGCTCTTATTTTATTGACCCGCTGTCGATATTAATGCAGACAGAAGAATTGGCTGATTGGCTGACGAATGCACCACAGAACAAATGATCTAGAATATCGTATTAAAGCTTCTGCCCGTAGTCTGAGCAGGAGCTTTTTTATTTGAGCAGAAAATTAATATGATGTCCTCTAGGGAAGTGAACAGGTGTATAATAATGTAATTAAATAGTTTAGAGGAGTAATTATAATGAGGATTATTGCTGCAAATGATTCGCACTTCGAATATATTAGAAAACATGACCATCACATCTCAGAAAACTTAATCTTACCGAAAATTAGAGGGAATGAGATATACATTTTGCAGAATGAAGAATATCGTATCGTTGGGTGGATGCGGCACAGCTATTTTTGGGACAACACGCCTTTTTTGAATATGATTTGGATCGATGATACCTATCGAAGTAAAGGATTAGGGAAGAAAGCCGTTCTTTTTTGGGAGGATGAAATGAAGAAGCTCCGTTTTAACTTGGTTATGACCTCTACTTTAGCAAATGAAGAGGCTCAGCATTTTTATAGAAAATTAGGTTATCGAGATTCAGGGTGCTTAATACTTGAAGATGAGCCTCTGGAAATCATACTTACTAAGAGGCTTTCTAATTTATGAATCGGGTCTTAATACCTAGAAGGATAAACACGGGTATGATTATAAAGTCATGATCTAACTAATGATTAATTTTAGAAAAATAATCCTTAAAGATCATTTTCATTATTTTTCTAATGTATTCCAGATATATTTCCGAATATTTTTTTATCCTGTATTCAGGAATCCATATTAGAGAATAGGTAATCCACTTAGGGAGGAACTATCATTGTTAGTTAAAGATTATGAACAATTAATCGGTAAAATACTAACGAAAAGCATCCGCGATACAAAGGGAACGCTTTTAATCAGAAAGGGAACTATTCTTCTAAAAAGTCACACCGAGAGACTTGCTAAATTTAAGATCCAAATCGGGGAAGTCACAACTATCGATGCGAATGCTTCTGAGCTGAATCAGGAAATTTCTGATCATACACCGAAACAAAAGCCCTCCTTCCGAGATTCATATGAAAGGGCTAAGCAGCATTTTAACGATATGGATCAGTTCGTTCGTCAAAACGGAATTGTTCCTGTCGAGGAGCTTGAACGGGAAGTTCTTCCCTTTATAAAGGAAATAGCGAAGCGATATAATCTATTTCAGTTATTTTCCGAGCTTAAGGAACAGGACGATTACAGGTACAGGCAATGTATAGGAACGGCCGTTATTGCGACCTCCTTAGGTAAGCGGCTTGGTTTGAAAGAAAACGAATTGGATATGCTTACAACTGCGGCGAGTCTCTATGATATTGGACTGGTCAAGCTGCCAACTGCAATCGTTTCCAAACAGTCAAGGTTAGACACTCATGAATACGCGATTTTAAAGCAGCATACCATTCTCGGAAACGAGCTACTACTCCAATCGGGCGTTGAACCTCGGGTTGCTCTGGTCGCTCTTCAGCATCATGAACGAGAGGACGGCAGCGGTTATCCAAGTGCTCTGAAGGGGGATGAGCTGGATCGTTTTAGCAAAATTGTAGGTTTGACAGATTTCTATATGGCTATCATCTCAGAAAGACCTTATAGGGCTGCGCTGCAATTTTTTGAAGCCATCGAAGAAATTCATCAACAAATTATTTTAAATCGCTTTGATTCGGTAATTGGGCTCACGCTGCTGGATATGCTGCTCTCCACCCAAATCGGTTGTGAGGTTGTTTTATCGGACAACAGACGAGGAACTATTTTGCTGAACAACTATAACTACCCGACTCGACCATTTATAGCGCTTGAAAACCACGAGTTTATTGATCTTAGCAAGTTTGATGATATTAAAATCATTGAAATTGTCGGATAAGAGGATTGGCATATAAATTAAGTATTACGCGGGGGGCCAAGAAGGCTCCTTATTTTTTTATGGTTTGTATGTGTTAAAATAGATAGTATTTGAGCTCAATGAAAGGTTTGATTTAACTTGGAAATTAGAATCATAGAGAAGGAGCAAGCTTGGCAATTGCGTCATCAGGTCATGTGGCCGGATAAGGATTTTGATTTTATAAAGCTTAAAGAGGATGGCGAGGGCACTCACTATGGACTTTTTGAAGAGGAAGAACTGGTCTCAGTGGTGTCCATTTTTATTCATGGCGTTCAGGCTCAGTTTAGAAAATTTGCTACTCTATCCCGTCATCAAAATAAAGGCTATGGAAGCAAACTTCTGAATTACGCACTCAGTGAATCAGAGCGCCTAGGCGTTAAACGGATATATTGCAATGCAAGAATGGATAAAGCAACGTTTTATGAGAAATTCGGGCTTTCTAAAACGGACGCCACCTTCAGTAAAAGCGGCAAAGATTATATTGTGATGGAACGCCACATAAAAGGAGAAATGAATATGAGTCAAGACGAGCTTTTTATGAGAGAAGCAATTAAGCTTTCTAAGCTTGCGGTTGAGCACGGAAACGAACCTTTTGGAGCGATACTCGTTAAAGACGGGGAAATTGTATTTACAAATGAAAATCAAATTTATTCAGCAACCGACCCAACTTTCCATGCAGAGGCTGGGCTGCTGCGGCGATTTTGCGAAGAAACCCACATTACGGATTTGCATGAATACACCTTATATTCGAGCTGTGAGCCTTGTTATATGTGCAGCGGTGCGATGGTTTGGACAAATGTGGGGCGACTGGTTTATAGCGCGAGCAACATGGAGTTGTGCAGTATATTGGGCGAGCAGGGAAGTCCTTGCTCTCAAATTGTATTTGAAAATTCTCACCATAAGCCTGATATCACAGCTGGGATATTACGGGAGGAAAGTCTTAGTATATTGGCTGCCTATTTTTCGCACAACACAAAAGGCTGAAACATTCCAGTAAGCTTCGATTGGAGAAACTAACTTCATCCATACGCCAACCCTGCCATTGCTGCCAAAAGAAATCCTACTCCCCCAAGGAGGCCTAACCTTGCAAACGATTATGATCGTCGAAGACGAGCCGGCTATTTCCCGCGTTTTGGCGGCGTATATACGAAAGGCAGGCTTTGCGAGCATTATTTTTGACCGAGGGAAAGAGGCGGTGGAGAAGCTGGCCGTGCTTCAGCCCGCGCTTATTTTGCTTGATGTCATGCTGCCGGAAATGGATGGCTGGGAGGTGCTGCAGGAAGTACGGCGGCGCAGCGTCTGTCCGGTCATTATGCTCACAGCTAAAGGGGAGATTGGTGACCGCCTGGCTGGGCTGAACAGCGGCGCAGATGATTACATCACCAAGCCGTTCGAGCCACAGGAGGTGGTAGCACGGATTCAAGCTGTATTGCGCAGAGGTACGCATGCATTAATTGCGGGAAATCAGATCCAGTACGGCAGTCTGAAAATCAATTTAAACGACAGAAGCGTTTATTTGAATGAAGTATGTCTATCGATAACGCCGAAAGACTTTGCACTGCTGCATTTTTTAATGGAGCATCCTAATCAAATTTTTAATCGGGAGCAAATGATCGAGCAGGTATGGGGAATTGGCTATGATGGGAGTGACCGGGCTGTGGATCATGCGATTAAACGCTTGCGACAGGCGCTGCTGCATTTGCCTCCAGAAGAAGGAGAAATTCGTACCTTGCGGAGAACGGGGTACCAGTTTTATACCAATCATGAAAATTAATCCCTTCTATTTTTTTGCCATACGCCTGACACATTCTACCTTTATTCTGTAGTAGCTAGATCCTCTAAGTGATCTACTCCAAGATGTAGCTAATGATAAGAAGTCAAAGAGCTGCGAGCATCCACGATTGCAAACGTTGAATAGATGACTACGGGGAAGCTTTATCAAATCGAGTGGAAGGTGGATGAAGGTTATGGCGGATGTAATTGAATATCAGGTAATTGTTTCTAAGGCGAGGACTTCGGATAATAAGCTGCTTGTTATTACAGCGGCTGAGAGTGGGGAAGGCATAACGATATTGCCACAGGTGTACGGAAATGAACATCAATTGTGGGAAAAAAGAAAGGTGCGCGCTGGAGATGACAATGCCTATGCGCTCGTTAACAAAGCGACGGGCAAGTGCATTGGAAGAAAGGACTCCACGCAGGGCTCAAAGATTTATCAGGCGCCCGTTACAGAAGCGGACGTCAATGGTCTCATGGTATGGCGTGACGACAATGTTGCGGGAACGCACAATGCGATTAACAGCTATGTGGATTGGGAACAGAAGCTCAATATTCCTGGCAACGGCCCATTTAAAAGCGGCGACTCGCTTGTGACGTGGGAATGGTGCCACGGTCAGATCAATGAATTATGGGTTTTCGTACCCGATCGCAAGAAGATTACGGTCAAGAAAATGGAATTTCAAATGGACAGCTCAATTGTGATTAATAGTGTGCCGATCGTAGCAGCCAAACAGCTTGTGACCAACCATTCGAATATCCAGCAAACGCAGCAAGTTACATTGAAATTTTCCAAAAGCCATACGTATAATTTCAAATGGGAGAGAGGGCTCAAGGTATCGGAAACGCTTGAATTTAAAGCAGGGCTGCCGCTTGTAGGCGATACGGGTGTGAAAATCTCGGTAGAGGGCTCGCGCAGCTATTCGGAAACCAAGACACAAGACGAGTCCCAGGAGGTTTCGCTGCAGGTCCCAGTCGTTTTGCCAGCAGGTGCAACTATCGAGGTTTCCGCTATTTTATTGCAGGGCGTTATCGATGTGCCCTATACGGTGACGTTTGAAGTGGAGTACCCGAATGGGAAAACAACCGAAACGGCTTCAGGCAAATATACCGGCGTGAACACGTTTACCGTTAATACCGAGTATAAAACGATCGTATAGTTTATGTATTCCATGCCATCATAATATAAAGATGAACGATAGCAGGCAGAAGGAGGCGGTGGCCTCTTTTTGCCTGCTATCGTTTTTTTTGCTCCGTAAGGAAAGGGGTAGTTCCTGCATATAAATTAAGTTAAACTAACATTCAAAAGGAAATTGAGGTGAATGCTTATGTTCTATATAGTGGTGTTAACCTTAATTGGACTGCTCCTTTCAAGCTTGGTGCCCATGGGTGCGATTTTGATCTGGAGCATCACTTTTGCTATAGTGATTTTGAATTATCGCAAAACCCTTCACATCCACAAAAATTTGCAGGAAATTAGAAGCCATTTAGGTTTGATGGGCAAGGAAGAAGCAGAGGATTTTAAAATTGAGGCAGAACTGAATAAAGTCAATCAGTTAAGCGAGCAGCAAATCAAAGAAATTAATGAGGAAATTGAACAGCAATTTGCTGAGCAGCTTGAAAAACAGGATGAGAAGAAAGACGATACGCCAGACAAAAAGGATAAGTAATTTATTCATTGAGCGTCTTATGTTATAGTAAACTCCTATTCCATGTACATAGTTATAACTACAAAAATTTCTACTAACGAGGTGCACAATGGCAAGCTTAAAAATATTAAATCCGTCCGTTAACGACGACATATATGCTTTTCAAGCGGGTCCCGAGGACGAGGAGGCGGTACGTGAGCTGATTATGGAAACGGCTCGCTGGCTTAGCAGCATGGGCTCCACGCAGTGGGGCGGCCTGCTTCAAGGTGAGGATAGCCATAATCTTGCGGGAGCGATTGCGCGTGGCGAGGTTTTTGCGTTTCGCAAAGCAGGGGAAGAGGGGCTCGCGGGCTCGGTTATTTTACAGCAGCAGCCTAGCGAATGGGATCGTAAGCTTTGGGGTGATACGGAAGTGGGCAAGGGAAGCGCGATCTTTTTGCACCGGTTAGTCGTTAATCGTCAGTTTTCCGGCAAGGGACTTGGCAGCGAAATGATGGCTTGGGTTGAAGGGGGTATCCAGTATTCCGGCAAAGACCGGATCAAGCTGGATTGTATCGCAAACAATGAGAAGCTTAACCGCTTCTACAAGCAATGTGGTTATACGTACAAAGGCGAAGCGAGTGGCTGGAGCATTTATGAAAAGCTGCTTCCAGATGTAAAGGTTCATTGAACAACGGCTGTTTATTAATAGGTCAAAAGTAATTCTAATGGAGGCAGGCTAACGAGAAGGGATTCAGCAAAATCTGTCGAATATCTGTGAAATTATGCTAACTAAACGAAAAATAATTCTCGTCACCGGCCTGTTCCTCTGTCTGCTCATATCGATCCGTTTAATTTGGATTTATATGACCCTCCCTCCCGATCATCCTGCGATCGTGCAAGGGCAATTGGATTTGCGGGGGTATAACCTGGCAGACTCGGAGGCCATCAGGCTGGATGGCGAATGGGAATTTTATGCTCATCAATTACGAATACGCGGCCCAGAAAATGCGGAAGCAGCCAAAGGGCAGGCGTTCATTCAGGTGCCTGGAAACTGGAATACGGTGTTATCCCCGCAGGCGGATTCAGCGTATGGTTACGGAACGTATCGTCTGCGTATATTCATCGATTCAGTTAAAAGCCAAACGTACGGCATCCGCTTGAAGAACATTCCGTCGGCTTCCGCCGTGTATGTGGACGGAGAGCTTGTGGCTCAAGCAGGACAGCCAGCACCAGAGGAGGAAGGCTACATAGCACGCAACGTGCCTTATTCAGCGTCCTTCATATCCGACAAGCCAGTGATCGATATTGCTATTCAAGTCGCGAACTATGATTCAGCGAGCTCGGGAGGCATTCTTGGCTTCATTTCATTTGGCACGGAGAAAGTGGTAAGCAAGGAAACGGCAGTTAGCCTCCATTTGCAAATAATAGTCGTTATTATTTATTTACTGCATACCGTGTATGCTTTTATTTTGTATTTTATTGGCTTGCGGCAGCGGGGCTTGCTGTTTTTCGCCGGCGCTATGTTCTTCTCTGCACTTTGGCTCCTAGTATCGGATGATATGCTGCTGATGGTCTGGCTGCCAATGAACAATGATTGGAGCTTAAAGATCCAGTTTCTTTCCTATATGGGTGCTGCAATATTTATGCTGGAATTTACGAAGCGCTTATTAACCGAATACCGGAATGTGCGAATTTTTCGCTGGTATACATCGCTCGGCATGTTGTTTGCGGTATATGTGCTGTTTGCGCCAGCCTCTTATGTATTAGCGGTAGCTGGCTTGCTCGGTATTTATATTTTGCTTCCCTTCCTCGTCAATCCGGTCATCACCTTGCGAACCGCGATGAGAAGCGATAAGGATGCGATTGCGCTGCTGCTCGGTGTGGCTGCGATGTCGAACAATATCATTTGGAGCGTTGCGAAGGATACAATTGGCGTAGAAAGCTCCTACTACCCAGTCGATCTGGTCGTCTCTTTTCTCGGGTTCGTAGCGTATTGGTTTAAGCAATACATTCATACCTTCGCCCAGTCGAAGCAGTTATCCGAGGAGCTGCAGCAGGCGGACAAGCAAAAGGATGATTTTCTGGCGAACACGTCCCATGAGCTGCGAAATCCGCTGCACGGCATGCTGAATATGACGCAAATTGTGCTGGATAGAGACAAGCAGGCGCTCAGTGATCAAAGCGTGAAGCAATTGGAGCTTATTTTAACGGTCGGCCGCCGGATGTCATTTATGTTGAATGATCTGATAGACTTGACCCAACTGAAAGAACAGCGTATTCGGCTGAATCGAGGCAGCCAGCAGGTACAGAGCGTCGCTGCTGGCGTAATCGACATGCTCCATTATATGGTGGAAGGCAAGCCTATTCGCCTCGCGAGTACGATTCCAGATGTATTTCCCCATGTCCTTGCGGATGAAAATCGTCTCATTCAAATTTTGTTTAATCTGCTGCATAATGCGATTAAATTTACGAGCGAAGGACATATTGCGATTCATGCCGTTCAGCAGGGGGGAATGGCGTACATAAGCATTGCCGATACAGGCATGGGAATGGATGAGGAGACGCAGCGCACGATTTTTGAACCGTATGAGCAGGGAGATTCGGGCATGACCGCTGCACCTGGCGGCGGAATTGGGCTTGGACTTAGCATTTGCAAGCATTTGGTCGAGCTGCATGGCGGAACGCTTGAGGTCCGTTCGCAGCCGGGGCAGGGCTCGATGTTTACTTTTACGCTGCCGCTGGCAGAAATGGGTGCTGCCGTAGAAGTGAGTAGCGACCATGACCATGAGCTGCTGCCGTCTGTTCCAGCTGCAGAAATGCTCGTTGCCGCTGCCGATGTCACAAACACAGCCTATCTAGGGGAGCAATCGCTAGAGCACACTGGCGATAGGCCTCTACCAACCCAAGCGAAAGATCGTCCAGCTATATTAGTGGTAGATGATGACACGGTTAATTTGCAGGTGCTCGAAAATATGCTTGGCGTGCGAGATTTTGACATTGTGTCGCTCACAAGCGGCAAGGAAGCACTAGCTCTGCTGGATTCGAGAAAGTGGGATTTGGTTATTACCGATATTATGATGCCTCATATGTCGGGATATGAGCTCACGCGCCTCATTCGCGAGCGTTATGCGCTCTCGGAGCTGCCGATTCTTCAGTTGACCGCACGCAATCGGGCGGAGGATATTGCCGCAGGCTTCCAGTCGGGAGCGAATGATTATGTAACGAAGCCGTCTAATGCGCTGGAGCTGAAATCGCGGGTAATGGCTTTAATCCATGTGAATCGATCGATGAATGAACGCCTTCGTATGGAAGCGGCCTGGCTGCAGGCGCAAATCCAGCCCCATTTTTTACTGAATTCGTTGAATGCGATTGCGGCTCTGAGTGTAATTGATTTGGACAAAATGCATGTGCTGCTCTTGGAGTTCAGCAACTACTTGCGGTCGAGCTTTGATTTTAGAAATTCAGAGCAGCTGATTCCTCTGGAGCGGGAGCTGGATTTTGTCCGTTCCTATTTATATATTGAGCAGCAGCGCTTCGGCAATAAATTGCAGCTACATTGGCAGGTGGAGGCCAGTCTGAAAAGTATGCTTCCGCCGTTGACGATCCAGCCATTAGTCGAAAATGCGGTGAGGCATGGCGTGATGAAGCGTGCTGCGGGCGGAAGTATTTCAGTGCAAGTGTTCGAACGCGATGATCAGGTGGAGGTTGCGATAATAGACGACGGTGTCGGCATGGATGCGGAGGTATTGGATAAGCTATTGGATAGAAGTTCCAGCGAGCAGCAGGGAATTGGGCTGCTAAACGTGGATCGGCGATTGAAGCAAATGTATGGACAAGGCTTGTTTATTCAAAGTGTATCTGGCCAAGGTACAACTGTGTCATTTAAGGTGATGAAGTAAGCAGGAGGGTTACAGCGGAATGGAGAGGAGAGGTTTGCCATTGTCTTTATCCACTGAGTATTTGCACTATGAGCCGTTTATTAAATCGCTGCCGCTGAAGTCTCGATATGAGCCTGCTGATTTGCTCGTTCCGGATTTGTTGATCGACCGAGAAGGGGAGGTTGAAATGTTCTATGCTCCTCACAACGAATACCGGAACAGCTCGGCGAGCCTTTTAATTGTCGGCATCACGCCCGGCTGGACCCAGATGGAGCTGGCCTACCGGACGGCAAAGCTCGCTTTGGAGCAAAATAAACCGGCGGACGAGGTGTGCAAAGCTGCCAAAATCGCCGCCCGATTTTCCGGTGCGATGCGCCGCAACCTGATGCAAATGCTGGACAGCCTGAAGCTGCCGGAGTATTTTGGCCTTCCAGACAGCGAGGCTTTGTTTGCTGAAAATAATCCGCTCCTGCATACGACTTCGCTGCTCAAATATCCGGTATTTGTAGCTGGGAAAAACTACACGGGGCATAAGCCCCCGCTTGCTGGCAATGCTTTCCTGCATAATTATGCGCTGAAATTTATTAAGGCTGAGCTAAAGCTGTTGCATAAGCCGCTTATTATTCCTTTGGGCAAAACCGTGGAAACGATGCTTAAAGAGCTTGTTGGCAGCAAGGAACTGGGGAATACGCTAGAGGACAAGCACTGCTTGTGGGGATTTCCCCATCCTTCCGGAGCCAATGGCCACCGACACAAGCAGTTCGCTGATGCGAGAGAGCAGATGGAGGCGAAGGTCGCCGCTTTTGCTGCTGAACGAAGTGGGCTGGCTTAGGTGTATTCAAAACAAATGACGGCCTTGCGCAGCTCTTTATCATAGAACAAAAATACATTATCCGCGCCATAAGCCTGAAAATAATATCCGGTTAAGGAGCCGATATAATCAAAGACTTCCCCGTTTGCTTTTTTGGGAACATGAAATAGATTGGTGTTTTCAAACTTGCGGAGCTCTTTTATCGATTCATTATATTTTTGCATAAATTCTTGGGCTTCATCGGACATAAAGGCGATATCGTCCCATATGCCATTAATTTCGGGATAGCTTAGTCCCCACCCATCCGCTTGCTTCTTGTTAAAATCCGCTAACAGTTCCTCAGCAGAGGCGAATTGTTCGCTAAATCGGGAGTAAGGGTAAATCTTCTGATTGTTTTGGTAATATTGCTTGCGGATATGATAATCCAAATCATTTTGCGCATAGGCAGCCTTCAAATCCTCATCGATTTCACTGTCTGCTGAATGCTCCTGCTGATGCAAGGTGAAGTAATTCCAGTCTGCCTCAAATTTATATTTCCCATCTATTACATCAAAACCTAGCATATCTTCTTTCGTGAAAAGGGTATGGTAGTTTTTCGTGCTGTCACCCACACAGCCATCATAAATTTCCTTGGCTGATATAATATGCAGCCACTCATCAAGCTCGGGATCGATGCATTTTAAATGAATCGAGCAAAGGGGCAAAAAGTGCTGGCGATGCTTTTCAATATCGTCATAGAAAACATCCTCATAAGCGGGAAACGGCTTAATAAAGGCTTCAGGAATGTTCATCCGGCAGTGTACCTCCGACCTGTTGGTTAATTTGTGGTTATGAAATGGATTCTACTCTTATAGTAAACGATCAGAGCTGAAAGCAAAACAGGCCGCCTAAAAGATTCACATAAATGTCCTAGTCTGTTGACTTTGTGAATCTAATTAGGATATCATCTAATTAGATAATTATTAAATTAGATATGAGCTAAATAAGACGCGTCTGACATTCGGTCTGGAGGTGGAAGTAGATGCAATTGGACAAAGTAGTCGCTTACCATAAAGCGCTTGCAGATCCAACCAGGATCAAACTATTAATTTTGCTATCGGAAGGAGAGCTTAATGGCCAGGTTTTAGCCGAAAAGCTAGGTGTCTCTCCAGCTACGATAACCCATCATGCTGCAAAGCTGCGTGAAGCAAGCTTGATTAATGAGCGAAGAGATAAAAATACGATCTTCTTTTCTTTAAATCACTACTTCATCAAAAGTAGTGCCACTGCTGCTGCGGAGTTAATTTACAAAAACACAAAAGTAAAAGGAGGTGGGGATATTTTGGAGGATGACAAAAACAAGCGGCTTCAGCAGTCTGTCGTTAAAAACTTTTTCACATTAGACAATAAATTAAAGCACGTACCCGCGCAGCTTAAGAAAAAGCTGATCGTATTGGAGCACCTAGTGTCTCGACTTGAGACCGGGCGCAAATACAGCGAAAAGGAAATCAATGCATTCATTAAAAGTTATCATGAAGATTTCGCCACCATACGCAGGGAATTTATCATGCACCAATTCATGTTCAGAGAAAACGAAATTTACGAATTGAACCCGCCTGAGATGTGGGCGAAATGGGAAAATCTAGCGTGAGAATATGCTCTATTTTAAGCTAAAGAAGGTGTAGAAGCTGATTCACTTAAAGTTAGTATCTGATCCGCTCTCGACAGAAAGTATAAACATTCAAAAGGCGATTATGAATTCACAGCCTCTGTTTAATCTCTTAGTCCTTGGTAAACGACTCCAAACGGACGAAGAGATTAGGGAAGAAAACAAGAAAAATCTCGAACATGGCGAAAAAATGTTTCACTTGATTGAAAATAACGAATGCGTTGGAATTATGACGTATCTTCCGCAAAATCCTAATGATCATCATCCGTGGATTGGACTGCTTATTATTCATAAGGAGCATGAAGGGGCAGGAATCGGAACGCTTGCATTGAAATTGTTAGAAGAAGAATGGGTAGAACAGTGCATAGACAAAGTCAGACTTTGTGTTCAGCTTGGCAACCATAACGGGGCTTCATTTTGGAATAAGAATGGGTTTCATAAAATCAGCGATGGTTTGGACAATCACAATAATCAAATTGATATCTACGAAAAAATTTATAGAAATGAGGAGGAGTGTGTGATGCCACAAGTGGTTCGCTTAAAGGTACATCCGTTATCCGATATCGCTCATCTTAAGGTTCATGGCCGGACGACTGGCCAACTTGATCCGTTAACGTTATTTTGGACGGGAAGCTCGGTGGAATTAAATGCGCAAGGATCTGAGCTTTGGGTTGAAGTCGAGGTGAATTACGACCAGTATGAGCCTTGGATCAGCATCCTGATTAACGGTGTGCCGGTCAGCAGACAAATGTTAACGGCGGGCAGGTACTGGATTTGTATTTTTAGAGGCATGACTAAGGCCGCCATTAAAAATGTTCGTATCGTAAAGGATGTACAGGCGATGAGCGCGGATTCGGGCTGCCTCCTGCAGATTCACGCTGTGAAGTTTGACGGTGAATTTACATCGATTGCAGCCAAACCCTATCGCATCGAATTTATAGGCGACAGCATTACTTCTGGAGAAGGGACCATCGGAGCGAAAGCGGAGACGGACTGGATTCCGATGTGGTTTAGCGCCATTGACAATTATACGGCGATGACAGCGGAAGCGCTGAATGCTGACTACCGTGTCCTTTCACAAAGCGGATGGGGCGTACTTACGAGCTGGGATAACAACCCGCATGCCAATCTTCCTGATTATTACGAACAGGTTTGCGGTCTTCTTACTGGGGAGAACAATAAAGCTTTAGGCGCGCACGAAAAAAATGATTTTGACTCCTGGCAGCCGGATGTCGTCGTCGTGAATTTGGGAACGAATGATGACGGCGCTTTTCATTCTCCGGAATGGGTAGATACAGTTACTGGCAAAGCTTACAAACAGCGGTTAAAGGCTGATGGCACGTATGACGAAGAGGATTTAGCGGCAATTGAGGAGGCAGCGGTGAGCTTTCTAATCAAAATTAGAAAATATAACCCAAATGCCCCTATCATATGGGCCTACGGCATGCTGGGTCAACCGATGATGCCGGCTATCTACCGTGCTGTAAATGCTTATCGGATGCAAACAGGGGATAAGCAGGTATCCATTTTTCAGCTTCCCAATACGACGGATGACACATTAGGCGCAAGACAGCATCCCGGCAGATTAGCCCATGCGAAAGCAGCCAGTGAGCTGGCGGGTTATATCAAAGAAGTTTTGCGTTCCTCTAAGCCTTAGTCGGGCGAAACATTGCTACAACCATTACCACAAGCAGCGGAACGAACAGCACCAGCCCCGTCCATATCGGATGAATTTCTGTGACAATGCGAGCCCACTGGGTGTTGCTGTCATAAGTGACAAGCCCCATCAGAAAACCCGCCAGTGCCAGCGGCATAATGATGACATTGTTGTCCTTTATGCCGCAAAGCTTGGCCATAAAGAGGCTGAGCACATAGAGGGAAAGCGTAGCTTTCATATAAGAGCCGAGAATGAGCGACATGCCGATAACGGACTCAATGCGTTGGATTATTTCCTGAAATTCAATAAGCCGGGCTACGGAAAACAGCATATAGGGCCCCGCCCCTGCAACCGGACCGAATACCATTAATGCACACACCGTCACAGCGCAGAGTACTAGCAAGCTGGCTGCGAAGGAGATGGACATCGTCGTCATCAGCTTCTTGTTCAGCTTGTGCCCTGCGGCGAAGGGCAGCAGCATGCCGAATAAAAATACTTCGGAGAACGGGAAGCCGAACGTATAATAGGCTCCAGCCGCTACAGGCGTCAGTCCTTTAGGCAGCAGCGGAAGCAGCTGCTCAGGACGGTATTCAGGGATCGCAAACAGCAGTACGATGAAAATGAAAAAGGATGTTAATAGCATAATCAGAGTGAACATTCGTGCAATCACTTCTATTCCTGCGCGGGCCGTCACAGCAGAAATGATAAAAATAAGGGAAGTAAAGGCGTACATCGGTGTTTCCCTCATCATCGCCCCAATCATGAACTGGCCTACGCCTACAACAATAGCTGCCTGCATTTGCAATAAATACGAGATAGTCAGCAGCCCTAACAGCACCGTCAGTACGTTGCCAATCATCTTGCGGCTGTAATCAATGTAATCCTGGCCGGGAAATCGGCGATTTAAATACAGCAGCATCATTAGGATGCCAAACCCGATCGCTCCAGACAGCAGCAGGGAAAGCCAAGCGGCGGCACCTGCTTTTCCAATCAGCGGGCCAGGCACAAAAATAATCGAGGAGCCGGTCAAGAATACGAATAAAAGCACGCCCATTTGAAAAGAACTGACCTTTTGTTTATTCAAGCTGATTCTGCTCCTTTCCTCGCCCAACCTAGCCTTTCACCCCCAGCATGCTGCTAATCTGTTTGGCAGGCCCGCCCAATAGCTGCTCAACGACGTCGAAATAATCGAACCAGTCTTTGTTCAAGACATAATCTATACTCATATACAGGCATGCCGCTGTAATAAATGAATAGAGCCAAACTGCGGGGCCTTTCATCTTCCCGCGTAGAGTGAGGCTGTCATACAGCAGCATGCCCCCGAATAAAACTGTAGCAATCAGTGCCCGCTCCCACATCAACATCATCCTTCCCGCCTTGCTACGATGCAGGTTTGCTGTTCATCGTCCCGCCCGTAACGAGTTTAAACTCTACCTTCACATCAATCGGCAGCTCCGCAAAGCGCTCATCCCAGTCTGGCTGAAGCTTGTGCCACGCCCCCGGGCTCTGGCGGTATATTTGGTTGCCGATGCCGATAACCTCCAGCTTATTTTTTTGCAAAAATTTTAACGTCGCTGAAGTTTGTCTCAATAGAGCAGCGCTAAATTTTTCGAGGAAGGCTTGCTCATCCTTTTTGGAAACAATAGCTGTGCATTTTAGCTCTGTAATGGCTAGCTCCCCTTTAATTCGGTAGCTGACTATGGGATTTCCATCCTTCATTGTTACTTTGCTTGCTGTACGCAGAGCCAGCACTTCCGCTGTTTCTTTCTCGCCCTTCATGCCTTCGCAAGGAATCTCCAGCACACCGGAATGGTATTCATTTCGTAAAGCGAGCAGCCCCTCTACCTTATCGGGAGGCATTACCTTCTTCATTTTTCCGTTCTTGATTAAGGCAAGCCCCGCTGTGGACAACGTCTGCTCCGGATTAGAATTTCTGTAAACATAGGAGATTACCGTGTCTGGATGCGCGCTTTCCTGTTGAAGAAGCAAATCGAGCAGGGAGGTGTCCATTGTTTTCGCCGCATTGAGATAGGAGAACTCTTCTGTTCGAAGAATTTGCTGCGCTGTCGTCTGCTCAATGAGCGGCTGCTTCTCGAGCAGCTTGTGAGCGGGTCCTTTGGATATAAGCAGCTTGACGCTGCTGCGCGGTTCATGGTCACGATAAAAAATATCGAGTGTTTTTCCGAGATCCTGATTTCTCGCCAGCTTCTCACCGACGATAATGACTCGCGTATGGCTCCATTGGGCTTTACGGCCCAAATGGATCGGAATATCGCGTATCGCCTCCATTACGGTATCATCTTGCGTATGAATGCTTACGCTGGACGTTTGCGTGGTTGCGGATTTGCCGGTTTCTACGGAGGCGGGACGATAAATTTGGGTGAGCATTTCGATTTTTCCGTCCTTCGTTTCGTCGAGGGCAACGCCCATCACAAAACCGCGCTCGGTCAGCTCGTATTTGCTCCAGCAGCCCGTTAGCAGCATGAAACTCATGAATAGAGAGGCAATCAGTAAAATGCCGGTTTGTTTTTTCATGCAGATCCCATCTCTTTGATTTTTTGAGCTTCTTAATGCTTATGCAAATTTTGCGGCTTGCGCAGCAGCTTTTTGAGCGAGATTCTCATAATGACATCTCGAAGCTCGACCAGCCGAAAAGGAGCGAGCGGAGCCATATAAGGCTGACCAAGCGACCTAAGCTTGCACAGATGCAGCAAAATGAACAAGAAGCAAATCATCATGCCGAAGCCCCCGAGCAGCGCAGCGCAAAGCATGAGCGGAAACCGCAAAATACGGAGCGCAATCGCGATGCCATATTGCGGAATAGAGAAGGAGGCGATACCCGTCAGCGCCACCACGATAACCATAATCGGTGATGCAATTCCTGCACTAATCGCGGCATCTCCAATGACAAGGGCTCCAACGATGCTCACAGCGGAGCCGACAGTCCGGGGCAAGCGAACGCCTGCCTCACGCATAAGCTCAAAAAAGAACTCCATCAGCAGCGCTTCGAAAAAGGCTGGCAGCGGCAGACCCTCGCGTGCATTCAATACTGCTAATAGAAGCACGGTAGGAATCAGCTCAGGATGAAAGGTAGATAGCGCAATATAAATGCTTGGCAGCGATAAGGCGATAATAAAAGCGAGAATGCGCAGCCAGCGAATCATCGTAGAGATGATCGTCCGTTGGTAATAATCCTCGCTCGATTGGAAAAACTCGGTGAACAACCCGGGACAAAGCAGCATGCCGCCTGTTCCCTGCACCAGCACGACGATTTTTCCCTTTAGCAAACCGGCTACAGCCATATCGGTTCTTTCTGTATAACGATGCTGAGGAAAGGGGGAGTAGCTGGAATCTTCAATAAGCTGCTCAATATAGGACGTTTCCAAAACATCTACCGTCTTAATGAGCTCCATTCGCTTCTTAAACTCGGCGAGCATCTCAGTATCCACTTTGCCTTCCAAATATCCGAAGGCGACGGTTGTGTTGGTATCGCCGCCACCGCTCATTAGCTCAATTTTGAATTTTGGCGTCTTCAGCCGCAGCCGCAGCAGTCCTAAATTTTTCTGCAAGTTTTCAACGGTGCTTTCCCGCGGCCCTTGCACGACCGATTCATTGACGGGCTCATTGACCTGTCTTGTCTCAACGGACTGGGCTTTAAAGCTGAGTGCCTGATTCCAGCCGTCGAATAAAATCAGCAGCTGTCCGCTGGAAATACCGTCTACGACAGCATCTAAATCGTTTACGAGCTGTACTTTTTTACCGGAAGGGCCATGATTCTCGAAAAAAAAGCGGACGTCCTCAATGCCAGCTTCCATTCCAGGTCCGACCTCATGCGTTACAAGATCCTGCAGCGATATTTTCATATAGTTAATGGTATCGTCTTGAATAAGCGAGCTGTAATAGATCGAGCATGCTTTATGCAACATATCGGGACCGTAATGCCAATGCATAAAGATGATGTCGGAGCTGCGGTCAAAGACAGATTCCAGATAACGAAGATTATCCTCCAGTATGGAGGTGAGCGGATGCTTCCCATCGCCACTGCCTGATTGACCACTTTGTGGTACGGTTGGCATCGTTTCCTGGGTGCTTGTCCCCGTATGGCTATTCTCGGTTGTCATGTGCGTTCACCTAGTTTCCATGTCCTGGTTTCTTACATTTACCAGTATGGCTTGCCGCCTGGAAAACTATACGACATAAAAAGACAACGCCCGCAGGGGAGTTGTCTTGATTTTTAAATTATTGCTGCGCGAGCAGCGGGGCAATGTGATGACGGAAAACATCTGCGGGAGGCTTGCCTCTTTTTAGCCTGTCATTGGTGATGACTGCGACGATATTGAGGCGGGGGATGACGGTAATCGTCTGTCCGCCGAAGCCTAAAGCATAATAAAAATCGAAAGCAGAAGGCGAAGCGGATTCCGAACTTGCAGCAAAAGAATCGACCCACCAATGCCAGCCGTACTGGCCAGGGCGAGGAGATTCAGCGGCTATTGCAGGATAGACGGAGCGCTCTATTAAAGTTTGGGGGATAAGCTGCTGCCCATTCCATGTACCTTGCTGCAAATACAGCTGGCCCAGCTTCAGCATATCGGCTGGAAGCAGCCGCAGTCCAAAGCCGCCTGTATGAATGCCCTGCGGATCATGCTCCCATTCATATTGGGAAATGCCTAGCGGCTGGAACAGGTAGCGTTCGGCAAATGCAGCAGTGGTCATCTCGCTTGCTTGTACGAGAATGGCAGACAGCATTTGTGAGATGCCGGAGTTGTATTCCATGCGCGAGCCAGGCTCATCCGATAACGGCTGCTCCAAGGCAAATTGAATCCAGTTTGACGTTTGCGTCATGCGGGGGAAGGAGTTTTGTCCGCCGAACTCCGTCCAGTTGAAGCCGGCAGACATCGTCAATAGATGCTCCAGCGTAATCGTTTGTTTTCGCGGGTCAGAATCTTCGGCAAGCTGGGGGAAAAATAAAGCGGCTGGCGTCGATGCCTCTGGCAGCAGCTGCTTGTCCATCGCGATACAAATCAGGGCAGAAACGACGCTTTTTGTACAGGAATTAACTTTTGCAATTTCTTCTCTCGTACGATCATTTCGGTAATGCTCGATAATAAGCTCCCCATTATAAGACACCAGGCAGCTCCTTAAGTCCAGCGGCTCAATAGCCGGGAGCAGTGATGACAGGTTCATCTGTATTTCCCTACTTTCCTCATCCATCTCGTTCTTTCGATTATAGGGGGTTAGCGGAAAAGAAACAAATGGAAGGATGAGCGATTAGGTACGGGCTCTCTGATTCCCGCTTTGTAATTTAAGGCTGGCTGCTGAATGCATAACGAATTTAGCCATGAAGCTGCTTGACTACTGTTCATATTGTTCATCGATATATGATTAAAATTCATATATTGAACTGATATATACTTTATGTTAATATAAACTTGCGTAAAGAGATTTGCAAAGAAGGTGGGGAATTTTTTGAACAGCCAAGATGTGATTTTAGGAATTTTAATGGATGAAAATTGTTCGGGCTACGAAATCAAGCACAAATTTGAAACGCTGTTTTCGTATTTTTACAATGCCAGCTATGGGACGATTTATCCGACGCTCGGCAAGATGGAGAAGCAGGGATTAATTACGAAGGAGAGCATTTTGCAGGATGGCAAGCCAAATAAAAATGTGTATACGATTACGGAAGCGGGCCGGGAACAGTTTATGCTGTATTTAAAAAGCGATATCCAGGCTGTGGAAACGAAATCCGATTTTATGGTGAGGCTCGTTTTTGGAAAATGGGCAGATCAGGAGCAAGTGATTCAATGGCTCGAGAAAACGATTGCCAAACAGGAGGAAGAGATTGCCCAATTAACGGCTGATTATGCAAATTGGAAACCCAACATGAATGCCACCCAAGAACTGTGTATCACAATCGGTATTGCCAATCAGGAGAGCTCCCATCGAATTTTAGTAGAAGGATTGCAAAAGCTGAAAGCTCAATTATAAGGAGAAGGGGTTCAACATGAACAAGGAAAAAACAGGGCTGATCGTATTGGCAATGGCACTCGGCCTGCTAATGTCGTCTCTCGACAACACGATTACCTCTGCGGCACTGAGCCATATTATTAAAGACATTGGCGGATTTGAGCAGGTCAGCTGGGTATTTACCGCCTATATGCTCGCGTCAACGAGCATGATGCTCGTTTTTGGCAAAATGTCCGATTTATTCGGCCGCAAGCTATTTTATCTCATTGGCATATCGATATTCCTCCTTGGTTCAGCCTTATGCGGCATGGCGCAGGATATTACTCAACTAATCGTGTTCCGTGCTATTCAAGGAATTGGTGCGGGAGCGCTGCTGCCGATCAGCTTTACGATCATTTACACGGTATTTGCCGATCCGAAGCAAGCTTCCAAAATGGCCGGCGTTTTTGCAGGTATCTTCGGCTTGTCTTCAGTTGCAGGACCGCAAATCGGGACGCTGTTATCAGAGGCGTGGGGCTGGAGATGGTGCTTTTACGTCAATGTTCCGATTGGGATCTTGTCCTTCCTTGTATTGCTCTTTGCCCTCAAGGAATCCCGTTCGGAGCGAAAGCCAAAAATCGATTATTTAGGTACGGCTTTCCTCATTATTTGCACCATCTCCTTGATGCTCGCTTTGGAGTGGGGTGGGAAGGACTACGCCTGGACGTCTTGGCAAATTTTATCGCTGTTTGCGGTGTCGATTATCGTGGGCATGCTGTTTATATCCGTTGAGCTGCGGGCAGAGGAGCCGATATTGCCATTAGTTTTGTTCAAAAATCGGATGGTCGTCGGGCTATGTCTCGCCTGTCTCTGTCAGGGAGCGATTATGTTTTCGGCCATTGCTTATTTGCCGATTTTCTCAACTGCCGTATTAGGGCAGGAAAACTCCAACGCTTTGTTGACTCCGATGATGGTTTCGTTAATATCCGGAGCGGTTTTGTTTGGCTTTTTGCAATCCAAATTTGCTTATCGAACGCTTATTGCTTTCACAATGACAGCGGGAGTTATCGTCAGCTACTTGCTCAGTACGGTTAGCCATGATGCTTCCAAGTGGTATATGATGGGTCTTATGATACTGCTTGGGCTCGGAGCTATCGGCCCTTTGATGAGCATGTCACAGACAGCTATGGCGGCAAGCGTGGAACGCAAATACATCGGTATTAGCTCGTCCATCGTTGGTTTCTGGCGCAGCATTGGCGGCGTTCTCGGCGCATCAATCATGGCGACCATAGTCAACAATAACTTGAAGACGCTGCTGTCGGATGGAGCGGCTGAGCACCATATTCCACAGGATCAGATTGCGACGCTGGCGAATCCAGAGCAACTTGTGCGAGGGGCCGGCAATGTTCCGCAAGATATTGTTGCTTTCGTGCGTGATTCTTTGGGAACCGCGATAAACCATGGATTTATGCTAAGTATTGTCTTCGCTGTTCTTGGCATTGTGGCGGCCTTCGTTGCAGGCCCAGGCAGGCAAAGCATTCCTAATGCACAATCCGCTGCCAAGCAGGCTTCATGAGCAGGTTAACTAAGCTGTATAGTTCCAGAGCCTGAAGGTAAGGTGGTCGCATGAGGTTTAAGGTCCAATATGATGGTTTGGGAACAACAAGAACGACGAGCGTTGGGCTCGCCGTTCACCTGGAGGTATTGAATTGCTGCCGGGGATTTTGAAGCAATAGCAGCTTAAAGGATTTATAGCGAGCTCAATAAATAAAACAAGCCTTTGCATTCCATTTGGAACGCGAAGGCTTGTTTTATTTCAAGAGAAGTACTGCCAAGTGTTATCTTAGTACATTGCGAATATCGCAGCAAAAATAAAGCCACCTACGCCAAGCACCGTCAGAAACAGTGGAGGAGCGGATAAAATAATGCCTGCAATCGCCATGCCTTTGCCGCTGGAGGAACGTTTGGAGGCCAAACCGAATATAAATCCGAGCAGGCTGAAAATGAAAATGAGAATAGCAGAAATTATGACGCTTGCCATTCCAGCTGTATCACTGGCATATGGATTTAGTGCCGTTCCGATAAAACTAAACAAGCCTCCAACGCACAGCAATACGCTGATAATGCCAAAAATAAGCGATATAATCGCTAAGGCCAGCCTATTTTTTGGCTGATTCTTGTTCGCTGCTGGTGCAGCCTGTGGTGCGGGTTGCCCAGCAGCTGGAGGAGCGGCTTGACGTGCTGCTGCAGTTGCTTGTCCGGCAGCAACTCGCGGATTGGCAACTGGCCGCCCTGTTTGGGCACTGGTAGGTCGCGCTGCCGAGGGTTGCCCAGGTCTATAGGTCGTCGTTCCTGGTCTTCTAGGCGGTGTTTGCAAGAATAGGACTCCCATCTATAGTTATATAGTCTCTCTATACCTTTCAACATTCGTCAAAGTTTTCCAAAATCCTTTTTTGGGATAATTATTTTTTATTTATATTATTTTATATTAGCTTGCTACTAAACTAGACTGCCATTAAACAAGAATAGATTTAGTAAACGCCATGATTATGGGAGACAAAGAGCAAATGAATTAGCGTAATCTAACATAGAAGGTTAGAAGAAATTTCCAAAAATCTCAAAAAAAGCTTCACAAATGATAGACTCTCGTAGTAATATGAAATCAGCTCCAAGGGTTTGCAAATATTTCCTTATTAGGTGGGTGATAGGTTTGAACTTGACTGCCAGCAAAAAAAGGTAAACGGTCCGTCGCAATCGTCTCTCATCCCAGATAACAGCTTTGGCATCCGCCTGAATGAACAATCAACAGGAATTCGCTCGCACTTATAACCTAGTATTCATATTGGAGGAGTGTATTTTATGAAAAAGAAAGTAGCTTCTATTGTTGCAGGTATGCTCGTATTTGGTTCATTCGCTTCGATTGTCGCAGCGGAAGAAAATAATGATTCAAGTGATTTTTTCGCTGATTCCTCGCAAATTTTCATTACGGCGCCTGATTGGGTAGCTCCTTTGGCTGTATCGCCTGAGGAAAAGGTATGGGGCTATTTGGAAAGTGTAAGAGACCAATTGAATGTTGGCGAAGAGGGCAATATTCGTGATCATTTCCGTATTGTAGAACAGCAGACCAATAGTTCAACGGGAACGATCCATTTTAGGCTGAGCCAATATGCATCAGGCATTCCTGTATATGGTGCCGATCAAACGCTTCATGTTGACAGTGAGGGGCAAGTGACTTCACTGCTTGGAAGCGTTGTTGAAAATGTGCAGGACAAGCTTCCGCAAACGATCGCTCCGGTCATTCCGATTAGCGAAGCAGATGCGATTGCCGCTGCCGAGGCTGATGTATCGCAGGAGTATGGCACGCTTGGCGAGCCGCAAACGACTCCTAAAGCAGAATTATATTATTTTGTGCAGGATGGCGAACCGGTGCTGTCTTATATTACAGAAGTGAACGTGCTGGAGCCTGAGCCGCTGCGGGTTAGATATTTTATCGCGGCAGAGACAGGCAGCGTATTGTTTAAATATAATATTTTACATGAAATAACAGGTTCGGGAACAGGTGTGAACGGCGATAGCAAAACGTTTGAAACGAGGCTCGTGGGTTCCTCTTATCAGCTGTACGATGCAACGCGCGGGGGTGGCATTGCAACCTACAATGCAAATAATGGAATCTCGCTACCGGGGACGCTCTTCTCCCGATCAACGAACATTTGGACGGATGGGGCTGCTGTTGACGCTCATGCTTATGCAGCAAAAACCTATGATTATTATTGGCAGAAATTCGGCCGCAACAGCTTGAACAACAATGGTCTTCAGCTCCGTTCCACCGTACATTATTATACGAACTATAACAATGCCTTCTGGAATGGCGTACAAATGGTGTACGGCGATGGCGATGGCGTAACCTTTAAGCCGTTGTCTGGCGATTTGGATGTAGTTGGTCATGAGTTCACGCATGGCGTAACCGAATATACGGCTAATTTGGAGTATTACGGCGAGTCGGGAGCTATTAACGAATCGATCTCCGATATTATCGGCAATTCCATTGAAGGGGATAACTGGCTGATCGGGGATGATGTATACACGCCAAACATTCCAGGCGATGCGATTCGCTCGCTTGCTGATCCGACTTTGTATAATCAGCCCGCACATTACAGCAACCGCTATACGGGTTCCGCTGACAATGCCGGCGTGCATATCAATAGCGGCATTAACAATAAGGCGTTTTATTTGCTTGCACAAGGCGGAACGTTCAGTGGGGTGAGTGTTACGGGTATCGGCAGGGAGCAAGCGGTACAAATTTACTACAATGCGCTGGTGTACTATTTGTCGACCTTCTCTAATTTCTCCGCTACGCGTGCAGCAGTCATCCAATCGGCAACAGAGCTGTACGGCGCAACTTCTACGCAAGTAGCATCGGTTAAACAAGCTTATAATGCGGTAGGCGTATATTAATAGAATAGAAGTACAATGAAATAGAATAGGAAAGAAAGGCCAATCAGAAACTTCTGGTTGGTCCTTTTTATGGAAAAAATTTATAAGCTACATCATGAAAAGCTGCGCATTATCTTCTTGGCTGCTCTTGCCTATAACCAACTATCGCGCTATGCTTGTATTAGTATTTATTACATAAGTTAAGGATCGATAAAAATGAAAATCGGATTTTTGGATTCGGGCATTGGAGGTCTAACCGTCATGGCAACGGCGATTCAAATGCTTCCTGCCCAGGATTATCTTTTTATGGCTGATAATTTGCACGTGCCCTATGGAACGAAGTCGAAGGAAGAAGTCAGAGCCTATATTTTGGAGGCCGTTGAGACGATGGTTGGCGAGGGGATGGATGCGCTGGTTGTAGCTTGCAATACGGCCACTAGTATTGCTGTTGCCGAGCTGCGAACGATGTACTCTTTTCCTATTGTCGGTATGGAGCCGGCAGTCAAACCAGCCGTTGAGATGAACCGCAAGACAGGGAAGAGGGTGCTGGTGTTCGCGACACCGTTGACGCTTCAGCAGCCAAAATATTATGCCCTTGTCTCACGTGTGGACGATGAGGGGATAGTAGATTCCTTGCCCCTTCCAGAGCTCGTCCATTATTGTGAGGAGCTGCAGTTTGACAAAAGCATTATGAGCGACTATTTCCGCTCCAAGCTTGCTGACTATGATTTGGACCGTTATGGCATGATTGTGCTGGGTTGTACCCATTATCCTTTCTACAAAGGGCTGCTCCGCGAAATATTGCCGCCGCACATTCAAATTATAGATGGCAATGTGGGAACGGTAAAACGTCTTATGGCGCTGCTAAGCCGTGTTGGCATGGTAGGCGGCGTACGAAGCGGCAGCGTTCGCTTTATGTGTACCGGCAATGATGCTGCTTACATTGAGAAAATCCGTACCGCATTCGAATTGATTAGCGAGAGCAGCGTACAGAATGAAGAAATTATGAAAGAATAATGATGGAATAATAAATGAAACAGTCTAAAGCTGATGCCTTCTGCAAGGGGGCGGCTTTAGGCTGTTTGCTTTTTCCTCGTGTAATGCTTGGGAGAGAAAGTACTCATTTGAGCTTCGTAATCCAGAAGCCAAGCACGACGACGGCGAGCCCGGCGATCGTTTTCCAATTGGGCATTTCCCGCAAAAACATCATGCCAATGATGACACAGACCAAAATTTCAATGCCTTTCGACAAGGTGAGGGCGAAGGTCAAATTGCCAAACCCTTTATACATAAATTTGACGCCGAAGCCAATCATGACATTTGCAGCAAAAATGATGGGCAGCAGCTTGAACTGGTACCAAATCGTGGCCCAGAAAACGGGATCAATATGCTTGCTTTGATAAGCGAATACGGCATTCACCGCGAATAATCCTCCAAGCAGTAGGGCGACAGCATAAACGAGCAGCATGCGTTTGCGGCTCCTTTCATTCATTAATTCCGTTGCGATTATATGTTGCCCAAGGGAAAGATTTTTAAAAGGAGGCAATTAAAAAAAGCACAAAAGCAGCCCTAAACGAATCAGCCCTGTCGTTTCCCAAGAGGAAAGAGACAGGGCTTTATCGAACGGATGACAGCTTAGCACATCCCGCTGAAATAATGCAAGGAATAGTTTGAAAATCGGGCATTGAAACATCCCACAGGATATGGTACGTTGGGCAGTATGAGAACGATGAGAGTACCAGAAGCCAATGAAATGAAGCTCACAACGGTGCTTCACGCGCTGAGCGACCCTGTGCGGCTTAAAATTGTTTTATGTTTGGCTCGGACAGGAGAGAAAAACTGTTCTTCTTTCGAGGTCGAGCATCTGTCCAAATCGACGTTGTCGCATCATGTCAAAATACTGCGCGAAGGAGGAATCATTCAGCCGCGAATTGAAGGCAAGCAGCATTATTATTCGATTCGTCGGGATAATCTGGACTTATGTTTTCCAGGGCTGCTGGATTCCATATTGGGAACGGACGAGCAGTATATTTGAGAGAATTTGAGGGGGAGCATACAAAAAAAGCGGCCGCTTGGCCGCTTTTTTTGTATGTCCATTAACGTTTCCCGGATACCGGAACCGCATTGTAGTATTCATCGAGCGTAATTTCGCGCTCGTTCAGCTCTTTAGCCAGCTCCTTGCCGACGTAGCGGATGTGCCAAGGCTCATATTTGTAGCCGGTCAAGCTGTCTTTCCCTTCGGGATAACGAATAATGTAGCCATACTCCCATGCATGATCAGCGAGCCAGCCTGCTTCAGGCGTACCCGCAAAACAATCCTCCGCAGCACATTTGCCATCTGCCCCCGTAACATCAATTGCAAGTCCGGTCTGATGTTCACTCGTACCTGGAAAAGCGCTGTACATGCGAGCGGCTTCTTCGCCGTCTTTTTTCACATAATTGTCGAACAGTGTTTTTTGGCGATCATAAGAACGGTAGCCGGAAACGCCAGCGAGCTGAATGCCATCACCAGATGCTCCGGCGAATAATTGCTCCAAAGCGTCAGCCGCTTCCTTGCGCAGCATGCGCTTGTCGATTTTCTCAGTGAAGGTGAACGCTACATCGGGATATACCAAATCCTGCGGCTCATAGCCTTCAGGCAAGCTGTATTGCTTATTTACGAGCACGACGGCTGCAGTAGGGTTCGCTACGACAAGCAGATCGTCAACCGTACCTGACGTTTCCTGCACGGCGGTATCCCCCGCTTCCCCAGCAGCATCGGTATTCGCATTATTCGCTGGCAATTGGCTCGCTATAGGCGATACGGTTTCCTGCGCGCCAGTGCAGCCAAAGGCAAACAGCAGCAGCAGAACCGTCAAAGCTTGTCCTGTCCTTTTCATCCTCATGTTCAAAAACGCCTCCTCATGTGATCCCTATGACGAATTATAACGGGTACTTGTTTCGAAATATGTAGAAAATGTATCAAAATTGTAACATTTTTATCCGTAAAAGCATGAGCGTGTTTCAGTCAAGCTGAAACACCGTTCGTACCCTGTGGTAAAATGGAAGCAGAAATGCACGCATTTTGTGCAAGAGGGGTGCCGGATGAATATAAACAGGATAGCAGGGCTTCGGCTGCAAAATCAAGGAATCGCATCAGCTGAAAGCAATTGGTCGCCTAAACAGGTAGTAGGGCAGCTCGGTGCAGTGCAGGCCCAGGATTATATGCAGGCCATGTGGGCGATTGGCCTGCGCTCGCCTGGGGCGACATTGTCCAAGGTGGAGCAGAGCATTAAGGACCGCGAGATGGTACTGACCTGGACGCAGCGCGGAACGATTCATTTTGTGCCAACAGAGGATGTATTATGGCGGTTGTCCCTTGCTGCTCCACGCTTGCTTCAGCAGTCAAGACGGCGGAGGGAGCAGCTGGAGTTAGATGATGCTACACTTGCGCGCAGCGAAAGCTTGATTCGCAACAGGCTGCAAGGGGGAGTACAGGTTTCGCGCGGAGAACTGCTAGAGCAATTGGAGCGGGCGGGCATACGCACGGACAACCAGCGGGGTTATCACATTTTATGGCATAGCGCCTATAAAGGGCTGATTTGCTTTGGACCGATAAGCGGCAAGCAGCAAACGTTCGTTTTGCTTGATGAATGGGTGCCAGATGCGCGGCAATTGACGCGTGAACATGCGCTTGCCAAGCTCGCTTTGCGCTATTTTACCGCTCATGGCCCTGCTACCGTTCATGATTTTGCCTGGTGGTCAGGGATGACGCTTGGCGATGCAAGGGAAGGGCTGGAAGCCATAAAAGGCCAGCTGGATAGGGAGCGAATCGACGGCAGTGACTATTGGATGGTAAAGCAGACAGATGGTGCTTGGACAGAGCAGGGGGAAAAGAGGCCTTCGAAGGAGGAGAAGCAGGAAGACAAAGCTTCTGCCGTTTATTTGCTGCCGGGCTTTGATGAATATATTTTAGGCTACAAGGAACGCAGCGCCGTGTTGAAGCCTGAAATTGCCCCGCGGATTGTTCCTGGCAATAATGGTGTTTTTCTTCCGATGATTGTGATAAATGGACAAGTCGTAGGCACTTGGAAACGAACCGTTAAGAAGAAGGGGATTGATGTCGTCATTCATCCCTTTGAGCCTCTTGATGAATTTAAGGAGGGCATTGAACAGCGTGCAGAAGCTTATGCGAAATTTATGGAGCTGCCGCTGGGGAAGCTGGCGTTTGAGCAGGTGGTTAAGTAAGGTGCAAAAAAATTACGTCTTCAAAGCGAGCGAGAGCTTTCAATAATTCGCAGCAAATCATAGCTTGATGCACATTTTCCCTACATTTTTTCTAAAATGGAATTATCCAATCCAATTGTGTGTAGTTCCATTGTGCTTTTTGATGAAAACGGATGGATTAAAAAAATAAAAGATTTCACTTTATTCCACTTTGCATAAAAGTGAAAATCTGATACGATATATATTATAGTCTATAGATTTAGTAAGGATTAAAGGGAGGCACTTTTTTCATGGACAAATTGATGCTTGATTCCATAGATGCAATGACACATCTGGATCAACTCGAGGCTGAGGCGATTTATATTATTCGAGAAGTAGCGGCGGAAAGTGAAAATCCCGTGATGCTGTACTCGATCGGTAAGGATAGCTCTGTGATGCTGCATTTGGCGCTGAAAGCATTTTATCCGGAGAAGCCGCCGTTTCCTTTCATGCATATTGATACAACGTGGAAATTCAAAGAGATGATTGAATTCCGCGACCGCAAGGCGAAAGAATTCGGAATCAACATGCTTGTTCACTCCAATCAGGAAGGGATTGAGCAAGGGATCAACCCCTTCGATCATGGCTCCGCCTATACGGATATTATGAAAACCCAAGCCCTGAAGCAGGGCCTAGACAAATACGGATTTACAGCTGCTTTTGGCGGTGGAAGACGTGATGAGGAAAAGTCACGTGCGAAGGAGCGGATTTTCTCATTCCGTAATAAAAATCATGCCTGGGATCCGAAAAACCAGCGGCCGGAAATGTGGAAGCTTTTCAACACAAGAATTAATAAGGGTGAAAGCATCCGCGTATTCCCGATTTCCAACTGGACAGAAAAAGATATTTGGCAATACATTCGCAGAGAGAACATTGATATTGTTCCGCTCTATTTAGCGAAAGAAAGGCCTGTCGTTAATCGCGATGGACAGATCATCATGGCGGATGATGAGCGGATGAAGCTGGGGGCCGGTGAGAAGATTGAAATGATGAAGATGAGATTTCGCACATTAGGCTGCTATCCGCTGACTGGCGGCGCCCAGTCAGATGCGGACACGCTGGATGCTATTATTGAAGAAACACTTGGTGCGGTATCATCCGAACGGACAACAAGGGTGATCGACCAGGAAGAAGCGGGAAGCATGGAAAGACGTAAACGGGAGGGCTATTTCTAAGATGAAGAGTCTGCTTAAATTTATTACTTGTGGCAGTGTGGATGACGGCAAATCCACATTGATTGGACATATGCTTTATGAGGCTAAGCTTTTGTTCGCCGACCAGGAGAGAGCATTGGAGCTGGACAGCAGGCTGGGCAGCCGCGGCGGTAAAATTGACTACTCCTTGCTTCTTGACGGGCTGATAGCCGAACGTGAGCAAGGGATTACGATTGATGTCGCTTATCGGTATTTTACGACGGATCACCGTTCGTTCATAGTAGCGGACACGCCGGGGCACGAAGAATATACACGCAACATGGCCGTAGGCGCATCTTTTGCGGATCTTGCCATTATTCTGGTGGACGCAACGAAAGGGATTATTACTCAAACGAAGCGCCATACCCGGATTTGCGCCCTCATGGGGATTAAGCATCTGGTGTTGGCGGTAAACAAAATGGATTTGGTGGATTTTGATACGAAGATTTTTGATGAAATCAAAGAAGACTTCTCTCGCATCTCCGCTGAATTCCAGTTTGAAAGCATTCAGGTGATCCCTGTTTCTGCAACAGAAGGGGATAACATTACGAAGAAATCGCCGAATACGCCTTGGTACAAGGGTCTTCCTTTGCTACCCTATTTGGAGGGTGTTGATGTTCATTCGAATGATGACGTGAAGCCGTTTATGATGCCCATTCAGCGGGTATGCAGGCCAGACCACACATTCCGCGGATTCCAAGGTCAGATTGAAGCCGGCAGCATCGCAGTTGGCGATGAACTGACAACTCTGCCTAGCCGTGAGAAGGCGAAGGTTAAACGAATCTTTGTAACAGACCAAGACAGAAATTCGGCTCATGCCGGACAACCTGTCACAATTCAATTAGATCGGGAAGTCGACGTTTCACGAGGTTGTGTATTTACGAAGGACAATCAGCTCCAAGAGGCCGACAGCTTTAGCGCCACGATTCTTTGGATGGATGATTCTGTCCTGACGCCGGGAAAAAATGCTCTGGTGAAGGTAGGTACAAAGGTTCTTCCTGGTACTGTGACGGCGATTAATTACAAAATTGATATTAATACAGGCAATACAGTTACAGCCGATCATGTGGTTAAGAATGAAGTGGCTAAATGTGAAATTTCATTATCGGATGGTATTGTTTTTGATGCGTTTGAAAAAAATAAAAGCATCGGTGGATTTATTCTCATCGATCGTGTAACGAATATGACATCCGCTTGCGGCGTCATTGACGAAGCTCTTCAAAGCTCTGATAGTGCGGGCCAGATCGATACGGAAATCACAAGAGATGTTCGTGCCCAGCAAAAAGGACAGCAGCCATTAACGCTTTGGCTTCCTGGATCAGTTTCGGGCAACTTGGCTCTTGCGAAGGGAATCGAGAAACGGTTGGTAGCGAGAGGCTATCATACGATGCTAATCGATAACAGCTTAGGAGAATCTGTGCGGCAAATCGCGGGTTATGCGACATTGCTAAATGATGCGGGACTTATTGCATTGGTACTGGCCGGTTCTGCGAACGACAACGATCAAGCCATTGCGCAAGAAATAATCGGCCAAGCCTTTTTGCCAATCGATGTTGCTGTAAACAGCTCTTCGATCGAGGAAGCGGCCAATGATGCCGTAAAACGTGTTGTGAAGGCTCTCATTCAAGTATAGTTTCTTGTTGAATTCGGTCAGGATATCAAGAGAAGCCTAGAACGGTTAATATAAAACCGTACTCGAGAAGCCGCCCTCCCACTAATTGGTGGGCGGCTTCTCCTGCTTATGTATATAAGATGTTATAGGATTCTCATGTAGAGGTAGTATGTGATGAGTAGTATAGTATGATAGGCCAGCAGCTTCAAGGATTTAAGTGTAGCCAAACTAATACAGTTTTCATAAAAAAAGGTCAAGCCAAGGGACTATTAGCCCGTAGCTTGACCTTTCTCAATAATTAAGTAAAAAAAACAAATTATTTCAAACGCAGCATCATCGTCCACAAATCGGCGCTTTCGTAGCCAAGGCGCCACGCTGCAACACCTGCGAGATCATATTTTTTCGCCATATTGATGCGGGCTTGCACGGTTGAAGCGGTCTCTGCCCAGAATACGTAGGTGAAACCATCTTTTACATACGTGTATTTCGTTTGACCGGATGCTACATCCGGCGTAGCTACAGCGTTCGTATCTTTAATGAGCTGCGGCACTTCCTTCATATAAATCGCACGATTACTGATGAGGACACCCGAGTTGTCCAGCTTCCACTCGCGAACGTAGAAAGGAATGCCGAGCATCAGCTTTTTGCGGGGAATGCCGTAATCCAGAAACTGTTTAACTCCCTCTTCAGCCCAAGCCAAGCTGGATACGGAGCCCGCTTCCGGGCCTGTGCTCCAGTGCTCGTCATAAGCCATAATAATAATCGTATCGACAATGCCTGACAGTGCAGTGTGGTCATACGCCGTTGCCTGATTCCAGCTGGCGCTGCCGCGCGGCAGGTCGATCGATACTTTCATGCCTTTGGCATGAACAGCTTTCGTGAGTGCTTTAACAAAAGCGGTATAGCTTGCCCGGTCTGCTCCAGCTACCTCTTCAAAATCAATATTGAGTCCATAGACGCGAAGGGCCGCAAGCTTGGTGACAAGGCTGTTAATGAAAGCAGACTGAGCTGCCGAATTGGCAAGAAAGGCACTCGTCATCTTTTTATCAAACTGGTTGTGCAGGAGCGGCATGACGAGAATGCCCTGCGCCTTCAAGGTACTGGCCGTCGCCGCATCGGACATATCGTTCAGCTTGCCACTCGCATCGCCTAGCTCGAACCAAGTCGGTGAATCAATATCGAGCCCTTGTGTCCCCGCAACATGCCCCAAAATCGTCTGGCTGTTCGAAGAGCCATTCCAGCCCATATAAATCAGCTTTGTGACATTGCTCCATAATACTCGTCCATCCGCGTTACGAACGGTGGCGTTCGCGTAGCTTTTGGCGAGTGTGACGGCGGATTCTTTGGTGTGTACGCTTTTAATGATTTTATCGTTTTGATAAACGGATAAATAAGGCTTGTTGGTCCACCAGACGACGTTATTGTATACGACATCGGCGCCTGCATATTTTTTGGCAAAGGGTATCGCGGCTTCCATACTAATAAAAGCTTTTACGGTTTTGCCGTTTTGCTGTACTTCATAGCTGCGTACATTTGAGAAAACGACCTTGCCTTTCGCAGTATTGGTTACTTCACTGCCCTCTTGCTTAGCTGCTGCTTGAACAGCGTCATAGAGGTAAGCGTATGTTTTGGTGCCGGAAATTTGCCCGCCATCCTTCGTGATCGTGTACACGGCTTTGCCTGCACGCTGCTCTTTCTTTTGCGCAGCCGTCACATTGTCCCATACCCACTCATTCGTGGAACGTTTAATAATATGGGCATTGCCCCAATTGGCAGCTTCCTTCTTAGCGGCTGCAAGATTAGCAAAGCCCCAGCTGTTTTTCGTATTTTCGCCCTGATAGAGCTGGAATTTGGCATAAGATTCGTACACCCAGCCCGGCTGCTGCAAATCTCGAATATGTACTTGACCTAGCTGCTTCGCTGCGGCCTGTGCTTGCTCGTAGGTGCGATATTCCCATTTGGGATTGGAGGCGCCGCCTTGATATACCTTATACCTCGGGAAATTGTCCCATACCCACACCCGGCCCGCTATTTGCTCGACATGGCTGTAGGCAAAGCTCTGGGCATAGGCAATCGCCTGCTTCTCGGTTGCAAACTCCTTGAGCGACGCATCGTTCTGATACACCCGGTACTTCGTCGCGGAGCTCGCGGCCATGCTGCTTCCCGCAGCAAAAGCCTGGCTCAGCATAAGCAGCACCAGCAAAGCGGTCAGCTTTCTCATTTTGAATTTCATAATCGTTCTATCACTCTCCTCTAGTTTCTCTACTCTATTAGACGCAACGGGAGGCTGGAGGTTGCGAAGACAGCTGCCTTATTCCATCAGGTAAAAAAATGAAATAAATATGGGTGGATAAAAAAGGTGGAAAACAATAACAATAAGGACAGCAAAGCAGGAGGTGGCAGTTATGAAGCGGCTGTATGCGAAGGAAAAGCTCGACGAGGAAGAGGTGGAGCTGGAGGAGCTGGAGAGGAGTCTCTCCGAGGTATGGCAGGTCAATCGTTATTTGGGCGGCAATCCGGTGCTGTTCAAGCATCTGGAGCGGCTGCTCAGACAGACGGCTATCGCGCGGCGGGCACAGGAGCTGGAGCTGAAATTTGGGCAAGGGGCGGGGCTAGAGCAAAGAGCAGTACTGGAGCAAAGAACAGGACTAGAGCAAGGAGCAGCGCAGAATTCGCAAGGAAAACAGAGGGGATGGACCGGGTCAGGGCCTGGTTCTGTGCAAGGCGATAGGGTGAAAATAAAGCTGCTCGATGTGGCGACAGGGCTAGCGGATATTCCGATGGCTTTAGAGAAATGGTGCAGCAAGCGCGGTATGGCAGTCGAAATTGTCGGCGTCGATATCCATCCTAAAATGGTGGAGCTTGCGGGGAAACGCACCGCTCATCAAAAGGCCATTCAGGTACTGCAAGCGGATGGTACGGCTTTGCCATTCGAGGATAACAGCTTTGACATCGTGTTTAGCAATTTGGCGCTGCATCATTTGGATGACGGGGAAGCGAGCCGCATGCTGGGGGAAATCGACCGGGTAGCGCGGGTCGGCTGGGTCGTAACCGATTTGGAGCGGCACCAGCTGGCGCTGCTGTCCGCACGGATGCTCGCGAAGTTCATCTGGCGCAGCCCGGTGACGAAGCATGATGGGCCAATGTCCGTCCAGCGCTCCTATACCGCGAAAGAAGCGAAGGAACTGCTGGCACAGGCCGGTGTTCCCGCCGTCGTGCATCGGCATTTTCCATTTCGCTTGGCGCTTGTATGCCATGCATGACGTTATCATTGTCGGTGCGGGGCCAGCCGGCAGCGTACTGGCAGCACTGCTAGCTGCCTCGGGTGTAAAGGTGCTGCTGCTGGAGCGAGAATCGCTCCCGCGGCGCAAACCCTGCGGCGAGTCGCTGAATCCAGGCGCAGTCGCCGCGCTTATGCGCGTGCTGCCCGCTGGCAAATTTGCAGCGATCCGCAGCAGCATGGAGCATTCGCTCATCCATGGCTGGCGGCTGACAAGCGGGAAGGCGGAGCTGCTGGCAGCTTTTCCCGCAGGCCAATTCGGAATGGCCTGCGCCCGCGAAAAGCTGGATTATGCGCTTGCGCTGCATGCTTGCGAGGCCGGTGCGCAGGTCATTGAACAAATGCGGGTGCAGCGCCTTATTTGGGAGAAGGGCCGAGTGGCTGGCGTCGTCGCATATTCCGCAGCGGGGACAGCTGCCGAATTTCGGGCGCGCCTCATCATTGGCGCGGATGGCATTCGCTCGGCAGTGGCCCGCTGCGCGGGGCTGAGCAGCTTCGGCCCGCTGCGCAAAACAGCGTTCACAGCGCGAGTAAGCGGTGTGCGGGAGTTGCAGCCACGCGTTGAGCTGTTCACCGGGCGCGGCATCGTTGTTGGGCTGGCGCCGATTGGCGGCGGCGAAGCCAATTTGACGCTGGCGCAGCTGTCAGGGAGCGGGAGTGCGGCAGCTTTAGCCGCAGATTTGAAAGAAAGCGGAGCAGTTAAGAAAGTAGCTGGTCATATGGATACGGATAGAGATACAGATACGGAAATTGCGATGCTTGAAGCCGCATCGTTCAAAGTCAATGCAAGGGGAAAAGCTCCTGATTCTGCTGAAGCGGGTAACAGGGCTGCTTCTGTTGCGAGCAAGGAGAGGCGCAGCGCTTGGCTTCTGGGAAAAGCAGGAGAGCTGCCTGAGCTTGCCGAGCGCTTGCAGGGGGCGGCTTGCACAGGCGAGGTGCTCGCTTGTGGGCCGTTTGACCGCCGGGTGCGGGCAACGCAGCAAGGAGGGCTGCTGCTCATAGGCGATGCCGCAGGTTATTACGATCCGCTGACAGGCCAAGGCATTTACCGCGCGCTTAGCAGTGCTGAGCTTGCTGCGCCGCTGCTGCTGCAAGCGCTGGAGAGCGGCAGCGATGCGCCGCTCGTTCATTATGCAGCGATTCAGCAAAGCCGCTTCGCTCCAGCTATTCGGCTGCAGAAGCTGATCGAATGGACGAGCAGGCATGAGCTGCTGTGGCACTCCGCTTTGCGCGGACTTGGCTCGCTGCCAGCCGCCCGTAGCCGCCTTGTAGCAGTGATTGGCGATTGCTTGTAAAGATAGGGTTGCTTGTAAATTGATGTACATACAAGGAGGACTGAAATACATGCATACCTACAACGAGGTAACGATGCGCTGTGAGCCGTTGACCGCGTTCCACTATGCACGGAAAATCGAAAATTGGCCGCAGCTGCTCCCGCATTATCGCCAGATCCAGTTCCGCTATGGCGGCAGTGAGCGGGGAGGGCTCGTCAAAATGGCTGCTGTTCGGCCGTTCAAACGGTTTCAGTGGCCGGTATGGTGGGAAAGTGAAATGGTAGTCAGCGAGGAAGAACTGATGGTTGGCTACCGCCATGTGCGCGGTGTGACGAAAGGCATGGAGGTGGAATGGCGCATTGTACCGGCTGGCGAGAAGGTTTCCGTATCGATCGTGCATCGCTGGAATGCTCCTCCATGGAGCCGCAGGCTTTTCGCCAGTTTTATCGGCAATTGGTTCGTTTATGCCATTGCGGAGAGAACGCTGCAAGGCTTGAAGCAGCAGGCCGAGCTCGAAGCCGCGCTGGATGCCAAGAAACAAGCCATACAAGAAGAACACCCTGATTCCCAGCAATGGACGGATCTGCAATGGGAGGCACTGAGAGAGCAGGTAGCTGAGCAGTTTGCAAACGAAGCAGCAGAGCAAGCCATTTTTCAACAAAGAGAGGCAGGTGGGCGCAATGGCTAATGCGATTAAAGCGGTCATAACGGGAATAGGCTGTGTAACGCCGATTGGCGCAGGCGTGGAGCAGTTATGGGAAGGTCTAGTTCGGGGGAAAAGCGCAGTGAGGGAAATTGAGCGTTTTGTACCGGAAGGGCTGCGCAGCCGAATAGCTGCACAAATTCCAGATTTTCAAGCGGAGCATTATATGGATAAAAAGCGTGCGCATCGCATGGACCGCTATTCGCAGCTTGCCGTTGCCAGCGGCGCTCTGGCGCTGCGCGACGCTGGTCTGAATCCCGCCGATCTCGATGCGGATCGGGCGGGCGTATTTATGGGCAGCGCACTGGGCGGCATTGCCTATGCGGAAGAGCAGTGCAGCCGCTATCATAATGGCGGCTTCCGGGCCGTATCGCCGACGCTCGGATTTTCCGTCTTCGGCGGCGCTGCCTCGTGCAATCTTGCCATGGAATTTGGCATGACAGGCTTAAATGAGACGAACGCGATGTCCTGCGCGTCCGGTGCCGTCGCCATTGGCCGGGCGCTGCAAGCGATCCGGCGCGGCGAAGCGGACGTCATTATGGCGGGCGGCTCGGAAGCCCCGCTTGCACCGCTCTCCTTCGGCGCCTTCGACATGCTGCGGGCGATGTCTACTCGCAATGAATCGCCGGATGTGGCAAGCCGGCCATTCGACCGCAATCGCGACGGCTTCGTCATGGGCGAGGGCAGCGCCGTGCTCGTTATTGAAGCGGAGCATCATGCAAGGGCGCGAGGGGCGAAAATATATGGCGAGCTGGCAGGCTTCGGACTGACTAACGATGCTCATCATATGAGCGCACCGCTGCCATGCGGCACGCAGGCAGCACGGGCCTTGCGCCAGGCGCTGACGAGCGCGGATATGGCGCCGCAGGACATTAACTATGTCAATGCCCACGGCTCTTCGACGCTGCTCAATGATGTGACGGAATCGCGGGTCATACGCCAAGTGTTTGGCAATCATCCGGTAGCCGTCAGCGGCACGAAAGGCTTGTACGGTCATCCGCTTGGAGCGTCAGGCGCTATTGAGGCGGCCATTACGCTGCTAGCACTGCGCAATGGCTGGCTGCCGCCAACTACGAATTTGGACGAGCCCGACCCAGAGGCGCAGCTAGATTTGGTCGTCAAAAATCCTCGTGCGGTGAAGTCCGCTGCTGCGGTGTCCAACTCCTACGGCTTTGGCGGAGTCAACGCCGTGCTTGCTTTTCGCCAGTATTAAAATGTACCGGGCATTGACTTATGGCTAGGGCATACCTATTATTGAAAATAGAGTTGACCGTACAAGCGGAAACATCCTTTTACAAGGGATGTTTCCGCTTTTTTGCGTATGTCGATCTAGGATAAAAAAAGATTTCTATATAAGGAGGCCATTATTATGAATGCACAAGCTGCTCTTGCCTATGTAGACACGTTGCGGGAGGAATTGATCGCACTGCGCAGAGATTTTCACAAGCATCCCGAGGTATTATTCGAGGTGGACCGAACAGCAGAAAAGGTAGCGGATTATTTATCGGAATGGGGCTTGCAGGTTCAACGGCATGTCGGAAAGCATTTTGGCAAAGGCGTTGTAGGTATTCTCACCAGCGATAAGCCGGGACCGACGATCGTACTGCGAGCAGATATGGACGCCTTGGCGATCACGGAGGAAAATACGTTTGCCTATCGTTCAACAAGCGAAGGGGCTATGCATGCCTGTGGGCATGATGCCCATATGACGATGCTGCTCGGAGCAGCTAAAACGCTCAGTCGGCACAGAGACATATGGTCCGGAACGATTAAGTTTGTGTTTCAGCCTGCGGAGGAAAGTGCGCTTCCTAGCCCAATAGATGGGCGGATGATAAGCGGAGGCCGAGATATGATCGAGGCTGGGGTGCTGGACGGCGTTGACCTTTGCTTTGCGCTGCATGTGTGGCCCGAGCTGCCTACAGGCGTTGTTGGCATACATCGCAAGGAGGCGATGGCGGCATCCTCGCATTTCCATATCGCTTTTCAAGGATTGAACGGTCATCATAGTACGCCGCATTTGGCTGTAGATGCGCTGTCGATGGCGGTGCAATTCGTTTCTGATGTTAAATTTGCGCTTGCAGTGGAAACGGACCCATGGGAGACGAAGGTGTTCGCATTCGGTACGTTGCACGCTGGTACTGCGATTAATGCCATTGCGGGGGAAAGCAAGCTGAGCGGGACGTATCGCGTTTTTCACCCAGATCTGACTGCACAAATACATCAGTTGCTGGAAAAGAGAGCAGATGCCGTAGCCAGTACATATGGCGGCACCTATACGTCGCAATATCGGCTAGGAACGCCGCTGCTTAATGATGCAGAAGCCGTTCAACTGACTGTTCGGGCTGGGCGAATCGCCTTGGGTGACGATAAGGTTGTTATTTTGGACAAGCCTAGCCTTGCTGGGGAGGATTTTGCGCTGTATGTACACGAGGTGCCGGGAGCATTCGCGTTTATTGGCATAGCCAACCCGACAGCCAAAACGGTGTATCCGGTGCATCATCCCTTATTCGATATAGATGAAGAGGTGCTGACGGAAGGGGCAAAGCTGTTCGTGCAATGGGTGCAGCAGGCGGGGGAGGAGTATGTGAGCCAATAAGGCTTTCATACCCCCTTTCCAAAACCTAGCCCATGCGTTATAATAAATCGTAAAGTTTACGAATAAACAAAAGGAGACGACAAGAATGGCTAAAAAATCAAAAGTAGTTAGGGAAAGAAAAAGACAGGAGACGGTTGCGCGTTATGCCGAGCTTCGCAGGCAGCTCAAGGACAACAAGGATTATATCGGACTGAGCAAGCTTCCGCGCGACGCATCGCCAACCCGGCTGCATCACCGCTGCGAGCTGACGGGCAGGCCGCATGGCTACTTGCGTAAATTTAAAGTGTCGCGTATCGCATTTCGCGAGCTTGCCTACAAAGGGCAAATTCCCGGCATCAAGAAAGCAAGCTGGTAACGTAGGTAAGCCAATATAAAAGGAAATGAAAATTTGTTCGAAAGGGGGGAGGGCATGGACCCATTTACGACCCGCAGGCTGGAAAAAATACTGGACGGCTACATTAGCCGTAAAATCCCCCCGAATGTGCGTTCAGCTGTTCGTTTAACCTATGAGTGGGAGGGTAATCGGCTTACTTTGACCGAGGAGCTTCCGGATTTTGAAAATCGGATATGGACAGGAGCACCTATCGTCCAGTTCCAATGGAAGCAAAGCCAGTGGCATGTGTATGCCACTGACGGCAATGGCGGCTGGAGGCCAGCATCCGCGATTGCACCGCATCCTCATTTCGAGCAGCAGCTGGAGCAGGTTGAAATCGATCAGGAGGGCATCTTCTGGATTTCTTAAACGCAAGGCCACCATTTAGCGCAATGGCCCGACCGCTATGTCGGGCTTTTCACGTGTAACATGAAACGAAGGAGCTTCCCAATATGAGCAAAAATCAGGGCAATCACCGCCTGCCAAGAGCCAAGGGAACGGATATGGCTAGCTTTTACAGCCCGAAGGATTGTGCGAAAAAGGTGAAACGCATCGTGCTGCCGCCGATGAATCGGCAAATCGTAGAAGAGTTTTTCACGATTATGGGCATGAAGGAGAAGTTTGAGGAGCATGATGTGCCGATTCCGAACAAAGTTGTCATGTACGGGCCGCCAGTCTGCTTGCTGGGTGCAGCTTTGCGGATATGGAGCAAATCGTGCTTAAGGCAAAGCGTAAAGCGATTATTGAGGGCAGCTCGCTGCTCCAGTCTCATATACAAGAGGCCTTGACCGAATATAAGCCGAAAATCATCGCGGTGTAACGTAAGCTTTTTTGAGTAATGATAAGGGCAGACTCGGCGTATGCCAAATGTATCGAGGAAGGTGAGAAAGCATGTCGCAGAAGACAATTCTAGACTGCGAAGCGGAAAAGGTAATAAGCATGCATACCGCACAGCGCTGGCAGCAGCGTGAGCGGGAGCTGCACAGCTGGCTGGAGCGTGAAAAAATAACGAAGCGGCCAAAGCAAACGCTGCTGCTGGGGCATGTCGCGATCGATGCGGAGCTGCTTCCTGCGCTCACGCTGCTTAAGGAGCAGGGCATACCGACGGAGTTTTCATGCGCTGGCGTTAGTGCGCTGGATGAGCCGGAGGATCATTCTTTGTACGCATATATTACATTTCCGGCTTGTGAGCAGACGGAGCGTTTCATTCAGCTGGCGATGCAGCGGATGAAGCATCGTCTGCTCGTAACGTTCGAGCCGGCTCGGAACCGCTATGACCTGTCCTCTTTTTATATTGGACATAACCGGTCTTTTTGCTTGCTGATGCTGCGCTGTGCCCAAGCTGTCGCTGTAGCTAATAAGCAGCAGCGGGCAAATGGCTAGCAAGGAGAGAACTCCAATGCAGTCTAACGTATGGTCTACGAAAGCAAGCCTGTAAAGCCAAACACCCCGCCAGCAATTTCCTGACGAGGTGTTTGATGTTCATGCCGCTATTACAAGCTTTATTTCCACTTTTGCTCAATAAACTCGTCGCGGCCTGATTGTGCGCGATCCTCTTTGTAATGCTTCGGATTTTTCTTGTGGAAATTTTGATGATACTCCTCCGCCACATAAAACGTATCTGCCGCCCGAATTTCCGTTACGATCGGTTTGTCGAAGCGTCCGCTGCTCTCCAGTTCCTGCTTGGAAGCGAGCGCCAAAGCCTGCTGCTCTTCATTATGATAAAAAATCGCCGTGCGATACTGGCTGCCGCGATCTTGAAATTGTCCGCCTTCATCTGTCGGATCAATTTGCGGCCAATATAGCTCAAGCAGACGCTCATAAGGAAACAGCTGCGGATCGAAGGCAATTTGCACAACCTCGGCATGTCCTGTTTCGCCTGTTTTCACCTGCTCATAAGTCGGATTCTCCTGATGACCGCCCATATAGCCAGAAATAATACTATGAATGCCTGGCAGCTCCTCGAAAGGGGTAACCATACACCAAAAACAGCCGCCCGCGAATGTTGCATATTGCATAACATACTCCTCCTTGACGCTTATAAAAACTTGATAGGCTAAACTTTAGCCTGTCTGCATTAAAAATTCAATTGTGATCAGCCTTTGCAAAAGGCAATGGCGTTCATGTTCAAGGGAGCGTCAGAGCCTGCAGCCCATCTTCAGAAACGACCTTGATGCCATGCTGGCGGAGCAGCGCTGATGTCACGCCATTTCCAGCTTTCTTTTCACCCGAAAATTGTCCATTGTAAATCATTGTACTGCCGCAGGAGGGACTGTTCTCTTTAAGCACAACTACTGTGGCTTCTAATTCAAGCGCTTGGTGAAGCGTTTCATATGCACCTTTTATATAGAGGTCCGTCACGTCCGTACCTGATTTGTCGATGACAGAGGCTGTGCCAGCTAACACATCCTCCCCATTCCCGCCTACAATTTCTGCTGATTCCCGAGGGGTGGAGAAGCCCCCAAGCAGCTCTGGACATACCGCTATCGCTTGCTCATCATCCAGCAGCTTGCGAACGGTTTCGTCTAAACAATCCGTCCCGTTATATCTCACCTTCATGCCTGCGAGGCAGGAGCTTACGAGGATCATGGGAACGCCGCCTTTCTGTTTTGCATAGTTTAAAATCTCTAAATTTGAGCATAGCACAGCATGTTTGTGCTGTAAATGAACGATGGCTTGGCTTATTATTGTCACATTTTCCGCGCTTCAATAGCTCGATCGGGCTATTACCATTCATAGCTTCTTAAGGTACGATGAGGCAGGTAATCTTGTATCATTTGAAAATATGGAGGTAAGCTTACATTGCCTATGCGAAAAATCATTCCCTTATTTCTTCTCATTAGCTTGCTGCTGCTCGCGGCAGCCTGTTCGAACGGGTCAAGCACGAACGGAGAACAAGCCAAGCCGCCCGAGAAGGAGCTGACCTTCCTTTTTAACTTTGCGAGCCAAACGATAGACCCCCATCTGGATTATACCCCGCTCCGAGCAGGTGTCGTGGAAACGCTGGTCAAGCTGGGCGAAGACCTTCAAATCCAGCCTTGGCTGGCGGAGGAGTGGAGCACCTCGGATGGGCAGCGTTGGACGTTTAAAATCCGGGAGCAGGTTACGTTCCAAAATGGCAAGGCGCTCGATGCGGATGCCGTCAAGCTATCACTAGAACGGGCGATGGAGCAAAATCCGGGCGTGAAGCAGGTTTTGAAAATCAAGCAAATGGAGGCGAGCGGACAAAGCCTGCAAATTACGACGGAGCAGCCGTTTCCCCAGTTTCCGTCAGAGCTAGTACATCCGAATACAGCGATTATTGACGTATCTGCACCGGAGCCGGATAAAAAGCCAATTGGAACCGGTCCGTTTCAAGTCGCCGCGTTCACTTCGGGCAGCTCGCTAAAGCTGGATCGCTACGAGGAATATTGGGACGGTGCAGCAAAGCTCAGCCATGCGACCTTCAGCTTTAATGAAGATGCCAATGCCCGCTTGTCAGCGCTTATGGCTGGGGATGTAGATATTGTGTACCGGCCGCCAGTAGAAAGCATCGAAACGATGAAAAGCGACGCCAGCCTGCATTTGGATTCAGTCGTCAGTTTGCGGACGCATGAGCTTATTTTCAATACGAACCATGCGGATTTTCAAAACAGCTACGTTCGCAAAGCTTTCGATGCGCTCGTCAATCGCGATGAACTCAAGGACGACATTATGGGCGGCCAAGCGACGGTCGCCAGCGGTCCTTTTTTGCCACAATTTCCGTTCGTGCCCGCCTATGACCCGAAGGAAAGCGGAGTGGACGCTGCTCGCAAATGGTTTAAGCAAGCAGGCTATGAGGTCGAGCAGGGCAAGGTGACCAAGCGGGGCCAGCCGCTTTCCCTAAAGCTGGTAACGTACGCTTCCCGTGCGGAATTTCCTTTGTTGGCCCAAGTGCTGCAATCGCAAGCGAGAGAGCTTGGCATTACCATTACGATCGCACAAGTCGATAAATATGAGGATTATTTGCTCGAGAAGGACGATTGGGATTTGGGCACCTACAGTCCGTTAATTGCGCCGCGCGGGGATGCGAGTTATTTTCTAAATGTAGCCTTTAAGCCGGAGGGCTCGCTGAATTTCGGTAAAATCAACGACCAAGATCTGAGCGCTTGGATTGAGGAACTGGATCAAACGGTGGGCGTGAATGAGCGCAATGCTTTAATCAAACAGGCGCTTACCCGTATTGATGAAGAAACGTACTATTCCTACCTTGTACATCCGAATACGCTCGTTGTGTACCGGGATAAGGTGAAAAACTGGGTAACGAGTAAAAGCGAATATTATATGCTGACGAACCAATTGGATGTGGAAGGGAAATGAGCATCGTTTGGAAAAGGGGTGTAGAGCTTGTCCTGTTTATTTTGCTGCTCTCCTTCGTCAGCTTCTTGTTCGTCAAGCTTGCTCCGGGAGATGCCGTTAAGCAAATGCTTCGCTCAGATGACGTTGCCATCACAAGCTCAGAAATCAAGCAACAGAGGGAAGAGCTGGGACTAAACGAGCCAGTATTGGTTCAGTATGGCAACTGGCTTGCCGGGCTGGCACAACTCGATTTGGGAAAGTCGTACATGACGAATCGGCCCGTAAGCGAGGAACTGCTTCGTAAAATGCCAGTAACGCTGCTGCTTGCCGGGAGCTCGCTGCTCATTTTATTGCTCATTGCGGTGCCGCTGGGCGCTTTGTCGGCCCTTTATCCCAACCGATTCATTGACCGCGCAAGCCGTCTCCTTGCTGTAATGGGTACTTCTATCCCTAGCTTTTGGCTAGGGCTTCTTTTAATAGAAGGGCTATCCGTAAGGTCGGGCTTATTGCCGTCAATGGGAACGGGGACGCCCTGGCATCTTGTGCTGCCTTCGCTGACGCTCGGTCTGACGATGTCAGCCGTTTATGTCCGCTTGATTCGTTCCAGTCTTATGGACAGCTTAACGCAGGATTTTATAAGGGGAGCACGGTCGCGCGGCATTGGCAGCAGAAAAATTTTGCTCCGCCATGCTTTTCGCCATGCGCTTACGCCTGTTGTGACGATGTTCGGTGTCAGCATAGGCAGCTTGCTTGGCGGCACGGTTGTCATTGAGGTGCTGTTTGCTTATCCGGGCATGGGCAAATTCATTGTGGATGCCATTCAGAGCAGAGATTATCCGGTCATTCAAGGTTATATGGTCGTGATGGGAATTGCCGTAACGCTTATTCATTTGCTGGTAGATTTGGCGAATCATGCTCTAAACCCGGAAATGCGTTTGAAAGGGGAGAGCCGATGAAAAAGGTAAGCCTTGCAGGATATATGGCCCTGCTGTTTTTTGCTGTGCTTGTTTTCTCGGTGTTCCTCGTTCCGCATGATCCGTATGCAGTGAATCTTCATGACCGCTTGCTGCCGCCGAGCGCACAGTATTGGCTCGGAACAGATGGACTGGGCAGAGATCTGTTTTCGCGCCTGCTCATTGGAGGGCGGAATACGATAGGCGCGAGTCTGATCGTGCTTGTGGCAGCGCTGAGTATCGGTATTCCTGTTGGTCTGCTGTCGGGATATGCGGGCGGCTTCGTGGATCGCCTATTTATGCGGGTGTCGGATTCCTTCCTCGCCTTCCCGGATTTCATGATTGCCATTGTGTTAAGCGGCCTGCTAGGGCCGGATATATTCAATCTAATCATTGCCATTGCGGCGGTCAAATGGATCGCTTACTCGCGCATCGTGCGCAATAGTGTTAGGTCTGAAAAACATAAGGATTATATAGCGATTGCCCGCTTGAACGGACTAAGCCCGCTCCATATCGTGATCAAGCATTTGCTGCCGCAAACGTTCAGTAACGTCATCGTCATTGCTTCGCTGGATGTGGGCAAAGTCATTTTGATGATTGCGTCTTTTTCCTACATTGGACTTGGCGTTCAGCCGCCATCACCAGAATGGGGAGCGATGCTGAATGAAGGCCGCGCCTATTTTCACCAGGCCCCTTATTTAATGCTAGCACCGGGACTTGCCATTATGCTCGTTGTCCTACTGTCCAATGCGTGGGGTGACCGGATACGCGATCGGCTGGATGTGAAACGTAGCAGAGAGTAAAGGAGAACAAGCAATGAGCATATTGAAAATAACAGGACTTAGCTTAAACGCAGGGCAGCAGCAGCTTGTTCATGACCTTCATCTATCTATTGAAAAGCAGCAATGGCTTGCTTTAATTGGTGAAAGCGGCAGCGGAAAAACGCTGACCGGCCTCGCGATTGGCGGCTTGCTGCCTCATGCTGTGCGCATGACGAAAGGGCAGATTTTGTTCGAGGGGCAATCTCTTTCAGAGCTTCCAGCCCAACAACTAAGCGGCTTGCGGGGCAAGGAGATTGCTTATATTTTTCAAGACTATGCGGGCATGTTCAGTCCCTTTATTCGACTCGGGAAGCAGCTGGATGAGACGCTGCAAGCGCATAGCCGCTTAGGCCGCAAGGAGCGGAAAGTGCAAATATTGTCCAGCTTAGGCGAGGTGCGTCTGCCGGCAGAGCGCGTATATAACAGCTATCCCTTTGAGCTGAGTGGCGGACAATTGCAGCGGGTCTCCATCGCAGCAGCGCTGCTGCTTAAGCCAAAGCTGCTTATTGCCGATGAACCAACGACTGCGCTGGATTATGCAACGGGAGAGGAAATACTCCGTTTGCTCATGGAGATGAAGGAGCGAATCGGCTGCACTATTCTGTTTATTACACATGACTTAAAGCATGTCAGGCGTTATGCGGATGAAGTGGCTGTTATGCGCGAGGGCTGTATGCTGGAATCGGGTAATGTGCGGGCAGTGCTGGAAGCGCCAACCCATCCCTATACGAAGCAGCTTCTTGCGGCTGAGCCCAGCTCATGGTCATCACCAACCGTAAAGTCTGAACGAGAACTGATGCTACAGTTACAGCCAGTAGACGCCCAGCAAACGATGCGGGAGCAGGGGGGGAGTCTAGAGGCCAGCAGAGCGAATAGCTTGCTCGTCGCCCAAAATCTAGTCAAAACATACCCGAAAGGCAAAGGCATGAAGGTGCTGGATCAAGTATCTTTTACGCTGAAAGCAGGGGAATGTTTAGGGCTGGTCGGTGAGAGCGGCAGTGGTAAAAGCACATTGGCTAGATGCTTGATGCTTATGGAGCCGCTTGACCAAGGCCTGCTCCTATTCCAGCAAATGCCGCTGCATAACCGGAAAGCTGCTGCGAGGTCGTTCATAAGCGGACGTATTCAAGCGGTATTTCAAAATCCGGCAGCCAGTTTAAATCCGAGGCAGATGATTGTGGATTCGTTAATGGAGCCGCTCGATATATTCAAGGACAAAGCACCTGCATTTTTAGGTGATAGCCGATATAAACGGGATGAAGCGGCTGCTCTGTTGCTTGATAGGGTTGGACTTCCAGCTAGCGTCATGCGGCAATATCCCCATGAGCTGAGCGGAGGCCAGAAGCAGCGGGTATGCATAGCCAGGGCGATCAGCATTGCGCCTGACTTTATTATTTTGGATGAGCCGACCGCCAGCCTGGATATGATTATCCAAGCCCAGATTTTAAAGCTACTGCAGAGGTTGCAGCAGCAGCTTGGTTTTGCCTGCTTGTTTATTTCGCATGATTTGGCAGCCGTACAGCTTATGTGCAGCCGTATTATGGTGCTGGAGCATGGGAAAATCACAATCGAAGATGAACGATTTCCTGCTTCATTAATTCGATAAAGCGTTGTGCTGCTTTGGTCAAATAACGGTCTTTTAGCCAGATGAGCCCAGTGGCAAAATGCAGTTCACTGTCTGAAATGGCAAACGATTGAATGTCATAGCCTTGATGCAGCTCAAGAACGGACTGCGGCACAATGGTTGCTCCATCCCCGTAGGCTACCCACTTCAACAATAGGGAAATATCGGAGCATTCTCCGATCACATTGGCTTGCAAGCCGCGTTCGGTAAATTGCTGAATAATGCTTTTATATAGTCCAAGCCCTTCCGCACTAGGTAAAATAAGTGGATAACGCTGAATATCATGGTAGGAGCATTTGTCTGCGGGATGCAGGACATTGCTCGCGGTCAGGAAATAAAAGGGCTCCGAAGGAAGCTCCAGCACTTCGAATTCAACTAGCTCCAGCGGAAGCCGCACGATTCCAAGCTCAATGGAACGTTCCTTGAGCAGCCGGACAATTTGGGCCGATTCATTTTGCTGGATTTTATAAGTGATGAGCGGATAGGCTTCCTTAAACATGTGCAGCAGCTGTGGTAAAACGACGGATGACAGCGTATTAATTCCCAGCATTAATTTGCCCCGCGTACCGCTGCCAATTTCCTTCACCTCCAGCTTGGTCTCTTCGAGCGTTTTTGTTAAAAATAAGGCACGCTTATATAACGCCTCTCCAGCGTCAGTAAGCTCCAGCCATTTCCCGCTTCTTACAAAAAGCTGCACCCCGAGCTCTTCCTCCAGCCCTTTCAGCTGCTGCCCGAGCGGGGGCTGTGTCATATGCAGCCTTTCAGCGGCCGCTGTAATTTGCTTCTCTTCTGCGATCGCGATGAAATAACGAAGCTGGCGAATATCCATTCGGTTAATCCTTCCCGTTCCAAACGAAAAAAGTATGGAAAACGAATTTTTTAAATATTTTTAGTATAGTGAATGCTATGTTACCATAGTTTTAAGCGGATAGGAAAGCGGGGCTGACATGGTGAATACATCTTATTGGTTAACCAATGCAAGGCTGGAGCAAGGGTATGAGTTTGAGGCTGGCCAGATAGCAGGCACTAAGACACGCAGCTGCCATTTGCGGATAGAAAACGGAACCATTGCTGAAATTTTGGAGAATGGGGTGGAGCTAATCAGCCCTCTACCGAAATATGATGCAAAAGGTTTATTGCTGCTGCCCTCGTTTGAAGAAGGACATATTCATCTAGACAAAACCTATTTTGGCGGCCCGTGGAAAGCGGTCAAGCCTGTAGCGAGTATTTTCGAACGGATAGAGGAAGAAAAGGTTTTATTACCCAAGCTGCTGCCGACGGCTAAGCTGCAAGCGGAGCGTATTTTGTCATTGATTCAACGATTTGGCGCCACGCATGTGCGCAGCCATTGCAATATTGAACCCGTCAGTGGACTCAAGCGATTAGAAGCTACGAAGCAAGCTTTGGAGACGTTTTCTGGTAAAATTTCGGCCGAAATTGTAGCTTTTCCCCAGCATGGCCTGCTTCGCTCTGATTCGGTTGCGCTCGTGAAACAATCGCTGGCTGAAGGCGCTACCCATGTAGGTGGGGTAGATCCGTATACAGTAGATGGCGATATCGAAAAATCGCTGCAAACGATCATTGAATTGGCTGTTTATCATGGTGCGGGCATCGATATTCATTTGCATGATGGACACGAAGCTGGTCGGCAAACTTTGAACCGCCTAGCGGAGCTGGCTGAAGAAGCGGATCTGCACGGAAAAGTAACCGTAAGTCATGCCTTTTGGTTTGCAGGCGCTGAGCCGCAGGAGACAAAAGAAATGGCTGGGCGGATGGCTCAGCTTGGCATGTCCATCGCTTCCACGGTACCGATTGGGAAAATGAATATGCCGCTGCCGATGCTGGGCCGCCAAGGCGTAAAGGTGAAGCTGGTAACCGATAGCCTCACAGATCACTGGTCGCCATTTGGGAGCGGGGATTTGCTGGATAAGGCAGGACGATTCGCAGAATTGTATGGTTGCCAAGAGGAAGCCTCCTTGTCCCAGACTCTTGCCTTAATTACAGGCGGAATTACACCGCTCAATGCTCAAGGCGAGCAGGTTTGGCCTAAGGTTGGCGATGCCGCCAGTTTTGTATTGCTTCACGCAAGCTGCTCGGCGGAGGCTATTGCCCGAAAAGCGCAGCGGCAGGCCGTGTGGTATAAAGGAAATTTGGTGAGCGGAGCTATATTATAATTCTCGCAAAACGAACTAAATAAACTTAACAAGCTAGGAAAAATGCCCGAAGGCTTCTTTATAGGAGCGCATCGGGCATTTTTGGATTACCGATTATGAAACAAAAGGGAGTTAGCAACGCTTAATAATAAAGGCAAGTCGTTACATAAAATTAATCCAGCTCGGCGCGAGTAAATAGATCGCTGATTAAATCATGATCCTCGCAAGCTGCTTTGAAGGCCAATGCAAAACTCACCATGGCTTCCCGATTGCTGGCGTACACGCAGAACATATCTGCCTCTGAGTCGAAGTGGATATGCTCGGCAAGCTCAGGCATTTTTTCCTCCAAAAATACAGCGGCGAGCGAGCTCCAGTCATAGCCGCTGCCTTCAAAACCTTCATCCACCCTCGTATCAAACAGTTCCTGTTTGTAGGTACCGGCATTTAGAATAACAGACCATGATTTATTATCGTGGTCAATAAAGATAAAAGGCTGCAATTGTGCTGTAATCCCGTCAGACTCTGTATGAAGCACTGCTTTATTGTTAGGAACTGCATAGTCGTTTAACTGCTCAAGCACCTGCTCGATAGCTTCATCCGTCATGGCGAGTGTACGATCCATTACGATGATTTTTCCCAGCTTGATGCGATCATCGAGCCAGTCCGTAATAAAGGCTGGCGCATAGCCGCCTGTGCTAAACTCGCCTTCGCCGAATGCGATCAACTTATCATAGTCGTCAATATATTTTTTCCGTGCAGGATTCGGATAAGTTTTCGTATAGAGCCAAAATTGCAAATCATACATCAAGGTAGACAGCTCGTCAGCCTGAAAGACGAAATACCCTTTCTCCTCGGTAATCTGGGTGCAAATCGACCGGATTTTTCCTTCCAGATTATCCGTTTCCGTCACAGCAGCACAAAGCTCAGTCAATAAAGGGGAAAATGCGCCTTCAGCCACCTTCACCAGATCCGCTTCCTTCTCCTCAGCAGATCTATCGAACACGTCATCGTGAACGAGCCCTATAATAAATTGCTCAAAGCTGCATGCCAAATAAGTAATGTTATATTCGTCCTCTTGATCAACGTGAACGACGGCAGGTTCGCCTTCTGGCCCGCAGAAGCGGTAATCCAGCATAATGACGTCATGGCCTGCGGATGGACAGTCGCAAATGACGATCCCAAGGTCTGGATAGCCCCATTCTTCGATCATGAACCGGCTCCCTAAATCTCCGCCAAGCGTGTAGGATTTATTGCGTCCAATGCCCATAATGCCCGTAATCGCGACATGATCCTCTGACCAGGAGGTCGGCTCCTCCGATCGGAAACGGCAATTGACGGGAACCCCGCCGTTTTGGCTGTTCATGAGAGCAATGTAGGAGGCTGGCAGTTTGTAGCCAAGCTCCTGCTCAATGGATGAGATCAGCTCAGTGGTTGGAGGGGGCAGCACATAAGACTTGCGGGCGTAATCGCTGTCCTCCCAAAAGCTTTGTAAATCGAACGAGGCAAAGGGCGCGTCATTCCCGGTGCCGCGATTTTGCCCGACCGCTGTGCTTTCCTCTACATAGCGCTTATGCTGGAGCACCATTTTTTCAGCGAGCGGCTTGGTCCACTCCAAAAACTCCAAGGTTGGTTCCGATTGGGGGTCCAAGCGGCTGGACAGGTCAAAAGCTTGTAAGGCATCCACATAACGCGCTAGAAAATAATAAGCATAGCCTTGGCGAAAATGCCATAAAGGGTCGTTTTTGCCTGGCTCGGCGATTAAGGAAAGCTGCTGTAGTGCCTCACGGTAACGATCTGTATTGTTAAGGGCGCGGGCAAGCTGGATGATGACCTCATAATCTCTGTCGGTTTCAGGGATTTGCTGCAATCGATCAACGATGCTCTCGAATGCTTCTTCGTCATGCCAAAGGTTGATTTGTGCCAGAAGCTGCTGGTCCATAAGTATGCTTCACTCCTCATTATGAAATGCTCATATCTTTTATGATATATTGTTAATTATATCCTGAGACGAAGGCGGCTGGCTAATTCATAAGCGGCTAAGCGGGAATGCAGGATGTAGTTTCAAGATGTAGTATAATGAAGAAGCATGCAAATTGATGAAAAAGTAGGCGATCGAATATGAGCGAGAAGCAAGCCAATATATATATCGGATGGAACTTTGACAACAGCTATGCAAGGTTGCCAGACGGATTGTTTACAGCAACAAACCCAACCCCAGTGCGCTCACCGGAGCTGATTGTATGCAATGAAGCGTTAGCTGCATCACTAGGGTTAAATGCTGAGGGGCTGCAAAATGATGAAGGTGTCGCCATGCTTGCAGGCAACCAAATTCCCGAAGGTGCTTTGCCGCTTGCTGAGGCTTATGCAGGGCATCAATTTGGACATTTTAACCGCTTGGGTGACGGACGGGCTTTGCTGCTGGGCGAACAAATATCACCATCAGGCGAGCGAGTCGACATTCAGTTAAAAGGCGCAGGCCGCACGCCCTATTCTCGCGGTGGAGATGGCCGTGCGGGGGTTGGGCCGATGCTGCGTGAATACATCATTAGCGAAGCCATGCATGGGCTGGGTATTCCCACTACCCGCAGCTTGGCGGTCGTGAAAACGGGCGAGCCTGTTTACCGAGAGGATACGCAGCAGGGTGCTATTTTAACCCGCGTAGCGGCGAGCCATATCCGTGTCGGAACGTTTCAATTTGCTGCGCAATGGGGAACAGCAGAGGAGCTGCGAGCACTGGCGGATTACACCGTGCAAAGACATTTTCCGCATATTGCTGGGGATGACAATTGCTATCTCTCCTTGCTGCAGGAAGTAATTAAGCGTCAGGCATCGCTGATTGCCAAATGGCAGCTCGTCGGTTTTATTCATGGCGTCATGAATACGGACAACATGGCGCTTAGTGGCGAAACGATTGATTATGGCCCATGTGCTTTTATGGATGCTTTTAATCTGGCGACAGTGTTCAGCTCCATCGATAGTCAGGGGCGTTATGCCTATGGAAATCAGCCTTACATCGCGGTCTGGAATTTGGCAAGATTAGCTGAATCGCTATTGTCGCTGCTGCATGATGATGAGGTGCAGGCGCTAAAGCTTGCCGAGCAAGCTTTAGCTGATTTTACAGACCAATACCATCGTCATTGGCTTGCAGGCATGCGTGGAAAGCTGGGTATTTTCAATGAGGAGGAGCAGGACGACGAGCTGATGAAAGACCTGCTCACTTTGATGGAGAAGCATGGCGCGGATTATACGAATACATTTGTGGCGTTAACGTTTAACAAGCCGGATGACTCGGCTCTGTTTAGCAGCACCGAATATACAGAGTGGCATGAGCGCTGGCAGAATAGGCTGGGCAGGCAGGAGCAGTCCGTAGAGGAAGCGGATCAGCTCATGCGCAGCAGCAATCCTGCCGTAATTCCCCGCAATCATCGGGTAGAAGAGGCGCTGGAAGCAGCGGTAAAAGGCGATTACAGTGTAATGGAGCGGCTGCTTGAGGTGCTAGCTGATCCGTATGCACATTCTCCAAAGCAGGCTGAATATGCGACATTGCCTGAGCCTTCAGGCCGTGCTTACCGCACTTATTGCGGAACGTAAATACACGAATATGGACATCGCTTCCATAATCCTGCATAATACACTCAGGGAACGACAGCAGGAAAAAACAAGCTTGTGAATCATTGTCGAAATTCATCTGATAGGCGAGAGGTGGAAACGTTTTGTCGAAAACAGAAGAAATTACTGCTTTTATAGAAGCGCTGGATGTGCCTTGGCAGGTGGAAATATCCAATCAGCTGCGCAGCCTCGTACACGGGGTCATTCCTGACGTTCAGGAGCGGCTGCAATATAAGAAACCTCACTTTTTGAAAAATGGCAAGTATGCGGCGGTCATTTCGCCTTCCAAAAAAGCGGTTTCCTTCACGATTTTCAACACGGCGAGTCTGGATTTGCCAGCGGAGCTGTTTGAAGGGCCTGAGGAACGAAAAACGATAAAAATTCAGGAAAAGGATACCCCTGATTATTCGCAATTAACGAAATATTTGGAGCAGGCGTCGAAAGAGCTTTAAGCCTCTTCCTTTTGCCCGAAACCTATAAAGCTGTCCAAGCACAAGAATGGAACTGAGGGGCTATTGCAGCTCACAGCACAACTTTCTGATTGGTGCGGGGACAGCTTTTTTTATAAAAACAATTCTATTTCAGCGCGAAGCTTGAGAGTAAAGGAGAGGTCGATGAATAGGGAAGACGCTTTACTCTTATTAAAATGCCATGCCTTTGCGTTTGACGATATCGAGCAGGAGAAAATGACGAAAGGGTTTCTCGGCATGCTCCGCCCCTTTAGCGGTCAGCTCGTAGAGGATAATTTTCATGAGGTAATGACAATCCTTGATGTGCTGTCGCCCGAATTAGCGAGTAAATCGGTCAGCAGTGAAATCATGGCCTGTTTATGGAGCATTTGCCATTTGGGCAGAGCCTGGGCGGTAGAGCCGGATGGCATGCTGCGGAGTAACGGCATCATTACGGCAGAGCAAACGAAGGAGATGGAGGAATGGCTGAGCATCATCTCTTATGCGGTAATGATCCTGCTGGAGGACGGCGGAACAGAGGAAGCCTTTTGGGGATATGAAGAATATAAGAGAGAAAGGGGAATGAATGATGGAATGGACGCTTGAAGATGTAGAGCAGACAAGCAAGCTGTATCCAGACAGCTTCTTTATCCCGCCTGCGAAGGAGCGACGGTCGCAAGAAGTAGGTAGGCGGGTCCGATTGCATTTTACACTGGCAAACCCGGGTGAAAATGAGCCGAGAGCCGAACGGATGTGGGTGGAGGTTACAGGCTTTAACCAAGCGACTGAGCAATACACCGGGGTGCTGACGAACCAGCCAGTCTATTTGAAAACCTTGAAGCTAGGAGACAGCCTAATGTTCGAGCCGCAGCATATTGCCAGAACGATCCTGCGGGAAGGCGATGAAAGATGGCTTGCGGATGGCGAAAAAATGGCGCTCGTTTCTAGGAGATGCTTGGAGCAGGGCGATGCCGTGTGCTGGATGTACCGTGAAGCTGGCGACAATGAGCAGGACAGCGGCTGGCGTTTGTTCGCAGGCGATGAGGAAGACAGCTATATTAACGCCGATAATATTTTCAGGGTGCAGGTTTATGAAATGGTAGACCGGGATGCTAGTTTATTAGTGCCTTTTAAGGGGGAGCTTGGCTCGGCGTTTGAAAGGCAGGGGCAGGATGCTGCATGGGAAGAGGTAGTGGAGGAAGAGTAGAATGGCCCACTTCCCTTGCAAACGACAATATATTTCATTATTCTGGATAAATAGCGTAAATTCAGCATGCTAGATTAGTAGAGGAGAGAGCCTAATGTCTGATTTTGATGATCTCGCAGCGCAAAGGCGCAAAAATCTAAAGCTTATTCAATTCAATCAAGAGGATCAATCGCTTGTCGAGTCGGATAAGCCAGCGGAAACGTTCGATGATGTAGGCGGACTAGAGGATGTTAAGAAGAAAATTCGCATGAACTTCATTTTGCCGCTAAAGCAGCCGGAATTGTTTGCCGCCTATGGCAAATCAGCTGGAGGAAGCTTGCTGCTGTTTGGACCTCCAGGCTGTGGCAAAACGTTTCTGGCACGAGCAGTGGCGGGCGAAATTGAAGCAAATTTTATCCATATTGAGCTGCAGGCGATTCTTTCAATGTACACAGGCCAGAGCGAGCATAATTTGCATGACTTTTTTGAAAAAGCGCGCCAGTGCAGGCCTTGTGTCATTTTCATAGATGAGCTTGATGCAATGGGCGGCAGCCGGAACCAAATGCGCCAGCATCACGACCGCATGCTGGTCAACCAACTGCTGCTAGAGCTGGACGGTCTACAAGCGGAGAACGAAAACGTATTTGTAATTGGCGCAACCAATACGCCATGGTATTTGGATTCCGCTCTCAGACGTCCCGGACGCTTTAATCACCTTGTCTTTGTACCGCCGCCAGAGGAAGCGGAGCGCCAAACGATTTTGGGGCTGAAGCTGAAAGGCAAGCCGATGGATTCGCTGAATTTGGAGCGGATTGCTGCCGAGACGAAATATTTTTCCGGAGCTGATTTGGAGCAGGTCGTTAGCGATGCGGTGGAATCGGCGATGGAGCGCATGCTGGAGACGGGTGAAGTGCAGCCTATTTCTCAAAATGATGTGAAAGCTGCAGTAAAATCCCGCAAAGCGACAACACTGGAATGGTTCTCCACCGCGAAAAACTATGCGACCTTCAGTGATGTAAACCGTGATTACCAGGTTGTGCTAGATTATATGAAGAAGCACGGCATTAAATAGCAGGAAGGAGCAAGGAAAAGCTTTGGCGGAAGACAGAGATTTTGAGCAAAATACTTATGCTGCTGTATATCAGCTGATCGAGTGGAAACGGTATAAGGAAGCTCTGGAGCAAACGGAGCAGCTTTTGCGCCATAACCCGGAAGATACAGATGCATTAGCCCTTATAGCACAGATTTATTTATTAATGGAAGATTACGAGAAAAGCTTGTATTGGTCCGGTGAAGTGTTGAAGCGAGATCCGGACCATACGGATGCTTGGTATGTGCGGGTTGTCACCTATTACGATATGGATGATGTGAATGCCTTTCTTGAGGCTGCTTATGAAGCTTTGCGAATTGAACCATACAGAGCCCATTACTACTATTTGCTTGCTAGTCAAATGAACAAAATGGGAAAATTAAAGCAAGCGAAGGAGTATCTGCTGCAAGCGCTCCAGCTGAATGCGGATTCGCCGCTTTATTTGGCTGTGCTGAGCTATACGGAAGCGCTGCTGGGTCATTTTGAGGAATCGGAGCAGTTGGACAAGCAGGCTATTCAGATCGAGGCGGAAGATCCAGGTGTGCTGCTGCATCTCGCTTGGGCGGCAGGCCACCGCGGCGATTATACGCTGCAGGAAAAGTATATGCAAAGTGCCGTCAGGCTCAATCCAGAGGATAAGCAATATCAGGATGAATATTTAAATGCTTTGCAAAACAGCCATAAGCTGTACCGTATTTTTTTAGCACCAATGAAGGTTATCCGGCGCATGAAACGCTGGCAGATTCTCGTCAGCTGGCTAGTGGCGGTGTTCTTTTTTAAACCGCTCCTAATTCTATTTATTGTGCTGTATATTTTAGCCCATTGGGTGACGAAGGGCATTGTGCATGTACGCGTTTTTGGCTGGCGGCGTCGCGGCTCATGAATGATCTAGCAAATTTGTTAAAGAGACTGATTTTTACTTCGGTTCACTGCTATTCTTTTCGGGGTCAAGCGGACGATCCATTAACCCCCAAAATTATCCATACCTATGCCATAGTCTATGTAACTGCTGGCAAGGGCTTAATGAAAATGAACGGTTATGCTGCTCAAGTCAAGCCAGGCGATTTATTTTTTCTACAGCCTGAAATGATGGTCGAAGGATATTCGGACTCCACCGATCCGATTCAGTATTCATTGATCGTGTTCTCCTGTATGCAGTTGAGCAGGCAGCGAGAAGGCTGGTCAGTGAAGCGGCCTATATTTCCATTGAAGGGGAAGATGGAGGGAGTTGACGATCTTGCTGCGGTTGAAGGGCTAATTCAGCAATTGTTTGAATTAAATCGGCAAGCCAGAGTACAAGAGAGTCATACGATCCACTACAATCTTTCTAAGCTGCTGTTGCTGATGATGGGCACAAGCAAACCAGCGGAGCAGCAGACTGTAGGCATGGAGCAGGTGCTGGCCTATATGAATGAAAATTACACGAAGGATTTGCAGGTCAGCCAATTGGCGGAAATGGCAGGCTTCAGTCCGAATCATTTTACGAAAATTTTTAAACACCAAATGGGCACCACACCTACCGAATATCTTATGAAGCAACGGATTACTAAAGCAAAGCAATTATTAGTTTCCTCAATGAAAGCTAAGCGTGTAGCTGAGCAGGTCGGTTACAAGGATGAGCATTATTTCAGCAGAGTTTTCAAAAAAGCCGAAGGCGTTGCTCCTACCTTATATATTAAAAATAAATGCCATCGCATTGCGGCTTTATATTATGGACTGGATGACCATCTAATCACGCTTGGCTATAAGCCAGTTGCTGCGCTGTCCTATACGGACCGGGTTTCCTCCACCTACACCATTCCGAGGCTGAATGCGTACAGCCAGCAAAGCTCTATGCTCCAAGGCGGTCACACGAATTACGATAAGCTGCTCCGAACAAAGCCGGATCTGATGCTGACAAGTGATCGTCTGGAGCGAGATGAGCTGCTGAATCAGATTGCGCCAACTGCCGTACTAAAGCATTCGAACAAGTATGGACAGACGCTGGAGCAGCTTGCTGGCCTATTAGGCAGAGAGCAGCAGGCCGCAGCATGGATAAGCAGCTATGGCGAGAGAACGGAAAAGCTGAAGGAACGAATGAAGGCCTGCTTGGGAGAACAGAGCGTTTATTTTATAAGGGTGAGCCAGAACTTTTATCGGGTATATGGGCGAAAAAATCAAACGGGCAGCCTTTTTTATGATGATCTGGGTTTAACGCTTCCGGATCGGTTCCCTGCTCACGAATGGGCACTCGATATCCAGCTGAATGAACTGCCATTATTTAATTCACAGCATATTTTTCTGATGGCTGATCCAACTAAAGGCTCGAAGAAGCGCTTGCAGCAGTTGCTTCAATCGGAAGAGTGGCAATCCCTTGATGCGGTACGTCGCCATCATGTATATGATGCTAGTGATTTATTTTTTAAAGCGCTGGGCCCTTCCGGGAGAATGTGGGCGATGAACTATGCAGCATTAAAGCTGGGAATAATAGAATGAAATGATCCAACCTAATCGCATGGAATAATCCATGGTTATTGGAAGGGCCTTTCTTTATGATTGGTGATAATGATTATTATTACTATAAAGAGAGGGTTAACAACAAATGAATAAGCACCGAATGATGTACCTCGTATTATGGGCTATGCTGCTGCTTGCAGTGACGGCTTGCGGTAAAGCAGAAGGTCAAGCGAGCGAGTCTGAACAAACGAATCAATCTGCAAATCAACCTGTGGAAAAAGCGACTCGAACCGTTACCCACCTGAAAGGGGAGGCCATCGTTCCAGCTAAGATCGACAAAATAGTCGTGCTTTCCGCTGCTTATATCGATCATCTGCTGACTATCGGCGAAAAACCAGTTGGCGTAAATGTAGAGACCCGTTATGGTGGAGATTACCTGCCTTATTTGGCAAGCGAGCTGGAAGGTGTACAATTAGTAGGCTCTGCGGATAGTCCCAATTTGGAAGCAATTGTTCAACTGGAGCCGGATGTCATTCTCATAGAGAGCCGGACCGCGGAAAATACGTATGATCAGCTGGCAAAGATCGCGCCAACGCTTGTGCTTGGTACGGAGTGGCTGGAGTATGGCGATGATACGACCTACTGGACTGCGGATTTATTGAAGGTGGCCGAATTGTACGACAAAGTGGATTTGGCTAAAGTGAAAATTGCCGAGCTTGATGCAAAGACTAAACAAGCCAGTGAGAAAATTAAGGCTATCGACAACCATAACCTTGCTTATTTAAGAGTCAGAGAGAAAAACCTGCAAATTTATGCGGAAAAAGGCCATCCAACAAATACGTTGTTGTACCACGATCTCGGCTTTACGAAAACGTCATTGACGCCTGAGGAGCAGCGCGGCGAGCTGTCTTTAGAAGTGATTTCGGGCTTAGACGCCGATTATATCGTGCTTGAGGTTGATCCTAATGGACAGGATAATCTCAAGAGCATCAACGATAGCTCTTTTTGGAATAAGGTTTCTGCGGTGCAAAACAATAAGGTGTATGAAACAGACTCGTTTTGGCTGTTTAAAGGCTGGGGCGTTATTGGACGCGGACAAATCATAGATGAAGTATTGAAGATGATTGAGTAAGAAGATGGAGGATTGTTCTCAGCGGGAACAGGCGGCTAACTTTTTACAAGACCATTTTCGGATATCCATAGGAGAATTGGCGGAAGAAGCTTATCCATTCTCTGCTGCAGAGCTTCTAGATCCTGCTAAATGCTCTCACATTATGAAGCTCCAGTCCAGACAATTGGGAGATCCGGGTGGTATTGTAGTAGGAACCTTGTTTGCCAAACGTTACGCTGTATTTTTTATGGGCATGCTGTCTGCTGTTAGTTTATTTGACTGTCTACTGGAAACATCGGCTGCAAATGTGCGATTTCGAATAATGAAGCTCGCGGCCATGGAGTATCAGGCAACGTTGGCCGTGCGTCCATGGCCGCCCGTTTTCGAGCTGGAACAACGCAAAGTAGAGGTTGAAAATTGGACAGATCGTTTGCTTCAGCATACGGAAAAGATTTTGACGGCGGTATCCTCGCATACTGGAGCAAAGGTTAGCGTCATGTGGTCGCTGATTTCGCATTATGTTCAAAAATGTTATGCCCAACTCGAGCACAATACGAGTATTTGGCAAACGGAACAGCGATTGCAGCTTATAAAGGCTGACCGGCATGTTTTGTTCCAAAAAAGGCATGGTAATCCGCTGGATGTTTCATTTAAAGAATTTCAGCATCGCCAATATGGAGGGGCTTCGGTTCTTTTACGGCGATATTGCTGCTTAGCTTACCGGCTGCGGCGGGAGGGACAGCAGGTGCATGGGTATTGCAGTACTTGCCCAAAGATCAGCGCTGAGGAGAGGCTCGATCTATTGAAGGATGGAGCAAATACTTAGCTGATAACGAATAGATTAGGTGTGCTTTTACAGAGGCTCCTGCGGCTTAAGCTGCTGGGAGCGTCTTTTTTTTTATAGGAACAGTAAGTCTAGAGGCTTTTTATATTGAAAGATGGCTAAGCCAAAGAGACCTGCTCTTGAGGGAGTCGGTTTCTTTGTGCTTTACACTATTCTTTTAAAGAAAAGGCATAAGTACAAACCGTATGATTGAAAAATCCATTAACTAGCATCAGAGGAGCAATTTCGAGGGATTAAAAAATAAAGCATGTTAGCACATTGGCACATTGGCAGAATGATTACTTTATATAGCTTTCGTTAGTAGGTAGCATGACGAGAATATGTAGCTTTCTATTTTATCGTTAGCTATATTTTTATAAGTTCAACCGTCTACGGAAATTAGGGCACGTCATAAAATGATCGATAGCTACTAAAACAGTCAATGAGTCTAAAAAATAAACCAGCTGTTTCCATTAATGCATCGAAAACAGCTGGTTATCTTGGCCTTATTATTCATATTGTCATCGTATAATAAAGTTTTATTTAAAATTACTTGAAGCAGTAGCTCCGATCATCGTGCCTGTATCACCAGGATCTATGGTTTATAAAAAATCTGTTAAAGTTATCCACTTGCTTTTTTAAAAAAAATAAATCTAATTATTTCATTGTGAAGTATTGGTAGCCGTATTTTATTTAGACTGAGCTTGGGCGAATATTGTTGCATGATCGCCAGAGAAATTATCGTTTGAATGGCATTCGCTGTGGCCTGATTAGTCAGTTGCACATCCTCAACACAAAACGCTACAATGAGGAGAAAGGCAGAAGGGAAAGATTGGTATGAAATATCCAGGACATTACGTATCGTATTTAGTTGAGTTTCATGCAACGCGAGATTTTTTCGAATGCCATGAGCTGTTGGAGGAGTATTGGAAGGAACATCCAGAAGATGAGCGGGCGTTAATCTGGGTAGGGCTGATCCAGCTGGCTGTTGGCCAATATCATGAGCGGCGGGGCAATCTCGCAGGCGCAGCAAAAATGTACGAGCAAGCGCTCGGCAAGCTGACCGCCGTAGCTCTGGACAGTCTCGGACTAAATGGCGCTAAGGCAGTTGTGGAACTGGAAGCTGTGCTCGCGAGGGCCAAGCCTCAGGAAGATGTCATTTCGCCTGTCTATCAAGATATGACTCTCGAGATTGTCGATGCTGAACTGCAAGTGTTATGTGAGCAGGAATGCACGGAAAGAGGAATAACCCAGAAGCAGTGGGGGTTGCCAAGCGATATGACAGACGAATCGCTTATCCATCGTCATACGTTGCGGGATCGCAGCGATGTCATTGCCGCAAGAGCAGAAGCGATTGCCGCGAGAACAAAGAAGCCGTCCACGCACAATCGTTGAATGATTGTGCGCAGGCAGCTATCGGTTCAACTTCCCTTTTGTGCGGGAACGGCTACTTTTTCAAATCAATAGGTTTATTTAGGAAAGGCTTGCGTTTATGGCTGCTTCAGCTTGTCATAGCCGTTGACAATGAGATCAAGTTGGCCTGTTTCCGGCTCTATCGTCATGCCATGAACGGGAACGTTTGGCGGAAGCAGAGGGTGGTTGCGGATAATGCCTACGCTTTTCTCCACGCTTTCTTTCACATTGTCGAATCCAGTCAGCCAGCGCATAAAATTGAGCCCGGAATGCCTCAGCGTTTCAACCGTCTGCTCAGGTACGCCGCGATCCGTCATATGCTGGACGATGACCTCGGGATTAAGCCCGGTCATGCCGCAGCCATGATGCCCGATAACAAACACTTCATCGGCTTGCAGCTCGTAGATGGCGATTAAGACGCTCCTCATAATATTGCCGAACGGTTGGGTGACGATGCCGCCAGCGTTTTTAATAATTTTGGCGTCTCCGTTGCGCAGGTTCATCGCTTTAGGCAGCATTTCGGTGAGTCGCGTATCCATGCAGGTGACGATAACCATTTTTCGATCGGGAAAACGGCTCGTTATGTATTGCTCATAATCTTTGCGCTCAACAAAAGCTGTATTATCGTTCATGATTTGATCTACGTTGTTCATAGGCTCCTCCTATATCTGGTGTTGCAGATTAATCTTAGTTGAATCCTCATAAAACACAGTGTGCATAGGCTGGAGCCTTCAGGCCGTCAGAAATCGCAAATTAAGGGAATAGATTTGTCCGTCGCTTTTCAAACTGAATGTTCCACGATCTGTATCGTAACCGATACGCAGTTGAGGCTCAAAAAAAACTTCATGGCGGGGCTCATACAAAAAGGAGAAGGGCTGACCTTGTGTTAATCGGTCGTCTGAACTAGGTTCCTTTACAAGCTGGAGGGCAGGGACGCCGCTGACAACGCAGCCGCAGCCTTCTGTATCATGCAGCAGCTTAAGCTGATGAACGCCGTCCTCTAAATAAGGAGAAAGCTGCTCAACTGCTGATGGCGAAAAAGTTATAAACATAGGTGATGCCTCTCTTCCATTTCAAATCGCACTTTAATGATGTTTAGATTAAAGTTGATTATACGTACAGTAATCGTTAAGATCAAGTTAAGATCAGATGAAAGATGAAGGAATGTCGTTATTCTTTTGCTGAAATCGCTCATTTTATGGTGAAACAGGCTGATCTTTTATTTATTTGGAAAGGGTGATGAGAAATGACCGTACATAATTCGAAGGCACTTGCTCCGTTTCTGGAAACGGTGAAAAAATTGAAAGCTTACGGTGAGGCGCTAGGCGTGCTGTATTGGGACCTGCGCACCGGCGCTCCGCGCAAAGGCATGGATATGCGTTCGGAGGTCATCGGATCTTTGTCCGGCGACATGTTCAAGCTTTCCACATCGCCTGAATTAGGTGAATGGCTGAGTGAGCTGGAACAGCCGGAAACGTTTGGCAAACTAAGCGAAATAGAGCGCAAGCTTGTAACCGATACGAGGGAAGAATACGACCGCAGCGTCAAAATTCCGCCGAAGCTTTATGAGGAGCATGTCGTTATTTGCTCCCAGGCAGAATCCAAATGGGAAGAAGCGAAGGCAGCTAACGATTATGAGGGCTTCCAGCCTTATTTGGAAAAAGTCATCGATTATACGCAGCAGTTTATCGACTTATGGGGGCCGAAAGAAACCCGCTATGACACGCTGCTTGACCAATATGAGCCGGGCATGACCGTGAAGGAGCTGGATAAAGTGTTCGGCGGCTTGCGTGAGCAGCTGGTTCCACTAGCAGCAGCAATTGCGGCTTCCAAGCATCAACCGGATACGTCCTTCCTGCGTCAAAACTATGATAAGCAAGCTCAAAAAGCGTTCAGCCTGCGGATTTTGAAGCAGATGGGCTACGATTTTGAAGCGGGCAGACTTGATGAAAGCACGCATCCATTCGCAACAGGACTCAACACAGGCGACGTGCGAATTACGACACGTTATTTGGAAGATGATGTGACGAGCGCCTTGTTCGGCACCATTCATGAGGGTGGCCATGCGCTGTATGAGCAAAATATTATGGCTGAGTTGGATGGAACGACGCTAAGCACAGGCACATCGATGGGCATCCATGAGTCGCAATCGCGTTTCTGGGAAAATGTCATTGGCCGCAGCAAGCCGTTCTGGCAGCATAATTTTGCCGCTTTGCAGCAGCAGTTCCCGGGTCAGCTTGATGTGACGCTGGATCAGTTTTATCGGGGAAATAACGTCGTTCAGCCGTCACTCATTCGCATTGAAGCCGATGAGCTGACGTACAATCTTCATATTATTATCCGCTATGAAATTGAGAAAATGATATTTAACGAAGGCGCGAAGGCCGCGGATCTTCCCGCTATTTGGAATGAAAAATATAAAGAATATCTGGGTATTGAACCACCGACGAATGCAGAAGGCGTCCTGCAGGATGTACACTGGTCCGGCGGCGCATTCGGCTACTTCCCGTCCTATTCTCTGGGCAACATGTATGCAGCGCAATTCGCCGATACACTGGAGCGCGAGCTGCCGAACTTCTGGGAGCTTGTAAGCACAGGGAATCTGCTGCCGATCAAAGAATGGCTCAGCGAGCGCATTTACAAATACGGCAAGCTCAGAACACCTTCCGAGTTGATCCAAAATGTAACCGGCAAGCCGCTGGACCCGCAATATTTGGTGAAATATTTGGAGAAGAAGTATAGCGAGATTTATAAGCTGTAGTAAGGGAATAGTTGTAGCTGGTAAGGAAGGTTTGGTTAGTGGGGGAAGGTAGCTGCGCTATTGTTAGGAAGCGACTTACCTCCACGCGAACCGGAAGCTCCCATGAAAACCCCGGCACGTTCGCACTCCGCTCCCCGTAAGGGGTAATGCGGATTTTGGATTAGCTAAACGGGTGGATAAGGGAGAGGAAAATGAGGTTCGCGAAAATGGGCCTTTTTTTCCTTGCTAGGTAAGGAGTTTTTGAGGGTGCTGTCGCTCCCCGTGCGGGAGCGTGGATTGAAACCGTCTGCCAATTCCGCCACGACCGCATATTTTTTTGTCGCTCCCCGTGCGGGAGCGTGGATTGAAACGCGTATTTGTCCATCAAGGCGACCTGTGGGCTAGTCGTCGCTCCCCGTGCGGGAGCGTGGATTGAAACTGTAACGTTATGTTGTCGATTTTTGGCGCTATATGGTCGCTCCCCGTGCGGGAGCGTGGATTGAAACACGTTTCCGCGATGTATCTTCGCCGCTTAATAGTCGCTCCCCGTGCGGGAGCGTGGATTGAAACGGCTCACTGGTTATTGGTTTAGCGCTATGGGCTAGTCGCTCCCCGTGCGGGAGCGTGGATTGAAATGTTTATTAATTTATATAAAATGCAAATTTATTTTATTGCTTCCGATGATGTGTATGCAAACGGAAGCTCTTCCTGCTGCACCTTGCTAAGTACGTATTCGAGACCAATCTCCTCTGACTGTTCAAGGCTTAAGGAAGCACAGCATGCGATTGTTACTTAGAGTACAGTCACAGAGACCACTGTGGCTTAGGATATATATATTTGGAAACTTATTCCTTTTTTGAAGGACTGAGTTTCCGTTATTCTGGATTTCACTCCCATTTTGGGCCTTAAGCGGACAGGAGAGCCGCTATTACCTTCATAATCCTCTCAAAATGACGATGGGCAGCGCATTAGCGGCTCCTGAGTCCGCAGCCTGTGCCAAAACCAGTGATTCGGTACAAATAGCGGCTGCTGCGTCCTCCAAGTCTATTTTTGTCTGTTTGTGCAGGGAGCAAAGCTCCAAAAAGAGCAGCATGAAGCTGCCTTTTGGTAAGTAGGTTCACATTTATGAGTTGTGCCATTCTCGGTAGTAGAGGGAAGACGTTTGAACGCTGGCTTCTTTCGAGATATAGCTCGCTTGCGTTCACATACATGCCCTAGTAGAGCCGTTATTCCGGAGCAGGTGGAATAACGGCTTTTTCATGCCCAAAAAGCCGTTAGCGGCAATCACCGCCGACGATATGCACGCATAGGCTGGAGTACAACACGCAAGCTGTAAATAGCGGGAGGAGAAAGAAAGATGAGGAGAAGATGGACAACGTTGCTGCTAGTTGTCACGCTGGCTGCAACCGCTGCGCTGGCAGGCTGCGGCGGCAAAAGCGAGAAAACAACGCTGAAAGTCGGCGAGGTCACGCGCTCTCTCTTTTATGCGCCACAATATGTAGCACTGGAGAAGGGCTTTTTTGAAGAGGAAGGGCTGAACATTGAACTGACAACAACGGCTGGCGGTGACAAGACGATGACGGCCCTTCTGTCGGGCGTAATCGATGTGGCGCTTGTCGGCTCGGAAACTTCGATTTATGTGTACCAGCAGGGAGCGGAGGACCCGGTCATCAATTTTGCCCAATTGACGCAGACCGATGGGACGTTTCTAGTTGCTCGCGAGCCGGAGCCCACCTTTGATTGGCAGTCATTGAAAGGAAAAACTTTCCTTGGACAGCGGAAGGGCGGCATGCCGCAGATGGCTGGAGAATTTACGCTGAAAAAATTCGGAATTGACCCGCAAAAGGATTTGGAGCTGATCCAAAATGTCGATTTTGCCAACATTTCGGCAGCTTATGCTTCAGGGACAGGCGATTTTGTGCAGCTTTTTGAGCCGACGGCTTCTATTTTTGAGAAAGAGGGCCGTGGCAAGGTTGTGGCTTCCTTTGGTGCGGAGAGCGGGCATTTGCCGTACACCGTTTATATGGCGAAGCAAAGCTTTACAAACAAAAACAAGTCGGCGCTGCAATCTTTCACCAATGCGATTCATCGGGCACAATTATGGGTGGCTGAAAATAGTGCCGAAACCATTGCGGACGTTGTCCTGCCTTATTTTGAAAATGTAGATCGCGGCATTTTGATTAGCTCGATCGATCGTTATAAGCAGCAAGGCTCTTTCGCGACCGACCCGATTATTGACCAGGAGGAATGGAACAATTTGCTGGACGTCATGACCTCGGCCGGCGAACTGAAGGCGCGAACCGAGCATGATGCCATCGTAAACACGGCCTTTGCGGAAGCTGCGATTGAAGCCGTGAAGTAGCGATGGCTGCGAGGAGGAAAAAAAGATGGCGAATAGTGACCCCGCGCTTACGCTGCGGCAAGTGACTCATGTATATGTGAATGACAAGGGCGCCTCGCTTGCTGTGGAGGATATGAACTTGACCGTTCAGCGCGGCGAGTTCGTCAGTCTGGTTGGCCCAAGCGGATGCGGAAAAACGACGGTGCTCAGCATGCTGGCGGGCTTGTTTTTACCGACACGCGGCGAAGTGCTCCTGAACAATCGACAGGTTAAACAACCGTCAACCCTTGTCGGTTATATGCTCCAGCAGGATTATTTGTTTCCATGGCGGACGATTTTGGATAATGCGGCGCTGGGGCTGGAATTGACGGGGAATAAGACGCAGGCTGCGCTTGAAACCGTAGCTGAATTGCTGGCTGAGCTCGGCCTGCCCGGAGCGGGAGCCCGTTATCCGCATGAGCTGTCGGGCGGTATGAGGCAGCGGGTCGCCTTGGCGCGGACGCTGGCAACTGAGCCGGAAGTATTGCTGCTGGATGAGCCTTTTTCTGCGCTGGATTTGCACATTAAGCTTCAATTGGAGGATTTGGTGCAGGTAACGCTGCGAAAGCTTGGGAAAACGGCGCTGCTCGTCACGCATGATCTATCTGAAGCGGTGGCGATGAGTGATCGCGTCATAGTACTGGCAGCAAATCCAGGTCGAATTCGCTACGAGCTGACGATACCCGATTCAATCCGGCAGGCATCACCGATGAAAGCTCGACAGCTGCCGGAATTTCAGCCGCTGTTCGATCAATTATGGGCAGAGCTGGACGCTGCCGAGAAGACCCTCTGGGAAGGGAGCGAGAGCAATGAAGGATGACGGGGGTTCAAATCAGCAAAGGGAGCAACACACAGATAGTAAGCCGGAGCGAGTAGGGCAGGAACAGAAATTGCCTTCTGATGTAAAAGAGGGTAGAGCAGTATGGCTAGACTGGCTGCACCAGGCTTATATGCGGCGGGCAAAAAGGACGACGGCGTTAGTCGGAGTGACGCAGTTCATTATTTTAGTACTCTTTATTGGGCTGTGGGAGGCCGCGGGACGTAATCGGTGGGTTGATCCGCTGCTGTTCAGCTATCCAACGAAGATGTTCCATCAATTGTGGGGGACGATGTCGAACGGCTCAATCTGGCCGCATATCGGGGTGACCGTATCGGAAACGATTGTCGGATTTGCACTGGGCACACTGCTGGGCACGCTCCTTGCGGCGCTGCTGTGGTGGTTCCCTTTTGTATCGAGGGTTGCGGACCCTTATTTGGTCGTGCTGAACAGCATGCCGAAGGTAGCGCTAGGGCCGATCTTTATCGTTTGTCTTGGTCCTGGCTTTCTCTCCATTGTAGCGGTCACTTTGTCGGTAACGGTTATTATTACAACCTTGAACATCTATAACCAGTTTCGTGAGGTGGATGCAGGCTATATTAAAGTCGTCCGGCTGTTCGGAGCGGGGCGGTCACAGCTTTTTCGCAGCGTGATTTTGCCAGCTTCGTTCCCGGTTATTATTTCGACGCTGAAAGTGAATGTGGGCTTGGCATGGATCGGCGTTATTGTAGGCGAGTTTCTCGTGGCGAAGCTTGGGCTGGGCTACCTAATTATTTATGGCTTCCAAGTGTTCAACTTTACGCTCGTTCTCTCCAGCCTCCTTGTAATTGCTGCGGTTGCGACGGTTATGTACAAAGCCGTTTCGGCGCTGGAGCGCAGGCTGATGGCGGGATGGCGTGAGCAGTAGAGCATATGGCAAAACGTTTTTTATGTCATTTTTTGAGCTAGTTCGTAGATAACAATAGGTACAAATACAGGCTTTGGCATAAAGGCTAGGGCACCTTCATAACTATGAGTATAGTTCGATTTTAGCTGGCGCTTTCGTAATAGGAGCGGGAGCTGCAAGGGTGAAAAAAGATTTTGCGGCGAGCCTCCCGCAAGCTGCTCGTATATAGCGGCCAACTAAAGGCGGGGAAATGGGGAGCGAAGGTCTTGGGGAAACGTGGATTTACGTTTTGCAGCGGGTTTTGTGGGTGTTTTTTAAAACAATCTCTCTTTGTCTGCATTCGTTTTATCAACATTCGCCCACGTCCTGCATACACTTTAAGTGAATGATTGCATGGAGGAGGTTAAATCAATGGCTAATGCAGATAAACAGCTTCAGTACAGAGAAATTATCACCAAAGCTGTCTGCGGCAAAGGTCGTAAGTTTTCCACTGTAACCCATACCGTTACGCCGCCTCAACATCCGACCAGTATTTTGGGCGCATGGATTATCAACCATCAATATGAAGCGGTTCGTTCGGGCGATGGGATTGAGGTCATCGGTACTTACGACATTAACATCTGGTACTCGTACAGCAAAAACTCGCAAACCGAGGTTGCGAAGGAATCCGTTCATTATGTAGAAAATGTTCCGCTTTCGTTTGTCGATCCGAAGCATCGTGCCACAACCGTGGAAGTTTCAGCAGATGCGCTTCAGGAGCCGAATTGTATCGAAGCGAATGTTTCATCGAGCGGCTCCGGCGTTGTCATCCGGGTTGAACGCGAATTTTCGGTAGAGCTGGTTGCCGAGACAAAAGTGACGGTTGCTTGTATCCCTGGAGGTTTGGACGGCCTTGATGCCAAGGAATACGAGTTCGGTCTCGGCGATGACGACTACGAAGATCTTGATCCGGATTTGCTCGACGACGAGCTTTAATCTGGCAGCCTGACGGCCATGTGGCTTATGTGGATTGAAACTTCCCGGCACGGAAGCTTAAATCTTCTCCACGGTAGCTTAACTCCATTGTGCCTCGGCTTCTGTACGGTATGATATGCGGCGATGTCCGCAAACTTGAGGGCGAAAGCCCTCTTTTTGTTGGAATTAAACATAATCGGGCGTATGCCCTATAAGCCAGGTTTGAGTAGGGTGAGTGGGTTTTAGTAGAAAGGAGCAATGAGATGGCGGCAGTATGGCTGTGGAACAGCAGTACCGGGCGATTGGAGTTGGCGGGCAAAGAGAATGCCGCTGCCGCTGAATCAGCTCCAACTGCAAGCCTGCTTGCAGAGGTCAAGGCTGGGGACGCGGTTATCGTGAGCGGCTGTGTTGCTGAGAAAAAGAAGGGTAGTGAATCTAGGCAGGGAGAGACAGGTCAGCAGGGAGAGACAGGTCAGCAAGGCGAGAGCGGGCAAGGGCAGAGTAGGTGGGAACAGCAGGGCGTTAAAGAAAAGCGGGGCTTGAGGGAACAGAAGGGAATTACGGAAAAACAGCATATGAGTGAAAAACGTGAAGGCTATGAAAAGCAGGTGCTGCCTGCTTTGCCAAGCGGCATCTGGCTGCTGAATGAGGGGGAGATCGGCTTTGCGGCGATGTCTGCCGCCGAGCAGCAGCAAAGGCTGCGCCGGGCAGGCTTGCTCCGGCGGCAGGAACTGGGAGATAGCGACCGATTGTATAAGGTCGCTATTGCGCATTTGGAGCCGATCGAGCTGCAGCGCCTCGATCGGTGGGGCAGGCCCGCAGCGGGGCAGCCGCTGCTGCGGGCGGAGCCAGGCGGCCATGCGGCAGCGCCATGGCCGCGGGATGCGGCTCTGCGGCGGGTCATCCGCGCCGCAGTCGCCGCTTTGTATGCACTCGGCCTCGATATGGGCGAGGCCGAGGTTGTGCTGGGCGAAGGCGGGCGGGCCGCCGTCCGCGCAGCGGGGGCTGTGCGCGATGCGAAGCTGCGCGCAGTGGGCTTGGCGCGGATGGCCGCCTGGTATGAGGCGGCAGCAGCGCCTATGCCGGGAACGGCGCCCAAGCTGATGCTGGGCGCCGACCCGGAGTTTGCGCTGGTGCGGCCGGATGGGCGGATCGTGCCGGCTTCGCGCTTTTTTGGCGATGGCGCCCAAGGGGCCGCGGGCAGCGACGCCATGCTCATTGGGCGACGGATCGTCTATCCCGTCGCCGAGCTGCGGCCCGAGCCGGCTGAAAGCCCGGCCGCGCTGGCCGCGCATCTCCGTCGGCTGCTGCTGCGCGCCGCCGAACGCATAAGCGACCCCAGCCTCTGCTGGGTCGCCGGAGCCATGCCCGTGCCGGGGCTGCCGCTCGGCGGGCACATCCATCTCAGCGGCACGCCGCTATCCAGCCGACTGCTGCGGCTGCTCGACAGCTACGCGGCGTTTCCGCTCGCGCTCGTCGAAGACCCGGCCGGCCGGGGCAGACGCCCCCGTTACGGCGCCCTTGGCGAATACCGCCAGCAGCCGCATGGCGGCTTCGAATACCGCACGCTGCCGAGCTGGCTCATCTCGCCAGCAGCGGCAAAAGCCGCGCTCGCGCTCGCGCTGCTATGCGCGCGCGAGACTAGAGCCCTCACCGACATACCGGCTCTTGACGAGCGGTATGTCGAAGCCTTCTACTCCGGCGACCGCACAGAGCTGGCCGGATGTCTGGACCCGCTTGCCGCAGCAATGGCGGCGACGCCAAGCTATGCGGCGCTTGCGGCCGATATCGAGCCTTTGCTCGATGCAGCGCGGCGCGGCATAACCTGGGATGAGCGGGCTGACATCCGCCACAAATGGCGCATCCCTATGCCAGCTCCACCTTCTAACAAGCCGCCAAACAAATAGACGACATAATTTTTATTATTTAATCTTTAATGTTCATTACATGCTTCACCTCAGCTCAATAATGGAAGCAAACGAAGCTGATATGAAATCCAGCCTGTACGGTGCCCACATAACGTAGCGACAAAGCGCTGCCAGCTTATTAGCTCCACAAAATTTCCCCAAACCAACGAAGCGAATTTACTATTTTCAAATTGCCTTCTATTTCCCAAGCTTATCCGACAAAAGAGCTATCCTGCACTTTCACCCCGGCTTGTTTCCCAAGCAAACAGGCCCTTTCCCCCTTGCCTCACTGTTTATTTCTCTTCTTATTTCTCGCTTCACTTCACTCTTTTTTGCTAATTTCTCCGGTTTATCTCCCTATACGAACATCAGGAAAAATAGACAAGTTGGCGCGGAAAGCCAACGCTTGATATAATAGTAGAAAGTTGCTTCATTAGAATTTCGGAAGAATTTCGGAGATTTGGCGAAATTTGCGGCTCTGATGATACGATAAACATAGATTGCGAACGCCCGCGTTCGCTTACCACAATAAAGGAGGGGCAACAGTGGCAAGCTATACCCCGATGATTATGCAATACCTTGCGATTAAAGAAGAAGCGAAGGATGCGTTTCTTTTTTTTCGTCTGGGCGATTTCTATGAAATGTTTTTTGAAGACGCGATTGCGGCCTCGCGAGAGCTTGAAATTACACTAACCGGAAGAGAAGGAGGCGGCACGGAAAAAATTCCAATGTGCGGCGTACCCTATCATTCTGCGCAAAACTATATCGCAAGACTCGTTGAAAAAGGCTTCAAGGTTGCCATTTGCGAGCAGGTCGAGGACCCAGCGGCTGCCAAAGGCGTCGTACGACGTGAAATTGTTCAGGTCATTACCCCGGGAACGGTCATGGAGTCGAAAGCGCTCGCGGATAAAACGAATAACTTTATTTCAGCGATTGCTCTTTTAAACGGGAAAGTATCGATTTCCTCATGCGATTTGTCTACAGGCGAGCTGTACGTCACTTCGTTCCCGCTTCAGATGGAAGCGCTGATCGATGAAATTAACGTTTATCAGCCTGCGGAAATTGTTGGCGATGAGGAATTGCTGGACAAGCTGCAAGCATCAGATGCTTGGAATCGCCCGATATTGCTGACAAAGCGCGAGCCTGTGCCGGAGCAAAAGCTGCTCGACCAGTTCGGAAAGCAGGAGCTTGTACAGCTGAATGAAGCATGCATGCGCGCAGTGAGCCTGCTAATTGGCTATTTGGATGATACGCAAAAGCGCTCGCTCGGTCATGTTCGCGCAATTCGCAGCTATGAGCCGGGTCAATATATGATCCTTGATCATTATACCCGCCGAAACCTGGAGCTGACTGAAACTGTGCGCGACCGCTCGAAGAAGGGCTCGCTGCTTTGGCTGCTGGACCGCAGTCAAACCTCAATGGGTGCAAGGCTGATGCGCCGCTGGATCGACAAGCCGTTGCTGTCGCGCAACGCGATTGAAGCAAGGCTGGATGCGGTGGATACGTTGTACCGCAACTTGATTTTGCGCGATGATATTCGCTCTGAGCTGAATGATATTTATGATTTGGAGCGTCTGGTCGGAAGAGTGGCGTTTGGCAGTGCCAACGGTCGCGATATGAATGCCCTCAAAACGTCGATTCAGCGCGTTCCGCAACTAGTACAGCTATGCAAAGCCTCGGGTTCGCAGCGGCTGCAGAAGCTGGTTGACGGACTGGACGATTGCGCTGATTTGGCAGATATGATTGCGACAGTAGTCGTAGACGAGCCGCCAGTCTCGATTCGCGAAGGCGGAATTATTCGTGCAGGCTACGATGATTATTTGGACCAGCTTAAAGAAGCTAGTACCAATGGAAAAAAATGGCTCGCCGAGCTGGAGCGCGCAGAGCGCGAAGCAACTGGCATTCGCTCGCTCAAAATCGGCTACAATAAAATATTCGGTTATTATCTCGAAGTTTCCAAAGCCAATCTCGCGATGCTGCCGGAGGGCCGCTACGAAAGAAAACAGACGCTTTCCAATGCCGAGCGTTTCGTAACGCCGGAGCTGAAGGAAAAGGAACGCCTAATTCTTGAGGCCGAGGAAAAGATGGTCGATATCGAATATGAACGTTTTCTGGAGCTTCGCGAGCATTTAGCAGGGCAGCTTCACCGTCTGCAGCGGCTTGCTGAAGCCATAGCTGAGCTTGATGTGTATCAGGCATTTGCGACGGTCAGCGCAGAGCGCAGATTTACCCGCCCCTCGATTACCGATTCGTTTGATATGGTCATCGAAGAAGGCAGGCATCCCGTTGTGGAGGCCGTTATGGAAAATGGGGCAGCGTTCATTGCAAATGCGACGCAGCTACATAAAGAGCATAACTCGATGCTGCTCATTACCGGACCGAATATGGCGGGCAAAAGCACCTACATGCGCCAAGTGGCCTTGATAGGCATTATGGCGCAAATCGGCTGCTTTGTTCCGGCAAAATCGGCACAAATTCCACTGACCGACCGGATTTTCACGCGGATTGGCGCGGCAGATGATCTGATTGGCGGACAAAGTACGTTCATGGTGGAGATGAAGGATATTCAAATTATGACCGAGAAGGCGACGGAGAACAGCCTTGTCATTATTGACGAGCTTGGGCGCGGTACTTCTACGGGCGAAGGCATGGCCATTGCCCAAGCGGTTATTGAATATGTGCATCATCAGATTCGCTGCAAGGCGCTCGTATCGACCCATTTTCACGAGCTGTCGCATTTGGAGGATTCCTTGCCTCAGCTGACCAATGCATGTATGGCGGTACAGGAAAGCGGCGATCATGTTACCTTTTTGCGCAAGATGATACCCGGCGCAGCAGGGACGAGCTACGGCATTTATTGCGCAAAGCTTGCTGGCTTGCCGGAGTCCATTATTTCCCGATCCTATGAGCTATTGGAAGTTTCGGATGCATTGGTTGAAAAAAATGCGAGTATCAAGATGAGCACAGCTGCTGTTGTTGAAACAGATAGTCGCACTGCTGAGGAGAAATCTGCTTCTAATAAAAATAAACCAGAGTATTCGTATGCAGCCTTGCAGTCTAATGATGCTTTGTCTAATGCTTCCGACCATGCATACAGCAGCATTTCATCTGCTTTCGATCCTTCGGCCAGCCAAGCATCGAATGCTGGTGTTCGCGAAACTGCGGCGGCCATTCAGCTGTCCATCTGGGATGAGCCAGCTGCCGCGCAGGCTGATTCGGGCCGCCGTAAAGGCAGCCCCAAATCCGAGCAGCTTGCTGATCAGCTGCGCAAGCTCGACCTGTTCAATATGACGCCAATGCAGGCGATGCAGTGGCTAAATGACATGAAACGCAAAATGAACGACTAGAAGCGGCGTGTCCGTGTGGGAAGGAGGAAAACAGATATGGGTAAAATTCTCGTACTGGACGAGCAGCTCGCGAACCAGATTGCCGCAGGCGAAGTGGTAGAAAGACCTGCTTCTGTCATTAAGGAGCTAGTCGAAAATGCTGTCGATGCCGGCAGCTCCACAATCGACATCACAGTGGAAGAGGGTGGCTTGAACCTTATCCGTGTGACAGACAATGGCTCGGGCATTCCCGCTGAAGAAATCGAAACGGCATTCCAGCGCCACGCTACGAGCAAAATTGCAACGAGCAGCGACTTGTTCCGCATCGCAAGCCTAGGCTTCCGCGGCGAGGCGCTGCCAAGTATCGCGGCCGTATCACGGCTGGAATGCTTGTCCTCTACCGGACAGACTGGCTTAGGGCATAAGCTGAGCATTGAAGGCGGGACGATTACGGCCAGTATTCCGGCTGCTACGCCGCAAGGTACGGATATGACGGTGCGCGACTTGTTTTACAATACGCCAGCCCGGTTGAAATATATGAAGGCGGTGCAAACCGAGCTTGGACATATTTCAGATTATATTTACCGCATTGCGCTTGCGCATCCCGGTATTGCTTTTACACTAAAGCACAATGGCAATACGCTGCTGCGAACGCTCGGTACAGGCGACCGTCTGCAGGTTATTGCTGCTATTTACGGCTCGAATACGGCCAAAGCAATGATGGCGGTACAAGGCGAAAGCCCGGATTATGAGCTGTTAGGCTATATTTCCAAGCCTGAGCTGACACGTTCGAATCGCAATGGCATAACCGTCATTGTAAATGGGCGGTATATTCGCAGCCATGCCGTTAATCAGGCGATGCTTCAGGCTTACCATACGCTGCTGCCTATCAATCGTTTTCCACTTGCGATTATTGAAATTGGCATGCATCCGAGCTTGCTTGATGTAAACGTACACCCTTCCAAAATGGAGGTTCGCTTCAGCAAGGAGGCAGAGCTGCGGACGCTCGTTGAGTCGGCTATTCAGGCTGCACTTGGCAAAGAACGTCACATTCCTGGTCCGGATTCTATACATAATCAGAAAAGGTCAGGTCCTGTATTCGTTCAGGGCGCCATGTCCTTTCATCGTCCGGAGCCCAAAACACCGCCTGTACCAGAGAAGGAAAACAAAGGGGAGCGGTCGATAGCACAAGCGCCTTATTCCCCATTTGGCCAAGGTGCTTCCAGAGAATTTGTGCCGAAGGATGCGGCTGAACGTTTGTACAAGCCTGCCCAAACTGGATATAGCTTGGCGCGTGAAGCAAGCACAGCATGGGGGAACCTTGCCTCTGAGGCTGTGCAGCCCCTTGCACGTGCAGCGGCGAATAGTTCTCCTTCGCAAAGCGAAGACGCTCCGCTTCCATCCGAGCCTTCATGGATACGCCAAGACGCAGCTAGCACGGCTAGCTCGCAGACTGTGGCTAACGGAAGCGAGCCCGGCAACGGATTGGAAAGCTCAGGGGCTGCAACTGCTGATTTAAGCAGTGGAGTTGCTGCTACTGTTCATACGGCAGCCTTGCCCGACATTCATTTCGGACAAGGAGGCCAAGTGCCAGCCGCTCCGGAGCAGCCTTCAGCAGCCAATGAAGCGGGTTTTCCCGAGCTGCATTGGATTGGCCAGCTGCATGGCACATATATTGTGGCGCAATCCGAGGAAGGACTGTATTTAATTGACCAGCATGCGGCGCATGAACGGATCAATTATGAATATTATTACGCCAAGTTTGGCATGCCCGAGGCTGCTAGCCAGCAGCTGCTAGTGCCGCTTACGCTGGAGTTTACGCCGGGAGAGGCCGAGCAACTGCGCGGCTTGCTGCCCCTATTTAACGAAGCGGGCGTCGAGCTTGAGCCATTTGGCTCCCAAACGTTTCTTGTTCGTGCTTATCCGCAGTGGCTGCCGGATGGCGAGGAGAAGGATATTATTGAAGAAATGGCCGATTTGCTGCTGGCCGAGCGCAAATCGATCAATATTGCCAAGCTGCGCGAGAAGGCGGCCATTATGTGCTCTTGCAAGGCATCTATTAAAGCGAATGACAGGCTGACAAGGGAAGAGGGAGAAGCGCTGCTTTCCCGGCTTGGTGCATGCCATCAACCGTATACTTGCCCGCATGGACGCCCGATAGTCGTGCATATGTCCACCTATCAGCTCGAAAAAATGTTTAAGCGGGTGATGTCATGATCGTGACGACCGCCGATCGTCCATCTGAGGCGACGGTCGCCAAGGCGAGAAGAATTGCAGGCGAGCTGTCCGTCCCTTATCGGGCGAGGGGCCGAATGACGCTGCGGCAAATCGGCGCCGAAATGGCCGAGATTCGCCTGTTTGTTGTGACGGATCGCGAAGTCAGGTATTATGAAAGACAGACGGATACGCCGTTATTTTTTCACCCCAGTATGGCTTTTGTAAGAGTTAAGCGGCTTCGAAGGGGAGAAACAGATCCGCTCATTACGCTCTCCGGCTGCGAGGAAGGCGATACGATAGTAGATTGTACAGCTGGACTCGCCTCAGATTCGCTCGTATTCGCTTATGCGGCCGGTACGTCCGGACAAGTAACTGCCATCGAAAGCGAGCGGGTACTATGCGCCTTGGTGCGCGAAGGGCTTGCCGTCTACGAATCGGGGCTTGCTGATGTGGATGCGGCGATGCGCAGAATCCGAATGATCAGCATGAACCATCTGGACTACTTGCGGCAACTGCCGGATCGAAGCGTCGACGTCGTGTATTTTGACCCGATGTTCCGGCAGCCGATTCATGAGTCGAGCTCGATTCAGCCGCTGCGCCAATTGGTCAATGACAACGCCTTGTCTATCGAGGCAGTGACCGAAGCACTGCGAGTGGCGCGCAAAACCGTCGTGCTTAAGGAGCACCGCCATAGCGAGGAGTTTGCAAGACTCGGCTTTGAGCGGCGGCATTTACATTCTTCAAAAATTGCTTATGGAGTGATAGAGGTTGCCAGAACAAGAGAATAAGCGGGTAACCGCGCTGGGCAAAAAGCAGCCTTTGCTCGTATTAATTGGCCCTACGGCAGTTGGCAAAACCAATTTAAGCCTGGAGCTGGCCAAAGCTTGGCAGGCGGAAATCATTTCGGGCGATTCCATGCAGGTTTATCGCGGCATGGACATTGGAACAGCGAAGCTTCCACTGGAAGAACGAGAGGGCATCCCGCATCATTTAATTGATATTCGCGATCCGGATGACCCCTATTCGGTGGCAGACTTTCAAGCAGGCTGCGGAAGCAGCATTGAAGAGATAGCTGCTAGGGGAAAGCTGCCCTTCATCGTTGGCGGCACGGGACTATATGTGGAAGCCGTTTGCTACGGCTTTGAATTTTCAGAGAGTGGCTCAGATGAGGCCTTTCGCCAGGAGCAGGAGCAGTTCGCTCTTGCGCACGGTGCTGAGGCGCTGCATGCGAAGCTTGCGCTTATTGACCCGAAGTCCGCGGAACGCCTGCATCCGAATGACCAAAGGCGCGTCATCCGCGCGCTTGAAGTATTTCATTTAACAGGAATCAAGCAATCAGAGCAGCTCGAGGGTCAGAAAAAAGAATCCCCCTACGAATTGTGTATCATCGGGCTGACGATGGATCGGGCGGAGCTGTACCGCCGGATTGAACTGAGAATTGACCAGATGCTGGAACAGGGACTGGTCGAGGAAGTGAAGGCGCTGCTGTCGCGTGGCGTTCCTCCTCATGCTGTAGCTATGCAAGGACTCGGCTATAAGGAAATAGCGTCATTTTTACGGGGAGAATGTACGCTTGAGGCTGCGGTAACTTTGCTGAAACGGGACACGAGACGCTTTGCCAAGCGCCAATTGTCATGGTTTCGTCACATGAAAGATATCGAATGGATCGATATGGGGGAAAATTTTCACAACAATTTGCATCGGATTCATGGTATAATAGCAGGAAAGTTTCAAGTCCATCTTGAATATACTTCTAATCAATCTTTTGTAGACGGAGGTAACGTCCAATGAACAAATCCATCAACATTCAAGATACGTTCTTGAACCAATTGCGTAAAGATAACATTCCCGTTACAGTCTTCCTGATGAACGGGTTCCAAATCCGGGGCGTTATTAAAGCGTTTGACAACTTCACCATTATTATTGACAGCGAAGGCCGTCAACAAATGGTGTACAAGCATGCCATTTCGACGTTTACTCCGCAGCGAAATGTATCTCTCATGCAGGACAACAGCAGCTCTGACTCGTAAGGCGCACGTTATTAGTGAAACTTTCTAATAGCGATCTGCGTTTAACTAGATAGCGGAAGGAAAGGGCAGCCCGCTTTAACAGGGGTTGTCCTTTTCATTCCAGGGGTATAAATAAGAAGACAGACAGCTTCTAAGAAGAAGCGCAGGAGGGGAGTCACAATGGCTGATCGCAGGCAAAGAACACAACCTGAGAAGAAAACGGGTCCTAAGAAGAAAAGAAGAATGTCGGGGAAAACCTGGTTTTTCCTGTTATTTTTCACTGTAGTTATAGCTATCGTGTGCGGGATCATCGGGTATTCGCTTATTATTTTGAATGGTGAGCGGCTGCTGAAGGAAAGAGCCGATATGATGGTTATGGGCGAAGCATCTATTGTTTATGATGCGAATGGAGATGAAATTTCTCGATTGTCCACACCGGAAGAAAATCGTGAAATTGCCGAATATGATGAAATTCCGAAAGAAATGATGAACGCCGTAGTGGCGACGGAGGATCAGCGTTTTTACGAGCATGCCGGCATCGACTTTTTTGCAATTGGCCGGGCACTCGTCAAGGACGTTATCGCTCGCAGCGCGGTCGAGGGCGGAAGTACGATTACCCAGCAGCTAGCTAAAAATATGTTTTTATCCTCGGATAAAACGTTGTTCCGGAAAGCGACGGAAGCTTCGATTGCTGTCGCATTGGAAAACAACAATACGAAGGAAGAAATATTGACGCTTTATTTAAACCGGATTTACTTCGGCAAAGGCATTTACGGCGTCAAGGGAGCTGCAAAATATTATTTCAACACCGAGCTGAAAGACTTGAAGCTGTGGCAAATGGCGACGCTCGCCGGCATGCCGAAAGCGCCAAGCCGCTACAACCCGGTTAATGATGCGGAAGGCTCCAAGGTGCGCCGTGGAGTTGTGCTTCAGCTGATGTACGATCAGGGCTACATTACGAAGGACGAAATGGATGAGGCGAAGGCCGTTGATTATGTGACTCCGCCTACCGTAGAGCAAAGCAAGGACGAGCCTTATAAAGCGTTCGTTGACTACGCAGTAGAAGAAGCATTGAGAGTTATGCCGGATATGACCGAAACGGATCTGCGTATTGGCGGTTACCGGATCTATACGACGCTCAACCCAACAGCGCAAAGCGTCGTTGAGAAAGAATTTGCCGACGACTCCAACTTCGAGGAAAGCGTCGACGATAAGAAGGTTCAAGGCGCAATGGTTATTATCGACCATCGGGACGGGGCTATCCAAGCCATCGCAGGCGGCCGCGATTATGAACGCAAAGGCTTGAATCGCGTCGAATTGCCGCGTCAGCCGGGATCGGCGTTCAAGCCGATTACTTCTTACGGCCCGGCGCTGGAAACCGGTCAATATTTCCCGTGGACGGTTTTGAAAAATGATAAAACGTGCTTCGGCAACTATTGTCCTAAAGATTCAAGAGGTGCAACGCCGATTACGATGCAGGAAGCGGTTAAGCATTCCCGCAACTTGCCTGCCGTATGGACGCTGAATGAAATTGGCGTTAGCAACGGCGTGAAATTTGCGAAAAAGCTTGGTTTTGAACTGAGCGACCAGGATCGCAATCTTGCGATTGCGCTTGGCGGATTGACGGAAGGTGTTACACCGCTGCAAATGGCGACAGCTTACAGTACTTTTGCCAATAGTGGACAAACCGTTGATTCCCATACCATTAGAGAAATTACGACGAGCAGCAATACGGCTGTCTATACGTACAACGCTCCGTCAACTGAGCAGGTTATGAATGTGGATACCGCTTGGTATATGACTGAAATGCTGCAGACCGTTGTCCAATCCGGAGGTACGGGAACAGGTGCGGCAATAGACCGCCCGGTTGCCGGCAAGACGGGCACGACCCAGCACGGTATTCCCGGCTTTAACTCCAGCGCAAACCGTGATGCTTGGTTTGTAGGCTATACACCGGAGTGGACAGCCGCTGTATGGATGGGTTACGATCGAACAGATGAGCAGCATGTGCTCAAGAAGAGCAGTGCCCAGTCGGCTGCCATGTTCTCCAAGGTTATGAAGCAGGCGATGGCAGACATGCCGAAGTCCAGCTTTAAGAAGCCACAGGGCGTGAAAGAGCCGGTTAAAGATGTCGGTGCAGTAACGAATTTTAACGCTGTGTTTGTTCCAGAGCAAATGAAAGTTGCTTTGTCATGGCAAGGGGCAGCAAGCAGCAACATTTCGTATAAGGTTTATCGCAAAGCGATGGATCAAGCGGATTTCAGCTTGTTTGTTGATGCTGCTGGAACAACCGTTGATGATATGTCCGTTGCACCAGGCATGACGTACGACTATTATGTCATAGCAATCGATGCGGAAAACAATCTGACAAGCAAGCAGTCTGAGACGATAACCGTACAAATTCCCGAGACGGTCATTGATGTTCCAGACGTTCCGATGGATTCCCTTGATCCTGATGAAGGGGGGATTGAACTGCCATCCTTTAGTCCTGACAGCGGTATGACGCCAACCCCGACGCCTAGCATGGAGACACCTCCAATTGAAACCGTCGACCCAGGGACAGTTAGTCCCGAGCCTACGGATAACATGGCTAGCCCTCCAGTTGAGGAGGGTGGGCAAAATGGCGGCAATGTAGATGGAGGGGATAATCCGGCGAACGCGACGCCGGACCCCGCCCAAGGGGATGGAACGACTAACGAAGCCGGGTAGCAAGCGGCAATACGTAAGGAGCTGGTTACAGGAATGAGCAGGAAACAGTGGTCGGTATGCAGTGCTTTTGTAATGGCACTTCTCATAATGACATTGCTTGCCGGCTGTGGAGCGAAAGGAAGCTTGACCGGTAAAGGAACGGCGGCGGAATCAGGCAATGCCGAGAAGGTGATGCGCTGGGAGCGCATGCCGGAGATGGAACTGGATCTCAATAAATCGTATTCCGCCGTTTTTACAACGAATAAAGGGAATTTTACTGTGAAGCTGTATGCGAACGAAGCGCCTATTACGGTAAATAACTTTGTTTTTCTGGCTCGCCATGGCTTTTATGACGGTTTGACGTTTCATCGCATTATTGAGTCGTTTATGATTCAGGGTGGCGATCCGCAAGGCAATGGTGTTGGGACGCCTGGTTATTCGATTCCCGACGAGCTGGATACGGAAATTAAGTATGAGTCTGGTATCGTTGCAATGGCGAATGCTGGAAAGCCGAATACCGGCGGCAGCCAATTTTTCATTTGCACAGGCTCTGGCTCCGAGAATTTGAATCAGAACCCGAACTATTCCATTTTCGGCAAAGTTGTAAGCGGTATGGACACGGTGCTTGAAATTGCGAAGACGCCAGTTGAAAATAATGAGCCGCTTGAAGAAATCATTATTCAAAATGTAATCATCCAGGAAAAATAGCTTTGCCATCGCCGTCCCGTTACTGGGGCGGCGATTTTGCAGTGTAAGAAGGCTAAGCTTGGTTTATTTTTCAAGTCGGGTGGAGATGAGCGGCTGGTTATGGTAAGCTTTTTACAAAGCTATCCTTTACCATCGAAAGCCGTTACTTTAGGGCTTATCTCAACGGAAAGGTACGTTCCGTATGAAACGAAAATTTTCTGACCGTGCGAACTGGCGTCGCATTTTGCGCAAGAGCTACTCTTGCATCACGCTGGACAATGATGAGTTCCGAGGCTTGGTAACTTTTTACCGCATTCACGAATTGCGTGAGCCGCTTTGGAAAGAGTACAACGGACGCCGGCTTTGTCTGGCTGATCGAGGTTATTTGTGGATGCAGCATTTTCCTCGTGGCGAGCATTTCGTCGTGACGACGATGTTTGATGACAAGGGCCGTGTTGTGCAGTGGTACATTGACATTTGCAAGACACAGGGACTGACGGATCAACAGGTTCCCTGGTTTGATGATCTGTTTCTTGATGTGGTTGTTCTGCCAAGCGGTGAAGTATTTCTGCTCGATGAGGATGAGCTTGAGGATGCGCTGCGTCAGGGTGATGTAACAGGCAAGGAGGCTGCTATGGCACGCAAGACAGCCGGCAGGCTGCTGTCCAATATACGCAATGGGCGTTTCCGTTATTTTACGCTAAGCTTGAAGCATCGCAAAAGTTTGGCGGAGAAGACAGGAGAGTTAAGCGAGTCATGAAGCAAATGCCAAGGACAGGGAGCAGCCGACGCAAGCGGCGGACGAATAAGCGTCCGGGGCTGCTCTTGTTTCGTATGTTGGCCTGGTGCACCGTTGCTGGGGTGTTCTGGTGTGGTTATGTGTTATGGGTTATTAACAGCTATGATGCTCCTAAAGAGCGCGAGAAAGCGGATGTCGGTATCGTGCTCGGCGCCGCGCTTTGGGACAATGTGCCAAGTCCGGCGCTTAAAGAGCGTCTGAACTTGGCCTATAAGCTGTATGAGCAAGGCAAGGTGGACAAGCTCATTATGAGCGGTGGTCTTGATGCAGGGGGCGCAGTTGTGACAGAAGCGGCGGGAATGAAGACGTATCTGGTCAATAAAGGCATTCCAGAGGACAAGGTGCTGCTGGAGGACAAATCGACGAGCACGTATGAAAATCTGCTGTTCAGCAAAACCATTATGGAGCGCGAAGGTTTTGCGAGCGCTTTAATTATTACCCATCAATTCCATGCGCCTAGGGCACTGGAAATTGCGCAATTTTTGAACTATGCGTCAGTTGAAGCTGAGGGTACACCATCACAGGTATTGAAGCCGTGGAACGCTGAAGGGCGCGAGGTTCTGGCCTATACGAAATGGAAGCTTGACGCCCTGATGCTCTGGCTGGGCTGATCCTATGACAGGTATAGTTATAAAATCTGTTAATAGGACCGTTTATGCCTGAATACACTTGTAAAGCGGAACAATGCCCAAGCAGCGAGACTGCTGCATGGGAGCGGTTCCTGCTTGAATGCGGCGCTTATGCAAATGCGCTCATTCCTAATGACAAGTGCGAAGGATAGGTGATGCGTCAGATGAGCGGACATGTCAAATCGGGCACAAATAGCGGACCCAGGCCTTCAAGGCAAATTAACGTTATTCTCAGAAGCCATGAGACGTATGCAGTCGCAGCTTCTGCGCCCCTCACTGAAAGCGAGTCTTTGTCAGCGGTGAAGCCTTTGCCTGCGAGCGACCATTTTGCTGAAATTCAGAAAGAGCTTGAGCCAATGGTCGGGATGGAAAATGTGAAAACGCTGATTTATGAAATTTATGCCCTTCTCTATATAAGCCGCATGAGGTCGGAAGCTGGTCTTTTTGGCGGCTCGCATGTGTATCATATGATTTTCAAAGGCAATCCCGGTACCGGAAAAACAACGATTGCGCGCATCGTCGCCAAGCTGTTTCAAAAAATGGGCGTGCTGTCGAAAGGCCATCTGATTGAGGTAGAGCGTGCTGATCTTGTAGGCGAATACATTGGCCATACGGCTCAGAAAACGCGCGATTTGGTACGCAAGGCCATGGGCGGCGTGTTGTTTGTCGATGAGGCTTACAGTCTAGCCAGAGGCGGGGAAAAGGATTTTGGCAAAGAAGCGATTGATACGCTTGTGAAGTGCATGGAAGACCGGCGCAATGATTTTGTACTGATTCTTGCCGGCTACCCGGCCGAGATCGAGCATTTTTTACTGACGAATCCCGGCTTGCCTTCGCGGTTCCCGATTCAGATTGATTTTCCTGACTATTCGGTGGACCAATTGATTCAAATTTCCGAGCTGATGTCCAAGGATCGTGATTATCATTTGGCGCAGCAGTCCATATTTAAGTTAAGGCAGCATTTAATGACGGAGAAACAAAATGACATTTTTTCCTTCAGCAATGCAAGATACGTTAGAAATATTTTGGAAAAGGCGATTCGCCATCAGGCGGTGCGGCTTCTGAATCATTATGCAAGCGGTGTACCGCCAAAGCAAGAGCTATTGACCATCAGGCCAGAGGACTTCAAATGGGAGCCGAAAGCTTGATGGAGCCACAATGAATGATTGAGAGGGTAAACATATGCGAGAAAAGACGCACGATACACAGACTGACATCCAGGACCGGGCTATATTGGTCACTTTGGTTACACAACAAATTAAACGCGGTTCCAGTGACCCGGAGCATTCGCTTCAGGAACTGGTGAAGCTTGCTGAAACAGCAGGCGTTGAAGTGCTTACAACATTAACGCAAAACCGTGAAAAGCCTGATACAAAATGGTTTATCGGCAAAGGCAAGGCGGAGGAGCTTCGTCTGGTGGCCGATGAAATGGGTGCGACGACTGCTATTTTCGATCAAGAGCTTTCCGGGGCGCAGGTGCGCAATCTCGAAGAGATGCTGGATGTGAAAATTGTAGACCGGACGCAGCTTATTTTAGATATTTTTGCCCAGCGTGCGGGAACGCGCGAAGGGAATATACAAGTTGAGCTGGCACAGCTCAGTTATTTGCTGCCGCGCTTGTCAGGACACGGCAAAAACTTGTCGCGTCTTGGCGGCGGCATCGGTACGCGCGGTCCCGGCGAGTCCAAACTGGAGACAGATCGGCGCCATATTCGGGGGCGTATCTCTGATCTTAAAGCCCAGTTGGACGAAGTTGTTCGCCATCGGCATTTGTACCGCGAGCGCAGAAAGAAATCCGGCATCATTCAAGTGGCGCTAGTCGGCTATACGAATGCGGGCAAGTCGACGCTGCTGCGTCAGTTGACGGATGCCGATGTATATGTGGAGAATCAGCTGTTCGCCACACTAGACCCAACTTCACGCACGCTTGAGCTGCCTAACGGCCGCGAAGTAATTTTGACCGATACGGTAGGCTTTATTCAAAATCTCCCGCATGATCTCGTTGCCGCTTTCCGCGCGACGCTTGAGGAAGTGAACGAGGCGGATTTAGTGCTGCATGTTGTAGACAGCAGTTCGCCGATGCGCGATGAGCAAATGGCCGTTGTAGACCGCATTCTGAACGATCTTGGGGCTGCAGGCAAACCGACGCTGACGATTTATAATAAAATCGATCTTTGTTCGCCTGAGGAAGCCTACACGCTTCGTTCTGGTGGAGATTCTCTAATCATTAATGCGTACAAGGAAGCCGACTTGAAGCTGCTTTGCGATACGATTCAGGAAAAGCTGATGGGGGATACCATTGTTTTTGCGCTGCCAGCTTCCAGAGGCGATTTAATCGCGCTTGCCTATCGTACGGGGGAAGTAATTGAGCAAGAGGTGGACGGCGAAGAGGGAGAACTGCTTCGTCTGACGATTCAACTAAGCAAACAGGATTATGAAGTGAATGGGCACCGCCTGCATCCTTATATCGTATAAGGATGCCTCGGAGCCGATCGACAAAAGGGAGAGACTACAGCAGCAATGAACGGAAATAGCGGATTTGAAAATGGACGGAGCGGCAAGGAAGAAGACTTGGTATGGAAACGGCTTGAGGAGCTTGCTGAGGAAGCTGAGGAGCTTGCAGGCGATCGAATGAAGGCGGTTGACCGCATTGCGGAACGCAATCAGTGGAAGGTCATTCAGGCTTTTCAGAAGCATCGGGTCAGCGACTATCATTTTAGCGGCTCCACTGGCTATGGCTATAATGATCGTGGGCGTGAAGTGCTTGATTTGGTATATGCAGATATTTTCGGTGCGGAGGCGGCGCTCGTTCGCCCGCATTTTGTATCTGGGACACATACGATTAGCTGTGCCTTATTCGGGGTATTAAGACCAGGAGACGAGCTTTTATACGTTACAGGCAAGCCTTATGATACGCTGCATAAAGTCATTGGCAAGCCGGGCGATGGAAAAGGCTCCTTGCAGGATTTTGGCATCCAATACAATGAGGTGGCGCTGCTGGATGACGGCGGCCTTGACTGGGCAGGAATTGAAGCAGCCATTACAGCACAAACTAAAGTAATTGGCATCCAGCGCTCTCGCGGCTACAGCTGGCGTGCTTCTTTTACTGTGCAGCAAATTGGTGAAATAACGAGCCGTGTCAAGCAGATCAAGCCTGATGTGCTGGTGTTCGTAGACAATTGCTATGGTGAATTTACCGAGCTTTTGGAGCCGACCCAGGTTGGAGTTGATATAATGGCAGGTTCATTGATCAAAAATCCTGGCGGCGGCCTTGCCTCGACCGGCGGCTATATTGCTGGAACAGCGGCAGCGGTTGAAGCGGCAGCTTATCGCTTGACCGCTCCAGGAATTGGTGGCGAGGTAGGCGCTATGCTTGGGACGCTGCGCTCGATTTACCAAGGGCTGTTTCTGGCCCCTCATTTAGTGGGACAAGCGGTTAAAGGCAGCGTGCTTGCTTCTGCATTATTCACGCAGCTTGGATTTGATACGCAGCCTCACTGGGATACGCCGCGTACGGATTTAATTCAAGCAGTCAAATTTGGCAGCGCAGAGCATCTGATTGCTTTTGTACAGGGCATTCAGCAGGCAGCGGCAGTTGACTCCCATGTTACACCAGAGCCTTGGGACATGCCTGGTTATGAACATCCTGTCATAATGGCGGCAGGAACGTTTATTCAAGGCGGCAGCCTCGAGTTATCTGCAGATGCGCCTATTCGCGAGCCTTATATCGCTTACATGCAGGGTGGGCTTACGTTTGCCCACGCGAAATTCGGTATTTTGACGGCACTGAAGCGTCTCGTTGAAAATGGATTAATTGTAATTAAACCTCACATAACTTGACACTTCCTTGGTAGGACGTTAAAATAGATGTAAATGAGCGACTGGAAGGTTGATGTGATATGGCTGACGAGATACGTAGAAATATGGCCTTATTTCCAATAGGCATTGTAATGAAGCTAACTGATTTGACCGCCCGCCAAATCCGCTATTACGAGCAGCATGAGCTGATCGTACCGGCGAGAACGGCTGGCAACCAACGGCTTTTTTCCTTTAATGATGTGGAACGGCTGTTGGAAATTAAATCGTTGATTGAGAAGGGTGTCAATATTGCCGGAATTAAGCAGGTTATGAATCCGGTTTCCAAAGAATCCGATGATGCGACTATCGTTAGCGAGCAGTCGGAGGTTACACGCAAGGAACTGTCTGATGCCCAGCTTCACCGCATGCTCAAGCAGCAGCTATTGGAGAAACGGCCTGGTCAGGCCTCGCTTATACAGGGTCAGCTGTCGCGTTTCTTGCACAAGCGCTAGGGTGCAATCGTACGATTATAATCAAGCAAACAAGGGAGATGACTTTTAGTGAGCTATACTAAAGAGGATATCAAGAGAATTGCCGAGGAACAGAACGTAAGATTCATTCGCCTTCAATTTACAGATTTGCTGGGAACGATTAAAAACGTTGAGATTCCAATGAGCCAATTGGATAAAGCGCTTGATAATAAAATGATGTTTGACGGTTCTTCCATCGAAGGTTATGTACGTATTGAAGAATCTGACATGTACCTTTACCCGGATTTAGATACATGGGTCGTATTCCCATGGGTTGCACAAGATCGTGTAGCTCGTCTCATCTGTGATATTTATATGCCTGACGGCACACCGTTCGCAGGAGACCCGCGCGGTATTCTGAAACGTGCGCTGAAGGAAGCGGAAGAAATGGGTTATACGGCGATGAACGTCGGTCCTGAACCGGAATTTTTCCTTTTCAAAACCGATGAGCGTGGCGAGCCTACAATGGAACTGAATGACCAAGGCGGTTACTTTGACCTTGCACCTATGGACTTGGGCGAAAACTGTCGTCGCGAAATCGTGTTGACGCTGGAGGAAATGGGTTTTGAAATCGAAGCATCTCACCATGAGGTTGCTCCAGGACAGCATGAAATTGACTTTAAATACGCAGACGCGATTAAAGCGGCTGACCAAATTCAAACGTTCAAGCTCGTTGTTAAAACGATTGCGAGAGAGCATGGCCTGCATGCTACATTTATGCCTAAGCCATTGTTCGGCGTTAACGGATCGGGTATGCACTGCCACCAATCGTTGTTCCAAGGCAGCACTAACGTATTTTATGACGAGAGCGACAAGCTGGGCCTTAGCGCAACCGCTCGTTATTATATGGCAGGTATTTTGGAGCATGCTCGCGCAATGGCTGCGATCACGAACCCAACAATCAACTCGTACAAGCGTCTTGTGCCAGGATATGAAGCGCCTTGCTATGTGGCATGGTCCGCAAGCAACCGCTCGCCAATGATTCGTATTCCAGCATCAAGAGGACTGAGCACGCGCGTTGAAGTGCGTAACCCAGACCCTGCTGCTAATCCATATTTGGCACTTGCTGTTATGCTGAAAGCTGGCCTTGATGGAATCAAAAACAAAACGACTCTTCCAGCTCCAACAGACCGCAACATCTACATTATGACTGAAGAAGAGCGCATCGAATCCGGCGTGCCTAGCTTGCCAGTTGATCTTAAAGAAGCGTTGGATGAGCTGCTCCGCAGCGATGTCATCTGCAGCGCGCTCGGCGAGCACGCTCTGGCTCACTTCTATGAGCTGAAAGAAATTGAGTGGGATATGTACAAAACGCAAGTCCATCAGTGGGAAAGAGATCAATATTTGACATTGTTCTAAAGGTGGAATCCCTTTAATAGCGAGGGCTGAGGGGGAGTTAATAACGGGGGCAAGTTTAGTGGTTTTATTTAAATTACAAATCTGCCCCCCGATTGCCCCCCAAAATATTTTCAGTGTATGCTTCAATTTTTTCTAAATTCCTTATTGCTAGTTTATTCGAAATATGTGTGTATACATCAGAAGTTATTTTTATGCTACCATGACCCAGTTGCTCTTGGATATATCTCATATCTGCTCCTGCTTCAAGCATGAGAACTGCATAAGTGTGTCTGAGAGAATGTATAGGTAATGATGGTAAAGCTGAACGTTTTAATATGCGAGAGAAAGCATTGAATAATGATGATTTCGGCATAAAGTTTCCATTAACTCTGCAAAGAACAAGATTGAGATCGTGACGATATAAATCTCCTAAATTAAGTTTGTTCTGATTTTGCCAATTAGCATGATATTTTAAATCGTTTACAAGGTTATTAGTAATGTTAACGATTCTTTCAGAACTCGGCGTTTTAGTATCCCCGAACAACTCTTCTTCACTTTCCGCTTGAAAATCTAAAGTTTCATCAACTCTTATGGTTTTTTTCTTAAGATCAATATCAGACCATTTTAGACCTGCCGCTTCACCCTTCCTTATGCCAGTTTCAATCAATAATTTGAAAAATATCCAGTAAATGTATCCGTAATTATGTGCGTTTTTTAAGAAATAAGGAATATGGTCAGATTCAATAAATTGGGTTTCCCGTTTCTTCTTCGCCTTTTTAAAAACAATACCAACGCAGGGATTCTGATCAATTTTCCCTTGTAACAATGCTCGTTTCATCGCCCCGTACATAGTAGAATGAATAATTTCAACGGTCCTACGACTTAAATCTTTTTCTAAACAATAATCTATAAATGTTTGGTACATATCAGGTTTTAATTCTCGTAGGTAGAGATTTTTGAAATAAGGGACTATATGATTTTTAATGTTATTTAGATGTAAGTTTAATGTGTTTTTCCTAACCACGCCACGTTTGTAACGTTCAACCCAATTAAATAAATAATCAGCTAGCGGGAGATCAGTTATCTCAAAACCTTCTTTTTGTTTTCTTAAAAAATCTGCTGCTGCTAATTCTGCTTCAGGCTTACTTCTAAATCCACGTTCTGACTTTTCTCTTTTCTTCTTTGTGAATGGATCTATATACTTAAGTCTATATTCCCATCCAGTCGAGTGTTTTTTGTAATTTGCCAATTTCCTACCTCCAAAAGAACGTATGTTCTATTTTTATCTATGTAAAACCGTCTTGCGACGGTGAAAATGCAAGGTCCGTAATTGTATTTGTAGTAATTCTTATTTTCCCTTTTTACTTTTCTCTTTTGCTTCCCAAAACAGACCTATCAGAATATCCATGACTCTTCTTTTAGTATCTTCATCAAGAGGAACACCATCAAAAGTTATTTCTCCGTCTTGTTCTAATATACTTTTCAAATCTCTTTTATCTTTTTCTGTTGCCCATTCTGGTGCTTTTGTGGCTTCATAACCTAATAAATAATCAGGAGTAACATTATAAAAATCAGCTAGTTTATTGAGCATCTCATTACGTGGATTTGTATTTTGTTCCCAAGAATTATATCTGGAACGGCTAACCCCGATTCGTTCCGCAACTTCATATTGAGTGAGTCCAGTCTGAGCTCTTAACTTAGTTAAAATGACTCCAATTCCCAAAACAAACGCCTCCGACAATAAAATTATCCAAAACCCCTTGACGGATAATATAATTATCCAATATAATCAAAACAGCGAAAGGGGGATTTAAGTGGTATGGCAAATAAACGCGACAGATTTAGCGAACTAAGAATCGCGAAAGGCACTCAGGCGCAAGTCGCTAAAGAAAATGGATTATCAACTGTTTATGTTAGGAAAATCGAGAACGGAACATGCAATCCTGGCAGGGAAACTATGTTCAAGTTCGTAAAGTATTTTAAAGAGCCAATGGAGCTCTTATTTCCTGACCTCTTTGAAGGTAGTTAGCGATAATTTAATTATCTATTAGTCATTATAGATAATTAAATTATCGAAGTCAACAACGAGTTATTTTTTTTGTCTTGAATGGATAATTAAATTATCCAAATTCCTTTGTTTGTGAAAGGGAGGATAGAAATGATTGAAATTACGGTTGATGCACAAGCGGTTAAGGACTTGATTCATAGGAGAATAGCCGATTTGATCAAGGAAGTAGATGCTGAACTTGTTTACTGGGATACAAAAGAGCTTACGCGTCGTACCTGCATGTGTATCAATTCTATTAAAGAAAGCTTTTTTTACGACCCAAGATTCCCAAAACATAAAATAGGGACAAAATGGTATTTTCCAGCTCGGGAGACTAGAGAGTTTTTGGTGCTCTGGTTATCTGAACAATGATTTGGTTACGACCGGATACCAATTATTTTACGAAAGGAGAATCCTCTTGTTAATAAACATAAACGATATCAAGGTTAGTGACCGGATACGTAAGGACTTTGGCAACATAGAGGAATTGGCAGCTGACATACAAGCTAATGGCCTTATTAATCCGATTGTGATAACGCCTGATTATCAATTGATTGCAGGCGAGCGCAGGCTGCGTGCACACTTTTTCAATCAAGCGGAACAGGTCCTGGTGCGCATCATGGATATTAAAGATGCAGAACACCAACTCCAGCTTGAAATCTCTGAGAACGAGCATCGTAAGGAGTTTAGCTTTACGGAGCGCGTTGAATGGGGAAAGCGTCTGGAGCAGATTGAGAAGATAAAAGCGAAGGATCGCATGGCGGGTAAGGAAAATTTACCTGAGCAAACAGGTCAGGTTCGCGATATCGTCGCTGAACAGGCTGGTTTCGGCAGCGGTAAGCAGTATGACAAGGCAAAGTTCATTATGGATAATGCCACGCCGGAGGTTATCCAGCAGCTTGATGAGGGCCTTATATCCACTCATGCAGCCTATAAGCAGACAAGACAACTACTTGAGAATGCTGAGAGAGAGATTGAACAGGAACGGGAACGAGCTGATCAGGCTGAGCAAGAAAGAGCGGAATTGGAGCGGCGTTTTAAAAATTCTATTCCAGCTGATCAATTGGATGAAGCAATATCATCGGCGGTTGAACGACATCAGGAAGAAACAGGGCTTCTTCTTACTCAAAAGGAAGAGGAAAAGCAAATGCTCCTCAAAAAGAAGGAGAAAGAACTGAAATTGAAGCATGAACAGGAAATGGAGAACGGCGAGTTCGTGCTAAAGAATCTGCGGGAAGGCTTGAAGGATGCTCAAGAAAAAATCAGGGCACTGGAACTTCAACAGCCAAGTGATTTTGATGAGCAGTATGCAGCAGCCCAGCTTAAGAAATTAAAATTTGAAGCAGATTCAAACACTCTCCAAATCAGCATCCATGTGAAGCAGTTTTTGCAAAAGGTCGGCATTTCATCTTTTAACCTTGGTGCGATAGCAACGGCAAGTAGTTCCGAGAAAAAACGCCTGTCCGAGAGTATGGACATGCTTGAAGCATACATTGAGCAGATTCGTCCGGCCATCAATAGCAGAAAGGCAGTTGATTTAAATGGCAAATGATTTGATGTCGGTTGTGGAAAAGCAGCTTCAACTCACTGAATCCCAAGGCACCGCGCTTCGTTCCCTTTTCGATGGGATGAAGCAAATGAAAGAGGATGTAAATGAAAAGTTTGAAGAAGTTCAGATTATGGTTCAGGAGGTCCGTGACAGCGTGACTCTGATTGATGCGGAGTGCTATAAAGTCCAGTATGCTGTTCGCGTTACCTCAGGAAAGCTGACTAAGGATCGTTATAAAGAAAGTGATGAAAAATTCAAGGAATTGGTCGGCAAGTATCGCCGTATGATCTGGAGCAAATTGAAAGAAGAGTTTCAGGTAGCGAAGTATTCTCATATTCGCCGCGTTGACTTCGATCAGGCGCTTGAGTTTGTAGAAAATTTCAGACCGGAGGATTATATCTGATGAAAATGACTCCTGTATTATCCAGCAATCTTGCTGCTGTCGGCTACGATAACATCCAAAATGTCCTGCATGTCCAATTCAAAGGCAAGCAGACAATTTACGCTTATCGAGGTGTGTCAGTGGATTTATTCGATCAAATGATGTCTGCCCCTTCAATCGGAAGCTTTTATTCAAGAAACATCAAAAATCAATTTCAAAGTGAGGTGATCGCAAATGAGCACAGTGATCAAACATAAATGTCCTAAGCGTCTGGAAGGATGGAAGAGGCTGCATGATCTTTATTCCCTGATGAGGAGTCGCGTCATTTTAGAAGAGGCTGTCGATTTTTTGAACATGGAAATTCATGCGATGGAGAATTGGTTGCTCAATCGGGAAACGAAAATGTTGATGCCAAAACTATCGGCTACGGCACAATTGAATTTAGATGGTCAGGAAATGACCATAATTTCAACGGCGCTTGCTGAAAAGGCTGATCATTTAATTAGTCAAGGGGACCCTCGGTATGGGGAGCATCATCTGATTCTTGCTATAAAAGTGCGGAATGCTCAGATGGCATTTCATGCACGACATATGGCAGCCTTTCAAGAAAAGTATGGCTTAAATAAGAAAGAGCCTGCTAGTGGGCAGACTCTTCTTGGGTAAATATCTAGTTTGGCGACTGATATTGCCCCCATTATAACAGCGATGGAGGGATTTGTGAATGATTATTAGTTATGTAGAGGTTGAAGGCTTCCGTGGATATAAGGAGCTTCAACGGTTGAATTTTACCAATGTTAATGAAATTACGGGAGGTAACGGACGCGGTAAGTCGTCCGTTGCTGAAATTATATCTTTCGGATTGTTAGGTGTGGACAAGCAAGGTAAAGAACGCGGCGCGGATCGGCTGATGAATCAAAGCTGTACTGAGTTTCGCATTATCATCAATGGGCATATTGCCGGTAAAGAATTTGAAGTGGATCGACACGTCATTAAGTTGAAAGGAAAGACGGAAAACCGGATTCTTCTCAATGGCGTTCAGAGCGCTCAGGATCAAATAGATAGCTTGATTGGGAATCGCAGGCACTTCATGGCTTCATTTCTGCCCAAATTTCTTTTGGGAATGACTGATAAGGAACTGGAGGAAGAGATTGTACCTCTTATCCCAATCCCTAAACAAGAGGATGTTATTGCCTTGTTGTCAGAAGACGAGCCGGAAGCGGCTATTTTGTTAAATGGCGCGAGTTTAATTGACCCTAACTTTTATATAAAGAACCAGAATGTGTATTTGAAAGAACAAAAGGAAGAACTCATTCGCTTAAACGGTAGCCTGGATGAGGTGAACAACATTCTTAAATCAGAAATACTTGATCCAATCGTTATAGATAAAAGCGGAATTGAGTCTTTAAAGCAAACAATATCTTCTATTGAGAGCCTCAAACCCCAATTACTTGACGTTCAATCTCTGGAAATAGATAAGAAGCGGCTTATGACCAAATACGCTGATTTGCAACGAGGATTGAATTTTGATGAACATTTCATCAATTGCGATAAATGCGGTCATGAAATCAATTTGAATACTGATCAGGAAAAACGAAATTCCGGCATCACCGAGCAACTGGTTGAGATCAAGCATAGCGAACAAGTTCTAGATAAGGAAATAGAGTCAGCAATTCTGGCTAATAAAAAGGCAAATGAGGAATTCGATACAGTGAATTGCGAAACGCTCAAGGAGCTTTACGCCGAAATGGATATGCTTGAAAAGAACCTTGAAGTGGCACAACAACATAACATGCGTGTTCAGGTTATGAAAGAAAATCATATTAATGCAAAGCAGAGGCGCACTGAAATTATTGCTCAAAAAGGAATCGCTGCAAAGGTAATTGAGAACACGGAGAAGCTAATCAAAGCAGCAAAGGCCTACAATATCAAGCGTTGCTCTTTACAAGTAGAGTCCGTTTCCAAACATCTTAATCGTTCATCAATCCGATTATTCGAATTGGTTAAGAGTACGGGGGAAATGAAGCCTGCATTCAAAGCGGAATTTGATGGTAAGGAAGTAAGGCTGCTTTCAACATCGGAAGAAATTCACTGTTTCTTAGAATTTTCCAAGCTATTCAGAGAGGTGACTCAAACTAATTATCCGGTATTTGTTGATTGTGCAGAGTCGATTGAAGATTTTGAAAAACCTGATACCCAATTGTTTGCTGCTCGCGTCGTGCCGGGACAATCTTTATTGGTAAATGGGGAGGGAGTCATTTATGCCTAAACAAGAAGAGGTAGCAGAACTTAGCAATTATGAATTACTTATGCAAGCAGCCGAAGGGCTTGAAATTACACTTCCGCTTCAAGCGCCATTCACTCCAAATGATATTAATAAACTAATGCCCCTGCTTCGGATGCCTTTGGATGATACAGCGATCCAAAAGGCCAAATCCACCGATACTGGTAAAACTTATGACTCAGTCGGCTACTCCTATCAGGCCCATGTTGATCGCATGAATTGGGTATTCGGGGCAACAAATTGGGATTGGGAAATTATCAATCTCAAATCGGAAGATAGCGTTACCTCAAATAATTATGTTAAGTACGTTTACTCAGCTGAAATCAAACTGCTGCTGGGATATATGGTTTTTAATGAGGCTGAACAGGCTTGGAAATGGCTTACGGTGTACGGCCTGCCACCAATTCCCACAGGGCATGAAAGCGTAGAAGAAGATTCGGCGCATAAAGGGATGGTCACAAAGGGGATTAAGCGGGCAACATCATTTTTGGGTGTTGGAGCTGACGCTTACCTGGGAGTTCTGGATGATGATTTGGTTACAGGAGCAGAACCAGGTGACAGGATGCAGACACCAAGATATATGAAGGAAAAAGTAATAGATTCAGCCGGTTACCTTAAGCTTAAAAATTTAGCAGCGCTTAAAGGATTAGACGTTGATACCAAGCTTCGGGAATTCTACAAAGTGGAATCTGAGGGGCACATAACAAACGATCCAGCTAATTTGACTAAGACAGAGGAAAGAGAAGTGAAAGGGTATCTACTAAAGCTTCCAGATGTCATTCTGAGTATTGAAGAAGCTGGAGAGAAGGTCGTTCAGGAGCACGACGGAAAAACAGAGGATGGACAGGATAGCCACCCTAAAACCTTAGCTGAGCTTATGGCTGCCGATGAGGAAATCATACGTGCAATTGCCTCGGAATTTAGTTTTCAATTGCCGGATACCTTAACGGATCGAAATAAATCAGCAATTTGCAAAACACTCGCCCAACTGATGGGCTTGAAATAAGGGGAGAAATACATGCTTAATCGAGTCATCCTTATTGGACGCCTTACACGTGATCCTGAGCTCCGCTATACACCAACTGGAATTGCAAACTCATCTTTCACAATAGCAGTTGACCGTCCGTTTACGAGCGGTCAGGGCGAGCGTGAAGCGGATTTCATTCCGGTAGTCACGTGGCGTCAGCTAGCCGAGACATGCGCCAACTACTTGCGCAAAGGCCGCTTAACGGCGGTTGAAGGTCGTATTCAGGTTCGGAACTACGAGAACAACGAAGGCAAGCGCGTCTATGTGACGGAAGTAATCGCTGACAATGTCCGTTTTTTGGAATCCAACAAGGATGCGGGCGGGAATCGTAGTGGCGGGGACAATAACAATAATCGCGGCCACTCGCGGAACGATAACCATGATCCATTCACGGATAATGGTAGACCAATAGATATTTCTGAGGATGATTTGCCATTTTAAAAGGCGGGAGGAATGGCTGTATTGAGTATACAGAAACAATATACACTTGGAGAGCTTTACAGTCTGGCAGACTCATGCAGCCATGACTATCCAGTTACACTGGCGAAGAAAATTGACTATCTTACTGAGGTTCAAATCCTTCTTGGCCGGAAGGCGGCAGAAGCAGTAAGAGAATACAAGCGAAAGTATGCAGAGAGAAAACGTGTTTATGCCGAATCATATCTAGCTTCAATCAAGGACAAGGCGCAGCGAGCTGAACTGGCCGTCGCCAATCTCAGATTAGAAGAGGCTGATCTTGAAGCGGATAAAGTACGCTGGAACAACGCTTTTGAATCCAATGGTGAGGTAATCAATTCACTAAAATATAGTTTGAAAGTTCTATTGGCAGAGGTTAATAACCCAGCTAATGCAGTTAGATAGGAGGTTTTTCGTGAAAACGAATGAGCGTGTATTGGAATTTATCAAGTCTCATATCGCTTCCGTTGGCTACGCACCAACACTTAGGGAAATACGTGATGCAGTTGGCTTAAACTCCATAGAGACGGTACACGGGCATCTATTGCGCCTTGAGGCTAGAGGGATTATTGCACGCAAGAAAGGTACGCCACGATCAATTACCATACCGAGCAGCGCTGGAAAGGAAGAAGACGATGGCAACGTATAGGCAGGTTCAAACAAGCTTTTGGCAGGATGGTTTCGTTCTATCCCTTACTCCAGAAGAAAAGTATTTCTATATCTATTTAATGACCAATAGCAAGACCACTCAATGTGGAATTTATGAACTGCCGAAGCGTGTTATTGAGATGGAAACTGGATATAACCGCGATACAGTGGATAAATTATTGAATAGATTTGGAGAATATCAAAAAATAGTTTATTCGGAAAAAACACAAGAAATTATGCTGCCGAATTGGTTGAAATATAATTCAATAAACAGTCCAAAAGTGAAGCTTTGCATAGAAAAAGAGCTTAAAACGGTGAAAAACAGAGATTTTGTCGCTTCATTTTATGAACTATGCAAGGAATATAAATATGATCTTGATACTGTATCGATAGACTTGGGGGAAGAAAAAGAAAAAGAAAAAGAAAAAGAAAAAGAAGAAGAACAAGAAAGAGAAGAAGAAAATAAAACAAATGCGCCTGCGGCTCCATTTGACTCTTTTTGGAACATATACCCAAGGAAAGCTGCTAAGAAAGATGCAGAGAGCGCCTTTAAGGCTTTATTAAAAGCAAAAGAATCGGTCTCGGATATTATGATTGCAACAACGAATTACGCTTCGCAGGCACAGGGGAAGGAACTTGAATATATCAAGCTTCCAGCTACGTTCCTGAGGAAAGAGCGCTGGAAGGATTACTTGCAAACCGATATTAAAGTTTTTAGCACAACCGAACATCCACTTCCGCCTGATAATCCACCTGATAAGCCTTCCTTAACTGCTTTATTCTCTAGGGGGTGAGGGGGTGGACAAAAATATCGAAGCAGCAATACAAGCGCAGAAAACACTTGATTTGCAGCGCTCGCGAATGGGTTTGGATGCAGGGAGTAAACAAATTGACGGCGCAGTCGCTGGGATTGTTGGGCTTGTTCAGAAGCTAGACAGCGATAACCAGGCTCTAGGCTTACCAGATCCAAATGCTCAAGAATTCTATGATTGCGAGCAATGCGGTAATAGGGTTGAGCGATACTTATTCAAATTCAACAAGAGATACTATTTCCCGGCATGCTCCTGTGTGGTAAAAGCAAGGGATGAATGGGAAGAGAAGCGGGAACGGAGAAAACGCAGGATTGAGATGGAGCGTACATTCCGCCAGAATCTCATGAACGAAGATTTAAAAACTGCACGTTTCGATACATTCATTCATCGAGCAGGCACAGAGTTAATGTATTCGGATACGAGAGCATTCGCTGACAAGTTCCAAACAGCTAAACATGGACTTCTAGGCTGGGGCGGTGCTGGAAACGGAAAGAGTCATCTCTTTGTATCAATTCATCACCAGCTTAGTGATGAAGACCACGTTTGCTTGTTCCTTGAGTGTCAGAGACTTTTCAACCTTGTCGAGGATGCGAAGAAATACAGCAGCAAGGTAAGCGTGAACGACATCATCAACGCGGCGGTGAATTGTGACCTTCTCACTCTGGACGAGCTTGGAGCTGGGAAGCTTACTCAGGATGAATTCACCGATGTATTGTTTCCTATCATCAACGGGCGGCAAGGTAAATTGACGAATTACACGACAAACCTGAGCTTGGAAGAGCTTCAAAAATGGTTTGCATACGACAAGTACGGTAAGCCATTGGATGATAAAGAGCGGCTTCTGGATAGGATATTAGGCTCCTGCAATATTATCCAAAATACAGCTTCATCAAAGCGGCAGGAAGATGCTATTAAGAGGATGCAGCAGCCGCGATAAAAGGTTTCAAAATAACTATTGGGGGATAGGGCCATGAAATTTAGCATAGACAAGCATTACCTTATAGACCCGCTGAAAAAAGTAGCCAGCGCGCTGCCAAGTAAAGCAATGATACCTATACTGTCAGGGATTTTGTTTGCCGTGGATGAGAACGGATTAACCATGACGGCTGGTAACGGGCATGTATTTATCAAGTCGGTAATCGGATTGGATGATTTTGAGGCAAACAGGCCTGGCTCCGTAGTTCTGGATGGGAAAAAGGTTTTAGAAATAGTGCAGAAGTCTGGATCTGACATAACCTTCGAAGCAAAAGGATTAGAAATGACAATAAAGAGCGGTTCGAATAGGTTCAAATTGACGGGTATAGAATCGGAAGATTTTCCCGAGATCCCAGTTGTCGATGGGGAAGCTGTTACTTTAACTGGAGAAGCTTTCAAGAAACTGGTACGTAAAACCGTATTCGCAACAGCTGGTGAAAAATCAGGATCGCCGATACTGACAGGAGTACATTTTCAATTTACCGATGGAAAGGTTCAAGCCACCGCAACTGATAGAATTAGGATGGCTAGGACACATTTGGAAAGCGAAACAACATCTCAAATATCAACGGTGGTCAGCCGAGAAAGCTTGAATACTTTCATTAAAATCGCACCCGATGATGGGATTAATTTCACATTCGGAGCATATGGATTTTTAGCAGAAATGAAGGAGCTTGTATATTATTCAAGGGTTTTGGAAGGAGAATTCCCGGATCTTGATCGATTAATTAAAATCTCACACAAATTAACAGCGCAAGTAACGACTAGGAGCATGATTTCAGCGCTAGAAAATGTAGATATTATTGCAAGTTCGGATAGTGTCCACAAAGCAAAAGTGACGATTTCTAAAGAAATGATGATTGAATCCAACACAGAAGGTGGAGATGCTGCAGTATCTGTTGATCTCCTGCAAGTCGAGGGTGATGAGATAACAACCGTATTTAATATTGAATTTGCTTTAGATGCTTTAAAGGCATTGGATTCACAGCAGGTCGTTCTATGCTTTGAGGACCGTCTTAAACCATTTACAATCCAAGGGCCAGAGGATTCAAACGATCTTTATATCATTTTGCCTTATCGGACTCATTAATGAGTAAGTACAATGCAAAGAAAGTCATTGTAACGGCAGATGGAACACTATTCGAGGAAGCACTAATCAAGAAATACAAACTGGATATAACTGGTGTGCGCTTCGATAGTCAGATGGAGGGCGAATACTACCAAGAACTGCTGCGGCTACAAAAGGATGGAGTTGTCACCGAGATTACATGCCAACCCGTTTACGTCCTGCAGGAAAGTCCTTCGATCAAGTACATTGCTGATTTCCTCGTCACTTATGCTGATGGTCAGCAAGCAATTATAGATATAAAAGGTGTGGAGACTCCTTCATTTCGAATCAAAATCAAACTTTTCAATTCGAAATTTCCTGATTTGAAATTGCATCTTATAACAAAGAAGCGCGGGAAATGGTTGGGACTGGATGAGATAAAAAAAGAGAAGGCAGCTATGAGGAAGGCAGAAAAAGAATTACTACAAAGAGTGTCCAAACAGAGAAAGGGTGTTGTAAATGGTCGTAACAAACAGCAACTTAGCAGAAGGAATTGAAATTAAATTCACTGTCATTAAAAACGAGGATATCAAGTTGCATTTAGACGATCATGACAGAAGCATTCTTTCGAGTTTGCTTTGGAAGGTTGATCAAGCTCGTTTCCTCGAAGGGAAAGATATTAATACTTACTTGGTCGCCAACATCGATGAGCCGTATGCGCCAGAAATTATTGAAATCTTCCAGCGTCATGGGCATTGGGGTATTGCGACCGATCCTAATCAAATCGAAGCTATCCTTGATGACGGCTTCTTAAAACTACCAGCCTATCACATGGGGGATTAATCAATGAAAACCGAATATACGGCAGCATATCTGTTTGGCGGTATAGGTGGCGGCGCTCTTGGCTTCAAAGGAGCGCGTGCAGAGTACATGGGTAAAATCGCGAGTTTTAGAAGCCTTGTAAGCATTGATGCCGATCCGGTTGTATGTGCCAACTATGAGCGTATAACGGGCGGAAAGGCCGTCCAAATGGACTTATTTGACCGACAGCAGTATACAGACTTTTTTGGTAAGGAGCCTCCAGAAAACTGGCATGAAGCTGAACCATGGGACATCTGGCGGGCGTTTGGAGAGCAAGTTCCGGATGTAATTTTTACTTCACCACCATGCAAAGGATTCAGCGGGCTGCTGCCAGAGAAATCGGCTAGCACCAAGAAATATCAAGCTTTGAATCTACTTACCATCCGGGGAATCGATATAGCGTTAGCAGCATGCCGAGACTACGGCGGAGAACTACCGGCATTGTTTCTTCTAGAAAACGTTCCACGCATTAAGACGCGGGGCAAGAAAATATTGGAGCGCATCAAGGCCACACTTAAAAAATACGGTTATGTAGTTAATGATGAAACCCATGATTGTGGTGAGATTGGTGGGCTTGGGCAGCATCGTAAGAGGTATCTGCTGATCGCCAGAAACGAAAGCCGCATGCCTGCATTTGTTTACAAGCCGGAGACTAAACCGCTAAAAACGATCGGACAGGTAATAGGTGATCTGCCATTGCCGGGAGACGAGGTTAACGGTGGTCCAATGCACCGCCTGCCGATGCTGCAACGCAAGACGTGGGAACGACTCGCCTTTATCCCTGCTGGAGGAGACTGGCGAGACCTTGAAAAGGTAGAGTTCGAGCGATATCGCCTAGAGCATGAACCGCGAGCTGGAGCATGGGCTGTAGATGAGTGGGACGCAACAGGTCGGACCGTAACAGGTGGCGCAGGAGTGGGTAGAAGTAACGGGTTATCAGCGATTAACGACCCACGAACAGGATTTTCAGAGGGTACACATCGATCAATCTACCGAGTGTCGAAAGCTGATAAGCCGGGGCCAACCGTAACCGGGGCAGCGCGGCCAAACAATGGTTCCTTATGCGTTGGCGATCCACGACTTAAAGAGCGTGAGAGCCGTCATGGTAGCGTGTATCGTATCGTTCGAGATGATCAACCAGCTCCATGTGTTACCGGTACACGCTTCGGCAGCGGGGCAATAGCAATTGCTGATGCTCGCGCTGCCGATCCGCGATTAAACGTTCGCGACGGTAGGTATCCAGGCACATACCGGGTTGAAGACTGGCAGGAGTCGTCTAATACAATTCTCGGTCAAACCGATGTACAGTGCGGCGCTCCGTCTATCAATGATCCTAGACTTGGCTGCGCTCCACGCTCAGGGACATACGGTGTTCAGGAGTGGGACGAGCCAGCGAAGACCGTAACCGGTTCAGGGGATGTGCATTCAGGTAATTCAGCTATTGCAGATCCGCGAATGCCGGAATATAACGAGGGTTGCATCATGATCATTATTGCGGAGGACGGGACCTGGCACAGGCCGCTAACGACTTATGAACTCGCTGCGCTTCAGGGGTTCCCGAGTAAGCTTCCAGACGGTAGGCCATTTCAAATAGAAGGCTGCAAGGACGCAAAGGCACGGGAATATGTAGGTAATGCCGTTCCGCCTGATGCTGCACAAGAGATGGCAAACGTCATTTTGATGGCTATGGTCATGTCTGCAGCTGGAGAGACATTCATCTTTACTCATCAGGACATTTGGGTAACGCCGAATGATACAGCGGAGAGGGTGTTAGTGCACTGATGGATAGCACAGTCCTAGCCTTAAAGAAAATACGGAGTCATATTTTAATCGATGAGTACCGGCTTCATCAGCTCATTGCAAAAGAATTGGACGTTGAAGGCATCTCGTATCAAAACGAGTTCCTTCTCGGACCAAACAATAGAATTGACTTTTTAACGGACAACGGAATCGGTATTGAAGCCAAAAAAGGTAAGCCGAATGAACAAGCAGTTTTCAGGCAACTTGAACGTTATGCTGCTTTTGACCAGGTATCGGGCTTAATCCTTGTAATAGAACGCTATATGGATTTACCAGAAACAATAAATGGCAAACCTGTTGTATCAATCGGATTAAGAAAACTATGGGGCATAGCCAGTAGATGAGGTGATGAGCATGCAAGCTTTAGAGTTACCGGATTACCTTCGGCAGCCGAAAGAGAGCAATCATTATTACGGCACATTGAAATATGAGACAGTAACAAATAGTTGGATTATTGAAGGCGAGCCCGTTGTATGTCAGGCGGCTAAACGGATGTTTCCGGGAGCGGAAGGTCGTCATAAAGGAATTGCAAGATTTAAGTCGAGCAAGCGCACAAACGGCGATCTTAATTGGTTAATGATGCGATACCCATTAAAAGTTATCGATCAAGAAAAATGGCAGCAAGATTATACAGTTGCCAAGGAATATGTACTCAAGCGGGAAGCAATCAGGATGGCCCCTCAAAAAGTGGAGCCATCGCCATTGATCTTTAAAGGTTCACTGACAGAGTTCCAAAAGGAAGGAGTAGCTTTCCTTTCGAATAATGCTCCGACACTTTTGGCGGACGATATGGGGCTTGGCAAAACCGTTGAAGCACTGGCTTGGATCGCAGCTCAAAACAAGTTTCCTGGCATTATAGTCGTTCCCACAAGTGTGCAGGCACAGTGGCGTAAACAAATCATGAACTTCATTCATCCACAGCCGTTGCCTACAGAGATATCATTATTTCCTGATGAAACTAAACTTGCTTGCGTCGAGCACAGGAAATGCCGTGGGATTATCCGGCACGCCTGTGTACAACGGCGGGGGTGAAATCTGGAACGTCATGAATATCCTTGAACATCAATGCTTAGGAGATTGGGGCAGCTTCACGCGGGAATGGTGCTATGGTTATGGCGAAATGACAGTAACCGATCCAGAACTGCTAGGCGAGCATTTGAGGCGGGAAGGCTTAATGCTAAGACGCACCAAAGAAGAAGTTCTCTCTGAACTTCCGGCCAAACGTCGAATTGTTCAGGACATTGATTCCGACGAGAAGACATTTACAAGGGAAATGAAATCAGTATTTGAACTAATTGAGCGGTACGACACGATTGCCGACCACTTTGAGAAGGGACGAGCTAAACGCGAAATAGGAGAACGAATGAGAAGGGCTACAGGCGTTTCTAAAGCTCCATATGTGGCGGCATTCGTTAAGATGCTCCTCGAAGCTGGTGAAGCTGTCGTGCTATACGGATACCATCATGAGGTATATGAGGTATGGCTGGAAGAGTTGAGCAAATTCAATCCGGTTAAAGTTACTGGTTTGGAAACGGCCAAACAAAAAGAAGAATCGAAGGATAAATTCATTAAAGGGGAAACAAGCCTTATTATTATTTCGCTGCGCGCTGCAGCCGGTATTGATGGACTCCAACATCGAGCAAATATCAATGTATTCGGAGAGTTAGATTGGTCACCAGGTATCCATAGCCAGTGTGAGGATCGGACGCATCGGATGGGCCAGAAAGATTCTGTCATTAGTTACTATCTTGTGTGCGGTAATGGCAGCGATGAGCAGATGATGGAAGCGCTTGGGTTTAAGACAGCTCAGTTTGCTGGGATTATGGGAGAGAAAACGGAAAGCGAAGAAGATCGGGCGATAGCACAAACGGAGGTTGGCAAGCATCTGGATAAGGTTATAGCCAAACTCAAGAACAAAACAAAAGGAGCATAGGAGGGATTACCCTTCTTGCTCCACCTTAAGCTCAATTAGCTCGTTAATATTTTTTAAACCAAATGCTTCAGCAATTTTTTCTAAATGCTCCCTATTAATCGATGTCCTCATGTTGTTACATAACTCACTTACTGCTGCTCTTCTTAATCCTGTTATTTCTGCTAAATGCTTTTGAGTCCAGCCTTTTTCATCGATCAACTCTTGAACCCTAATATATATTTGTGCCAACACTAACACCACCTATTCATTGATAATATCACAGACAATGAAATTACGCAATTTCGTATTTGGGTATTGACGTTACGACATAACGGAAATATAATGTGATTATAAATACTAAATAACGAAATTAAGTAATTATGAAGGAGCAATCATATGCCCATTGGAAAAATGACGGAAGATGAAGCAAAGGATTATGTGGAAAACAAGCTCAAAAGATTATGGGAAGACAGCGCTCAGTATGTACGGGAGTGTCCATGCTGCGGAATGTGGGTCGATGTTGACGACTACAGCGGCGATCTTGATAAATGCGATGGATGTTAGTATCAGGGATTTTGCCTCACAATTAGCTGGCGAGCAAACGCATAGGAGGTTGTTTAGATGTTAAAAGCAACAGGAATAGTTCGTAAGGTAGATGAATTGGGCCGAGTGGTCATTCCAATGGAGCTTCGCCGTACTTTTGGAATCGCAGAAGGCGATCCGCTAGAAATTTTCGTGGACGGTGAGACCATCGTCTTCCGTCAATATAAGCCAGGTTGCGCTATAACTGGCAGCCAAGATAACCTAATCAGCTTCGAAGGGAAGCTATACAGCCGCGAAGCAATTCAGCAACTGGCTAAGTTACTCTAACCGCCTGATGAGCTGCCAGAGGGAAACTGGCCGAAAGCATATCGTGCTAACTCACGATATGCTCGCGGTAATCCGCAATATAAATTTGGAGGGGATTAGTCATGTTAAAACGAGTTTTGAAAATATGTGGCAAAAAGTTTTTTTGGGTGAAATGGTTCGGAGAAAAAACGAGAATGGTGACTTTTAGGTATCAAGAAGAATTTTTTGTTCCGATGGCTATAGTTATTAAGCAGCAGTTCCACCCAGTCCCACACACTTACAACAGATTAACGCAGAAGGGTATTCGTGGATGCTAAAACTTATTTACCAAAACCGCCTGATGAGGCTGGAGGGAAACCAGCCGAAACGCTGTGAAGCGTCGCGGATATCCGCTGCAATTAAATACAACGTCCTTAGTGGGGCAGAAGGGAATTCAGATGATTCGTGCAAGGGTATATGAGGAGCAACAGGGTGGTTCAATTATGGACCATGTTCAGTATTTTACGGACGAGCAAGCAGTTGATGCATTTCGTAAGGAGACAGGATGGCGCGTTGAAGTTTTAAAGGAGCCAATCGAAAAAATTGTGGCAAGTGGGGGAGTGGCTTTTATAGTAACGCTGGAAAAAGAAAATCGACTTCCAGTAATAAAATTGGTTAGCCGCCGCGAAGGTATTAACGCTAAATTCTGTCCACATGCTCGCACTGTAAGCGGTAAAGGGAGTAGGAAGTACGTAAAGGAGATAACCGCCGGATTCGATAAGGCCATGGCTTTATGGAAACTCGAAGGGTTAATAGTTCTCCTTGATCAAGGTAAAGTATGAAGACAAATATTGATCGGATTAGGTTCTATTTTCGAAAAGCAATGCAGTTTGCTATGATACCGTTTCATAAACGGAAGCTTGGCTCATTAAGGTATCACAGGTTGATCGCCTACAAAGAAGCTATGAATAAAAGGATTCATGAAGAGAGAGCTTCTAATCGAACTAAATAGATTGAATATTCTGATTTTTATGTGTTCAGGAAACTTTTCCTTGGCGCTATGAAAGGATTGCTATGAAGAATATTAACTTAACGGAACTGGATGATCTGCCTATGGAGGAGCGGGAAGCAATATGGTGCATATCATCAAAGGGCTTAAGCCGTATGAGCTGCCAGAAGCGAACTTTTACATTATTCATTATGGATTGTTGCGCGGATGGAAGCAGGCGCTTCCAGATTATCAATTCGAGTTTTCTGTTTTTGATGAGATTCAGGAATTACGGCATGCTGGCACAGAAAAATACAGTGCAGCCTCTGCATTCTATGCAGCGCAGTCGGTACTTCCAATCCGGTTTTCGGCAGAAGAAAGAGCGCGGCATTACGATGTTTTGGCAACTGCGGGTTATATCGAAAAGCTCTAATCGTTCAGAATCCGTAGTACATCCGCATTAGATGTGGATGACAATAAAAGTAGAAAAACAACAGAAAAGAGGTGAGCAAGGTTGATGTTTCCAAAGCCGGTAAAGAAGGAAAAAGGAAAGAAGCCATACAATAGCCTTCAACAGAAAAAGAAGGCGAAGAAGCCTTTGTTGGAGTGGAAACAGAACATCCTTGCTCATCATCTTACTAAAGCAGAAGTAATGGACGGTGATGATTTGACATCTAAAGCGTTTAAAATCTGTGGTGATTGCAAATGGTCAGGATTAACGCCTGTTAGAACAAAGAATTGTCCTCAATGTCTCGGAAAGGGAACTTTAGTCAATAACCCTGAAGGTTTGAAGAAGACAAAAGAAAGACTTTGCCTTTGCGGCTGTGGAGGAAAGGTATACACTCCTAAGCGGTTTGTTTCCGGTCATAACGGCCGATTGAATTCTAAGGAAGGCACATATCGGCGCGATGGAAGAGCGTACACGATGATTCACTGCTCTGAATGTAAAAATGATTTCGAACGTCGTGCAGATCAGGTGAATCGTCATGGGAGCAATAATTATTGCAGTAAAGTTTGTATGGGTATTGCTCAAAGTGGAAATCGGTTAGGTGTTCCTATCCCCGCATTGTTGAAAGGAAAAACTAAACAGTGCAAACAATGTTCCAAGGATTTTTATGCCAAACGCAGTTACCTTAAACGGAAGAATGGGAAATTCTGCTCCAAAGATTGCTATGGGAAGTGGCTCATAGATCACCCTATAAAGAATTTCATTAACAATTCTTTAGATAATCGCGGAAGTAAGAATGGTCGTTTTAAACATGGCAAGAGGGTGGGGCATCATATTTCAAAACAATCAGTTAGGAAAACAATATTTGAAAGAGATGGGAACTGGTGTCTTGCTTGTGGAAGACCCGGTCCAGGATTGCATCTTCATAGGGTTATTTATGGTTCACAGGGTGGTACGTATCGAACTGATAATTGTGTTTTGCTTTGCGCTGAACACCATGAAACTATTCATTCAAACAAGAAATTATGGCAACCTTTCCTATTGGCTTTTTTAGCAACTTCTCACACTAACCCAGAAATTACTAGGGAAATCAGATGGGATGTTTCAGACAAGCTTCAAATTGTAGAATTGACAAAAAAACTTGATTTGTATGTTGCTGCAGCTGTATCTGGGGGTCACTTTAATGATTGAGGTGATAGAAGATGGATATTTTTCCTGAAGAACTACATCAAATGGTGATCGATAATCTTAATCTTGTTCGTAAGATAGCCCGTCGTATGAGTTGGCGGCTGCGAGATCCAGCTCTCGACTATGATGATCTATTTTCAGCAGGCTGCATGGGATTGATGCTAGTTCTGCGATTAGAGTACCTCGACATATAGGGCAGCTAGCAGAACGAATCAAACGAATGGATTTAGCATCAATAAATTCAGCTGATCTGTCGGCGCAATTTGGTTGTCCTGTGGAGTACGTGGAACACGCTAAATATTATTTGCAACTGCGAGTGGTGTCTGCGGAAGGAAAAGATGATATGAAATATAGCTTGATAGACTTGTATGCCAGTAAGGAGTTGGATACATCCGAAGTAGTCGTATCTGATTTTCTAAGCCAGTTTCCCGCATCTGGACGCACTCACAAACGTGGACAGATGGTACAACTTATGCTTAAAGGATTGAACGCTTCTCAAGCTGGAAAACGTCTGGGAATAACCAAACAGGCGGGACATGCACATGCATTGGTTATTCGCAAGGCTTGGATTAATTACGAAACAAAATGAAAGGAGAAGAAATATGAATACCATCATCCACCTTTCAGGCAAAAGTTTCGCACATCGTAGTCAAAGGAAGAACTGCTTTCGTTTGAGGAATAAAAGAAAAAACTAAAAACCGTCCAAATGGACGGTGTCGATTATGAGGTTGTCCCTAGGTATCGCTATGATAACCCGTGCTACCATTACACCAACTCTCCGCAAGCCACCAGGGACAACAAGATAATGATTGCGCTCATTAGCAACATTCCCTTCTTAGATAAAGCTTCTAAAAGGTTGGCAACTGCAGCACTTACTAGTCCAGCATAGAGACTTAGCAAGTACACGTTGTGTTCTAATAGAACCGCCAAGCAGGAGAGCATTGGAATCGAACCAATTCCGGTGGCACATGAAAGTGTCGATCCCAATTTTACTGTAGACCAGACCAAAAATCAAGACTGCAGACAGAGAAATGGATAGATGAGAAAACCTCGCCTTTTTGCTTCTAAGCAAAGGCGAGGAGGATTTTCTTTAGAGTTAATTTACTAAGTCGAAGTCACCACAAATGTAATTTACTCCTGTTAAAGTTCAATGTTGAATTCCCCTAATTTATGTTTTGAAGAAAAGATAGGTTCTTTGGCCCAAATCTCTCCCTTAACATAGGCTGATGGGGTTATACACGCTTCGATTTTTTTGAAATATACTTTCACACCAAGCCATTCAGCTATTGAAACATCGCTATCACTATAACATACATTTCCTACAGTAATACAATTCTCGTATTTAACGTCACCATCATAAGACACGACTATACATATTTTGTCGTTATCTTTAATAACAGCAGCAATTTTAAATTTAGACCAACTAGGCCAATCAATTCTTAACAAGGATTCCAGTTCATCTGATTTTAAAATAGTTTCGTTTTTGATACTCACTTTTAAATTACCTCCATATTATTAGTTTTTATTTGCATTCAAACATGCTTAAGTATGTGCAAAAGACAAAAAAAAAATTCATTCCGAGACCTTTTGTAGGTGAAAATATGATCGTTCTAGTCATGGGTCTAGGCAAACAACTTGCCTAGTAGATAATTTCTTCTTGCCATCAAATAAATATGAGGAGAGTGTACAAATGGGCAACAAAGTCACGGAAAGTCAGCTTGAACAAATCAAGCATGCGCTTGGATTAAATTACAGCAAAGAGGCTACGCGGAATCTCTTTTACACTGATGCGAACAACAAGGAATGGAACGATCTTGTGGAAAGGGTCTTCGCTATAAAGCGCCCGGGTTGGGACGATGAATCAGCATATTACAGCGTAACGGAAGCTGGTAAGCAGTTAGTTTAGGGGCTATAGCTCCATACAGAGAGGAGGACACACCAAATGAGCGCACCGCGCATCTTACACTACCCCGGCAGCAAGTGGTCAATGGCCGATTGGATTATTAGCCACATGCCGCCGCATAAGACTTACTTAGAACCATTCTTTGGTTCAGGAGCGGTGTTCTTCAATAAAGAACCAGTCCCCTTAGAAGTGATAAATGACTTGGATGAAAATGTTGTGAATCTATTTCGAATCATTCGTGATCATCCAGACGAATTGGCCAGATTAGTAAACTGGACGCCATATAGCAGACAGGAATATTACGAATCATACGAACTAGAAGGAATCGATGATTTAGAGAGAGCCAGACGTTTCCTAGCTAAGCAATGGATGGCTCGGGGAGCGAGGAGCAGCGATCGAAATGGATGGCGTCATATCATCGACCATAACGGCCCGAGGCCGGTGAGGCAGTGGAATGAAGTCCCAGATAAAATCATGCGGTTAACTAACAGGTTGAAAACTGTACAGTTGGAGCATCAACTCGCTACTCAATTGATATCTCGATATGCAAGGCCCGAAGTGCTTATATATGCCGATCCACCCTATGTACTTAGTACAAGAAGGGGGCGTATGTACAAATGCGAAATGAACGAGGCTGATCATGTTGAGCTATTAGGAACTCTGGATAAACATCCGGGACCAGTTTTGTTAAGTGGGTATGCATGCGAGTTATATGATGACTTGCTGGGACATTGGCGGCGAGAGACGAGAGTTGCGCAAGCGGAATCGGCGGAGAAGCGAGAGGAAATTCTTTGGATCAACCCAATAGCAGCACAATATGGGCAGCAGAGCTTATTTTAACCCCCTATAGAGGGTAAAGGAGGCGGACACACGATGGCAAAGCGATTGAAATTCGCAATGTGGAAAGATCAGGACGGAAACATCATGTCACGATTTACGGATGGCCGCGGTATCAGCACCGACTCATACTGGAGCAGCCCGCCTGCTTCAATAGACCACGTAGGGCCGGAGTATTTAAAACAGCGGCACAGGCACCCGAATGTGGCAAATAAAAATCATGACGAGTTTATCAAGCAGCGGTACAAGGATGAAATGATTCACTTAAAAGAGTAGGCCTGCGGGTCTGCCATCCAATACAGGAGGGAACAAACATGAAAGCTATTACGATCATACAGCCATGGGCTACGCTCATAGCTCTTGGTGAGAAACGTTTTGAAACGCGCAGCTGGACGACGAAACACCGCGGGCCTATCGCTATCCATGCTGGTAAGAAGGTAGACAAAGAGGCTTGCGAGTCAGAGCCTATTAAATCAACGCTCGCTAAGCATGGTTATACGGCAGACAACCTGCCAACGGGAGTTGTTGTTGCAATCACGCAGCTGAGAGAGTGTTGGAAATGGGATGACCACGACAAAGTTCTGTTGCGGAAGCGTCCAGATATCGAATATGAGGTGGTCGGCGTTGTCTATAATCACAAAGTGATCAGCGACACGGAAAGGTCGTTTGGCTGGTATGATGACGGCCGTTACGCATGGGAGCTTACAGAGGTTCAGAGGATTGCGGAGCCGATCCCAGCCAAGGGGCAGCAAGGGCTCTGGAATTGGGACGGTCAGGCTAACGGGTACTAGGAGGACACTTAATAGATAGGTGGTGTTTGGTATGGGTTGTTCAGCAGCAACTGGAACAACATGCTCAATAACTGGCGACAGATGCATGTTTTTTATACCCAGCGGCAAGGCTTGTGCAGCAATATACAACGAAGGTCCCGATACTAGCCATGATAGATGTGAAGAATGTAAGTTCTTTTACTTAAAAGATGGGAAACGGTGTTGTACGTCTAAGCCGTTTTTTCATGAGCCACGAACGGAATATTTGGACGATGACCTAGTGAGTTGTGGTGGGTTTGAAAGAAAAACCGACACAACATATTGAATAATAGGGAGCGTGAATGAATTGGATCTCAAAGTACAGATTGCAGATTTGAATGAGCGTCGTAATTTGTTAGAGCAACTGGTCGGGTATGGTGACCTTATGGCAGAGGCTATTGAAAAAGGGGATTTGGAACGCTACGAAAAAATGGAACGTGATTTTAATAGTATCGTTGAACAACTGGAGTTCGTTGGAAAGCGTACGTAACGTATTGAAAACTCCGAATGTTTGTGGTTAATCCATACTACGAAGGAAAGACGAAGGGGTGAAAATGATTGGCATACACAGTCGAATGGAGTCCATTGCTCAAAAACGATGATTTAAAGCGTAACATGGCCAGGCTTCATGTTACTTTTATGACCCTTGGTTTTATGTCTATTGCTCAGGTTTTAAAAATCGTGATTATTAGCGTTGACAGAGTGGAAGTTTATACGAACAATGGTCAGATTTACTCTTACTGTGCAAGCAACAAACACAATGACCGCTTGGAGCAGTTTGAAGTAAAAGGACCATGCGAGTCTAAGGTGTAAGCTACCGAAGCCAAGTAATTGAATGAATAATCTTAGGTCGGACTGTCTAAATTATTCCCCCACTCTCAGGAAAAAAGCGAGGGAATAAGCTTTTTACTTTAAATATGAACCCGAAAGTAATTCAACTGATTCATTATTGCCAACAACTTTGAAGGAGCAGTCAGGTTCGAGAATGTTTCTTACATAGTGAACAACCATGTAAGCATTCCAATCTGTATTAAACGTAAAATTCGATTTTGTATTCACGATTAGATCTCCATTACTTTTTAAAATTTCAAATAACTGTTCTTCTCGTTTAATTGAATGTTCTCCATAGGCGTTCGAATCTCGTTCATAAGTTATTTTCAGATGTCCCATATAGATTTCACCTCACTTTCAATATAGAATACCTCAATAATAAGCCATAATTTGGGATCTGTAAATTGAACTGTGAAGATGTGGAGACAGAGGTGAGAGTCCTGAAAATACATTTTAAAGGAGCTGTGCGATGGGGAAACGAAAACTAGGGGTTACCGAGAAGTTGCCCGTTGCAGTACCTGAAGAGGATTGAAGAATTACTACACCTAGAGCGGTTTGCAGTAGTTCAACAGTACGTCGTAGACTGTTACACAGTTCGACGAAAGAGCGAGCGGCGATACAACATCTTTGAATAGCAGGTAAACATGACTGGAGGCGAAGCCAGTGGAAGTTGTGCAACCGATACGAAGCGTGGAGAAACTGGAGAGCATGAAGGCAGTGCTTAGGAAACGGTCAGAACGGGATTGGTTTTTGCTAGTCATGGGAATTAACGTGGGGCTGCGGATCGGGGACTTGCTGAAGCTGCACGTCCGCGATGTACGGAATAAATCGCACATTCGCATTATCGAAGGCAAAACGAAAAAGAAAAAGCGGTTCCCAATCAATTCGGAGCTGCGTGAGATCATCAACCAGTACACCAAGGGAATGAAGGATAGCGATCCGCTCTTTAAATCATATCGTACCAAGCAAAACATCGGCAGGGTACAGGCGTACCGTATTCTCAATTACGCGGCAGCCGAAGTCGGTCTGATAGAGATTGGGACGCACACGCTGCGCAAAACCTTTGGCTATCATTTTTATAAACGATACAAAGACGTCGCGTTGCTGCAGGAGATATTTAACCATTCGGCGCCATCGATCACGATGAGGTATATCGGAATTAACCAGGACATTATAGACGAGGCCGTTGGTGGCTTCCACTTGTGAGGTGAGAATATTGGGTGTACCAAGAATACTAAATTACCCTGGAGCTAAATGGAGTATGACAGACTGGATTATTAGTTATATGACAGAACATACAACTTATCTTGAACCTTACTTCGGATCCGGTGCGGTGTTGTTTCGTAAAAGGCCAGTTCCGTTGGAAACAGTAAATGATATTGATGGAGATGTCGTTAATCTATTCAAAGTTGTGCGGGATCAGCCAGAAGAACTGGCACATAAGATCAAGTGGACACCGTACTCACGGGAAGAGTATTACGATTCATATGAACATGTAGAAGATGAATTGGAGCGTGCGAGACGATTTTTAGTAAGGTGCTGGCAAGCTATCGGTTCAAAAACAAGTGACCGGACCGGATGGAAAAGCAACATACAGTATGACAAAGCTCCGAATAAGTCGTGCCCATTGCAATGGCAGGATCTACCGAATGAAATCACTGCAGTCTCTTCCATACTCAGGGATGTACAAATAGAAAGTCAGCCAGCACTTAAAGTTATCGAACGCTATCGTCATCCTGGAGTTTTAATTTATGCGGATCCTCCTTATGTCTTATCGACACGATCAAAACGGATGTATCGGCATGAAATGAATGAGGATGACCACGCTGAACTGCTTGAAGTATTAGACGCTCATTCCGGACCGGTAATATTATCTGGCTATACACATCCGCTGTACGATGATCGGTTGAAGCACTGGCACCGGGAAGAAAGAGCAGCAACGGCAGACCGAGGAAAACCAAGAATAGAAGTATTGTGGATTAATCCAGTGGCAGCAGCGGCCATTGAAGAACGGCAAATGACGCTGTTTTGATGAACATTCTCTGAATACAGAAATACATGGGAGGGATATACCAATGGAGTGCGAAAAATTGCCTCAAGGATTGCGTTGCGCTTATTGCCAAGCCATGGAAAAAGAAAAGCTGAAAAAAGCTAAATACTGGTTTGGCGACGGCGAGTGGGATGTTGATTTAATGATTGCCAGCGGCGCTGTGTCCGAACGTGGCGACTAGGAATTAGGCGACGATAAATCAAAGGAGAGATAAATATTATGACAAGCGAAAAAGTTATGGCGTTCACACCTGATCAAAAATCTGTTTTGCTCAAGACAACTAAAGATATGTTTTTTGCTGTTAAACAGCTTCACGAATGGATCGAAACGGATTCCTTAAGCAAGGAAATGAGCGGTGTTCTTCCGAGCTTAATTGAAAGTCACTTTGCTGAATTATCAAAAAGTCTTAACTATGAAAGTGTTCTGACTAAAGAAAAAGAGGAGCGTCATTTGCAGATTCGTAAAGCGAACGAGCGTATTCGTGAGCTGGAGAAACAACTAGGTGAGGGAAAGCCGATTGATGGTTTAAAAGAGCAGCTAAGATATTTAGCAAATATCGTTTCGGACTGGTGGAACAGATACGGATTCCATCATGTGTCGGATGAGGAATTCACAGAATACGGTCAATACAAAGCACGCTTCTGTTTCATGCTAGACCATATTTCTATGTTTAGCGATACGCCGGAAACTGATAAGAAGAATAAAAAGGACCGTCTCAAACAATTGTCGGATGAAGGTTGGGACATTGTGTATGAAGATAACGGACGGAGCCCCGAATTGCTCGATAATGATAATAACAGAAAGCGTTTGATTGAGTTAATCGAGGGACGCTTCCCTTCTGCAAAAGTAGTAAGAACCCGAAATCATTATTCCAATAAAAGTGGCGAATACAAGTTTAGGGATGTCGAAGTTTATATTTACGATCTGCGGGACATTCCAAGGGGAGGAGAGGGTAACAGTGGGGAAGGTAAACAAAGAGAACTGCGTTGAAGGCGCTTGGGCAGCCTTGGAGCCGCTTGTCGAACATAAGATGAGCGAGTTAATGCATTTCTTTAGCTGCATTGAGTATGATCTCATCTGCGCCGGCATTCAAAAAGCAGCAGCTCAAGGCTATATCTGGGGCAAATTCAATGATATTTATGCCAAGGAGCTTATTAAAGCGAACGTTCCAAAATCTAAGACGGCCAAAGCTAGAAGTATTGTCAGAGTGACGGATCATTGGCGCGAGCAGGCTAAGAAAAACGGCATTCCGATAGCTTCACCTCGTAAGAGAAAGGCCGAGAATCCGTAGTAAAAGAGCAACAAAACGGCTCTATACTAAAAGTAATAAAAAATCGCAAACGTATAGAGGTGAGAGTAATGAACGAAGTCGCCATTATGGACCGGAAGATAGATGAAGATGATACTCGGCAGATTATTCAAATCACTTTTTTTGATGATATTACTGAGGAGGATATTCGTAAGACAAAATGGCTGTTGGGGAAATACACATCTATGGTTGATGTGTGCCGCAACTATGAAATCGCAATGAAAGAACGGGTGAATGGTCTATCTGCATATGAACTCCTCGCAGCTGAAGGGACGGTCGGCAAACGAATAACCGGTCATGAGCTGACAGCGGACGTTACAGCCAATGCAGTCATTCTTAAAGACAAACGAGAGGCTAATTATAAATTCTATGTTTACCTCACCAATATCATCAAGGGCGTAATCAGCAATATTCGGGATGCACACGAAAAACAGGCTGCTGAGTTGCTTTATATTGAGGGGATGAAATACCTGAAGGCTCAGCGCTACATGGAGACAGGTTATAAAAAGGAAATTCCAAGGATAGCAGCAACGACTTTTGCGGACAAGCGTCGCCGGGCGATTGCCACAATAGCGGAAAGTCTAAAGCTTAATTCTACGCTGGACTTCGTTCTAATCGACTACGGACGAGGCCGCAATAAAGATGGGGAGATAGGCTTACGTCTTCCATCTACCGAGTAAGTATCAATACCGTAGCTCAACTGGAATGAAATCAATATAAAATGTTATTATAGGTCGCTCAAATGAGCGGCTTTTTATTTTGAAACAAAGATACTAAAAGAACGTTTGTTCGTGTATAATAACAGCGAGGTGAATGAAATGAGTAACATGACGTTGACTGAACCAGAATGGAAACTGGTAAAAGAATATGTGCTGCTCCCCTTGCTGCTGGATACCGTCAGGAAAAATCAGGAGAGCATTGCGGAAACGAAATGACCAGGGAATTATGTATGAGGTCAGATTAAGGGGCTATGTATCGGAGTATGCGCTGCTGAAGCATACAGTGCGCAATGATATGAGCACAAGGCTGAATCAGTATATCGAATCAATATTCAAGCAAAAAGCGCCTAGCGAATCTTGAATTCGCAGGCGCTTTTTACGTAGTGCATACCATTTATTATTACGGTGAGATCGGTAATCTTCTCTATCACGCCACCGTAGTCAATGATTTCTCCATCTTGCCAAGCTACCACATTGGACTTATTGTGCATAGCAGCTTCAAGGTGAGCGTCAGTTACCAGAGAGGAGCCTGACTTAAACATTATCCAAAAATTTAGCTGTCAACATAATTGCGGCAAAAGCTCCTGCTGCCAAGATGATAGGTAATAAGATTTTCATGCCTAGTGATTCTACAAGCCTCATTCATAACACCTCCTTTAGACCTATTACTTTCGACGCCAAAAGAGGGCTTTCCTTCCTGTTGTCGAATAGAAATTAAAATATGTGAAGATACAGGGGGATTTATGATGAAGAAAACCTTTAGAGATTATCAGCCTTTATTATGGATGGCTATGGGCGTGGTTGGATTATGGCTGCTTTCGTGGATATTTATCCAATCATATTATGGTACAGGAACAGGTGACGGAAGAGGTACGTTTGGAGATATGTTCGGTGCAGTGAACTCCCTTTTTGCTGGATTAGCTTTTGCTGGTATCATCTACACAATAATAATGCAAAGAAAAGATTTGTCTTTACAAACCAAGGCTCTTGAAATTCAAGGTTTAGAGATGGAGCATTTAGTTAAAGAAACAGCCATTATGGCGGAGGAATTGAAAGATCAAAGAGAATTAATGAATATTCAACGGGTTGAAAGCATTGTTTTCAGGCTCATTGATTCCATTTCCGGTTATTCAGAACAAATAGAGCATCCATCGCTTCATCCCGGCTCTAAAGGAATGAAAGCATTGGAATTTGTGCTTAAAGAAACTGATATTCAAGTTGATTCGGGTCAGAATCGTATATCTGCGTTTGAAACTCAGTTTAATGCAGTCAAAAAAACATATGACAGATACTACAGATGTTTTATGTATACAATTTGGTACATCCACAATTCGAGTATCAATGACGAAAGAAAACAAGAATTTTTCGATATTCTTCAGATTAGCATGCAAGATGTAGAAATAAGGATAATTTATGAATTACACTCTGACCACGCCATATATAGATCAAATAATTTATTCATATTAAAGCGCTATGGTTTCAAGGACAGATATGATGAAATTATCGCAAGGCTGCCACAATGAGCAGTCTTTTTCTTTTGGTCAGGAAAAGTTTCCTGACCTTTTAATAACAAGGTGGTGGTGAATATAGATGGGAAGACAACGTGATCCGAAGCGGGATGAAGCCAGAGAGATATATAATGCTGCAGCCGGGCAAATCAATCTTAATGAAATAGCATCGCAGCTTGGCGTGTCAGATGGAACGGTTCGCGGCTGGAAGGCAAAAGACAAATGGGAGAACCTTCTTACTGGAGAAATAATTGAAGTGGAACGGACCGATAAACCAATGGAGCGCTCCAATCCAAAGAAACGGAACGCTGATAAAGAATTTCCGTTGGACAAGATAGATGGGGGTGACGATGAACTATTTATACAAGCAGTACAAATTGTAGCCGAGGCGAAACAAGCCTCGGTTTCTTTATTGCAGAGAAGGTTACGTATAGGACATACGAGAGCTTCTAGGCTTATTGATACGATGGAGCAAATGAAGTTTGTTGGTCCGTTCGTAGGGGATAGACCAAGAGAAGTCTATGTAACCCAAGATACTGTTGAGCTTTTAAAGGAATGGGAAGAAGAAGCGCCAAAGGAACGGAACGTTCCAAATAAACGAATGGAGCGTTCCAATAATACGGAACGTTCCGAAAAACAAATAGAGCGCCCGATTATATCATTTGATTTTGACGATGTGAACGGCGAATTGACTGATAAACAAAGGCTTTTTTGTATCTACTATGTCAGAACGTTTAATGCGACGCAAGCTGCTTTGAAAGCTGGATACAGTCCTGATACTTCACACGTTCAAGGCTCACGGTTGTTGCAAAATGTTAAAGTGAGCGAAGAAGTCAAACGATTAAAAACTAACATGGCGAGTGCTCTATTTATTGATGCAATGGACATACTGAACAAGTATGCTGCTATCGCATTTGCGAACATGAACGATTACGTGGAATTCGGACAAAAAGAAGTTCCGTTATATACCAAGGAAGGACCAGCTCTTGATGAAAACGGTGATGCTTTAACAACAAGACAGAACTACCTAAACTTACGGGAATCCCACGAAGTAGATGGTAGCATGATCAGTGAGGTGAAGGAAGGCAAAGACGGGATCAGCGTCAAACTTCACGACAAGATGAAGGCTTTGGCTGTTTTGTCTAAATATTTTGATCTGCTGCCTGATACTCACAAACGTAGGCTGGAAGAAGAAAAACTCAAAATTGAAAAGGAAAGACTGGAGCTTGATAAACAAAAAGCTGCCGGTGAAGGCGATCTTGACGAAGAACTAATAAATGACTGGGTAAATGGGGTAATGGGCGATGAAGCAAACGGAGAACTTGACCAAACGGATGAAGGCATTCAGCACCAGGATACCGATCTATCGGAAGAGTCCAAAAACCTTCTTTAAAGAAATCCTCAACTTTAACCCGGACGAATGGCAAGATAAAGTATCACACGACATAGCTACTCATCGATTTGTCACTGTGAGGTCGGGGCAAGGGGTCGGGAAGACAGCGCTGGAAGCAGCTATTGCATTGTGGTTCCTTGCTTGTTTTCCTTTCCCAAGGGTGGTTTGCACAGCTCCAACACGGCAACAACTGAATGATGTATTATGGGCCGAAATAAGTAAATGGCAGTCCAAAAGCCCAATTTTAAAGCGTGTCCTGAAATGGACAAAGACGAAGATATACATGCGCAAGCACGAGGAGCGCTGGTTTGCAACGGCAAGGACGGCAACCAAGCCTGAAAACATGCAAGGCTTTCATGAGGATCACATGTTGTTCATCGTCGATGAGGCCTCCGGCGTTGATGATCGAATTATGGCCGCGATATTCGGTACACTATCTGGCGAATATAATAAACTTTTCATGTGTGGGAACCCGACTAAGACAAGCGGGTTCTTTTTTGATTCTCATAACCGAGACAGGGAGATTTATAAGACGCATCAAGTTTCCTGTCTGGACAGCCCACGTACCAGTAAAGATAATATTGCAATGCTCAAGCAGAAATACGGAGAGGGAAGCGATGTATGGCGCGTTCGTGTTGAAGGGAATTTCCCTCGTGGCGAAGCTGGGACATTCATCACTTTGGAAGCTGCAGAGTTTGCGGCGAGAGAAGTAAAGGTGACGACTACTGGTACAACATTAACAGTAGGTTGTGACGTAGCACGCTTCGGTGACGACGAAACATCGATTTACGCAGGGATAGGCAAAAAGACGGTCGGGCAGAAGCATCATCACAAAGAGGACACGATGGTTACTGCTGGATGGGTGGTGCGTTTGACAAAAGATATTTTGGAGCAGCATGCTGAAATTGAGCGGGTAATTATTCGCGTGGATGATACCGGCGTAGGTGGAGGCGTGACCGATCGATTAAATGAGATAGTAGCAGAAGAGGGTCTATATTGGGAAATCGTTCCGATCAATAATAACGGGAGAACACTTGAGGAGCATTATGGAAACTTAGGATCTGAAATGTGGGGAACGATCAGAACGGAGCTTGAAGCGAATATGACAGCTTTTATAAACGGGCTGCAACCAGAATTTGAGCTTCCCGATGATGATACTCTAATCTCACAGCTCTCAACCCGTAAATGGAGAATGACGTCAAAGGGCAAGATCATGCTCGAAAGCAAAGATGATATGAAAAAGCGTGGGCTTAAGTCTCCAGACAGAGCCGACGCTTTCGTTTTGACATTTGGAGAATATTTGATGGAGCCAGATACACATATTATGCTTCCTTCCATAGGTAGTGTGGCAGTGAAAAGATAAATTGACGGAAAGCTGTTGTCAGGCGTGAGGTGGCGGTTACGTAGACTTTTTTATACAGAGAACATCAATTTACAAATGTGATCAGCAAGCAAACCGAAGAGATTGATGCGGAGTTGGCAGCTAAGGATTGACCATACTTTCGGCTACGGTTCTCTGTCCTTCCTTTCCTTCAAGATACTTTTTTACAGCTTGTATTTTTTTCTTGTGCTGTTAATCTGGCCATAAAAAACTGCACCTTCAATGTTAGATCGTGTCTAACAATAGGGGTGCAGTTCAAAACGGGTGGTTATGATTGTGGTGAAAACTTCGTATCGATTTATCAAAACAGTTACGCAATTTATTTACCTTAATTTGAAACTAAACGCACGAACAAAAGCTTCTTAATTCACATGATCTAACAACACAATTTACTTTTATCCTGTGTGAACGCCGACACCGAATATTACTACAATCGTACAACTTTCAGGCTCATAAGGTTCAATTTTCACCTTCACATCAAATTCCATTTGTTCTAATGACGTTTCCTCATTTTCAAATTTACTCGCTGCTTCGAGAAGAACTTTTTCAACTAACGCCCGACCAAACGAACTGTAATCATGTACCTTCAATGCGTGCTCAGTAATGTATTTTTTTGTCAAATCAGCCAAATTTATGACCACCTTTCTTATTTTGCCTTACATAACTAGTATTGTTTATTTTGTGAAAATTATACATATTTATGTATGTATATTTGAATGGGTATTAGAAAATAATATATAAAAAAGGAGTGATAAATAATGGCGAATTTAAATGATATGGTCAGTAATAACGGAGAAATAATTCCATCACGAATTGTTAGTAATTCAATTACTTCTACTGCATCCAATCATGGCGCAGGTATTCCTGAACTTGATTTTACTCGCGAAGTCAAAAAATTACCATCAATAGAAGAAGTGGAGTTAAATCCCCCACAAGATGTTTGCCCACCTGATGAAAGAATAAAGGTATCAGAAACAACAAAGTTTCCTTGGAGGAGCATTTGCAGATTAATAATAACAAGAGAAGATGGATTAGTTGCTGTTGGAACAGGTTGGTTTATCGGTAAAAATACAATAGCTACTGCAGGACATTGCGTTTATAGTGATGATTTAAAAAAATGGCATAAATCAATAATAGTTGTTCCAGGATTAGACCATGATAAGGAACCGTTTGGTAACTTTAAAAGTACTGAATTTTGGTCTGTTAAAGGTTGGACTGAAAATGGAGACATAGAATATGATTACGGAGCTATTTTGTTGGATAATGAAATAGGTGAGAAAATTGGCTATTTCGGTTTTCGGACGGATCCTGATTCTTTGTTACAAAATAAAACAATAGTCAATTCGGGATATCCAACTGATAGAGATGATGTTTTGGTCGATACTCAATGGAGAATGAGCGGAACAATAAAAGCTGATGATTTAACTGAACGGAAAATTCAATATCTAATTGATACTCATGGAGGGAATAGTGGTGGGCCTCTGTGGCTAGAAGATGGATTATATCAGGCTATTTGTATCCATGCGTATGGTGGATGTCCAAATTCAGGAACCCGGATTAACAGAGAAGTTTTTAATAATTTAATGGAGTGGATAGCGATTGGAGATCGATGAAAGATTCTTATATCCAACTCAACTTAATTCCATCAAAAGGTTGAATTTAGTAGAATTGCATATAAATCAATAAACATTCTCCCCCATCGAGGAATGACAAACGAGAGGAAGGAAATAGCTTCAGATTTTTTAAATAGCGTAAAACTGTTAGTTAAAAATAATTTCGTTTTTAGGATTAGCATAGAAGCTGATCCTTTTTTCGTAGGGGTGGTGATTGTATAGCATGGTAAGAGAACTTGGTGATAGTAATAAGATCAATTAAATACTACTGCAAAGCCTATCTTTATAGTCAAAATGGAAAATCCGTAGTAATACTGTAATAAACCAATGATATTATTTAGACATAGAAATATAAATCTTAAGAAGGTCAGGAAACTTTTCCTAGCCTTCTTTTTTGTTAATTAAAGATGTATTTTGTTTGATATAGAGCCACAGAATTTAATCTATGGCCTGCTCTTTTCAATTTCTTCAATGACAACAAGATGAGCCTTAACCATATCGGTTCTTATTTGGACACACATAAAGTGAAATATTGTTATCCAAGCAAATACCGCCGCCATTATATATATGGATTCAACCATGTCACCATATTTTGAAAATGATGAGACTAAGCTCTTCATTGAATCCGCCCAAACTATGTTGTCTTTTTTAAATTCCTCATTACTCAAGACACTAACTAAGGCAGAGTTTGCGGTTAGGATAATCGTGACTAATGCGACCGTAGTTGCGAGAACTATTTTTGAAAAAACGTCCGCTACTTTTTCGATAGGACTGTCTAAACTTATCGATTTTACACCTAAGCTTACGGATCTAAATTCGTCTGGTGTTAAGGCTTTGTAGGCTAAATATCTTTTGTGTTCGGCTTTATACGATTTCACGGGTGGTGAAGTTTGGTGAGCTCCTGTTAGTTGTAGTGGGCTTTTTAACAGGTAGTAACGGCGAACAGTGCCGATTACATCCAGTATCGAACATGCTACTGCAGCTACAATGCTAGAAATGATCATTGACATTCTCCTTTAGTTTTTCTTAATACATCGGAAAAAAATGGGAGGAAGTTTATAGATGTTGGTTCATTGGTTGATGACACGTGCGAAGGAGAACAAACCTGCCACTAATTCACCGAACGTCATTAATCTCTGTATCATGTTTGATTAAGAAGGAATTTGTTACCTCCTGTCGAAGTGTGTTGTAGTGTGGAAAGGAAGGTGATTACAGTGAAGGTATCAGAATTAATTGAAGCTCTCAACCGGGTTTCCGATAAAAATGCTGAGGTGATTATAGAGCACTTCTTAGTAGCGACTAGAACAGATAAAGTTGTTGCTAGTCGTTCAAAGGCGACAGAAGTCCTTGTTCCACCGGATGGTTCAACCGATATGGTTGTAATTAGCAGTGAACAATATGAAGAAGACATTTAAGCACCCACATGGGTGTTTTTTTATTTTTCCGAAATGGTGAGGCGATGAGTAGTTTTAAAATAAATATCCGTAGTGATATCGAAGAAATACCATGTTATTCTTTATTTATAGAAATCCGCAAAGAGAGGCGGTGAAGACTTGAAATGGTATCAGCAAGCTATCTACAGCTTAGCTAATGCAGTGCTTCCGGCAGCGGTGAAGCGTCGGATGATGGGTGTTGGTAGAGCGAGTGTTCCGAAGAATGCGAACCCATTAGGCATATTTAATTGGCTACCGAAGAAATACCAGCAAGCTCATAACATTGATTTGACGAAGCTTCAAAGCTACACGGCAGAGGAATTGCTAGAGCTTCTTATATCTGTACATCCAGACGTATCCTACGCCCTCTATACATACTTGAGGATGGGGGATACGTCTTTAACGTTTACAGCGAAGAAGCCGAACGGAAATGAAGATAAAAGCGGGCAACGTGTAATGGATGAGCTTAAGAGCATGCTGAACACACCGTTGCCGTCACCTGGTTACCAGCATGGGCGCTCGCTGGATAAGCTGGATACGATACAACGTATGATGGTCATGGTGCGCGGTGCTTGTGCAGGAGAGGTTGTCCTGAATGAGCGCTGTAATGATGTAATTGACATCGTACCAGTCGATCCAGCGCTGATTTGGTTCAGGCGAGAAGCTGATACCAATAGGCTTACGCCATGGCAGTATGTCAAAAATCCACGCATGCGCCAAGGCGAGGAATGGTTTGGTCAGTACAAGAAGATCGATACTCCAACATTCATTTATGAAGAATTTGACCCGATGGTGGATGATCCATATGGACGAACTCCGATGCTGCCGGTGCTTCAAGTGGTGTTCTTTCACCTACAAGTGCTTCAGGATCTGAAAGCGGTAGTTCACAATCAGGGTTATCCAAGGTTGGACATCTCCATGATTGAAGAGATTATGATCAAGAGTGCGCCTCAGAATGTGAAAAGCAACCCAGCAGCATTGCAGAAGTGGCTGTCTGAACAAATGAACGAGATGCTTAACCACTTCAATTCACTTAATCCTGATGATGCGCTCATTCATTGGGATAGCGTAAAAGTAGAATATCTCAAGGGTGGTAATAGCGGCCCAATGATCGATATTAAAAAGCTAATCGACATTATTGATACCCAAATGGCAACGTCGCTTAAGACGCTGCTTACCATCCTTTCTAGGCACCAAGGATCGACAGAGACGTACAGCTCAGTCGATACCCAAATATATATCAAAAATGTAGAGTCCGCGCGGAGCGTAACCAAACGTTTCTGGCAGCGGGCTTTTTCTTTGTCTGCAAGGGTGTGGGGAACACAGACAACGGTTGAAGTGGATTACGCTCCAATTGATTTGCGGTCTGAGAATGAGGTTGAGCGGGATAGACGCTCTAAGATTGATAATTTCATCCTTGCAGAAAGTGAAGGATACATCACTCCGAAGGAAACGGCGGAAGAAGTTCGCTGGACTTTGGGGCTCAATCCTAAAATTCCAGCTGAGCTTTTAGGAAGGCTAGAAAAAAAGCATGTTGCAGTAAATGAAAACCAGACTCCACCGGAAGGAGGTGAATAAGCGAAGTGGCAAAACCAACTCCTGAGCAATTAACAAGGATTAATCAATTGGCTCGTGTACCGCTTACTGAGGATGAAGCTTACGTCTTCCCAGCAAAGCTTGTGGGAGATCAAATGATTCCGCGAAGGTTTTACCGTCTTACTCCTAACTTCTTGCGGAAAATGGCCGTGCAGGCCAAAGAAGGAGTTTCTTTGTTGCTTGATCATTCATGGGCTAACTTAGGCATTATGACGATCCCGCTGGGGAGAACCTTCGACAGCCGTTTGCAGATGGATGGAGATGAGCTGGCACTGTATGCAGACCATTACATGAAGTTGGGTCAGGAAGTCGGAGATATCAAGATTGACCAAATAGCTGAAGGTATTGATGCTGGAACTATATTTGATACTTCTATCGGCTTCACAGTACTCAGTCAAACATGTTCCATTTGCGGACAGGAATACTTTGGTGGTACTTGCCCCCATATTCGTGGCAGAGAGTACGAGACAAAGCTCTGCACCATCGATATTAATGACGGCGACCTAATGGAAAACTCACTCGTTTTTGATGGAGCCTATCCAGGTGCTGGGGTAGTCGGAATGAGCAATTCTTCCGAATCACAATCAAATGTAAAATGGGAAGCTTTATCTGAAGATGCGAAGTCACTACCAAGTGGCGGGCGCGTCTTTTATTCGTTTAGCGGCAAATCCGGTTTGGATGGGTTTGTGATACAGCAAGGCAAAAATAATGAGGCCGAAAGACAGGCCGAAGGAGATGACACAGTGACAGATGAACAAAAGGCTGCTGCATTGGCGGCGCAACAAACACAATCAATTTCTTTGACGGTGGCGAATGGACTTCTTGGGCAAGTCCGTATTGCATTAGGTGTTGAAAACGATACGGATATTATCAGCAAACTTGCTGCTTTAAGCGCTCAAGCAGTGGATGGTGCTGCTTATAAGGTGAAGGTAACTGAACAAGCGTGTGGAGCTGGCGTTCGCGCTCTTGGCGAAGCTTTTAATGTGGAAGCAATGAAGACGGCGCTTTCTCATTTGCCGGTATCTGAAATCGAAAAGGTAGCTGCTACCTATGAAGCACAAGCGCAAAGCGCTCTTGGTGGCGGAGGCCGTCATACTCAAGGGGATGATGTTGATCTGCCTGCGGGCGCGTTGGGTGGAGCTGCGCCAAGCAATAAGCAAAATGACGGAGCGGAGAAGACGCCTGAACAACTTCAAGCTGCTGCTCGTGAGGATGCAATAGCTTCTCTGAAGAAGACAGGTCACGGACATCTGATTAAGGAGGGTCAATAATCATGCCATACGCACAATATAATGGCGCACCTGGTCCCGGTCTGGTGCGAACGAAGGAATTTACCGAAGTTCTTGCAGCCACGGAGCTTCAAGCCAAACTACCGGGTGGCGTCCTCTTGGCAATGGGGAATGGTGTTATTAAAAAAGGGACAATCCTCGGCAAGGTTACTGCCACAAGCAAGTTCGTTCCTTACACATCAGCAGCGACAGATGGATCTCAAACGGCAGTTTGTATCTTGGACAACGATCAAGATACAACCATTTCTGATATTGGAGCTTCTGCGTGGATCGCTGGTATATTCACGGAATCAAAATTAACGGGCATTACTTCGGCTGCTAAAACAGCGTTGAAGCTTTGCTATTTTGCATAAGGGGGAAAACGAATTATGGCAATCAATGTACTTGATCCATTGTACTTGACAGAAGTTGTTCAAAATATTCGAACTGATATAAACTCCTTTCGTGGGGCTCAGCTCCTCACTGGCGGCGTCGACCTAAAAACGGAGAGAGGGTTAACCATTGAATACGATGTGACTTACGATGACACAGGTATGACTCCTCCTACATCATTAAACGATCCTTCGCCGATTCATACTCCACCTGTAGTGAAAGAAATGAGTTTTACCAATCAGGAGTGGAGAGAAAAGGTAGTTATTGATCGTGAAAAAATGGCCGTGTTACGAAAGCCTGGTTCTAAGCTGGATCAGCTTTGGGCTGAGGAGTATATGGTTGAACGAATGGTCGGTCTAAATGCTCGTCTTGAAACTCGGTTTGAGTGGATGCGCTGGCAGTCCCTTACGGGCACTCTTGTTATTCCGGCAACTTCAACTAAACCGGCTAGAACAATCGATTACGGTGTTCCGGCAAATAACAAGCCTACAGCGTCGGTTCTGTGGAGCAATACTGCTACTGCAGATCCGCTCAAGGATTTGGATGATTGGATTTTGCGTTTCCGTGGCAGTGGTGCAAGGGCAATAAAAATCATTGCGAATAAAAAGGTTGATACTTACCTCAAGCAAAATGAAAAAATTCGCGAGTTGCTTAAGCATACACATGGGAAAAATGTAGTTACAGCGGACACGCTGGCAACAATCATTGATCAAAACCTAAATGGCCTGCAATATGAAGTTTATGACGGCGGCTATATTGACGACTCCGGTAACTTCTTCCCATTCATCCCTGACAATGCAGTAATTATAGTTGGGCAAGGTATGACTGGATCAATGATGGATCTGGTTACGAGTCCTAACAATTACGAGGATATTTTCACTGGTCACCCTGGTAAGTTTGCATTGCCTAAACTAATTAGCGGTGATCCAGATCAATGGCAAGTTATCAACGGCGCTACCGTGCTGCCGCGTCTTAAATACGTCAATTGGCATATCTTCGCTACAGTGGCGTAAGGGAGGGGCATACCATGACAATCGTAAAAGTGTTGGTTGATGCTGTTGGGGAATACAATGCTGGAGATATCGTAACTGATGCTCCTGATGGTCTGGTGGAAATTGCACTTAAGCAGAGCCGCAATGCAGCCACTGGTGAGCTTATAGCGGTAATCGTAAATAGTAATGAACTTGTAAACGATAACCCGACTGAACGCGAACTTGAGCTGCAGTCCGAACTCCAGAAGGCTAACGACCGCGAAGCGGAACTAAGGGAACAATTGAATACCCTTCAAGCGGATGGTGAATTGAAAGAACTGAAATCAACCGCGAAGGAAATGAAAATCCCTGGTTATACCAAGATGACTGCTGATGAATTACATGTTGCGATCGCTGCTGCAAAAGCGGCTGGCGGTGCCGCTCATGGCGAATAAAATCCTAACAACAGAAACATACCATGATGAAATAAGAGGGCGTCTAGGCGTCGGTGAGGATATTGTATCCAATACCGATATAGACGCTCTTTCTGTTTTGCCGATAGCAGAAGCCAAGGTCATTGCCAGCGTACCTAATTACGCCGAATTGACGGATGACAATGCCATCTACCTATACGCAGCTGCTGTTTTAATGGTGGCTGCTATACTTGCCCCTGCTATGTGGGCGAGGGTTAAGCGAGCGAAAAAGGATTTTGATTTCTCCATTGAGAATCAAGCGGTCGATTGGAACGAGCGGGCAGAGCAATTATCCGGCGAGGCATATGAGTATATTGAGCTTATTGATGATGGGGGCGGCGATAAATCGCCTGCTCCTATTTTTGGTGTAGCGGGGCCAACTCGGTTTAAAGAATCGCTATGTAAGGGGTGAGGAAGTGTTTAGTGAGTTCTCGCACCGTCACACACCTTGTACAATCGGCGAGGAAGAAGAAAAGGTAATCTTATCGCGAGAAACCAAAGCGACGACTGTAATGGGCAAGGAATACGTCTACAACGGCTTGTTTTCTCCTAAGTCGGTTGTTGAATTGGGAGATGTGGTTCAGACGGATGCAACATTCCAAGTCCTGACCATGCGGCTGACAGTGGATCGCGATAAATACTGTTCGTTGTTAAAGAGCAATGTTTCAGTAGAGGTTCAGCGCTATAAGCGAAACTTTGATAAAAACGATAACTCGGTTGGCGATCCGGAATTCATTCCCGTTGCTTCTGATGTTGTCTGTTTTGCACAATTCGTAACAGCTGACTTACGGCGCGAGGAACCTGGGTTGCTGCCATCAACCAAGTATTTACTTGTCATACAGACGACAGTGGATGTTCGCAGGCCACAAGATCCTGATTTAGTGTCTCCAGATCGCATTATGCTGGATGGCCGTCCATATCAGGTTGATGTGGTTGAGGGAGTCAAGTATCCAAACCTATTGAACGTACAACTATCGGAGGATACGCGATGACGAATGGATACGTTGGCTATGATGGAGCGGGAGCTGCGAGAGATTTGAGAAACGCCCTTCTTGCCGAAACTATTTCCCTTGCAAATCTCATTGTGGAGACTGCAAAAGGGAATATCCGTTATTACCCTGCCGTAAGAGATCATGTGCGAGCCCATCTGGAGACCTTAGCTTCAGATATGTTTAATATGAGAATCACGGCAGACTATTGGCAAGCTTGGTTGGAGCAATTCGGTAAAGGTTCCATGATGGCGAGTGCTGCTGATAACCCTGGTTTAACTCGTTATATGTCCTCGGACCTTTGGAACTCTTACCGTTCACGCTCAAGCAAAGCTGTAGCAGGGCGCGGTAAAGGGAAATATCGTTCGATAGATGGAGAAATGCGAATGTCTGGAGGTAGTTACGCAGGCGTGGATTTAGAGGAGTTGGCAGCACGCGGTGATATTGACAGTAGCTTCGGGCCGACGCCCCCAACATTTTTCTTGCGGATCGCTTTGCAAAGTAATCGTCATCGAATTATACAAGGGCTACAACGTGTGATTGAAAACTTCCCATACCATAAATACTTCCGAATGAGGTGAAAAAATGAGCCAAGAGCTTATTGATGGCGTGTATAGCAAATTGAAGCAGGATGTTATATTTATGGCTTTCTTTGCTTTATCCCCGTCTTCCTCCGTCGAGAGTATTACAAACCGATTGATCAGGGAGTTAGAACCTGATGCTACTTTCATAGCCGAGCGGGTTCCTCATGTGCAAATGTATATTCCTCCAGGCAGATTTGGGAGAAACTATTTGGTGTATGAAGGAAAATTCTGTTTTGACTTCTATGCTAAAAGCTCAGCTGATGCTAGAAAAATAGCGCAGCGAGCATTCAAAATATTTCACGATGAATACATTGGAACAGATTCTTTTAATTCGTTTCGATGTCAATTGTCTTATGATACAGACTTCGCCACTGGAATCACCGGCGTAAAAGGTTACAAGGCCATTTACGATGTTGATTACGTGAGAAAGTGAGGTGAATGGTATGAAAGAACAGCAAGAAAACGTCGAACTCTCTGAAGCGATAAAACTCCAGAATGAAAAAATTACTTTAGCCAAGAAGCTGGGTATTTGGCAGTCTTTTAATCCGGTTGAAGGATACCAAGAGAAGAAGGAATACACACGTATCAAAGAGATTGATCAGCGCCTAGCCGAAATCGTTAACGGTTAGGTGTTTTTTATTTCCAGAGGAGGAATTTCAAATGTCTTTATCAAACAAACAATGGGTTGTTGACGATATTTCGGATGCAGCTCTCTTTGATGAGAACGAAAACCCAGTGGGATTTTTTGATCGACTTAACAAAATGACAATCGCAATTGACGCTAAACAGCAGCGCGTGTATGGGGGTACGAGTAAATATGCTTTCCATTTAACGGAGCAGGACGCTGAATCTGGCATCCAATTGGAAAATGCGGTACTGGATTACAACATGCTTTTGGCTGCTACAGGCGCGGAACTGACAAACGGTCAAGCAGTTGTGCCTTTTTTCGAAAAATTGACGGTGCTTTCTGATAGTACGGTTAACATTACGAAAGGCGCTGATATGGTTTCGAATTCCGACAGGGTAATCGTTGTATCAAAAGATCATGCAAATGCTGGGAAAAAATTAGAGCGTGTTGCGGCTACTCCTACAGCTTTGCAGTATACTGTGGCTGCTGGCATTATTACTTTTGGCGATGCAACACTTGTTGGTAAAGATGTAAGAGTATTCGGGGATTACAACTCTATGACTGCCTCTGGCGCCTCAATAACAACAACAACGCGTAATAAAGCATATAAGTTTGTTGCATACGGAAGAGCGCTGGATGATGATCTGAATGAATGGTTCGACGTTGTTGTTATTGTTCACAAAGCACAAATGCTAGGGACTTTTTCTATTGATCAGCAACGGAAATCGGCCACTTCAAATTCGCTGGAACTGGCCGTGCTAGATGCGAATAGAGCTGACAAGAAAGTAATTGACATTATCGCTACGTAAGTTTGGGAGAGACAGTATGTCTCTCTTACAATAAATTAATGGAGGTAGTTGGATTGGAACAAAAGCAAATGGATTTAATTATGGGGATTGGTCCTACAGTACAATTTTCTGCGGATATCAGTAAAACGATTCGGGTAGGAACTATCAAGCAGATTAAAGAGGTAGCAGCGATTTACAACAGTGGTATTTTTCGCATCAAGCCTTCTGTCGCCTTGGCAAAGGAAGAAGAATCTGAGGCGATGGTCAGTAAATGGGTGGAAATACTGAATATGATCTGCATTGATGGCTTTACGCGGGAGGAGTTTGACAACAGCATCCCTGAACTAATGGAATCTGCTGTTGATCGATTTCTCTTCGATCAGCAAGGGGCCTTCTAGTAAATCAAGTGGTAACAGTAAGGAAAGCAAACCTTTATCCATGGCTGAGTTATATGGTCGATTATCGCGGCGGAAATTGACAAAGCCATGGCACGACCACAATTGGTATGAAATTTCGGCAATTATGGACGATATGCACGAGGAAATGAAAGAGAAAATCCGTCTGCATGGCGGAGAAATTGATGAACCTAAAAAATTGACCAGATCCGGAATATCTGAGATTCTTGGATTTTTTAATAGATAGGTAAGGAAAGTTTTCCTTACCGAATAGCGCACTATACTCCGGTATGGTGCGCTTTTTTACGTTACCCAGATCCGAAGCGAATCAGTATAAAAACTGAGTCATAATCAAATCAGGTAAATAGGGACTATAAGGCAGGCCAATGCGGGCTGCCTATTTTGCATGTCCAATAAAGGACGATGATTATATGGATGCTATGAATAAGGATGTAGTTGGCGCAAGGTTACAACTGGATATGACCAAGATAACGCCGGCGTTTAAGGTTATCGACGGCGGTGCCAGAAAGAACGCCGAGTCATTCAAAACCTTAAATGTAGAAATAGACAAAACAGAAAAAAGTTTTACTTCTTTGGCTAAAGCAGCAGACAAGATGGCTTTAACATCTGATGAGCGACGAAAAAAGATTTTGAGTGAATCAAATGCTCTGGTTGCTCAAAGGAAAGCACAAGCCGATCTCCTTGTTGCAAAAAAAGAAGGGTTAAATAAATCAAACCAAATAACAGATGAGAAATTAAAAGCGCAAGAGGCTATTGTAAAAAAACGACATGATTCAATTGAGCAGCAAGAGCAGGCCCATCAGAAGAAGATGCAAGTTTTACAAAACAAGGTTACTACATCCGGAACAACTGCTGCGAAGGCAACAGGGACTGATGATACATCAAGGGAACGAGCTTTGCAATACGAACAACGCGTCCGTAGGCAGTTAATCCTTGATGAACAGCAGGGTGTTAACAAAGCGGCTAGGGAGCGCGAACAAACCCTACAGTATGAACAACGTATCCGGCGAGAGATTGCGAGACAGGAACAAATACAGGCCAATCAAGTGAGTGGCGGAGCGCAAAGCAGTGCGCTACTTGAAAGGGTTAAGAACGCTGCTCTGCACGCAACGGTTTATCAAGGGCTCTATACAGCTTTGCACACAGCACAAGAAGCTTTGCGTGAGGGCTTGGTAGGCATCGAGGCCAATATGGCCGGATACATGCAAACTAATGAAAAATATTTTGTCTCCTTTACCGAAGGCACGCATGAAATGGTAATTAACACTCAGAGGCTGCATGAGGAGACAACGAAATTTATTCATACGGCGCACGATCTGGGCGCGAGTGTGGATGATGTAACCGAGTCAGCTAGGCTATGGGGCCGAATGTACAAGGACGTTGGGATTGTACAAGAGCTTGTCCGGCAATCGACACAGTTATCTGTTGTTGATATGGTATCGCTGGAAGATGCTACGAAGGGTATGGAGAGCGTGCTGTCCCAGTACGGCGTGCAGATCGAGAATAGCAATGAAGCAATGGTCATTGGTAATCGCGTACTTGATTCCTGGTCAAAAGTAGCCCATGATACGATGGCTCCAGCTAATGACTTGGCAGCTGCGTTTCAACGGACAGGTAAAATTGCGCAAGAAACAGGCGTTAGCTTTGACTTTATGAATGGGTTAATCAGTGCTGGTGTGCGAAATACGGCACTCGGCGGGGCGAACTTGGGGAACATGTGGAAAACCGTTCTAGGCACGATCCGTACAGATAAAGCCGTGAGCGAACTCGAACGTCTTGGCGTGAAAACGACTGAAATAGTCGATGGCATGGAAAATTGGCGTAAGGCAGAGGACATCTTACTTGATTTGTCCGTTGCAGTTACAAACAAAAATTATGACTTAACGCAGTCCTATGCGGATATCTCGCGTGGTGTATACCAGTTTGCTAAATTAGCTGCGAGCATGAATGCGGGAGACATCTTGCTGGGAACAGCTGCATCCGTTGGTTCTTCAGGTGCTACCCTTGAGTATCTTAAAGTTCAAATGGACACTATCTCACGTAAAGCGAGTCAGGTCAAAACATCGCTGCTTGAAATATTTAATCAAGCGGGCGACGACGGTTTGAGACGCATGATTAAAAACGTGTTGGATGTACTTGACCGGATGCTTATCGGTCTGACTAAAGTGCCATCAGAAGTTTATGCGGTGACAGCGGCGCTCGGTGGCGCTTTTTTGGCGTTTAAGGCATTGAAAGAGCCGGTTATGACCTTGATTGCAGCGGTAGGAGTACTGACGCGGGCAAAGGCAGTTGATACAGCGGCTACGATAGCATCTACTGCGGCCAATGAGGTGCAAATTATATCTTCTAATGGCGCTACGTTATCCACTGTACAGCGCACGACGGCGACGACAGCAGGAGCGGCGGCGCAATCGGGTATGGCAACTGCTACAGGTGTGGCGACAGCTGCGATGACAACGCAAGCGGCAGTTATGACAGTGGTCACGGGAGGCCTAGTAGTTTTAGGGGCTGCTTTTGCGGGGATAACCTTCGCAATGGGCCAAGAGGAAAAAGCTCGACGCGATCGGCTTCAAAGCATGAAAGACGAGGATTCAGTAAATCAACAGCTTGTCAGCCAGTATGATCGACAAATTGACTTACTGCCTAAACTCGTTAACACCCATAGCTCTTATCAAAAAATGTTAGACAGCGGATCGCTATCAGTTGGCCAGCAAACAAAGGTAAAAAAGCAACTTGATGAGGTTTCCAAAGCACTCGTTATTACAATCGGCGAAGAAGGGGCGGCCCAACTCAAGGCTGCTGGTTATACTGACGAAGCAACCGAACAGCAAATATCAAAATTAAAAGAATTAATTGTTATTAAAAATGAAGCAAGGCAGGCAATGCTTCAAGACCAACGCGATGAAGCATTAGAACAACAGGTGAAGAAGCAAGAAGAATTAAATAAGGCGGTACAAAAATTAACTGAGCTAGAAGCGATCCTTGAAAGGAACAGGAACGGTTCTGCTGAAGGTGATTGGATACGAAGAGTAGAAGCAGCCAGAACTAAAGTGGATGAATTGAAATCTGCCAATAGTCAATTATCTACAACCTTGGCTGATACAAATGTCGCCATCGCGGAGCTTTCAATAGCACAAGATCAACTTGCAGGCTCAGCAGGCAAAGGTACAGAAAGCGTGAAGGACCAGGAAGAGGCTCTTGCTGACCTTCGCGGAGAAATCGAAAACAATGGTTCCGCTATAAGTGAATTAAACGGAGTATTGAAAGACTTGGCTAAAGGGCAGGCCTTGAACGCTGAGAACGCAGCGGATTTAATCATTCAATATCCACAGCTTGCAGACAAGATATACAAGACAGCAGACGGATGGGCCTTTGAGACGGATGCTGTCGAGACTCTGAGGCAGGCAAAGATTCAAAAAGCAATTGATGATGTGAAATCGGAAAAAGCTTCTGAGTCTGCAACTATGCTAGCGACGCAGAACCGAATTAAAGCCTACGGGGTTGAGATGCAAGGCATACGCGATCTGGCAACACTTAAAGCAAAGCTCAATGGTGCAGCTGCAAATCGTGAAACATGGGATAGACTCTCAACTGCACCTACTACCAGTCCGTATGGATTAGATTTAGGCATGTTTAACCCAGCTGAGGGGTTAAAGGATGCTCTTGCTAAGCAAATGGCGGAAGAAGATGCATCGCTAGTTGAAATTGAGGCGTTTTACACCGAATATTTTGCAAAAATGGGTGAGTACGACGCGAAAATTGATGCGCTAGGCAAACTTTATAATGATCCAACATATGGAGCTGGTGGTAGCGGTAAAGATAGTTCTTCGAAATCCGGTTCGGGCGGATCGTCCAAAAAAGAAAAGGACCCGTTAGCTGAAGCTTTCGCGGCTTCGCAAGCCTGGATCGAGCACAAGAAAAAAATGGGCGAGTTGTCTACCGAACAGGAGTTAACAGCTTGGAAAAGAATACAGGCACAGTACAAGGTGGGGACTGAATGGCGCATTAAGGCAGACGAACAAGTTTATGCGTTGCAACAACAGCTTGAAAAGGAAACTTACGATAAATCCATGGCATGGCTAGCTCACAAAAAGGCGACGAGTGAGATGTCAGTCAATGATGAGTTAGCAATTATGCTCAAACTCCAAGCTCGATATGCAAAGGGTACCGAGCAGCGCAAGCAGCTGGATGAGCAAGTATATGCGCTTGAAAAAGCTGCACGACGAGAATCGTTAAGTGATTCCGAGTCGTACTTATCCCATAAAAAAGCCATGGGTCAGTTATCGATCGCAGCTGAGCTGAAGGCTTGGGAAAAGATGCAAGCTCGATACCTTAAAGGCACCGAGGAGCGAGAGCAAGCTGATGAACGGGTTTATGCTCTTAAAAAATCATTGCTTCAGGAATCTATGAGCAACTCCGAATCTTACATTGCGCACGAAAAAGCCATGGGGCGTATGAGTTTAGAGCAAGAACTGATTGCGTGGGAAAGGGTTCAAGCGCGGTACGCCAAAGGGACGGAGCAGCGCCGTAAAGCCGATGAGCAAGTTTATGCGCTGCGGAAGCAACTTATGGAGAAAGAGCAATCCGACATGGAGAAGTTTGTTTCTGACCAAAAACCCTTGCTTGAAAAATTGAAAAATGAAGCGCTGGACAGAATCAAAGCTGAGCGGGATGCATACGTGGAAGCACAAGACGCCAAAATTAAAGCCTTGGATGATTTGCTCGCCAAGGAGAACGAGAGTAATGAGGATGAAGATTACGAAAAGGCACTGGCAGAAAAACAAGCTCGCTTAGCTCTACTGCAATCAGCGGTGGGTCCGGAAGGCATTGCTGAACGCAAGCAGGTCGAGAAGGACATTCAGCAGATGCAGGTTGAGCGCGAACGCATCCTGTATAAACGGGACATAGAGGCGCAAAAAGCGAAGCTGGAAGAAGAGAAGGCCTTGAAATTGAAGGACTACGATCAGCAGATCAAGGAAGCGGAAGACCACTTTGACGAGTTGCTTGCTGCTTTTGATGATTTTTCTTCTTCTGCAGCGGGTATGGCCGAAAGGCTCAAGCAGTTGCAAATCCTTCGCGAAAAAGAAAAAAATGCGGAAATCCTTGCTCAACTGGATCAGTTTATTTTGGAGTATCAGGCCAAAATGAGCGCCATTGAATCGGTGGGGCTCACTCAGGAAGAGAAGGACCTGAAAGAGTATAACAGTAATAAAGATGCTTACGATACTGCCAAGAAGGCGGGCGATACAGCAGAAATGGCACGGCTGACAGCTCGTAACCAGGAGCTGCGGAATCAGTATGGTGTGTCCAAAGACACAGGCAAGCTTCAGCATTTTAGTGGAGGCGGGTACGTTCAAGGGAGAAGGAACGAGGAGGTTCCGGTTATTGCGCATGGTGAGGAACTAATCCTAAACTCAAGCCAGCAAAGTAATCTATTTGATTTGTTGAATTTCAGAGTCCCAGCTATGAATTTCGCAATGCCAACGAGCATGGCTTCTGGTCAGAGTGTTACCAATCACTATTACTACAATTACGACATGTCTGCCGGAGAGGTAAACATTGGAGACGAATTAACAGCGAGGACGTATTGGGGAGAACGAGACGGCCTTGCTAGCAAATTTCAGTCGAGAGCGGGGGATAAGCAAAGATGATTGATGTAACCATAGAAGGAAACGGAATATCGGAAACCTTTGCATCCCTTGGTCTCGGGCTCAAGCGAAGGGATATCCCCGTGCTGCCGGATACGCGGGACTATAACGTAACGCTGTCAGATATGGATGGGGAAATTGATTTCGGCAGCGAATACGGACCGAGGATCATCAACCATGAATGCATTCTAATGGCCGATGATCCGACGACCGACTATCAAGCCAAGGTTATCAGGCTTGCTCAGGTATTTAACGCTAAACGGGGCGACCTGTACATTACGTATTCGGATCTTCCGGATCGACGCTACAAAATGAGGTATGCCGGAACGATGTCGATTGAGAAAATCATTTTCGACGGGAACTTGTCCATCCCAATGAAAATGCATGATCCGTTTCCTGAAGCTTTACGTGACACATCGGTTAATGAGTATGGTCAGGGACTGGAGTACGGTCAAGGTTATGAGTATAGCCCTTACTCCCAGTATGTATCATCCAGCGGCCAGACGTTCGAAGTTGAGAATCGGGGTTCAGTGGAAGTTCGACCAGTCATACGCATATCCGGATCGTTGTCGCAACTGGTGCTTAGTAATGGCGACCAAACCTTTACTTTCGGCGGCGTTATGTCAGCAAGTGACGTGCTGGAGATAAACGCGGAAAAGTACACAATCAAATTAAATGCACTAAACGCCTTCAGCCAAACGAATGGCGTTTTTTTGTTGCTCAAACCAGGTGTTACGACATTCACGCTCAACGCTGTATCTCCTAATGTCTCCATAGAATTTCTTTTCCGACACAAATATCTTTATTAGAAGGAGGACCAAATATGGCTTTCATTCCTAGAAATATTGATAAAGAGCTAGATATGGCCAACTTGGGCAAACACAACGCAAATTATAACGACATTAAGACAGAGTTGAACGCTAACGAAGGAAAAGTTTCAACTGCTCAAGCTAGTATCAACAATCATAAGGCAGATAAAAACAATCCCCACGAGGTGACGGCTGCCCAAATAGGAGCAGAGACGCCAGCGGGGGCGCAGGCTAAGGCAACGGTTGTACAAAACAGCTTAAACACTCACACGGGAAACAGCGCCATTCACACTACACAAGCTGAGCATGACAAGCTTGCAGGGATAGCGGCAGGTGCAGAGGTCAATCAAAACGCCTTTGCATTTGTAGCTGCCGATGGACAATCACAAATTGCAGCTGACGGCAAATCAGCGACGCTAAAATTTAAAAATGGAACCGGGATTACAATATCCACTAATCCGACTACCGGCGAATTAACCATTACGGCAACCGGAACGGCCACGCCGGGGCCACATGCCACAAGCCATGTTACGGGCGGCAACGATGTTATACCGGATGCCGTAGCTGGCGGCAATAGCGGGCTAATGCCTGGAGCGGACAGGGCGGCGATGGCAGGGGCCACTAGTGCGGCAACGCCATCGACTCTTGTTAAGAGGGATGCTGCTGGTCGATTTAAGGTTGCAGCGCCTGCGGCTGCGGATGATGCGGTCAATAAGGCATCTTTAGACAATATGCCATACAACGTTTATCAGCAAGCCGTCATTAATGGTAATTTTGATATTTGGCAGCGCGCGATCAGCTTTACTAACCCTACAAGCTATACGGCTGACAGATACCTTGTAGGGATAGCTGTTACTGGTACGCTTCCAACGTTGACGCATAGCCGTACTCAAATCACAGCGGGAGAAGTACCTGGAGCCTTTTATGCTTATCGTATTGCCTGGGGCGGGGCGGGTAGCGGGTTTGGCGTATCAGATGTTTACAATTTACAGCATCGCATCGAGCATGGGGTGAGGCTGCTGTGTGGTACTGGCAGAAAAATAACAATATCCTTTAAAGCCCGTTCGGACATTGCGGGCAAAAAGATCGGCATTACTGTATCTCAAAACTATGGTTCAGGCGGTTCGCCCAGCGCGGGCGACTCATTGGCCGGAAAGTATTTTGCTCTTACCACTTCATGGACTCAATATACACATACCATTGATACAGCTACCCTATCCGGCAAGGTGTTTGGTACAAATAATGACGATATGTTAGTCCTTGCTCTAGCTACCATGTGGGGATCAACACGCGCAACAGCATATGGCGACACAGTAGCCGAGACTTTTCGAGGCGCGGGATACGCAGAAATTGCGGAGTTACAGGTTAATGCGGGAGATACAGCTTTACCGTTCCAGCCGAGGTCTTTTGCAGATGAATTAGCTTTGTGTCAGCGCTATTATGAAAAAAGCTTTAGCTATGCCATAGCGCCAGCAGACAACATGGGTCAGGTGGGTTACGAGTTACTATTTACCGGATCGTCATTTCAGTATCACACATTCCCCAAAAGCAAATTTTTAGTTGTAAAAAGGACTACTCCCACAATGCAACTCTATAATCCTAGTGCGATTTCAATCGATAAAATCAGGAATGATTCGGCAGGGACAAATATTCCTGGAGCTATCATATCGACAAGTGAAAAAGGCTTTATTATACAGGTCAATAACACGTTAGTAAGCGAAGGGCAATTCTTGAGTGTGCAGTGGACGGCAGACGCCGAATTATAGGAGGGACGACATGGACGGATACAATCACTATTTTAGACTTAATGAAGCGGGCGTAATTGTTTACGGATTTACTGAAGCTTTTGAACAGCCTTTAGAGGGTGACATTCTTGTATTGGATAATGGACCACGACACTTTCACGAAGTGTTTCCTAGCTTGACCAATGATAACGGCCAGTTCCGTTTTAAATGGGTTGACGGCGGGGCTGTCGAACGGACAGCTGAAGAAATGGCGGCAGATATTGCAGAGCAGCCAGCAGCGCCGAAGACATATGAGCAGGAACTCGCCGAACTCAAGCAGGTTGTCGCCGATCTGGTGAGCCTGCAATTGGGGGTGTAACCGATGGATGAGCGCAAGCTGAGATTGTATAGATTTTTATTAGCGATGGAGCGGGTAACTCTGGAAGATATTCCGGAGACTTACCGAGCGGCCCTAACGGCGGGTGAAGACAATGCTTCAGGTACTTGATAAAAATCTTGTGCCGATCGGCGTACTGCCCGATGCGATCGAGGTTGTTCGTAAGCGGCGGCTTAATTCGGATTACGAGCTGAGCTTTTCGCTACCTATGATCAGTGACGATTATGACAAGGCGCAGCCGAAGGGACACATCAAAGACGAGCGCGGCCAGCTGTATGTAATTAATGACAGGTCGCGTAAGCGTGACGGCAAAAAGCGCATGGTGCAGTTTGACTGCATGCATGTCATGTTCAAAATGTCGGATTTCAAATTCCCGTACAGCTCATACATCGATGAGGCATACGGCGTTAATATCGTCACGCTGATCAATAGCATCTCGGCAGCGACGAACGGCAAATTTACCTTTGTCGTCGATAATGGATTTGACCTGAAGGACATTAAAGACTTCGGGCGCGGGAACACGCTAGAAGCTCTTAATTATGTGGTCGATAAATACGGTGCGGAAATCGAGCCGGATAACTTTGTCATACACGTTAAAAAAACTGTAGGCGCGGACAGGGGCCTACAGTATCGGCTTCGCAAAAATATCATTAACATCAACTTTAATGATAAAAGCCGAGCTTTGACCACGAGGTTATTTTCGCAAATGAAAGACGGCCGAACATTTATTGGTCTGTCGGCTTCCAATCTCACATCGGAGGAATATGCGCTCCTCAATGCTGTTCCCGGCGCAATCGTCGGTGGCGTCATCAAGGTCAATTACTTGATATCGCCGTATGCAGCTTATTGGAGCAATACCACAAACACATATTTTGATAACGAACTCATCGATCAGGACATCGAAGATCCACTGGAACTGCTGCTGGCGACGCGTAAGTCGTTAAGAGTACAGGAGGTTCCAGCGCTTGATGTTAGTGTGAGCGTGGCTGATTTACACAAAATAGACCCCGACGAGGAACAAGCGTATATTGGCGACACTGTTCTTTTGTATGATGAAGAAATGCAAATTAAGGGCATACAAGCCCGTGTAATGGAAATCAATGAGTATCCATTTAATCGCGATAAACAGCCTGACGTGAAACTAGCAAATTTCTATTTGCGAGATGATTATGATATTCTTGCGGATTTCAATAAATCCAAGCAACTCGTGGAAAGTATAGTGAGCGGCGGTAAAGTAAGGACTGCGGCGTTTGAGTCGTTTGCTGCTCAGGCGATTACAGATATCAATAATAGTAAATCACAGGTCATATACGACCAGCGCGGTATTGTACTGCAAAGCCTGGTTAATCCCTTGCATCAAGTCGTTGCTTCATCCGTTGGTATCTATATTACTAGGGACGGAGGAGTAACGGCAGACGCTGCCCTTACATCGGCGGGGCTGGTGGCCGAAAAGGTTTATGGCAAGCTGGGGAATTTTATAGAAATCGAAATAGGCATAGGCAATAACGTTTTTAAAGCTAACCAAAACGGCATTCATCTCGGCCACCAAACGTTCGCCAGCTCGCCGTTTCGCGTCAACATGGCAGGCCAGTTATTTGCCAAACAGGCAGACATAACAGGAATGATTCACGCCAAGGGAGGAAGCTTCGAGGGCGACATCACGGCCAGCGGAAGAATTACTGGTGGTACTATAACAGGAGCTCTAATCCAAACAGCAGCTAATGGCGTATACCCAAGAGTTCAATTAAGTACGTCTTCTAATATATTTGGAGCATATGGTAGTGCAAATAACTCGATTGAGATTTCCCCGGGAAATGGAGATAATCCTTCATTATATTTAAGTCAGAACGGGAGTATTGTTGGATATATTAGCTCTTTATTAAATGAAATGAATATTATTGGGGTGACAAGTAATTTAAAGTTAGGTTCAAACTATAATATCGACTTAACTCCCGGTCTTGGCTACAAAGTTAGGGTATCTAATTGGAGCAATATCTATAATACAGACGATAGTCATTCTCTTCAAGAAGCGCTGAACACCTTAACATTCGCTGTTCAATCTCTAACTTCACAATTATCAAACAAAGCAACGAAGGGGAATAGTACGGGCTCTGCTGGTGGACATAATCATGGTATAGCAAACGGAACAAAGCTAATGGTTGATGGTGGAGGCACAGTGACATGGAGTGTAGCTGCGTCGCATGATCACGGACAAACTTAAACGATTATGGTACAATAGTGACAAATTGTCACATATTGGAGGTATTCTCATGAAAAAGTTTAGTTATATGTTAATTGGTGCAGTTGCGGGTGCTGCAATTATGCTAACTGCAAGCGTGTCTGCCGATGGCATTAGCTTGATTGGTAAGAAGGTGCAAAGTGAAGCAGATATTTTGATTAATGGCGCTAGGCTTGATTCTGCTATCATTGTTGATGGTAAGAGTTACGCGCCAGTTCGTTCGATTGGAGAGGCAGCAGGATTTGAAGTGGGATTCAAGGATAAAAAGGTGATTTTAGACACTCCAAAAGTTGAGGAGGAGCAGAGCGTGAGCGAACTTACTTCTACAGAAATTCAGGCTAGAATTGATCGCATTGATGGCCAGATTGAGACCGAAAGGAATAGAATTGAAACAAATAAATTTGCATTAGAAAATTCCACTAACCCAACACAGGAATATAAAGATACACTTAATGGTATTATCGCTACAGCTGAAGCAAGAATTGTTGAACTTGAGAAAGAAAAAGCAGAGTTACAGAAACAATTAGAAAACAGCAGTAAATAAGAAATAATTCTATCCTACAATATAACTATCTAAAGCCCTCGAATTTATTCGGGGGCTATTTCTATTTGATTGATAGGGGAAATGAAGATGGAACAAATTGAAAAGGTATTTAGCTATGAGGGCTCTAAGGTACGCACAATAATCCTGAATAATGATCCGTGGTTTGTGCTTAAGGACGTTTGCAGCATTTTGGATCTCGACCAAGTTGCCGGAGTAAAGCGCAGGCTGTCCGATGATGTGATTACTAATCACCCCATCCCTGATACGGTTGGACGGAATCAAGACACAACCCTAATTAATGAAGATGGTCTGTATGATGTGATTTTGGACAGTCGCAAACCAGAAGCAAAGATTTTTAGGAAATGGATCACCAGTGAAGTACTTCCTTCCATTCGTAAACATGGGGCATACATGACAGAAAGTACTTTGGAGCAAGCCTTAACTAGTCCTGATTTTCTGATTCAGTTAGCAACGAAACTAAAAGAAGAACAGAATGCTCGCAAACAGGCGGAAGCCCAAGTAGCAATTATGCAACCCAAAGCGGATTTCTTCGATACAGTAGCAGATAGCAAAGACGCTATTGATATTGGGACGGCAGCTAAAGTGTTGAAAGTTCCAGGTATTGGACGCAATAATCTCTTCGATATTCTTCGCAAAAAGAAAATACTTATGCCTAATAACCAGCCATTCCAACGTTATGTGGATGCTGGTTATTTTCGTGTGATCGAACAAAAGTACGGGAAACCAGACGGAAGCACACATATCAGCATCAAAACATTGGTTTACCAGAAAGGGTTGGATTTTATCAAAAGGACGCTGGAAGCCGGAAAAGAGAAACAAGCGTGAAGTGTTAGATAGAAAGTAAGTATAGTCGGACGAAAGGGGTGATGGACTTGGCTAAAATCAAAAAGTTGCTAGAACTAAGTGTCGATGTAGATAAGCCAGTGGAAGAAATCAAGGAATGTGTAATTGCTATATCGTCGTTTGCGGGACCCGGGCAGCTACAGGTGCTTAAGGAATTAGAAATATGGCTAGGAGAGACCATAGTTGACGCAGAAAAACAACTTGATGAATTGAAACTAAAAGAAGGTGCTGACAATGGCGGATGAAGAACAAAGGCTCTTATCTTCTGCGCAAATTCTGACAGGAGCAACAACGAGTACAGGAGAGTTAAAAGTGGTTGTTGTATCAGGCGGCGGCTCAAAATCACACACGTTTCATGAAGCTACTACGGCGACAAGAGACGGCGTTCCTTTGGTTGTAGGAAACAAATCAACGCTTGTTATTGAGATTACGGGCACCGCCACAAGCAAGACTCTCGAATTTAAGGCGACAGGTCCTAGTGGCTCCCAATACGCGCTTATGGCATGCAGGGTATCAGACTATACACTTGCTTCTAGTACGACTGGAGGAACGCCAGTCACAGGAGAGATGTGGGAGTTTGGAATACAAGGACTAAACACAGTCTTCATTAAGGTGGTCGCAATTACTGGCGGCAATGTAACCGTCAAAGGGACGGTTACATAATGGACAAGGCAGCTAGGGGAATGGCTGAAAGGGCCATCAAATATGGGAACGTAATGCCGCAGGTGCTTAAGGAGCAAGCTGGGCTTTCAAAGGGTGGAGCAATCGGGATCGGCGACAAGGCCGCATTCGCCATTACCTTTGACGATTCGACGTATTTCATGAAGACCAACATACTCGCCGAAATGCGTTCCCGCTTCTTTCCGTGGACGATGGGCCTTATAACAAATCCAAGCAATGACAATAACAAAACGGTAACCGTTGCCGAATTCAAGACATGGGCTCATCGCTGGGGAATGGAGCCTTGGGCGCACGGCTACAATCATGACACACCTTATAATAGGGATGACCTAACCCGCGAGATTGTCCTTTCAAAAGAAACGATGGAAACATATTGGGGCCTAAAATGCCAAGGATTTATCCAAGTTGGAGCCACACCTTCTGGCGAGTATAAGGATTTGGACAAGAATAAGCTGATTAGCAATTTTTACAGCGAAGCCGGTCGAATGATATATGAAAATCATGCGCATTATTCGGCGTACATCGGGCCAATCATCCGCAGGCTGCCGACAGGTAATTATTTAGGAGCTGCTCGGTACACGGTCACAGCTATGCCGCCCGGGAAGACCAGCGCGCAGCATAGAGACGACACGCTGGCGCAGATTGCGCTTTGCATCAAGTACAAGCTCGCAATGGCCTTCCTAATCCATCCACAGCAGATCGACTACACGAATGCTGGCTCCAGCAATCAAATGTATTTTAGTGACGTCATCATCATTCTGGACGCACTCAAGGCAGCGAGGGACGCAGGCACTGCCGAAATGCTAACTTTGTCCGGTTTGTTATATGCAGATCATAGTACAGTGAGGGTAGATTTAGCTAAGGATAATCTGATTACCTTCGCAGGCGTTTCTTCGGAAACTCCAGGCTTTTGGTCACTCACGAATAGCTCTTATTGGGGAGATAAGATTTTTCATGCTTCCTCACCAATATGGGGAGTTCCGAGTTTTGAGCAAACCAATTTATATGACGTCACTGGGGACAAAAGCCTTGTAGGTCAGATTAATAACCTGTTTGCATTCGCTGGGGAATCGTTCGAGTTGCGTTGTCGTGTACGTTCTACCTCTGCACAGCAACAACGAATCAAGCTGCAGTTAACTGGTTCATCGGGGTTGTTTTTGGATATTCAAGCTGGAGCAACGAATATAAATTTGTGGGGCGAGTTTTACGCGCAACCTGGACAAGGTTCGTTCTTGCGAGTGCCGTTCACTCTCCCATTTGACACAACCTTTTTAAAGATAGCGTTAGGACGTGGAAACGGGGCTGCGGGCAGTGGGAATGGTATTGAGTGGGGGGAATTGAGCATCGTAAAAATTTGAGTGAAAGTAATGATATGAGTTTACTTTTGGCTGTGCTATAATACAGTTAGCAACAGCGTATAATGCAAGGAGAGCCGTGCTAGTAACACGACTCCCTGCGCAATAGCCGCTTTTAAGGCGGTAGGATTTAAAGCTGAATTTTATTCAATTAGACCGTATTCCTTTCCAGGGGGTAGCGGTCTAATTGCGTTTTTTTGACAGTATCATTACGACAAAAGTGCCAGATGCAACTATTAGTAATCCAAAAGTTAGCATTACCATAATTGATTCAAACACGGTCATGGGCATCCCTCCCTTCTAAGAGAGGTAGCCTACCAAACCTTAAGCCAGCCTATTGCCCATTTAGTATAGCATAAATTGTGCTGTCAATATATTCATTTTAAAGCTTCGCTGCGGCGGGGCTATTTTTATTGGTTCAGGAAAAGTTTCCTGACCACAAATTGGAGGGAGTATAAAGCATGTTTAAAGAGATATTTGCGGTAGATGTTACACCAGGTAAGACAATGGCTGCAGCGGTGGGAGCGTTTCTGGCCCCTTGGATTGGATTGTTTTATGGTCCGGACCGGCTGGCACCTATATTGGTTCTTATTGCAGCAATCATACTTGATTGGGTAACGGGGATTGCAGCATCTCAAAAGGATGCGACATATTCTTCTGAATACGGGCGTCGGGGTGTGCTCCGGACGCTTTTTTTATTGGCGCTGCCGGTACTGGCGAACCTGCTTGATACTATGATGGGTGTTCCAGGCTTGTTGTTTTATGCGATTACGCTCGGCATTATCTATCACACATGGCAGTCCTTGACCGCCAACGCTTATCGGGCGGGTTGGGAAAAGTGGATTCCTAAAGCTGTTCTTAGCCAGATTGAAAGTGAGCTAAAGGCAAAATCAAACAGAGCTTCACAGCGCGGAGCTACAAAGGAAGGAAGCGGTACAGATGAGCAGTAATCTTGTTTATTATAGCCAAGAAGATAGCCGCTGGAAGAACGTCATGTATTCAAATCATGGAGACAAGAAACAAACCATAGGTACATCAGCATGCGGACCAACTAGCGCTGCAATGGCGATCAGCTCGCTCACAGGCAAGGAATTGTTGCCGACTACTGCAGCTGCATATGCGGTTAGTAACGGGTATCGAACGTATAATGACGGAACAGCGTGGTCATACTTTGACGCTATCGCTAAGACCTATGGGGTAGAGTGCAAGCAAACATCAAGTTTGGAAGTTGTTAAGACGGCACTCGCTGAGGGGGCGCTTGTTGTTGCGTCCATGCGTCCAGGGCACTTTACTGGCGGGGGACATTATATCCTGCTGGTCGGAGCCGTCAAGAAAAACGGTGTGACGTGGATAGATGTTTTGGACCCTAACCATGACAACACTAAATATGGCTCTGACGGGCTTGTGGATCAGGGTATCCGAAACGATGGCAAGGTATCTGCTAAGGAGTCGGTGTTTAAGGCTGAGGCAAGACAATATTGGGTGTTCACGAAGAAAATAGAGGAGAGTGTGTTAGAGATGAAGGTAGAAGACGCAAATGCGATCATTACATTTCTGAAAGCTGAGTGGGCGGCAGCTCATGCTAAAGGGGATACATTTAGAAAGACGGAGGCCAATCGGCTCGCAAACGTGCTGCGGAAAGCCAGCGGACAAAAAGAGCAATAGGCTGTGTAATCATACAAAAGATAAATGGACATAATATATATTAGGTAATTTGTATAGGTATGGAAGGAGTGGGAACAAAGATGTCGAATAATAAAACTGAGGTAAAATTTAAAGGAGGAATCAAAATGGCAATTAACGATCGTGTTGAAGTAATATCTACAAATAACCTACATCTATACGGAAAAATTGGGACAATTATTGAAATCAAAAGTGATCGAACCGACGTCGATATTAGAATTAAGACTAATGAAGGATATGATGTTTGGATAGATGCAGACGATGTAAGTGTTATTTAATTTAAAAAGTGACAAATTGTATAAATAAAGGTATAATTGACCTAATTTTCGACAAAGGAGGTTAGGTCATTGGACTTTAAGGTGTATCAGGTTACCTATGCTGGTGAATTGGTGACCCGCAGTCAGCAATTATTTGATTATTTAAGAGGATTAGATAAAAGCAGAGGGGAACATGGTCTGCAGTATTGTATAACACAAGAAATAGATTTGGATGAAAATATCATTACTGGATGTATTAGTGAAGAATATTTGCCTAATATTAATTCTGTTGATGATGATAAAACAAGCTTTGTTCCAGATGTGGATCCTTATCTGCATACTTTTTTTGCATTTGATCTTCAAGAGAAGCGACTTTTGCTTCAAAATCGTGACTACCCAGCAAATAATTTGGATAAACACCAAACACGAACGCGCTTGTTTACAACAATAAAACGAGGGTTCGAAGATATTTATAATGCTGAATTTGATTATGTAGATACTTATCGGGAAACAAATGATGATGATTTTCTTGAAGTGTTTAATGATTACAGAATTTCTTATTTACGAGTTAAACTGTTTCCTCAAGGCAGACTACTTGGTGAAGAAACTGAAATCTTTGTAACCGAAAATGAAGATTTAAATGCAAATTGGGTTGAGGGATGGAATTCTGATACAAGTGGTATGCATGAAATTATTCTAAAAGCTCCTGGTCGTAGTGGGGATGGAGATCTGCGTCAATCTCCTATCGCAATGTCATTAATACAACTTCCACTTAAAGAAATAGTCGAGTTGAATTATTGGAATGACGATGAAGTTTCTACAGCAATGTCTCGAACGGATTCTAGAAGATTCCGCGTTGATGGTGTTGATCTTCATACCCAGCCTATTACTGCTATTGCTGAAATTAGCAGGTCAATCTTTCAACGTCGAACAGAACTGAGAGCATTCAGTTTGATAGCTGATATTAATTAATTACTTGTTGGAATATATTATACCATCTAGTGTTTAATTTTTGAAGTTTTAACAAGAAAAGCCCTAGCCATTTGGCCGGGGCTTTTCTCTATTCACACGCTACACCGTCGCCGTCTCTATCCATCTTGCTGCTATAACCCGGGCCGCCCTTATGCAGCGGGGGTCTCCTGCAGCTCATACAACGGTGCAGTTGTTGCATGACAAAAAACAATCACAGATAAGTCGTGGATTGAAGAAGTAACAAAAGGAACGTTGACGCTGTCTGAATTGACTTGGCTTAATACCATCATTTTATCTCGTAAGTAAAGAATAAGCCCTTGAGCTCTAACTCAAGGGCTTATTCTTGTAACTAATCAAAGTAATTATTGAAGTTATGCTCAAATGTTAGCCCACCTCTATCATAGACATTATTATAACATTGTATAACAGCATTTTTAAAAGTATTGTTAACATCACTGACTCTTAATTCTTCTATGTGACCGGACAAGTTTATCCAGTCATACATCCTGAAATAATTATAAAATGAGAGTAAGCAACTAATATTGCGTTCATGTAATATGTTTTGGTAAGCAACTTCATCTGATCTAGGTCCAAATAGCGCTATGTCATTTAAAAATGCCCATTCAACTATGTCTCCAAGATTAATTACTTCATCTTTTTCATGCGATTTTACAAGAATATACATTGAAATGGAGACAAATATAGGAAGGGTAGATAATAGCCTGTACAAAAATAAACCCTCATTTTCTCCAAGTTGGTGACCTTCATAATCTGATATATTTGAGTAATTATTTGTACTTAAATTATTAATCTCCTCCTTTAGGGTTTGACTGATGTGTTCAGTGTGTTGCTGAAAATCTTTAGACAAAGCGGAAGCCATATTATTCACAGCTGTATTAATATCATAAATGGCATTTTGGGTGTTTTCATTTAAATATGAAATAGACTCTTCGATGTCTCCAGAAATTCTATCTAACTTATCAAGCTTGCTTAAATTATTCGCAAAGTCTTCAATTTTAGTAGAGGCATCTTCGAGTTTCGAGTTTGCACTACCGAATGTGATTGATTGAGAAAAAGAATAAATCAACGCGACAATTGCTAAGATGATCCCTATGAGAGTGCCAGCAAAACCAAAGTAGGAGACTAAGTCGGTATCTGTCGCGAAATAAATTACAGTTAAAAATATTACAATCATAAACATCATCAAGATCCAATAAGTAAGATCCTTTTTCTCGATACCCTTAAACACTTTTCAAACTCCTCCTTAATATCGCCATCCAATAGTGAATATTCCTTCTTATATACACATTATTCACATGCTACGCCATCACCATCACGATCAAGCTTGCTACTATAACCTGGATCTCCTCTATAAATAGGATCAGCTCCAGCAGCTCTAACGGCCGTACAGTTCTTGTAATACACAGCAACAACGGTAGGCTCAGTCTTAGGCTCTTTAGTTGGCTTGGGAGTTGAGGTGGGCTTAACCGTTGGCTTAGGTGAAGGTTTTACAGTTGGCTTAGGAGTGGCAGTAGGCTCGCTTGATTCAGGGGCCGTTTTGGTTACCTCAGATCTAGTCACTTCAAACAGTACCTTTGTGCCGTCTTGATAGTCTTCCAACTTGTTGCCTACCCATGATCCAGCCCCACGATTGTCGGAGGGAGTAACATAAGCTATATCAGCTCCATCTCCGCCTTCTTTGCACATGGCCATCGGCCACTCATCCCGATCAAAACCCTTTTTGGTCGGCACACCCTGCAGGGATGCATCCCGGTTAGCCTCAGCTCCGGATCGGTCAATCGTACAAATTGCCGACTTGCCCTTACTGATAGCATCAACGATATGATTAGCGGTTTCAGGATACTTAGATGACGGGAAAGTAATCTTAACGTCATAAACATCATTTGAAGCTGTTGCTATTGAAGGAGTAGGGCTTGGCGTAGCAGTAGGAGAAATACTAGCTGTAGGGATTGATTTTACTTCTACTGCTTCTACTGGAGACTCTGATGGTTTTAGCTCAGCGGTTACAGGAGTTACTGTTTCAGCAGCAGCTATACCGAATGCAATGGATAATATGAAACTGGCTGCCGAAAATATAAAAAGCTTCTTTGCCTTTTTTTTGTTAATCGCGGCAACGATTCCGAGAATAATGAATACAAAAACCCCTGCAAAACTGAAAAATGATAGTAAACCCCACAACACCATACTGTATACATCCCCATTCTGTTTATATGAGACTATTCTACTATATGTGTCGTGATTTGGCGATATGTGGAATAGGAGGGAAGTTGAAGAATATGTGTCTTTTCAGTGGGTATAATTTCCTGATTAATAATGATATAATGTTTTGCGTGATGAAAATAAGAAGTATGGATTGATTAATATAAATAAAGGTAAACGTTTTAAGTATCCTCATTAATCAATTTATTGTAGCTAATTAACGGTCTTCGAAAATGAATATTTTTGATCCGGTAATATAGATATATAAACAAAGGGAGAGTGTCAAAATGAAAAAGAAGGTGCTTTTATTATCATTAGCTATTATGTTGGGTTTAACTGGGATCGTCAGTGCGGCATCCGGATGGGGGAAATATAAGGGTTATGATATTTTTAAGATTATTGTTGATGGGAAGACGATAAAAGCAACAAATGCCCCTGCTATTAGCCTCAATGGAAATATTATGGTCCCTGTTGATATGTTAGAAGATGCTGGGGTGGATTACTCTATAGATGTTAAAACAAAAACAGTTTCAATTGATAGTAGTGTGTCTGAAAGTGAATATATTGAATTGAATAGAGTAATGCAGTCTCATAGGGCTTTTATTATATTCATGGATCAAATTGAATTATCCAGTCTCTCTATTAGCTTATTAAATTCATCGACAACCAAAGATCAATTTAATCTTTCAATGTCTCAAGTCAAAAGAATAGATGTTGACGGATTATATGGCTGGGTAGGCACACTTGAAAATATAGGGGCAGCAGAAAGTAAATCATTCCAAAAAATAGCAGGATATATAGATACAGCTAAGACTTATTTACTATCTGCTGATACACAATCTGCGCATAAACAAATATTGCTTGCAAAATCATCTATGAACACGCTATATAATCAATTGGAAAGTAGATTTTCAGATACATTCGGCAAGGAAAATATTAAGGTGTCAAATTAACATCGTAGTATTATAACGAATATCCGAGGATTTACACATGCATAATTAGCAATGAGTATATTAAGCAGAAAAAGCTCTGCCAACCTATAGAGTTGGCGGAGCTTTTTGCATTCACAAGTCTAAATTGCTTATGAAAGGAAATCCTAATGTTAGGAGGGATGTACAATGTGCGGTCGTTTTACAATTACGTCAAGTTTTGAAGAAGTGGTCGAAGTTTTTTCTGTTGGGAAAACGAATTACGAATACATGAAACGTTACAATGTAGCTCCAACACAAATGGTGCCAGGAGTCATAAACAAAAATGGACAACGAGTAATGGAAGGATTTAAGTGGGGGCTCATACCGTTTTGGAGCAAAGATGCGAAGATCGCATATAAAACGATAAATGCACGGGCAGAAGGTATAGAAAAGAAGCCTGCTTTCAGGCACTTATTGAAACGTAACAGAATTTTGATTCCTAGTGATGGATTTTACGAGTGGCGCCAAGAAGAGGGAGGTAAGCAGCCTTTTAGGTTTCAGCTAAAATCCAAATCCGTCTTTGCCTTTGCGGGCTTGTATGATACCTGGCGCAATGCAGATGGCGAAGAGGTACAAAGCTGCACGATAATAACGACGACACCTAATCGACTAGTATCGGATGTACATAACCGCATGCCGGTAATTTTAACTGGAGACGCTGCTGCCGAATGGATAAATCACGACTTGGAGGACACTGGTGATGTCCTTAATTATCTTAAGCCTTACCCAGCAGAGTTAATGATTAAATATCCTGTTTCTAGGGATGTCGGAAATGTTAGAAACCCCGACGCAGCTTTAATTGAAGAAGTACCACTAAATTCTAAGTAACGCCCGCATCGGCGGGCTTTTATATTTCTTCAAGATCGTTTACTTCATGCTCTACAGTATGCTCCCAGCCACTACCCAATGTCCACGTAACAACAGCTTTGTTTGCTTTGATAGACTTCACAATACCGGGCCTATATCGGCTTGAGAATCCACATGGCTTGACCTTATTACCTTTTTTCATTCTCCAGCTCCGAATCCTAATAATTTAGGTTGTCTCAATAAACCGTTATCGTTAAACTCAAGTGCTGTTACTCTGCAGGGGAAGGGTACGGCCAACCAAGCTACATCGTACCATTTCTTCGCTTCGGAGAAAGGATTGCTCCCAGGATGCTCTTTCAGAAACTGCTCCAGTACGACTTTTGAAGCATTGTCCAAGCCCGATACATGACCTATATAACGATTCTCATAGCGCAATACTAGGCTAGATACGGAACCATCTTTAAGCTTAATCCCTACCACATCCGCGACTAAACGCACTTCTTTACGCTTTTTTAACCAATATCCCTTATGGCGCTTCCCTTCCACATAGGGACTGCTAAGCTGCTTACTTATTATTCCTTCCCATTCCCGACCATTTAACCAATCCCAGAGAGCTGGACCGTCCGAAAGTAGGTCTGAGACTAGCAGGCGGGGGTTGCCCTTAGGCAGGGAGTTAGCAAGGCGATTGTAGCGTTCAGAAAAGGGGAGCTGCCGAATGTCCTTGCCTTCGTGGTATAACATGTCAAAGGCAACGAACATGAGGGATTCGTCAAATTGCTTTTTATTGACGGCGGTCAGCACCCGGCTAAAGTTCGGGCGGGAACCGTCAAAATAGACAATCTCGCCGTCAAGCATGCACGGGCCGATTCGTAGAGTGCGAAGCAGCTCACCAATTTCAGGGAAGCGGGCGTCTTTAGGCTCTAGTCGGCGCGAGAATATCTCTACCCCACCCTTACCATCAAGCCTTACAAGCGTGCGGACGCCGTCCCATTTGATTTGATAGCCCCATTCAGGCCCCGTGGGTATGTCCGACGATGTGATGGGGGCCATGGGCACGGTAGGAAGCTGCATCATGTTCACGCTCCTTTTTTAAAATTAAGGTGCGCTTTTTTTGGAAAGATATTCATTTAGCCTTATAGGACTTATTATTCATTTATCGTAAAATTCTGTCTTGCCAACAGAGTTGAAGTCATGCAATGATGAAATTGTAAATATATTTGCGTTTTTTAAAATACATATAAAGACGGTGGCGACCTGGACACTATTAATTTTCTGATTTTAAGTATGTTTGATGCTCTCGCTGTCGTTGTTCTCATGTTTAAAATTTTTAGGCAGAGTCTATGGGATCACAAATATATAATCGCGTTGTTATGCGCTTTTAGTTCCTGCTCATCTTATTTATTTAGAGTTGTTTTAGAGCTGACGCCTGTATTGGACATGGTGGCGCAAATTGTTATTTTCTTGATATTCAGCCGTTACCTACTAAAGCTTAAATTATTTTATGCAGCACTGATGGTAGCAGCGGGTTTCGGCGTTTTTGTAGCGGTGCAATTACCAGTGTATTACACCGTTACATTATTCGGAGTAAGCGAATCAGTTGCAGCTCGTACCGGAGGATCAGAGGTAGCGATCATACAAATGTTAACTGATAGTGCAGCATTGATTATTGGAGGCACACTTAAACTGTTTAATCTCGGATTTGGATTCGTCGTTATTCCGCCGCATGATTTTAGCATCAGGGAACGTTTCAGTGGCACAAGTAGGCTAATTATCGTTTCTACCACTGCCCTTGCTATCGTTATTACCGCTGCATTATACATAACCGTTCATTTCAATGTGGTAATGTTTATTTATCCGTTATTGTTGTTGTCGTTGCTTGTACTATATTATTTAGCCAGCAGGAGAGAGCGGGAGGATGATAATGATTGAATACATCTCCACACAAATAGCATTGTCGATAAAGAGAGCTGATCCACAGGGCGACGTATCAGTCAATGTAATGGCCTACCAGTTGGGTTATTGGATTAACCCCACATTAATAACTCTCGTTACCTTAAGCGTAGGATGGGCAACAGGCGCATTTCTCGGGACGCTACTGGGAATGATCGTTTTTTGTGTATTGAGGCATCTTACAGGAGGTTTTCATTTCTCGTCATTGACTAAATGCTTTGTAGTCTCGACAATTGTACTGGTTGTCATTCCTCATATTGTTCTGAGTGATTCCCGCGTGGTAGTATTAACTTTGTTAAGTGCAATCATAGTGCTGATTTTTCGGAAGGGGAGCGGTATTCCTTTGCTGCTCGTATTGTCAAATATATTTATCCAATCTGATGTAATTGCGCTCGCATTTCTAGCGCAAATGCTTCTGGTATTCATCCAAGAAAAGAACGGGGGTGTTGGAAATGAAACAGAAACTAGCTCGTAAGCTTTCAAATATCCTTTCAAAAGAAGCGAAAAAGTCGGCTAAGGAAGCAAATTTCAAAATTTTTATCGGAAGCCAGCCGGTACCTAAGGAACTGAAGTAGTGTGAGCCCATGGACATGACAACGGAGATTTTAGGACAACGGGTTTGGGCTGATGAGGAAGAACGGCAGGGCGATCAATTCGATACTTTCAAGATCAGCGATATACAATTGATCGATGTGTTTAAGCCAAAAAAAAATTATGCTGTACCACGGTTCCATACTGTAAAAGGAGCCTATACTGTAATTTTAACGTTGGACGCCTGTAAGCAAATTTTCATGCCGCTGGGTTTTAAAGCGTTGGATAGCAACATTTTGGTAAACGTTAGCCACATTAAATATGTGAAGGTTGAAAGATTTGGTAACACCGCCTTTTTCGATGGTGGAGTAACAGCTAATGTAATTGGACGTAAGCTGTATTTAGTGGAGCACCTAATCAAAAAGGACTGATTCTCGGTAATTCGGGGGTCGGTCTTTTTTTGATCGAAAATTATACAATCGTAATGTATAAAAGTCAAGATATTCCTTGACTAGTGTTGAAATATGGGAGTCGTTCGACACCATACGACAAAAAGGCATATACTCCCTATGCTATATTAAAAATGTAAAACTGAGGGAGACAAATAAACAGTAGATAGATAAATAAAAGGAATGAAAAGACAACTCGGTGAAAATAACAGCATTTCAACACAAGCTACAGCCAACATTTGCAAGATTAAAACGTGAATGGTCTGGGCGCGGCCCGGATGAAATTGAGTTCACGGTAATTGGTAACCAAGCAACTTTATTTTTTGGGTCAACCTTCGGTAAATTCGAGTCCTATTGGCTAGATTTTGCTGATAGGCACAATGTATTTCACATTTTCCTGAGGGAAATGGAAGAAAAAATGGCCGCTGATTTTGAACCTGTATTTAATAGTATTTATCCTGGTCTTTCGATTACGGATATGACGACCTCAGCTGCAGGAGAGAACTTCCGTGATCAGACTACAATCATGAGGTTTAACATGGACCTACAGCACTTGGTTGAAACTAATCAAGTGAATATATAATCGAGAGCTGCTAAGGGACGCGGGTGCCGGAACGGAGATCGACAAAGCGCTGGGAGACCAGTTGTCTTGTCGATCTTTTTTTGTCTAACTTCAATAGAAGAATTTTGATGAAACTACACACAGGAGAGAATATTAATGAAGGAATATGAAATGAGTATAAGCTTTAATTTAAATGAAGAACATTTAAAATTATTGATAAGGGCATACCTTATTGAAAAAAAGATTTTGCTACCTGTAGCGGTTAATGTGGTAACACCAAATGTGATATCTAAGCTAATTATAGATTAAGGTAATAGTGAGTTGAGTGAATAATATAAGTCAAATTAAAGGAAGGGGACTTAAGCTATTTGCCTAAGTCCCAATCTAAAATTTGATTTAATGTTGCCCCCCACTTTGCCCCCCAAATGCCCCCCGGCTTGTGATCGAGTATGAACTTATACGATTAGTATAGAACTGCGTTATGCTAAATCGGCACATAAACACTTGAAATAACCTAGTAAAGTCGTATAGTACCTAAACAAAACGCAAGTCCATCAGTGGGAAAGAGATCAATATTTGACATTGTACTAAAATTAAAAGGATAGTATTTACAAAAGCCCTGTCAGCCATTAGGCTGGCAGGGCTTTTGAGTTTTGTTAGGATACATCGCCATAGGCCACTCGTCGCGGACATATCCCTTTTAAGTGGGCTTATTATAGAGATCGCATTCGTTATTCTCCTCCTAGCGCTTTATACGCTGCCTTCACATCATCCAGTTTATCTTGCTCAACAAGCTTCGCTAATTCCACGTATTTCTGTTTGTCTTCTCCTGTCAATTTTTCCGCTGTCGGTTCTTTTGAACCCGATTTGCTGGGAGCGGTTTCGATCAACTTAAACTCAACTTCACCCTTTTTCAGAGCCATCTGTACTTCGCCTTTGCTGGTAAAAGCCATCTTTCCAGTAGCTATGCGGGTTGGTTCACTACCTGGTGCATCCACATATACAAATACAGATTCAACAACCTGTGACTTTGCAGCAGCAAGAATAGCGGTGTTTCGGACAAGCTTTTGTAACTCTCGTTCATCTTTGCTCGACGTACTCATTGTCACGTACCATATGCCTGATTTATCCAAACGCTCTTCAGTAATTTTAAATTCAGGCAGCTTTGCTTCTTTATATGTTGGTTCTGGCGCAGTTGTTGGGGCAGGCTCAACGCTTGCTGCAGCTTCCGTGGTCGTAGCTTCATTTCCTCTACCACCATTAACAGCACCGGCTACAATAATGACGACAATCGCCCAGAACCACCATTTCTTATGAATCGACTTTTTCTCTCTCATATCCATTTTCCCCCTTGGAATATATGACATCATTCTACTGCAAAATTCGCATCTTGGCGATATGTGGAATAGGAGGGAAGTATGGAATGGAAGAGCCCGGAGGGGTTCTATATCTTCAAACTTACTGAATTTGTTAATTTTTTGTCATTCATCCGTTCTTTTGCTCAGATATAATTTTTATAGGTAGTTGAAAGGGGAGAGTAGGATTGAAAAAAGAGCTAGGTGTAGTGATGTTATTGGGTGCCGTTTTGCTTACAGGATGTGGATCAGAGTCTGCGACGGTTACTCAGGAGACGGGCGAGTCTACAAGTAAACAAGTAACCACACAGCCGGAACAAAATACTGATGAAAAAGTAAAACTTTATGCAACGACCGATGGGATAAAACTAGATATTAACGGTAATGAAAAGGACTTTGATTGGAAATTCCCCGGTGATACGGGAACAAATCCGCAGGTAACCTATACGGATCTTACGGGTGACGGGAAGGAAGAAGCCGTAATTATTATTCAGACTGGAAAAGGGACAGGATTAAATAACTATGATATTCATGTAGTTAATGCCGAGGACTTCTCCGAAATTAAAGTCCAGAATTATGAGGACATTGTCGCCGACCAAATTGATTCGCATGTTGTTAAAAATGGTGATGGTACATTAGGCATTACAGTTAAAACACAAGGGAAAGAATATAAATTCAACTATGATTTTGATCCAGCACCAGATTATAAGCAAGAGGATCTGGCTTTTGGCGGTGTATTTATTTATACATTGGAGAATCAAAAAATAAAATTGAACCTCTCGGGATCTGTTGGTATATCTACCACATATGTGTGTGATTTCAATATTACATATAAATTCGACAGCGCCAAAAATGAATTCGTTGCGGATCAAATTGAAGTGATACCTATTGAAAAATAAAATGATTAAGTTCATCATGAAAGGAAATCCTGAGTGGAGGAGGGATGAACGATGTGCGGACGCTATACGATAACTTCCAATATCGAAGAGGTAGTTGAAGTTTTTTCAGTGGGGAAAACGAATTATAAATATTTGAAGCGTTACAATGTAGCTCCAACACAATTGGTTCCGGGAATATTTAATAAAGATGGTCAGCGTATTATGGAAGGATTTAAATGGGGGCTTATACCGTTCTGGAGCAAAGACGCTAAGATGGCATATAAAACAATAAATGCCCGTTCAGAAGGCATAGAAAAGAAGCCTGCTTTTCGGCACTTATTGAAACGCAACAGAATTTTGATACCTAGTGATGGATTTTACGAGTGGCGTCAAGAAGAGGGAGGTAAACAACCATTTCGCTTTCAATTGACTTCAAAAGGAGTATTCGCTTTTGCAGGCCTATATGATACTTGGCAAAATCCAGATGGTGAAGTAGTGCAGAGCTGCACAATTATTACGACTACACCAAATCAACTGGTTGCCGATGTCCATAACCGCATGCCAGTAATATTAACTGGTTCAGCTGCTCACAATTGGATCGATCAAGATATAGAAGCAACTGAAGATGTTTTAAGCTTCCTTAATCCTTATCCAGCTGAGTTAATGATGAAATACCCTGTTTCCAGGCATGTCGGAAATGTCAGAAATGTTCATGATTCATTAATAGATGAGATAACACTTAACTCTAAATAGTAATCGCCTTTGACGATGGTGGGCTATTACAATTTGCTCCGACAACTGATTAAATTCAACAGATGAAGATGAAATCGGATTTTTCGAGTGGGGAACTCTGTACATGGATCGAATCGCCCGTGGAAACGATACACTGCTGTATGTTTAGTCATCTTAATAGGTGCTGCCGTTGTTCGTATTCTTTAGAAGAAGCATTCCAAAGCATTGACCATAAATCAAAAAAACAGCGGGCTAAGACTTGAAAAGTAAAGTCTTAACCTGCCGCTGTTGTCAACAAACTAAAGACTCCGTTAGCTTCGCAAACCTCACGTGTCCACGGTGATGGGGTTCCGCAATTTATAAATTCCAGTTATTAAAATTCGATTCCTTAGAGGAATGGATTCCTTCTTAATTCAGATACCGACATGACTCGCCCTTTATTCTCCGTTTCATTCGTCATTGATTGAATTTCTGATGAAGTGGAGGAACGTTCATCTTCCTCTTGCAGTACAATCTTGAATGTCCCTTTACCGGGAAGTAAGACTTGGCATAAAGAATTCTCTTTGTTCATGTTTGACAACTGTTCAATTAACTCTTCTGTCTTTTGAACTTCTATCATATGAATCACCTCTCCGTGTAAGATCATGACCAAGTTTGAATGCCTACATTATCCGTTCTCAAATGGGCTCTACGTATATACCCCAATTGCGAATGGGCGAGCTCCAACCGGAACGGTAGCAATCACTGTATTAGTGTCTCCATCAATCACTGAAACGGTATTATCATCCTGATTTGACACATAAATACGATTGGTTAATGGATTGACCCCTACTCCATTTGGATTAGTTCCGACCGGAATGGTAGCAATCACTGTATTGGTTAGTCCATCAATCACAGAAACATTATTAGTATCTCGATTTGCTACGTAGATGGCATTCGTAAACGTATTAACGCCTACTTCGGCTGGAGTAGTCCCAACCGGAACAGTAGCAATCACTGTATTGGTTAATCCATTAATTACAGAGACAGTGTTACTGGTGAAATTTGAAACATAAATACGGTTAGTATCTGGATTGACCCCAATTCTGAATGGATTAACTTGCACTGGAATAGTAGTAATCACAGTATTGGTTTCTCCATCAATTACAGAAACGGTATCCGAATTAAAATTAGCTGCATAAATCAGATTAGTTGATGGATTGGCACCTATCCCCGTTAATAAATTGAGACCCGGAATAATAATGGTATCTATAACCGTATTGGTCAATCCGCTAATTACCGTAACATCTTCAGTTAAGTCCAATGAATTAAAATTTGCCGTATAAATAGCATTAGTAGCTATATTGACCCCTACATCTCCTGCTTCATCCCCAGCTGGTATAGTAGCAATCACAGTGTTACTTTCTCCATCAATAACGGATACGTTGTCGCTGGCTCTGTTTGCTACATAAATACGTCCCGTTAATCGATCGACATCAACTCCCGCTGGATTAACCCCAACTGGAATGGTAGCGATCACAGCATTGGTTGCGCCATCAATCACAGAGACATCGTTACTGTTGAAATTGGCTACATAAATGCGATTGATTGATTGCGATCCTGCTGGTCCTGCTGGTCCTTCTTCTCCTTGAGGCCCTGTAAGTCCTGTAGGTCCTGTAGGCCCTGTAGGTCCTGTAGGTCCTATTTGACCCGTTTCACCCTTTGGTCCTGCTAGTCCAGCAGCGCCAATTACTCCCGCAAGTCCTGCCAGTCCTTGGGGTCCAAGTGCTCCTGCCAGTCCTTGAGGTCCAAGTGCGCCAATTGCACCTACAAGTAATTCTGCTACTCCTTGGGGTCCAATTGCCCCAATTGCTCCTGCCAGTCCTGCCAGTCCTTGGGGTCCAAGTGCTCCTACAAGTCCTTCAGGTCCGGCTTCTGCAATTGCTCCTGCCAGTCCTTGAAGTAATTGCTGTCCTTCTAGCGGGGGACACACCCGTACTGCTTTTTTTATAATTTTTTTTTTAATAACTTGAAGACGACGTTTCTTTTTTTTTTCTTTTGGATGGCACACAATTACTGTTTTCTTTTTACACCGTTTTTTTCTAACCGGACAACTCAACAACGGCACCTCCCTAATAAGTGTATATGAGTCGTTTATTTCAGGCAGGGACTAATAGCCGACTATTGGCTAGACTATAAACTATTTTTAGTATATTGGGCTTTATGGTTGAGTAGTGTTATACCACAATCTCTACTGCCCATTAGTATAATCATCTACACATTAAACTTTTCCAACTGCCTTTATATAGCTAGGAGCACAACGTCCCCGTACCAATAATTGTACTGCAGAAGTATTGAGGGCGGCCTCAATTTGACATTTGGAATTTTATTGAAAAAAAATTGTATTTCCCCCTCTATGCGATCTGCATAATAACAAGGTGTGCGGAATCTGGCCTTGTTCCTCCAGCTAATGGAGTGATCGTGAGTGCCGTGGAATTGCCAGCAGGATTTCGAACTGTGAGTATTGAATTAATGACCGTTGTTTGCACAAGTGCCATTCCTACTATTTGAGAAGTTCCTGTTGCACGCCCGACCACCGTATAGGCCAGATCAGCGCCATTTAGTGTTAAAATCAGTTGACCCGCTTCGTTTACATTTACCTGAAACAAAACCTGATATGTGCCAATTGCAGACAAGTTAAATGAGCTCGCATTTATACGGGTAATTGCAGTCCCACTAACTGGACCATCTTGCGGAAAACTTACATCCGTGTTGGGAGCAACAGTTGCTGCATTATTAGGAGGCATCAAGGCAAAAAAATCTGCAAAGCCTAATACGCCACCAGAAGGTCCCGTTGCTCCTGCTGGACCCACTGCTCCCGTTGCTCCTGCTGGACCCACTGCTCCTGCAGGACCTGCTGGTCCTGCCAGTCCAGCTGCGCCAATCGCTCCTGCCAGTCCTGCCAGTCCTTGGGTTCCAAGTGCTCCTGCAAGTCCTTGAGGTCCAAGTGCGCCAATCGCTCCTACAATCCCTGCTGCTCCTTGGGTTCCAAGTGCTCCTGCAAGTCCTTGAGGTCCAAGTGCGCCAATCGCTCCTACAATCCCTGCTGCTCCTTGGGGTCCAAGTGCTCCTGCAAGTCCTTCGGGTCCAAGTGCGCCAATTGCTCCTACAAGCCCTGCTAAACCTTGGGGTCCGAGTGCTCCTGCAAGTCCTTGAGGCCCAACTTCTGCAATTGCAGCCGCAAGTCCTTGAAGTAATTGCTGTCCTTCAGGCGGTGGACAATTTTTACAAACAATCTTTTTAATTACTCGCTGACGTCGTTTCATTTTTTTCTCTTTTGGATGGCACACCACTATGGTTTTCTTTTTACACCGTTTTTTTATATCAGGACAACTCAATAACTACACCTCCATATAAAGATGGTTCAGTGTACGTGAGTCGTTTTTTTAGGTATGGACTAATGACCTTCAATTGGATAGACTAGAAACTATTTCCTTAAATTTAGGCTTATGGTAGGGTAGTTTTATACCACAAAATCCAACACTCTTTCATTTATGATTACATAATTTAATATTAAGACAACTCAACCTTCCTTCGTCAACCCAAATCACATTTGGGTCTTTTTTTTATACCTTCAGTACCCAGCCTCAGGGAAGTGCTGAAGAAAAGCAAAACATAGCTTTCAAGCGATTAAGGATAATCCACCTCATGCACGCTTTGAACGCTGGGCTGAAGAAGAAACGGAGAGCCTGACCGCAGCACCAAGCTGGAAACGTAACCAACCTTAAGCTTGATACCTACCACGTCCGCGACAATACGGACCTCTTTGCGTTTTTTATACCAGTGTGTATGCTGCTTTGCTTCAACATAAGGACTATCTAGTCGCTTTGAAATTATTCCTTCCCATTCACGTTCCTTTACCCAGTCTCAAAGTGCCGGACCGTCATAAACCAGATCGGTCACAAAAACACGGGGATTTCGCTCAGGAAATTTTTCCTTAAGTCGGGCAAAGCGCTCCTTAAAGGGTAAGGAGCGGATATCCTCTCCTTTGTCGTAAAGCATGTCGAACATTACGAACATAAGGGAGTCGTCAAATTTCTTGCGATTTACACCAATTAAGACGCGCTGAAAGTTTGGGCGAGTCCCGTCAAAATACATAATTTCACCGTCCAGCACGCAAGCGCCAATTCGCAATGGCCTGAGTAAATCAACTATCTCTGGGAAGCGGTCATTTCGGTCCTGTAGGGATGTCAGGCGATGTGATAGGGGCCATGGTCACGTCGGGAAGTTGCATCATGATGCAGTCCTTTAGCCTTGGCTGCCCGTTTTTTCTTTGTTGCGGGCGACTTAGGAGGCGTAGAATGCTTTGTCGCATTCCAAAATCTGAATCGTCTTAGCAGAGTCCGGCTTGATTGCTTCAAGTCTTCCTCTTTGACAATTACAAATTTCCCAGCTTCGTATTCAAAACCCTTCACGATTTCGTTAGGGCCAATCTCTTTATTACAATGTCGGCATGTTTTGCGTAATTTATCGGCATACCACAATCCTTGTGTAAGCTGCGAAATGATATATCATTTACTAGAAAGAAATTCATTTATCATGAAAATCCGTATTGCATTCAGCATGTCCCCATGTAATGATGAGTTTAAAAGATATAGCGGTAGTAGACGTACCCAAGCCACTCACACCATAGAAGATACTAGGGCCGTAAAGGGAGACGATAAAATTTGTTGGAATTCATTTTATTTATGCTTTTCTCCATTGTTGAGGGTTTCGGCATTCTTTACTTAATGCTCAAGATATACCGATACGATGCAGCAAGCTTTTATCCAGCACTACTTGTTGTAACGTTAATGAGTTTGCAAAGCTTTTTTTTGAGGGAGGAACTTTCGCTCGAAAGTATCGTGCCAGTTATCAATATTTTTGTGTTCGTAATATTTCTATCGGTCGTTATCAAGATACCTTTTTTTGCAGCATTAATTATTACTGGTTTGGGATATTTTATTTTCGCCTCTATACAAGGTGCTATTGTTAATACCATACCTTTTTTCTCATTAGCAGAGATTAAAGTGCATCCATATATAGGGTACTTGCTACAGGTCATCACAGCCGGGGTTAACCTTTCTATTGCCTGGGGACTAAACCGTATGCGAATTGGCTTTATGGAGAGCATCTCAGAAAAGATGCGTTTTCCTCATGAACAGAGAGTGGTCGGAGGTTTTATCATTGTGATCTTGCTCGGATTCGGTTTTATACTCCACCAGCGGAGCGAGTTGTTAAATATTATTTACTATTTCCTAGCAGCATTATTTTTCTTTGTATATTCGTACCTCAAGGAGGTTAAGCCCCATGGTGGAAACTATTTCGAGAAGACTAGCAATAAGCATTAAATCAGTCGTTCCGGAGCATCCAGCATCGGAAGCTCGCTTGCAATACGCTTTGTCGTTTATCTTAAACGCTTTATTTATAATTACAGGTGCGCTGCTCATATCATTTTTCACTGGGCGGACAAGCGGCGTTGTAGCAGCGTTGATATCATTTGCGATACTTAGGCAGGTATCCGGAGGCGTACACCTAAAATCGGGCACTATGTGTGTCATAGTATCCGTAGGAGTGGCGACGGCATTGTCTTTCACGCCTAACTTTCCGGGAAAAATGTTGGTGATAATCAATCTCTTAAATCTATTGATTGTATTGATGTTTTCACCAACAGACATAGAAAAACAGTCTCGTATTCCAAAGCGTTATTACCCACTACTTAAGCTTTTATCTGCCTTAATTGTATGTAGCAATCTATTGATAGAATCGTCTATAATTGCATTAACTCTGCTTGTGCAGTGTTTGACTTTAATTCTGGCAAAGGTGGTGAGTACCCATGCTAAAAAATCTAGTATATAAATTGGCTTCATTATTGGACGGCGCGGCTGTTTTTTCAGTAAGAACAGCAAGCTTCCTCTATGTCAATCAGCCAGAAACCCCAGAAGAATTGTTGAAATAGTGGTGAACATCCATGCACTTATACACGATCGATACGTTGACCGTCTCCAAGGACGAGTTAGGCACATTAGGTCTAGGTTCTGTTAAGGTACAGGACATTATAATTATTAAATCCTTATCGGAAAAGAAGCGCATAATCATACACACTCTGACGGATGTTTACTATACTATGGGTACTCTTGTATACTGGGAAACGGCGCTTAACAGCAGCGGGTACAATTTCCTTGTGCTCGATCGTTCAGAAATGATTAATCAAGATAAGGTAATATTGCTGAATCCTAAAACAGGAGATGCTTACTTTGAAAGGATTGTTAATAAACAATCTAAAAAATGCGGCGTAGCATACCATAGAGTCAAAGATTTTGTCGAATTTATGCTGAAGTACAATCCGGAAATTCAACTAATGTAGCCCTTCCTACAGGAAAAGGGCTATTTTTGTGCGGTAAATTAACGTTCTTAATTTGTCAAGACTAATTCGACATAGTGCGACATAATTCACGATCGCCAATTTATATTTACTTCTTCCAGTAAGTCCCTGATAATACAGGTATAAGCCTATTACATCAGGGGGATGCAGGTCATGGAGATAGCAGAATTTGAAAAAAACGCCGCATTAAAGTTTGCTGAGTTCAAAAAGAAATGGTCTGGTAGAGGAGCAATACGAACAACTTTTCGGCTTGATACAGATTCAGCAGTCCTTGTCTTTGAACAGGATTTCACGAATTTGGAATATGATTTATTAGACTTTACAAAGTCTGAAAATCGAATGGACAAATATTTAAAAAGGATTGTGAATGTAATGACAGGGGACTTTAATCCTTTTCTCAATACGTTACATGAAGGTCTGCAAATTACGGCGATGAAGACGACTGTAGAGGGATGGGCATTCAGGTATCAGATCACCACAATGGTGTTTAATAAAAATTTGCGACAACTCGTGCTGTCTGATGATATAGACAAGAGTAAAATCTCAAAAAGCACTAAATAAAAAAGTTGGTGACTGTATGGTAAGAAGCCGGACCGGGCCGACACAATGACGCTGATAAGAAGCGTACTTTGTGTCGGCTTTCTTGCTAGATGGAGGGTTAGCGAAAGGGGGGGATGGATAAAAGAGAATCGTCTTTCTTTCTTGAGTATCTGTTGGATAAACTGACGATCCACTTCCAGTGCCCGTGCAAATTCGGCTTGTGTCATCTTCATGCGCTTTAAGTGTTCGGGCAGCCGGCTATCTCCCAATTCAATGGATGCCACAGGATTCGTCTCCTTTCGTTTGCCTATGGATCAAATTATAAATATAGTTTTAAGGAGATTCTACTAGTCGTTACTTTATATAGAAGATTCTTGATGAAACTACACACAGGAGAGAATATTAATGAAGGAATATGAAATGAGCATAAGCTTTAATTTAAATGAAGAACATTTAGAATTATTGATAAGGGCATCCCTTATTTAAAAAAAGATCGTGCCACCTGTAATGGTGAATGTGGTAACTCCAAATGTAATATCTAAGCTAATTATAGATTAATGGATTATTGAGTCGAGTGAATAATATGAGTCATAATAGAGGGTACTTGAGCTATTTGCTTAAGTACCCTTCTAATATTTGATTATTATTTGTCCCCAAATCCGAGTAGTTTAGGCTGGCGAAGTAGTCCGGAATCAGTAAATTCCAGAGCTGTAACACGAGCTGGGAAGGGGACTGAAAGCCACACAACATCAGATTTTACCATGCCATGAGTTAGCTCTTTAAAAGGGCACTCACCAGGATGATCTACCATAAACTGATGAAGTACTTGCTTGGATGCTTGATCCAAGCCCGAAACGTGCCCGATGTAACGATTTTCATATCGCAGGACAAGGCTTGAAACAAGTCCATCCCGCAGTTTTATGCCGACGACGTCAGCGACTATCCGTACTTCTTTGCGTTTTTTAAACCAATATTGATGTTTTTTCCCCTCCATGTAAGGGCTATCTAATCTTTTCGAGATAATTCCTTCCCATTCACGTTCATTGAGCCAATTCCAAAGTGCTTGTCCATCGGAATGCAAATCGGTTACAAAGAGTCGAGGCGTTTTCTCTGGAAATGAGGCTTTCAGTTTCTCAAAACGTTCTTTATAAGGGAGTTTGCGAATGTCCTCGCCATTCGAATTGATCATATCAAACATTACAAATATAAGGCCATCATCGGGGGTGCGTTTTCGCACCCCTAACTTGGCCCTTTGAAAATTTGGACGCACTCCATCGAAATAGGCGATTTCTCCATCCAAGATACAAGGGCCAACGCGGATCGGCTCTAATAATGCCACTATTTCCGGGAAAGTATGATTACGCGGCTCCAGCCTTCGTCCGAATAGTTCAACCCTCCCTAAACCATCTAAGCGGACCAAAGTGCGCACGCCGTCCCATTTAATTTGATAACCCCATTCGGGTCCTTGGGGAATATTGGAAGAGGTTATTGGAGCCATAGGGACAGAAGGGAGCTGCATGGTCATGATACGTTACCCTTTGCTTTGGCTGTTCTCTTTTTCTTGGTTGAGGGAGCACTTGGAGGCATGGCGGCGGATTTTGTAGCATCCAAGCTTGCTTGTAGCGCGGCCATAAGATCAATGACATTGGTCCTTCCTTCAGCTGTTGGTGCAGATACAATATCAACACTCTGTCCTGCTATTTTTTGTTGAATCAATTCAGTTAATGCGATACGGTAATCGTCCGTATATTTGGCAGGATCAAACGGTTCGCTGAGCTGTTCTACCAGCATCTTAGCCATATCGAGCTCTTTATCATTAATCGTTGTTTGCACAGGTATGTTAGGAACCTGGGATATGGCCCTAATCTCGTCTGGAAAAAACATCGTTTCCAAACATAAGCAATTTCCCACTACTCTGACAGCTGCTAGGCTGCTTTTACTGCGAATAGATATTTTGGCTATGCCGATTTTTCCAGTTTGTTTTATGGCTTCAAGCAACAAGCTATATGCGCCAGCACCTGCCATGTCAGGGGAGAGGTAATAGGCTTTTTGATAATAGACCGGGTCAATTTCGGCCAAGTCTACAAAATCAAGAATCTGAATAGTTTTGGCGGAATCAGGCTTGATAGCTTCAAGCTCTTCTTCTTTGACAATTACATACTTACCTTTTTCATACTCAAATCCCTTAACGATCTCTTCCGGACTAATCTCCTTATTGCAATGACGGCATGTCTTAGCGTAATTAATCGGCATGCCGCACTCTTTATGGAGACTGCGAAATGATATATCCTTGTCTTCCGTTGCAGAGTGCATTTTGATCGGCACGTGCACCAACCCGAAACTAATAGCGCCTTTCCAGACGGTATGCATAATAATTCACTCCTTATTGTTTTATTTTTAGAGTGTACATTTACTGGAAGGATATTCATTTAGCATGAAAATCCGTATTGCATTCAGCATGTCCCCATGTAATGATGAGATTAAAAGATAAAGCGGTAGCAGACGTACCGAAGCCACTCACACCATAGAAGATATAGGGCCGTAAAGGAAGAAGATGAAATTGTATTTAAAATAAATGCTCCTGTACGGGGTGATTTATGTTTCTTATCTAAGTTAATTTATAGTTAAACTAGACCACGAAATGAAATGTCCATATCCTCAGTTGTTGAGTGTATCTTAACAGGTACATGGACCAAGCATAAGATATAGGACGTATTATTCATTTAGCATAAAATTTGATATTGCCAACAGAGTTGACGTCATGCAATGATAAAACTATAATTTTACTTTTCTAAAATTTCATTCAAAGACGGTGGTATTTCCGGATGGATACGATTGGTTATTTAGCCTTTAGCATGCTAGATGCTGTTGCAACGGTTACTCTTATGTTTAAATTTTATCGACAGCCCTTGTTCGCGCATAAAATATCATTGATTTTAATTTGCGCTTGGGTTTCATGCTTATCTTACATAATTCGAGTGGTGCTTGACTTGGGTCCGATGGTTGATATACCTATCCAGTTTGTTGTATATACATTGCTATTTAGATATGCACTGAGTATTAAGGTTTTGTATTCGGGCATGATGGTCGCCGTAGGATTCGCGGCATATGTAAGTTTGCAGTTCCCAGTGTATTTCCTTGCTACGGCCATCGGCATAAATGATGCTGTTGCAGGAATGTCTGGCGGTGTAGCTGTATATACCATTCAGTTGCTAACCGATATTACAGCCTTATTGCTGGGGACATTTTTGAAGAGACGTAACTATGGGTTTTCTTTTATCCAGATTCCTCCTCACGAATTTAGTATTCGAGAGAAGATGTTTACAGGAATAAACAAAATTATTATTATATCTGCCTTGTCAACAGCTATTATCATAACTGCGACCATATATATGACAATTCACTTTAATGCTGCAATCTATGTATACCCTTTAGTTTTAATCACTTTCAGCATTCTTTACTTTTTATCAAGGAGGCGTGATCGGGAAGATGATAGAATATATCTGCAGAAAAATGGCCAATTCAATAAAAAGGGCTGATCCTCAGAGCGACGTATCTGTCAATGTGATGTCCTACCAACTCGGAATCTGGGTAAATCCAACAGTCATAATATCCGTTTCATTAGGCATTGGATGGGCGACAGGCGCTTTCTTATTGACGCTGTTAGGCATGCTTGCCTTTTGTACCTTGCGGCATTATACAGGTGGATTTCATTTTAGCTCTCTAACCGTTTGTGCTGCTGTCTCCATTACGCTAATAAGCATCATCCCACATGTTGTATTAAGCGATTCCCACTTAGTAGTATTGAACTTATTAAACGCGAGCTTATTATTGATTTTTCTGGGAGGGAACGGCGTTCCTTTGCTGCTCGTATTATCAAATATATTTTTTCAATCAGATGTAATCGCGCTTGCATTTTTGGCCCAAATGCTTTTGGTTATTATCGATCAGATTGGAGGTGTTAGAGATGATGCAGAAACTAGCTCGTAAAATTGCGGTGAAGCTGCTAAAAGGTGCTAAACGTTCAGCAGAAGGCAAAAGCTTTAAAACATTCATCGGAGCGCAACCTATCCCGAAAGAACTTCGTAAGTAGATGGTCCGCTAATGAATATGACAACTGAAATTCTTGGACAACGGGTGTATGGCAATGTGATAGACGGGGAGCAATTTGATACATTCAAATTGGGTGAAGTTTTTTTCGTAGATGTTTTCCAGCCTAAGAAAAACTATTCTGTCCCGAGATTTTATACAGCCAAAGGTGTATTTACGGTAATACTGACACTGGAAGGCTGTAAGCAAATATTTTTACCATTAGGCTTTGTTCTATTGGATAGCATTAATCTTGTTAATATCAATTATATTCAAGCTGTAACCGTCGAAAGCTATGCAATCACAGCGCATTTCCCCGGGGGCTATGAAACAAGTGTGGCGAAAGGGAAACTTTATTTGGTAGAACACCTAATACAAAAGAGCTGATCCCATCACGGGATCAGTTCTTTTGTATAAAACATATATCCTCGTAAATGTACAGCAAATTTAGGAGGTTAATAGAACATTTTATTCCATAACTGAGTATTTCGAAGGCTGTTATACAGCGAATGAAGCTAAAGGAAAATTATCTTTAGAGGAACACCTGCTTAAACAGAGCCAATCCAGAAGTGGGTAGAATCATTTTAATACACATTTTCATTATTATGTCAATATAAATCGATACTAGTATAGAATGCGCAAAACGTTTCGACAAAAAACGACAAAATGGTATGGGATCCTGTGATATATTAAAAATGTAAAACAGAGGGAAACAAATATCATTATAGAGACAGAAAGATATTAAAGCAGGAATGATCGAGTTCCAGGCAGCGGGGAGATAAAGCCGCATTCATTTTCGTCTCACAGTCCAGCGAATTGAAACTAGTTTCACTGCGCTATACTGTTGATTACGGGATGTTGAGCTCTTCCTCGCTGGGTTCGATCAGATCCATGACATCAAATGAATGATGAAACAATAGCATACATACCGGTAACCGATTGTAAATTTGGAGAGGGCTGACACGAGTATTACTGATGTAGATATCAGTAGTGCTTTGTGTCAGCCTTTTTATATGGTGGTAGTTATTGTGAAAATCGACACAACTGACCGTGAGGAAACAAAGTTAAGTGAAGTGAGTAGACTCGAGCGTTTTTATATTTTTATTATTAAGTATAAATTCCTATTATATTTTCCGATATAAGGTATATTATGTTGAGCGAAAGGGATCTAAATATGGCAAAACGTAGAAGGAAGAAACAGGAGTTGGACCCAGTACAAGCATTTGTGCTGCTTCTTATGCTGGGTGCAGGTTTTGGTGCGTACAAGCTTGCAAATTCTTTTATTTTTGCGGGTGTGGCATTTGGTGCGGTTATGTTGTTGTATGCAAATGTAGTGATATCAATTGCTCGCAAACGTAATGAACGCCTTAAGCGTTCCGGTATCGCAGAAATAGATAAGATGGAGGGCCGACAGTTCGAGAAGTATCTTGGACATCTTTTAGAGGCTCATGGCTACAAGGTAACGGTGACGCAGCTGCAGTCACATTAGCAAAGTCAAATGCCGTTCGGCTTATTGATCGAGCAGAGCTCATTGAAATGATTTTGAAGATCAATACCGATAAATCAATTCCAACACCACAAACCAATACAGAACAAAACAATACAGAGAAAATAATTACCAATCAAATAAGAAATGAAGTAGCATGTGCAAAATGTGGCCAGCCATTAGTTCGTCGTAAAAGTGCGCGTGGGGAGTTTTTGGGTTGTTCAAGCTTTCCCAAATGTCGTCATACCGAGGCAGTCTGAGGAGGAAGACCGATAGCTGGAAAAAATCCTCTGACTAAATTAAAAAGCTGCATCCAACCCGTTTCTAGTGCGGGCAAGGATGCAGCTTTATTCTTGTATGAAGGGTATGAAATTTCTAGGATTAATGAAAATCACGGAACAAGCCGATGACTTTGCCTAAAATCGTAACGTTCTTCAGGCGGATAGGTTCCATGGTTACATTTTCCGGTTGGAGACGGATATGATCCTTCTCGCGGTAAAAGGTTTTGACTGTTGCTTCATCGTGCTCAGTCATGGCGACCACAATATCACCGTTAGTAGCGGTCTGCTGCTGGCGTACAATAACGTAGTCGCCGTTATGTATGCCGGCTTCAATCATGCTCTCGCCAATGACATTAAGAATGAATACATCATCATCTCCTACGTAATGGGAAGAGATGGGAAAATATTCTTCAATATTCTCAGTAGCGGTAATCGGTACACCTGCAGTAACTTTACCGACGATTGGTACATGGGTAACAGCAGGACGGATAATCCCGTCGACATCTTCCTGATCCAAAATCTCGATAGCGCGAGGTTTAGTCGGATCGCGGCGGATAAGCCCTTTCTTCTCCAGACGGTCCAGATGACCGTGTACAGTAGAGCTTGAAGCAAGTCCAACTGCTTCTCCAATTTCACGTACGGAAGGCGGATAACCCTTCTCGCGAACTTCGTTCTTTATAAATTCCAGAATCGACTGCTGGCGATTGGAAGCTTTGGACAACACGATCACTCCAGTTCACGCACTCCATGATGAGTGCGACATGAATTTTGATTGAAACTTTGATCCATGCACTTCATCTGAAGTGCAATATGAGTATTTATTTCTCAAATTATAACATGGAACCGCCGTTCGTACAAACATAAGTTCCTAAAAACAAAAGTTCGCATTGTCTGTTGACCACAAACAAATGTTCGTGTTAATATCGAAACAGAACAAACGTTTGGGAGTGAGGGCAATGATCATTTATCCAGAATCCTATCAATCTATTTTCTCAGAGAAAGCGCCTGTTAAGGCGGCAAAGATGAAATGGCAAATCAGCATGGCTGGATTTAGCAACTATGCTTTGAAGTTGGCGGTGTGTCTGACTCTGTTTATCGTATTGTTTTCTGGTTTTTTATTGGTGCGCACAGAAGCTTCAGTGAATCATGTTGCGCCAGCGTCTGCTGGAGAACAGACGGTAGTGGTTGCGCAAGGCGATACATTATGGGAGCTTGCACGTAAATACTCGGACAGTTCTGATGATATACGCTGGTCCGTTTATCAAATACGGGAACGCAACCAGCTGTCGTCGCCAGATATATGGCCTGGGCAGAAGCTGGTCATTCCTTCTCCATAGCTTCATTAAGAAGCATGCCTCTATACTATACGCAAGCTGTTTGCATGACGGAAATCATGTAGCTGTTCTTCGTAACTTTTGAAGCGTGAATACTCGACCTAAATACAGAATAGATCGGAACAATGATAGCATTATCGTTGTACGATCTATTCTGTATTTAATTATAGCCCCATTTTCTTGAAATATAGGAAAGGATATGATTTTCTCATCCATTCTCTATATTTCTCGGACTGAAACGCGCTGCGCCGCCAAAGGACGGCGACAGCCGTTTCACCTTGACAACAGCGTATTGGTAATGTCAAAGTAGAAAGAGTTTGGGAAAAGTACAGCAAGTGAGGTGAGCAATCAATGGAAGAGCTTATTGCCAGAATTAATGAATTATCCCGTAAAAATAAAACAGTCGGTTTGACGCCCGAGGAACTGACGGAACGGGCTGAGCTGCGCAGTAAATATATGGAGCAGTTTAAAAGCAATTTTCGCCAACAGCTTGATACGATTAAATTCGTAGAAGATGAAGAGAGTGAAGCGGGAGACGAGAAGCCACAGCATTAATTATTTTAATGGGAGAGGCGGTCATCATTTTATGAAATACCAACTGCTTGGACGTAGTGGACTAGCTGTTTCTGAACTTTGTCTTGGAACGATGACATTTGGCAATACAACGAATGAGCAGGATTCGCTTGAGATGATCAATCGTTTTGTGGAGCGCGGCGGCAATTTTCTCGATACGGCGAACGTTTATGTAAGCGGACGCTCTGAAGAGATCGTCGGAAAAGCGATTAAAGGCCGTCGTTCTGAGATGGTCGTTGCTACAAAGGTTAGAATGACAACATCTCCTGATATTAATGGAGTAGGGCTGTCCCGCAAGCATATTATGGACGGCGTGGAAGCGAGCCTCAAGCGACTGCAAACCGATTACATTGACTTGTATCAGGTTCATGTATGGGATCATGCTACGCCGATTGAAGAGACGCTGCGGACGCTCGATGATCTTGTCACATCAGGCAAGGTGCGTTACATCGGCTGTTCTAACTTTTTTGCATGGCAGCTTATGAAATCTTTGGCATGGAGCGATGCTAATAGGTATGTACGCTTTGTTTCGCTGCAGCCTCAATATAGCCTCGTTAGTCGCCAGATGGATCGCGAAATGATGTCGCTTTGCCTAGAAGAAAACGTTGGCGTTATTCCATGGGCTCCGCTTGGTGGCGGTTTTCTGACCGGCAGGTATGATCGCACAGAGCCGACAGAGGGCAGATTGACAAGCAAAGTAGGCGAAAGTGCTTGGGCAAACCGGGCAAATGAGCAAAACTTTGCTGTTTTGGATGCTGTATTAGCAGCTGCCAAGGAACTTGATAAAACACCTGCTCAAGTTTCACTGAATTGGCTGCTGCAAAGGGAGGGCATTACGTCCCCAATCTTTGGTGCTAGTACGCTTGCGCAATATGAGGATAATATGGGAGCTGTCGGCTGGACGATGCCTGAAGAAATATGGAACCGTCTGGATGAGGTCAGCGCGCTTGCCGAAGACTATCCGAATCGTTTTATTGCAAAATTCAAACGTCCGTTTTAACGAATTACTGTGAAACCTGGAGATATACGGTGTCAGCCTGCATCACTTGTCTGACTTGATTTATTAAGCGTGATTTTGTGCTGCAGCCATAATAAGGAGGAACGAATTTGTCACGTACATGGGAGCGCAAGGTGCGCCGAAATACGAACCAAATTAACAAAAATCGCAAAAAACAAGGCGGCCCAAGCTTTAAACCAGCTGGCCCCCAATCAGATCGTTTTGTTGGCCGCAGCTATATTGCGCCGATTTTACTCCTGCTGTTTATTGCCATGTACGTTATACTTGCCCAAATGGACCCGCAATTTAAATTCGATACCTTGCTAGGTGTGACAATTGGCTGCTATGTATTTCTGGCAATTGTATTTTTCCTGCGGCGCCCGTATATTACAATCGGTAAAAACTATGTTCAAACACGCAAGATGACTGGCGACAAGCGTCTAGGTGCAGAAGCGATCAAGACGATTCGCGTACAGCCTGGCTATGTGACGATTGAACCGCAAAAAGGATCGACGTGGGCTTTTTCGCGAGTATTTCATCGTTATCCAACGGATGAAATCAGCGCAAGATTAGAGCAATTTGCCAAAGATAACGGCATAACATACGAACAAAAATAAAACGACCAGGAGCGTCAGTGAACAATGGCAAAGCTAGCGGTATTATTTGATTTGGATGACACACTGCTATGGGATGACCGTAGTGTAAAAGAAGCATTTGATGCGACCTGTCAAGCAGGTGCGGAAGCAGCGGGCGTAGATGCGGTAGAGCTGGAGGAAGCTGTTCGCAAGGAAGCTCGCAGCTTATATGAATCGTATGAAACGTTCCCTTTCACGAAAATGATCGGAATTAATCCTTTTGAAGGCCTATGGGCTAACTTCCGTGAGGGAGAACAGGAGGAGTTCAGAAAGCTGGAGCAGCTTGCACCCGCTTATCGTCGTGAAGCATGGACGAAAGGGCTAAAAGCGCTGGGCGTAGACAATCCAGAGCTTGGCGCCATACTGGCCGAGCAGTTTCCGGCAGAGCGCAGAGCGCGCCCGATTGTATATGATGAAACGTTTCGATTGCTAGATGCGCTAAAAGGCAAGTATAAGCTGCTGCTGCTAACGAACGGCTCACCGGATTTGCAGCAGGAGAAGCTTACAGGCGTTCCACAGCTTGCGCCTTATTTTGACCACATCATTATTTCGGGCGCTTTCGGTGAAGGCAAGCCGGCCGCTTCGATTTTCCGCCATGCGCTGGAGCGCCTTGGTATTGAACCGGAGCAGGGTATAATGGTTGGGGACAAACTGACTACGGATATTTTAGGTGCAAATGCCATTGGTATGGATTCGGTATGGATTAATCGCCATGGCGCTGTTCGGTCGGATGAAATTGTGCCTACATATGAAATTAAGCATTTAGAGGAATTGCTGCCGCTGCTGGGATAGTCGCGCATACTCGCGCCATTACTGCTGCAAAAGCATAAGAAGAAGCCCCTTGGTCCATTGGACATGGCTCAAGGGGCTTCTCTGTATAATGACGCAATTCAATGAAGGAACGATCAAGCTTTAGTGAAAGCAGGGTCTTCGAACGGGTGGGCAATCCAGCCCTCCGTTTCAATAAACAGGCGAACAGCAACGATTTGACGGTTATCCATCAATGTGAAGAAGTGAGGAATTGTTTCTGGAACCGAAATAACGTCTCCCGCTTCCAGCTCAACGTCGAAATAACCGACTTCTTCGCTGCCTTTAATAATAAAGATTCCGCGTCCAGCTGTAATCGCCCGCACTTCATCTTCTGTGTGCGTATGCACTTGCTCAAAACGTTTTAAAATATCATCAAGACCTGGGGTAGCATCTGAAAGGGCAACGATATCCCATGTTTTGTAACCGCGACGCTGGGCAAGCTCGCGAATTTCTACATCGTAAGTAGCGAGAATTTCCGCTTTCTCTTCATCGGATAATACAAATTTATCTTGCAGATGGCCTGGCAACTTGCTAGCATCCCAGTGTTCATAAAGCACTTCTTGGCTTTCTAAAAACGCGCGAACGTTCTGCTCGCCAGATATTCTTTCCTCAGTATTGCGAATTCTAATCTCAGCCATCACAATTCCCTCTTTTCCTATTGAAATTAAATGTTATATTAAATATATAATGATTATAATGCAAAAACAAGCGATTGTCGATTGCAATTGCTTTTCACATTGCGTCGATTCTGTTAAACTGAACTTTAGTGATTTTCACAGGAAGGGTGCACATAATTGTCGAAACCAACCATACAAGAAATGATGCAAAAGCGGATATTGATTTTGGACGGCGCAATGGGAACGATGATTCAGCAAGCCGATCTTACCGAGGATGATTTTGGCGGTGAGGATATGGACGGCTGTAATGAAATACTCGTGTTGACGCGTCCTGATGTCATCCGTACTATACATGAACAATATTTAGAGGCAGGCACGGACATTTTGGAAACGAATACGTTCGGAGCAACTAGCGTCGTGCTGGCTGAATACGATATACCGGAAAAGGCGCGCGAAATCAACCTGGCTGCGGCGAAAATTGCCCGTGAAGCGGCGGATAAATATTCGACGCCTGAGCATCCGCGTTATGTGGCAGGAGCGCTTGGTCCGACGACGAAGACGCTTTCTGTAACAGGCGGGGTTACTTTTGAAGAGCTTGTGGACAGCTACTACGAGCAGGTCATTGCGCTCATGGAAGCAGATGTAGATGCGCTGCTTCTTGAAACCTCCCAGGATACACTTAATGTAAAAGCGGGGAGCATCGGCATTCGCAATGCGTTTGAGACGATGGGTCGTGAGCTTCCGATCATGATTTCGGGAACGATTGAGCCTATGGGAACGACGCTTGCGGGCCAAAGCATTGAATCGTTTTATATTTCGCTGGAGCATTTGAAGCCAATATCTATGGGGCTAAACTGTGCGACAGGTCCTGAGTTTATGCGTGACCATATTCGTACGCTTAGTGAAATTGCCAATTCGGCAGTAAGCTGTTATCCGAACGCGGGCTTACCGGATGAGAACGGTAATTATCATGAGTCGCCAGAATCGCTAGCGAAAAAAATGTCTGCTTTTGCCGAGCAGGGCTGGCTTAACATTGCTGGCGGCTGCTGCGGTACGACGCCGGACCATATCCGCGCTCTTGTCGAGACGATGGCGAAATATCCGCCGCGTACCAAATATGGCGAGCATCCTGCAGCAGTATCCGGCATTGATACCGTCTATATTGAGCCGGAAAACCGCCCAATTATGATAGGGGAGCGCACGAACATTTCCGGCTCGCGGAAGTTCAAGCGTCTGATCAAAGAAGAGAAGTTTGACGAAGCTTCGGAAATTGCCAGAGCGCAAGTAAAAGGCGGAGCCCATGTCATTGACATTAACTTGCAGGATACGGATATTGATGAAGCGTACGCCGTTCATCATTTTTTGCCGCAAGTTGTCAAGAAAATTAAAGTGCCGCTCATGCTTGATTCGACGTACGATCATATTATTGAGCTGGGCCTTAAATATTCGCAAGGAAAAGCGATCATTAACTCCATTAACCTGGAGGATGGCGAAGCCAAGTTTGAAAAGATTCTTCCGCTTATCCATCAATATGGCGCAGCTGTCGTCATGATACTAATTGATGAGCGCGGTCAGGCGGTTAGCCGTGAAGCGAAGCTCGAAGTGGCAGAGCGTTCCTACCGTTTGCTTGTTGATAAGTATGGCATGAACCCGGAGGATATTATTTTTGACCCGAATATGTTCCCGGTTGGCTCTGGTGACCCGCAATATATTGGCTCCGCAGTGGAGACGATTGAGGGTATTAAACTAATCAAAGAAAAATATCCGCTTGCCAAAACGATTCTAGGCCTGAGCAACATTTCCTTCGGCTTGCCGGATGCGGGTCGCGAAGTATTGAACTCGGTTTATTTGTACCATTGTACAAAAGCGGGACTTGATTATGCGATTGTGAACACCGAGAAGCTGGAGCGTTACGCTTCGATTCCTGAAGAGGAGCGCAGACTGGCGGAGGAATTGATTTTTAATACGACAGACGAGACGCTGGCTGCTTTCGTTGCCGCCTTCCGCGAGAAGAAAGTGGTCAAGAAAGAGAAAATCTCCAACCTGACGCTGGAGGAAAGACTGGGTTCTTATGTCGTTGAAGGTACGAAGGAAGGACTAATTCCTGATCTGGATTTGGCGCTTGCCAAATATACGGCGCTGGAGGTCATCAATGGACCGCTCATGCGGGGGATGGAAGAGGTCGGCAGACTGTTTAATAATAATGAGCTCATTGTGGCGGAGGTACTGCAAAGCGCAGAGGTCATGAAAGCTTCGGTTGCTCATTTGGAGCAGTTTATGGAGAAGGATGAATCGTCCGTAAAAGGGAAAATTATATTGGCGACGGTAAAAGGCGATGTGCATGACATCGGCAAAAACCTCGTTGAAATTATTTTGTCCAACAACGGTTACAAGATTATTAATCTCGGCATTAAAGTACCGCCTGAGAAGCTTATAGAAGCTTACCGCAATGAGAAGGCGGATGCGATTGGCCTGTCGGGCTTGCTTGTCAAATCGGCGCAGCAGATGGTCATTACAGCGCAGGATATGCGCAGCGCAGGCATTGACGCGCCAATTCTGGTCGGTGGTGCGGCGTTGACCCGGAAATTTACAAAGACACGGATTGGTCCCGAGTATGACGGCTTGGTGCTGTATGCGAAGGATGCAATGGACGGGCTTGATATTGCCAATAAGCTGATGGATAAAGACCACCGTCAACGGATGGAAGATGAGATGGCGGAATACAAAGCATCGGGCGGCGAAGAAGAGGTTCAAAGCAAAGAGCTGCCTAAGCTTACCCGAATCGAGCGTTCAAAAATTTCAGTAGACGCGCCGGTGTACATTCCGCCTGATTTGGATCGCCACATTTTGCGCGATGTTCCGCTGCCGCATATTATTCCTTATATCAATATGCAGATGCTGCTCGGTCATCATCTAGGACTGAAGGGCAACGTGGAAAACCTGCTGAAGGAAAAGAACGAGAAGGCGGTTCATCTCAAAGAAACGGTTGACGGCATTTTGCATGAAGGAACGACGAACGGGATTTTGAAGGCTAACGGCATGTACCGCTTCTTCCCGGCGCAGTCCTCAGGCAACGATATTATTATTTACGACGCTAACGATCAGACGAAGGAAATCAAACGTTTCACCTTCCCGCGCCAGCAGGTAGAGCCATTCCTTTGTTTGGCGGATTTCCTGAAGCCTGTAGATAGCGGCATTATGGATTATGTCGGTTTCCTTGTAGTAACGGCAGGCGAAGGCATTCGCGATTTGGCGGGGCAATGGAAGGATCAAGGCGATTACTTGCGTTCGCACGCGCTGCAATCGGTGGCGCTTGAAGTGGCGGAAGGACTCGCTGAGCGCGTCCACCATATGATGCGGGATATTTGGGGCTACCCGGATCCGCATACGATGACGATGAAGCAGCGCCACGGCGCACGTTATCAAGGGATTCGCGTATCGTTTGGCTATCCAGCCTGTCCGGATCTGGAAGATCAAGGGCCATTATTTGAGCTGATGAAGCCGGAGGATATTGGCGTTGAGTTGACGGAAGGTTTCATGATGGAGCCGGAAGCATCGGTATCTGCAATGGTGTTTTCCCATCCGGAAGCGCAATATTTTAACGTTGAGAAGGTTGAACGTTAGGTGCATAAATAGCATCATGAATAGCAGGGAGAGCCTCCGCAAAATCGTTTTTAGCGATTGGCGGAGGCTTTATCCTATTTTTGAACAGGAGGCGGTAGGGGCATGGAAATTTGGTTTCTTGGAACAGGTGCGGGACGGCCGTCGAAAGAACGCAATGTAACGTCGATTGCGCTGCGGCTGCCAGAGCCGGATGGCGGGCTTTGGATGTTCGATGCAGGCGAAGGCACTCAGCATCAAATGATGCGATCCCCGCTGAAAATGGGCAAGCTGAATGCACTATTCATTACGCATCTGCATGGTGATCATACCTTTGGGATTCCAGGTCTGCTTAGCACAAGATCTTATTCCGGCGGCAAAGGTCCGCTCCATTTGTTTGGTCCTGTAGGCATTGAAGAGATGGTGCGAACCGCGCTGCGGCTGAGCGGAACCCATATTGACTATGAGCTGATCATAACCGAGATCCAAGGGGATGGCGTTATTCATGAGGATGAGCGATTCGTTGTGGAAGCTTGGTCATTGGATCATCGCCTGCCCTGTTATGGCTACCGCTTGCTGGAGCGAGATTGTCCGGGCAAGCTTAATACAGAGCGTTTGAAAGCGCTGAGTGTTCCGTCAGGGCCGCTATATGGCAAGCTCAAGCAGGGCGAGGATGTGCAGCTGGCAGATGGCACGACGGTGCGTGCTGCTGAAGTAGCTGGAGCTCCATTAAAAGGAAGAATCATTGCAATTGCTGGCGATACCAGCCCATGTGCCAACATGGCCCGGCTTGCTGAAAATGCAGATTTGCTCGTTCACGAAGCGACGTTTGCTGCAGGACAGGAAGAGAAAGCGCATGAATATGGGCATTCGACGACGATTGAAGCAGCGCAGGCCGCTAAAGATGCAGGTGTGCAGCAGCTGATTATGACGCATTTCAGCTCGCGTTTTCTACTTGAGGATATGCCGATGCTGAAAGAAGAGGCCCAGCGTATTTTTCCGCAATCCGAAGCGGCCTATGATCTGTTCCATGCCAAAATAGCAAGGCGCAGCGACTGCTAGCCTTAGGGGACTTCCGTCCAGTCTGCTACACCCTAAGTCCCTCTTACGAAATCAACATATGCTGAAAATAATGCGTTGACATTCCCCCCGTATGATGGCTGTGAACAGCAGTATACACATCGGGAGGCTGATACGTGATGGATACAGCAAGCCATTTATTGTTCGGCGCAACACTTGGGGGACTCGCGATGCTCGACCCTGCGCTCGCTGCGCAGCCAGCCGCGATGCTTGCCGTATGGACAGCAACGCTGCTCGGCAGTCATGCGCCGGATTTTGATACGGTGATGCGCTTTAAAGGGCAAGCGGCCTATGTGCGCCATCATCGCGGCATTACGCATTCACTGCCTGCGCCAGCCATTTGGTCGCTGCTGGGCTTGCCGATTGCGTGGCTTTATGGTGTGCCAGAGCTTGCCTGGCAGGTTGTAGGCTGGATGTTCGTTGCGGTCTGCTTTCATGTATTGCTGGACCTGCTCAATTCCTTTGGCGTGCAATGCGCCAGACCTGTAACGCAGAAATGGCTGCATTTAGATACGTTATGCTTATTTGATCCGTATTTGTTTGTTTTGCATGTATCTGGCTGTATCCTTTGGGCGTTAGACCTAGCCGAGCCAGGCCCGATGTTTGCTATCATTTACGCTATGACGGCTCTCTATATCGGATGGAGGCTGCGAGTAAGCCGTAAGGTGAAACGGCTGCTGCGAGAAAGCTTCGGCCTCCGTACGGGCATAACGCTCGTACCGTCACTGCTAGGCTACAGCTGGCAGTTTACAGCAGACTGCGGCGACCATTATGCAGCGGGCACGGTTGCCGGAGGTTTGGTTAAGATAGAGACGACAGTGAGCAAGCTGGATGACGCGGAATTGGTTCCAGTTGTGCGTGCGGCGATGAACGAGGAAGGCGTGAAAGCTCTATTGTCATTTTCCGAGCGGGTTCATGTGAATGTGCAGGAAAAGCTCGATGGTTACGAAGTGACCTGGAGCGATGTGCGTTTTTGGAATAAGCAGCAAATGCCGTTTGGGGTAGCTGTGACGCTCGATGCGGATATGAAGGTGCTGAATCACCGACTAGGTTGGAATAAAAAAACGTGGGAGCCTCCCCACGTTTAGTGAAATATTTTGAGAAAAAGCACGTATAGCGCTCCTCCAAGGGCGCTATATTTTTTTGTCAACAAATACAGTCGAGATGACCGATAGGATGGAGACGAGCACAATCAACGTCAGAAAGCTGATCAGCTGCACCATGCCTGGCAGGAACACCGTCACTATAATGAGAAAGCCGCCCCAGAAAAATATTTTGGCCGAAAGCTGATGTGTTTTGCGCCATACATGCTCGTTATTCAGCGTTATCGGTGTTTTGATGCCGATAAAGCGATTGGGCTTCATACGTGGCAAATAGTTCCCGATCGTAATGAACAAAATGCCGATAAACGGGATGACGACCATCTGAATATCAAGCTCGACGCTATAGCCATATGCGATGATAAAGCCTTGAATGGCGGCTAGGCCAAGCATCAGCACTTGATTGATAATATCGGTGCTTTTAATCGTGCTGGAGCTTGCAGCCATTTTGGGATCGATTTTCGGCAAATATTTAAACATCAGAGTAAGCAGCACCATCAAAGCCGGGATGAAAAATAAAGCAAACATTTTGCCGGCATAACGGTCAGGCTCGCCAAACGCATTCCAATGTACGGGCATAGTGGCAGGCAGAGAAGAGTAGAAGATTAACCCGGCAATAAATGATAGTGCGATAATGAGCCAAGTCCAAAAATTCTTTTTCATCATTCATCGTTCCTTTCCAAGTCAGGTCATAAATCGGTTGATGTTCATTGAAACGAAGCAATCCATTTGAGTAAATCCTGAAAGACGGTCGTATTCAGCGAGTAGTAAATATGCTGCCCTTTGCGCTCGTCCGATACTAGCTCAGCCTGCTTCAGCAAGCTTAAATGATGGGAAATGCTCGGCTTGGTCATGTGAAAATGGTCAGCAATTTCCCCCGCTGTCAAGTCCTGTTCTCTTAACAAATCAAGTATGGTGCGTCTTGTAGGATCGGATAACGCTTTAAACGCCTGGTTAATCGACAATGAGGGATGACCTCCTTTCGATATTTAGATAATTATCTAACAATCTAATATAATCACATTGTAATGGCTACGCCTTAAGCTGTCAATAAACGGATACCCAAAAAATAAAATTGCAGGCCGAACATGTATTCTTGTAAAATGAAAGAAACGAGTGTACTAGAAAAGTCAGGATACAAGGAGAGAAACAGTCATGAACCGCTGGACGGGAAAGACCTCGGGACTCGAGGAGTGGCTGGAGCTGCTGAAGCACGATCAGGACATAACGGACAATATTACCCACTGGCGGACCATTCCGCCTCGCGAGGCCTGTACCGCAGCATTGCCTGCGGATCTGCATCCTAAGCTTGCGGAAGCGCTGCGCTCAAAGGGAATTAATGAACTATATACGCATCAGGAAACGGCCTATCGGTTCGTTCGAGAAGGCCATAGCGTTGTAGCGGTCACCCCGACTGCCTCTGGCAAAACCTTATGCTACAACCTGCCGGTGCTCCAGTCTTTATTAGAGGATGAGGAAGGCCGGGCTCTGTATTTGTTTCCAACGAAGGCGCTGGCGCAGGATCAGGTGGCTGAGCTTCAGACGCTTGCCGACCTGATGGACGTCGACCTCAAGACGAATACATACGACGGGGATACCCCTCCGACTGTGAGGCAAGTGATCCGCAATGCTGGACATATCGTCGTAACGAATCCGGACATGCTGCATTCGGCGATTTTGCCGCATCATACGAAATGGGTTAAGCTGTTTGAAAATATTAAATATATCGTGATCGATGAGCTTCACGCTTACAGAGGCGTGTTCGGTAGTCACGTTGCCAATGTTATCCGCAGGCTCAAAAGAATTTGCCGGTTTTATGGGTCTAATCCGCAATTTATTTGTGCATCAGCGACCATTGATAATCCTGCCGAGCATGCAGCAAAGCTAATAGGCGAGCCTGTGCGGCTCGTCGATAATAATGGCGCGCCAACGGGCGAAAAGCATTTTATTTTTTATAATCCGCCTGTTGTGAACAGGCAGCTCGGCATTCGCCGCAGCAGCGTGCTGGAGACGAGGAAGCTGGCAGGCTTGCTGCTGCGGCAAGGCGTTCAGACGATTGTGTTCGCCCGCAGCCGGGTGCGCGTGGAGCTGCTGCTGACCTATTTGCAGGATATCATTAAGGACAAGCTCGATGCGAAGACGATTCGCGGCTACCGCGGCGGGTATTTGCCCAAGCTGCGGCGGGAAATTGAGCGCGGCCTGCGCAGCGGCGAAATTCGCGGCGTCGTCAGCACAAATGCGCTGGAGCTCGGCATTGACATTGGCCAGCTTCAAGCTTGCGTGCTGAACGGTTATCCGGGCACAGTAGCCAGCACCTGGCAGCAATCGGGTCGTGCGGGGCGCCGGCAGGGCAGCGCGGTTACTTTTTTAGTGGCAAGCAGCAATCCTTTGGATCAATATATGATTCAGAATCCTGACTTTTTCTTCAATCGCCCGCCAGAGCGCGCGCTTATCCATCCTGATAATTTGCTCGTGCTCATTGATCATGTGAAATGTGCGGCATACGAGCTTCCTTTTGAAGAGGGCGAGAAGTTTGGCGAGGAATCGCTTGCGGATATGATGGAGTTTTTAACGGAGGAAAAGGTGCTTCACCGTGCGGGCAGCCGCTGGTATTGGATGGAGCAATCGTTTCCCGCCCATAACATTTCGCTGCGTTCTGCAGCGCAGGAAAACTTCGTCATCATTGATATGACGGAGGGCAGCCGTGTACTCGGCGAAGTTGATCGCTTCAGTGCCCCAACGCTTATTCACGAAGAAGCGATATATATCCACGAGGGCGTGCAGTATCAGGTCGAGAAGCTGGATTATGCTGAGAAGAAAGCTTATGTGCGCAAAGTCGATGTCGATTATTACACCGATGCGAATCTCGCAGTGGAGCTGAAGGTGCTTTATGTAGACAAGGAGCGCGAATCGGGCGAGCTGACGAGGCAGTATGGAGAGCTGGCGCTGAATGCCAAGGCGACGATTTTCAAAAAAATTCGGCTGCGCAGCCATGAAAATATTGGCTCTGGCCCGATTCATTTGCCGGAGGAGGAGCTGCATACGAGCGGCTATTGGTTCTCGTTCAGCGAAGAGGCTGCTGCGCGCAAAAGCAAAAATGAGATGCAATACGCACTGCTGGGCATTGCGAATGTATTGGTTCATATTGCACCGCTCTATCTGATGTGCGATCCCTATGATATTCGCGTCGTGCCGCAGGTGAAGGCTGTGCATACACAGAAGCCGACGATTTATTTTTATGACCGGTACCCGGGCGGCATTGGACTGAGCGAAAGACTGTTTGAGGTGCATGATGAACTGATCCGTCAGGCAAAGTCGCTTATTCGCGGCTGTACTTGCTTGAGCGGATGCCCAGCCTGTGTGGGGCCGATTGAAGAGGTCGGACTGCTCGGCAAGGAGCAGGCGCTTAAGCTTCTGGAGGAAGCGGAGGGAAATACATGAGCAGTTTGCGAGAGCGAATGAATCGTCTGCGCAGCAGCGCAGCTGGATCAGCAAGCAGCACAGGCGAAGCGATAGAAAGTGCAGGGCAGCAGACTTCTAAAGTGCCTGATTTAGAAGTCTCTCTAGAAGCCTCTTTAGAAGGTAATAAAGAAGTCACAGAGACAGAAGCAGAAGTAGAATTAGAAACAGAAGCGGGCGCGGAGCAGCTTCCAGATAGCTGGCTCGCCATGGGCGTCAAGCTGCAAACGAATGAGGTAGGAACTTTTTTGCTGCGTGAAGTGAAATATCCTGCGGCCCATCAGCATGGCATTCATCGGCTTTCGGAACTTCAGGAAGCCAGCAAAGGGCTATCCGCTTTTCACGGGGAGCAAATTGGCGCAGAGCATTTGCTCATTCTGGATTTGGAGACGACCGGCCTTGGAGTCGGGACAGGAAATGTGCCGTTTATGGTGGGCATTGCCTATTGGCAAGGGCAGCAGTTTATTGTAGAGCAGGCGCTAATTCGCCATCCGGCAGAGGAACGGTCGATGCTGGCCTATTTGAAGGAAAAGCTGACGGCTTATGCGTATCTGGTAACGTATAATGGACGAACGTTTGATTGGCCCGTTATGCTGAACCGATTTATATTGAATGGCTTCGGCAGCAAAGTGTGGGCGCCGCTGCATCTGGATTTTCTGCATCCTGCACGCAGCGTTTGGCGCAATACGCTTGCTTCATGCAGGCTAAGCCATGTGGAGGAAGAGCGGCTTGGCATTGAGCGTGTGGATGATGTCCCGGGCTCGCTTGCCCCGCAGCTGTATTTTCAATATTTAGCTGATCAAAATCCGGAGCCGCTGGAAGGCGTATTCCGCCATAATGAAATCGACATGCTTTCTCTTGCGAGCTTAGCGATCCGATTTGGGCATTTGTTAAATGGCGAAGCGGGCTGCGGCCCGCTGCCGATGCCGGAAGAGCCGGAGGAAATCGTGCGAACAGGGCTGTGGCTGGAGAAGATGGGACAGGCGGAGAAGGCGGAACGATTATTTGCGGTGGCAGAACAGCTTCCGGGTATGACGCTTAATGCATTGCTGCTGCTCGCGGCACGTGACAAGAAGGCTGGAAATTGGCGGCGAGCTGTGTTATTGTGGCAGAAGGCTGTAATGTTGCCTCACAAATTTGGGGCAAGCGATGACAGCGCCTTTATCGAGCTCGCTATGTATTACGAACATAAGCTGAAAGATTATGATTCGGCTTTATTATATGCGGACGAAGCGCTGCAGATGGCGCTTAGCCATCCGCTTCGGGGGCGTCAAACTGCCAAGCAGCGGGCGGAGCTTGCAGAGCTTCGCAAGCGGTCATTGCGCTTGCAGGGCAAGATAGGAAGGAAGCTGGGGAATCATGGGACATAATTTGCCTGAAATGCGGGGCCTGCTCATCGATCTCGATGGCACGCTTTATCATGGAACTAGAAGAATTGAAGGTGCAGATGCTTTGCTGCGCAAGCTTAAGGAGCTAAATCTTCCTTATCGGTTCGTTACCAACAACTCTTCGGCTACGCCGGGGGATGTAGCGGAGCGATTGAACAGGATGGATATTCCGGCGGAGGAGCAGGATGTGTGCACATCAGCGCAGGCTGCTGCTGAATATGTGGCTTCTGTAAAGCCGGGGGCTTCTGTTTTTGTTATTGGAGAGGCTGGCTTGCGCGCAGCTATTGAAGAAGCCGGCTTGCGGCTAACGGAAGAACAGCCGGATTTTGTTATTCAAGGTATCGACCGTGAGCTTAGCTATTCGAGGCTTTCGCTTGCGGTTCGCTATATTCATGGCGGAGCTCCGTTTATTTTAACGAACCCTGATTTGCTGCTTCCATCGGAAGGCGGTTTAATGCCGGGGGCTGGTTCAATTGGAGCGATGCTGCAAGCAGCAGGGGGCAAGGAGCCGATTGTCATTGGCAAGCCTTCATCGATTTTGATGGATTATTCCTTAAAGCAGCTCGGCCTTCCGGCTTCGGACACATGGGTAATCGGTGACAATCTGGCTACGGATATTGCAGCTGGCCGCGCTTCGGGCTGTGGGACGCTGCTCGTTTTGACAGGACTTACAACGGAGCAAAATTATAAGCACTATTCGGAACGCGCAGGCTGCGAACCGGATAAAATATGTAGAAATTTAGATGAGCTGATCTCTTATATTACGGAAACTGCAAACAGCTGACATAGGGATAGCGTACAGACAGGAAGGAAGCGAACAGCAATGCCGGAATTGCCGGAAATCGAAAATTATCGCGTATTATTAACAGAACGGCTCGCAGGAGACCGAATTACAGGCACACAAGTGCTGCAAGAGAAGTTTCTAAATGTTTCCGCTGAGCAGTTTGACGAAGCGCTAACGAATAGAACGATCTGGTTTGTGGAGCGTCGTGGCAAGCATTTGCTTCTGCATCTAGACAATGGCAAACGTTTGCTTGCGCAGCTTCATGCGGGTGCGTCCCTGTTTTATGGGCAAGGCGAGGAACGCCCGCAGAGCGAGGCGCAGATCGTCATTCATTTGGAAAAGGGCAGCCTTTATGTTGCAGGAATGCGCCAGGGCTTTGTTCATCTTTTATCGGTTAAAGAAACGCAGCAGGTGCTGGCAGAGCTAGGGCCTGATCCTTTAGATAAAAGGCTGACGCTTGAAAAGTTTGTTCAGCTGTTCCGTAAAAAACGCGGAGCTTTGAAGGCTGCTTTGGCTGATCAGCAAGTAATTAGCGGAATCGGTTCCTTTTATGCCGATGAAATTGCATTTGCTGCCGCTGTGCGTCCGGATATCAAAATTCCGCTTATTCAAGAAGACGCATGGCAGCGTCTATATGAGGCGATGCATGTGGTGCTGAAGGATGCGGCGGCTAAGGGAGGCAGCATGGAGCAGCCCCTTACGATGGACGACAAGCTGACAGGCGGCTACTATACACAGCGCCGTGTCTACGAGCGTGCAGGGGAAGCATGCGGTACTTGCGGTTCTCAGATTGAAGTCGTTGGCACTGCTGCGCGCAAGGCATTTGTCTGTCCTTCCTGCCAGCCGGAGCAAGTGGAAAGCTAAAAGTCGCGAACGGGGGAATCGTTCATGATACATCTTTTTTTAGACGATTACAGGCATTGCCCAAAGGGATTTGTACTGGCTTTGACAGCTGAGCAATGCAAGCAAATGATTGATACGGAAGAAATTGATATTTTATCGCTTGATTATGATTTAGGCTGGAACCAGGATACGGGTGCGGAGGTTGTTCGCCATATGGTGAGTACCGGACGTTATCCAAAGCAGGTTTTCCTGCACACTTCCAGCGCAGCAGGACGGGTACAAATGTATCAAATGCTGTACGCCAATGCACCGAAGGAAACGAAAGTGCATAATGGGCCGATGCCGTTCTCGCTGCTGGAGGAAATTGCTTCATTGTAAAGGTTTGTGTGATGTTAGGGAGGTGGCGTTATGAGCCGGTGGATTGGTACGGCTAATCAAGGATATGCTGCCTATGCGGTAGAAGAGCTGAGGCGTTTATTAGGACAGCTGAAAGTGACGCAGCTTGCAGCTGGAGAAGTGTTTTTGTTTGAAAGTCCGCTTTCAAGGGAAGAAACCTTGGAAGCGGTTCAGCGGCAGCTGCCGATTTTTTTAAGGCATTTGCAGCCGGTTGACCGCGTCATTGAGGCAAGCGGCGATGCGGATGATTTGGAAGAGCTGTCCAGAGTGGTGCGGAATGCACAGCTTTCTTTTGTGGACAAGCAGGTATCGATTCATTTGCGCAAGGCGAAGGTTACCGTCTATCCGTATTCTGCGGCAGATACGAAAGCGGTGCTGGATGCGGTGCTTGAGGAAATCGGAGCCGAATCTGCGAGACAATCGCCGGATATGATTATTGCGATTTATGCTGCTGCAAGCCAGCTTTATGTCGGCTGCGGCACACCAGTGGAGATGTTATCCGATTGGCCGGGCGGCGCTGTGCGTTTTCAACGGGAGGAAGGGCAAATTTCCCGGGCGAAGTTTAAGCTGCTGGAGGCGGAACGGGAGTTTGGTCTGCACTATGAAACTTTCCAGCAGGCGCTGGACATTGGTGCGGCACCGGGAGGCTGGACGTCGCTGCTGCTGGAACGAGGTCTCCGAGTGACGGCCGTCGATCCTGGCGAGCTGCATCCTTCGTTAAATGGCCATCCTGCATTAACCTACCATAAGCGTAATGCGTCGGATGTGAAGCTGCCCGCAGAAGCTTATGATTTGCTCGTCTGCGATATGAGCTGGAGCCCGATGCAAATGAGCAGGCTCGTGCTTGATCTACAGCAGTCCTTAGCGCGTGAAGCTACAGCGATTATTACCATTAAGCTCATGCACCGCAAGCCGCTGCAAACGATTCGAGATGTGTCAGAGCGGCTCAGCTCCGCTTTTACGATTGAGAGGGCCAAGCAGTTGTTCCACAATCGCGATGAAATTACATTATATTTAAAATATCGCAAGGCTTAGTTATAGAAGCAATTCGTGATGAGCGCTCCAACCGGGGCGCTTATTGTCGATAAGGGGGCAGTTCCTTTGCGTAATATGAGAGCGCTTTATGCGAATTTGCGTATTAAACATAAGCTGTTCCTTCTCCTCTCCGCCGTGCTATTAACCGTTGCGGTACTTGGCGGCGTTCTTCAGCAATATGCCTTCGACATCTACGATCAGAAAATCTATGAGCAATCTGCCAAAGCGTTAAGTCTCTCTGCTGTAAGCATTGAGAATGAGCTTCGAAAAATCGAGCAGTTGTCCTATACGATTGCAACAGACACCAAAGTACAGGAATATTTGCGGACTATTAAGAGCGGTGGAACGGAATACGATAACTATGTGCTTCAAATGAATATACAGGACCGCGTCGTTAATTTGGGCGGCTTGGATAAATATATTCATTCCGTTCAGCTATATGATGTGCATGATAAGGCTTATGCAACCGGCGTGCGCACGATAAATTTATCCAGTTCCAGACTGGAGCGGCTCAAGCTGGAAACGAAGCGAAATGAAGGGGGCAATACGTGGGTAGCGCCTGGCGAAGGCGACAGCTCGCTATCGGCAGCCCGTGAAATTCGCAGCTATAAAAATTTGGATATGGATTATTTAGGCACCATTGTCGTGCGCGTAGATGCGGTCAAGCTGTTCCATGACTTGTCGGCTGGCCTTGACAGCAGCGGAGCTAATATGATGATTGCCAGAGGTGCAGAATTAATTTATCCAGACAAGGCTATTTTTTCTGTCGAAGAGCTCTTAAGTTTGACAGATGGGTCAAGCGGATACCGCATTATGGAGCGGGAAGGCAATTCTTTTTTTGTCACCTACGTCGCTTCCAGCCGCATGAATTGGTATTATTATACGATCATCTCGTTTGATGATATTTTTCGCAATTTAGTTTGGGTCAAAAATTTCGTTATTGCCGCTTTTGGCTTGCTGTTTATTATTTCAGGCATATTTGCGCTGCGCGTCGCTAATGGGATTACTAAACCGATTGAACGGCTTAATGCCAATATGAAGCGCATTCAATTAGGGTATTTCGATTATGTTGAGGACCCGGCGGAGCGGGCGCTTGCGATGGATGAGGTAGGCCAAATGCAGCGAAACTTCCGTATCATGGTTGAACGCATCAATGAGCTGATTCATGAAAACTATGTCAAGCAGCTTGCGATTAAGGATACGCAGTTCAAGGCGCTCCAGGCGAACATTAATCCGCATTTTTTGTACAATACACTTGATTCGATTAACTGGAGCGCCAAAATGAGCAATCAGCTGCAAATTTCGCAAATGGTGGAAGCGCTCGGCTCCTTGCTTCGCACATCGATCAACTTGAAGGAGTCGATTATTCCGCTGCGCAAGGAACTGGAAATCGTCAATCATTACATTACGATTCAAACGTTCCGCTTTGAGGAGCGCCTCGACTTCAAGCTTGATGTTCCAGAGGAGCTGCTCAGCTGCGGTTTGCCAAAGCTGGCGCTGCAGCCGCTGATTGAAAATGCCATCCATTATGGATTGGAAGAAATGATTGACAGCTGTACCATTAGCATTCAGGCTTATATAGAGGAAGGGTACCTGTATATCGTTGTGCGGGATAATGGTCCCGGCATGGAGCAGGCTTATGCGGATAAGCTGTTAAGCGGCGAGGTGAAGACGAAAGGAACAGGGCTTGGGCTGCGAAATATTGATGAGCGCATTAAGCTGCTGTATGGCGAGGAATATGGCCTTCATGTGAGCAGCCAGCCGAATGAAGGGGCAGCGGTCAGCCTGAAGCTGCCTTATGAAAGGAAGGATTAGTTTGTTCAAAGTGCTGTTGGTAGACGACGAACGTATTATTTTGGAAGGCATTTCACAAATTGTTCCATGGACAAGCTCTGGCGCAGAGTTGATCGGCACTGCCCGAAATGGTTTGGAAGCGTTGACTTTTATTGAAGAACAACAGCCTGACATTATTATTTCAGATATCAAGATGCCAGGCATGGACGGACTTCAGCTTGTAGAGCGGGTAAAAGAGCTGTATCCGCAAATGGCATTCATTTTGCTTTCTGGGTTTAGTGAATTTGATTACGCGCGCACCGCGATGGCTTATGGAGTCAAACATTATTTGCTTAAGCCTTGTAATGAGACGAAGATTACGGAGGCGCTCATCGAGGTTATCGAAGATCTCCAGACGCAGCGCACGCAGCATCAATTCGTTCAAACGATTCAAAGCGAGCTGACCAGGGTGCTGCCCCATGCGAAAGCGCAATTTCTTAAAGAGCTCGTTACGAATAAAACGTATGGCAAGCGCGATTGGGATACGTATCGCCGGATGTTTCATATTACGCATGACACATTGCCAATCAGGCTCATCTTGATGCAGGTGGAAGGGATGTTTGAATACGAGCATATTTTTGCCCTGACGAACATTGCCGAAGAAAAGCTTGGCGAGGAAATTGTGCTGCTCAGTACAACGATCGGTCGGCACGTCCTGCTGCTTATTCAGGAAACAGAGCAGGAGGAGCAGCTGTTCTCCCGGCTGTCAGGCATGAAGTGCACCTTCACTGATTTTTATAAGCTTGAAACGACGATTGCCGTCAGCGGTGCTGGAGAAATTACGGATGCACGCAAAATGTACCGCGAGACGCTTGAATGCCTGAACTTCCGCTTTCATGTAGGAGAGGGCGCGATTATTACGCCTCAGGATCTTTCTACCGCAGCAGCAGTGCTGCCTTCGAGCTTCGATTATGACGAGGAGCAGCTTGGCATGGAGCTGAAAGCGGGGAACTGGGAAGCCGCGAGCGAGGAATTGGCCCGTTTTTTTCAATTGCTTGCCGATCAGCGCATGGATACGGTGCTGACAAAATCATATGTCATCCCGCTCTTTGTTACCATCTCCCGGCAAAGCGCACCGGATCGGTTAAACGATTATTTGCAAATGCTGGCACGGCTTGATGAGCTGGAGACGCTGAAGGCTATTGAAGCTTTCGTGAGACAAGCAGCTAAAGACATATGCGAGGCGAATTTTGATTCATTTGCCAGCAAGCAATCGACGGTTATAAAAAAAATGATCGAAGTTATCGCATCCAATCTCGCTGATCCGGCATTGTCGCTCAACTGGGTAGCGAATGAAATTTTATATATGAATGCGGATTATTTAGGCAAGCTTTTCAAGAAAGAAACGGGTGAGCGCTTCTCAGCCTACGTCATGAAGCTGCGTGTAGAGAAGGCGATGGAGGAAATTATGCGGACGGAGGACGTTAAAGTTTTCGAGCTTGCGGAGCGTTTTGGCTTCGGAGACAACCCGCAATATTTCAGCCAAGTTTTTAAAAAACATACCGGCTATACGCCATCCGACTACAAGAGATCACTATAAACGTATAGTGATCTCTGTTTTTTTAACAAAAAAAGCGGTTTTCTTTATTAAGAAAACGCATACAAAACGCTATACTTTGATTTGTAAGCAACATAAATAATCACTAAGAAGAAATAAGGGGGAATACGAAATGAAGAAGCAAGCTAAAAAAGTTGTTCTCGCCCTCATGGCGTCCGCACTCATGCTGGCTACCGCTTGTGGCAGCAACGCAGGAACGAATTCGGAAACAGGCACTAATGCAGGAACGAACAGCGGTGGCGGCGACAAGCCGATAACGCTTCGCATGGCATGGTGGGGTTCTGAAACGCGCCACGAATACACGAAAAAAGTCATTGACCTTTACAAAACGAAAAATCCAAATGTAACGATTGAAGTTGAATATGCAAACTATGATGATTATTGGAAAAAAATCGCTCCGCAAGCAGCAGCTAATGAGCTTCCGGACATTATGCAAATTGATACCGGCTACTATGCACAGTATGCAGGCAAAGGCCAACTGGCAGACCTGACTCCATACTTCGGCAAAGAAATTGATGTAACCAACATTTCTGAAAATGCTTTGAACGGTGGTAAATTGGGCGATGGCGTGTTCGGGATGAACCTTGGCGTCAACTCTCTCGGCTTCCATTACGATCCAGCAACGCTAGCTAAAGCTGGCGTAGACAGCATCCCGGAAAATTGGTCGTGGGATGATTATCTGTCCATCGCGGCGAAAGCGAAAGAGAACGGCATTTATATCGACAGCGGCATGCGCGCAGAAGTATTCTTCGGCTACTACCTCCGTACAGTAGGCAAGAAGCTTTACAATGAGGCAGGCAATGGACTTGGCTATGAAGATGACCAATTGTTCGTAGATTTCTTTGGCAAACTGGCTGATCTTGTGAAATCCGGCGCAGCGCCAACTCCAGATACACTCGCTCAAATTAAGGGTGTTGAAGATGATATGACGGTGAAAGGCACGCAAATCGGCGTATGGCAGTGGTCCAACCAGTTTGTTGCCCTTCAGCAAGCGGTTAACCGTCCAATGAAATTTGCTCCAGCGTTAAACCCAGGCGCTAAAGAAGGTCTGTACCTGAAGCCAAGCATGTTCTTCTCAATTTCGAAAAACTCGAAAGCGAAAGAAGAAGCAGCGAAATTTATCAACTTCTTCGTTAACGATACAGAAGCAAACAAGCTGATTCTTGGCGAGCGTGGCGTTCCAGTATCCAGCGTTATTAAAGAAGAGCTTAAACCGCTATTGTCCCCAGAGCAAGTTCAAGTATTTGATTATGTAGCTTGGTCGGAAGAAAACAGCTCCCCAATGGATCCAGTTGATCCAATCGGTGCTATCGAAGTATTTGCATCGCTGAAAAGCTTGACGGAGCAACTGAACTACGGACAAATTTCGGCAGAAGATGCTGCTAAGAAATTTAGAAGTGAAGCAGAAAACGTATTGAAGAAAAATAAATAAAAGTTGGAAAAGCGGGCGATGGCGCTTATAAGATGGCCTATCGCCCTTCCCTTAAACCGACTTAATAGACTTCACTAGGAGCAGGAGCTGGTAACGATGAAATCATTGTCCTTCCGTAACAATCTCGTTGGATACACGTTTATATCACCGTTTGTCATTGGCTTTCTAATTTTCACCCTCATACCTGCAGCCGCGTCCCTTTATTTCTCCTTTACGGATTATGATTTGCTGTCATCGCCCAGCTGGATAGGGCTTGAAAATTATACGTCCATGTTTACTTCGGATGACCGCTATTTGCAATCGCTTAAGGTTACGATGCTTTACGTGTTTCTGGGTGTTCCACTGCGGCTGATTTTCGCTTTATTCGTCGCTATGATCTTGAATACAACCTCGAAAGCTGTCGGGTTATATAGAACGGTGTATTACTTGCCTTCCATTATTGGAGGAAGCGTCGCAGTATCGATTATGTGGCGGAACCTGTTTGGCGATCAAGGGATTATCAATGTGATGCTTAATTCGTTAGGCGTAGACAGCGTACGCTGGTTCGGTGATCCAAATGCCGCATTGTTCATGCTCGTCACGTTATCGGTATGGCAGTTTGGTTCCTCGATGTTGATTTTCCTGGCGGGACTGAAAAATATCCCGAATGAATTGTACGAAGCATCCGGTGTTGACGGTGCGGGCTTCTTTACAAAGTTTTTCCGCATCACCTTGCCAATGCTGACGCCGATTATTTTGTTCAATCTGATTATGCAATTAATTAGTGCATTCATGACCTTCGTTCCGGCCTACATTATTTCCAAAGGTGAGGGCGGTCCGCTAGATGGCACGCTGCTGTACTCCTTGTATCTGTTCCGTCAAGCCTTCGTATTCTTCGATATGGGTTATGCTTCTGCAATGGCATGGGTCATGCTCATCATCGTTGGTATTTTGACAGCAGTCGTATTCGCAACATCCAAGCTATGGGTTCACTATGAATCGGAAGGAGGCCGCTAAACATGATATTGAAAAAATTTAAGTGGCCGATTTATCACATTTTCGTTGGCCTGCTGGCGATCGTTATGGTGTATCCCGTTATTTGGCTGCTCATGAGCTCTTTTAAGCCTAGTAATCTTATTTTCACAACTTCCAGCTCGCTCATTCCTGATCCATGGATTTGGAGCAACTACGTTACAGGTTGGATTGGGTCCTCTGGGCAATCATTTATGGGTTTTATTACAAACTCGCTGAAAATCGTTATTTTCTCGACGATCGGTGCCGTATTATCATCAGCTTTTATCGCCTTCGGTTTTGCTCGTCTGCAGTTTAAGGGCAGAGCGATCTGGTTCGCGGTGATGATGGTTACGCTGATGCTGCCGCATGACGTTGTACTCGTTCCGCAATACATTATGTTTTCCAAGCTGGGCTGGATCGGTACGATTTCACCGATTGTTGTACCTCAATACTTTGGTGTTCCGTTCTTCATCTTCCTGATGGTTCAATTTATTCGGACCATTCCAAGAGAGATGGATGAAGCGGCTACGATTGACGGAGTTGGGAAGTTCGGATTGTTTTTACGCATTATCCTGCCGCTCATTATTCCGGCGCTGGCAACAGCTTCGATTTTCTCCTTCTACTGGCGTTGGGAAGATTTGATGGGACCATTGCTTTATCTGAATAAACCAAGCTCTTATACCGTATCGCTCGGTTTGAAAATGTTCCTCGATAGCGAAAGTGTATCCAACTGGGGTGCCATGTTCGCAATGTCGATCGTAAGCTTGATTCCGGTTTTAGGCGTATTCTTCTTATTCCAGCGCTATATCGTTGAAGGAATAAGCACAAGCGGGTTGAAATAGTGACGATGAATAATGAGGAGACGATTGAAATGCCACAACTGCAATTTGATGAACAACATTTACGCGAAGTGATCGATAAAGTCGTAGACCGTACATTCCGCATGGATTTTGGCTGGGATTGGCCCGGCGGCGTCGCATTTTTCGGTGTATGCGAAGCTTATGAGGCAACGGGGAATGAAAAATACTTAACGCTGCTTAAAGAATGGGTGGACGAGAAGCTTGAGGATGATCTTCCTAAGCTGTCGGTTAACGGCGTATCGATTGGTCACGCTCTCATTACGTTATATAAGGCAACCGATGACCGCAAGTATTTAGATATTGCGATCAAAATGGCAGATTATTTGCAAAACGATGCGGTACGGTTTGCCGAAGGCATTTTCCAGCATACGGTTAATTCTGAAACGTACAATTTCCCTGAGCAGGCTTGGGTCGATACGATGATGATGGCGGGTTACTTCCTCATTCGCATGGGCGAGCTTCTGGGACGGGAAGACTATTTGGAGGACGGCTTGCTGCAATACCATGGTCATGAGCGTGTATTGCAAGACCCTGTCAGCAACTTGTATTATCATGGCTGGGATAATATTGCGCAAAACCATATGTCGAGCATTTTCTGGGCACGCGGCAATGGCTGGGCTGCGCTTACGATGGCCAAAGCGCTCCCGCTCATTGCCGTACAGCACCCATCCTTTATGATTATTGAAGGGTCGCTGCGCGATCAGGCCGCTACGCTGGTGCGCCTGCAATCAGAGAAGGGACTCTGGCATACGATTGTGACCGATCCTACTTCCTATGAGGAAACTTCCGGTTCGGCAGGCATCGCGGCAGGCTTGTTCACTTTCGGGTCGCTGTACAATAAATATATCCAGAAGTCGATCGACGGTATTTTGGAGCAAATTACCGAAGATGGCGCTGTACAAGGCGTATCGGCTGGAACGGCTGTTATGAATGATGCGGAAGGCTATAAAGGAGTATCCTACAAACGGATTCAAGGCTGGGGCCAAGGCTTGACACTCGCTTTCCTGGCTGCGGTGCTGCAATCGAAAAAACGCGAGTTTTCGTAAGAGACAGCCTGTGCGATAGCTGGACAAAAAAATGCAGTAAAAAACGCTTCTCCACTTAAGGTGGGGAGGCGTTTTTTACTGCATGCTTATTTACTCAGTCAAAGCCTTCTCTGCTGCAGGAGTAATGCCGCTCTGCAACTTAAACAGCGGGAGGAGTATAGCTACACCTAGTAGGAAAAATAAACCTGCAATGATGTACATAGGCACGAGTGAAATCGCATTTTTCATCAAGCCCGACAACATCATCGTAACGACCATCGAGCCCATGAACATAGGTGTTAAGATGCCATTTACGCGACCGATAAACGACTCCTTCGTGTTTTGCAAAATTAAAGTGTTAATTCCGATTTGGATGCAAGGCAAAGCTAAACCGCTAATAAATTGAAGGCTAAGCGTGAACCAATAATCCTTCGAAAATCCCATTCCGATCATCGCGATACTATCGATTGTCATGCCAAGCGCTATTAGCTTCTGCGGCGATAGTTTACTGGAGAAGCTCATCGCAAGCACGCCGCCGATAATCATGGCTATCCCATTTACTAATAGAAACCACTGCAAATAATCCTCCGGTTTCCCAAGCCGCTCTGTAATAAGGAAGATACCCATTGGCTGAATTAAGCCAAGACCAAGCCCAGCAGCAATGAAGCCGCCGCCAAGTGTACGCAGTATTTTACTGGACCATACGTAGCGAAAGCCCGCTTTAATGTCTTCTAGCACGCGGGATTGCTGCTGCTGCTCTCCAGCATCATCTCGATCACGAGGCAGGAAAGCTAGCGAAACAGCAGATAACAGAAAGGCTGCGCCCATTACGCCAATGGCCGTCTCGATGCCATAGCTTTGGTAAACAAACGTACCAACGACGGGGCCGAATATCATAAAGACGGCGAACAGTGTCTGATAAAGCGACATACCCGTCTGGACTAGATGTTCGGGTACATGCAGCTTGAACAGCTTCATGCCAGCAGGCTGAGAAAATTGCGACAAAATAGCTGAAATTAAGGTGGCAAAAAAGACGGCATGCCAAGTTCCATTTTCCATGGCGAATAATACGGCCAAAATGGATACGGCGCTTAACAGGTCGCACCACACCATCGTCTTCTTCGGCCTCCAGCGGTCGGCGAACGTCCCGCCAATAAACGAAAATACGAAGATTGGCGCGAACTCCGCAACGGATATGAGCGATACGGCGAATGCATCATCATTAGTCATTTTTTTTACATAAAGCAGAACCGCGATATTTCGTACCCAGATGCCGATTTGCAAAAATAAAGTGGACATCAATATTGCTTGTACAAATCGATTGCTTAACAGCGATAATGCTGAAGCAGGTTGATTGGCTGTCATCCTTTTCACCTATCCTTTTTCACTTTTTAAGCAGCGTTGTATTCAATGGAAATTTTACAGGACATTCCAATGTGAAAAAAGGCTCCCTAGAACGAAAGTGTACTCCGCCTTAAGACGGATAAATGGGAGCTTCTGGCATCTAAACGGTATATCCATTACTATATTATTTTGTATTTCTAGCAGGTAAATATAGTATTTTTGTCGAAATTTCATGGATGTTGTTGAAATCTATCGAATACAGACAAGGGGCTTGTTTACATGCATTTGTTTTTGAGAAAAAAGACGTTATTATGGCTGCTTATTTTGGCGATTGTGCTGCCTACTCTAGTTGCAGCGAGTGGAGGGGGCTCCAAGCAAGCGATTATAAATCCAAAACAGCTCTACAGCTATGAAATAATGACGCGTGATATAAAGAAGCTCGATGAAGCTTATCCTGAGCTGATCCGTTATCGGAGCCTCGGAAAAAGTGAATATGGGCGCGAGCTGTGGGTAATGGAAATTGGCAATGGGCCTGTTAATGTATTGCTGAATGCATCCCATCATGCAAGGGAATGGATGACGACCATTACGGTCATGAATATGGCGGAAACGATGGCTGCAAGCGCAGCTAAGCAGGGAGTGTGGAAGCAGCTTAATACGGCTGATTTATTCGATCACATCACGTTTCACATTGTGCCTATGGTTAATCCCGATGGCGTAACCCTCCAACAAAAAGGGCTAGCTGCTTTTCCGCAGCAAAATCATGCCGAATTAATCAAAATGAACAAAAATAGCCGGGATTTCAAGCGCTGGAAAGCTAATGGCAAAGGTGTCGATTTGAACAGGCAGTATCCCGCCGATTGGGACACGATACGCCAAGCCGAATATGCGCCTTCCTATAAAAATTATAAAGGCAAAAAGCCGCTGGAAGCGAAAGAAGCCCAGCTTATGTACAATTTCACCAAACAAATAAAGCCGGAAATCGCAATATCCTATCACTCGTCCGGTGAAATCATATTTTGGAATTTTAAGACGAAAGCATCTAATTTGCCAAGAGACCGGGCATTTGTCCAAGCTTACGCAGCCATGACGGGCTATCGGGCGGTAGCTCCAGAAGCTAATCCTTCGGGGGGCGGTTTTACCGATTGGTTTATTACCGAGTTCGGCAAACCGGCCCTTACGCCAGAAATAGCTCCTGCTGTAGGGGAGACGAATGTACCGCTTAGCTACTGGGATCGGATCTGGAAGCAGCACAAGGACACGATGTGGCTTATTGGGACGACGGCTTACGAGCAAGCGATGCTGACAGAAAAAGCAAAAAAAGCGTCTGCCACCATTGAGCTGACCTCGCCAGCGACATCTTATCGTTATCCGGTTCTGAACAGAGAAACAGCTAGCAGCGTAAAATCAGGTGTCTATAAGGTGACGAGGGAAAAAGGAAGCTGGTATGAGATCCAAATAAGCGGGCAAGGGAGCAGATGGATAGCTAAAAGCGTGGCGAATCCGTGGAGCAAGCCAGTTCCAACTCCAACATCAAGTACAAGTCCAAACCCGACACCGACTGCAAGTCCTATTGTGACTCCGCCTTCACCTAGCCTGGCGGCACCGATTGCGTCGGAGCCATCAGCAGAGCAGGCGTCGACTGCTCCTTCAGCAACTGAAATTCCAATAGTGGAGGGGGCGCCGGTGGAAGATTCGGGATCGAGCGTGATTCCAACACCGATTCCAGCCCCCAGCTCAACTTGAAACTAAAACCATTCAAGGTGAAACGGCTGTCGCCGTCCTCTGGCGGCGCGGCGCGTTTCATTTCGAGAAATATAGAGTGAGGATAGAAAAATTATATACTTTCTTATATTTTTAGAAAGCATGCAGAGAGCGAATGAGCAACACCCTGCATGCTTTTTTGCTGCGCTTTTTTTGGCGGGAAAAGGACCGGATTGGGGGTATAACCGCTATAATCCTTAGCTCACATTTGGCTGTAACCCTTGCGCCACAAGGGATTGCGCCACAACATATGGCGTGGTGATTATAGGCAAACCGCCCCAGCGGAGTTTACGATAAAAGGGTAACAAGCGCACCTAAATGAATTCCAAATTCGGGAGGTCAAAGCATGAGAAAGAAACAAGCGGCAACAACATTTCGCGTCTTATGTACAACGACATTAGCAGGCTGCATTTTGGCAGGCTGTGCATCAGGCTCAGGCGTGAACGAGGGAAGCGCAACTTCAGGCACCAATCAAGGAGGCGCACCTACGAGCGAAACACAAGCTCCTTTTAAACTGACAATAATGACAAACTTGCATACACCGGAGGTTCCTACGGATGCCATTGAGAAAATGCTAGAGGAAAAAACGAACACGGATTTGACGATTAACTGGGTGCCAGACGGCAGCTATGAAGAAAAACTAAACTCGTCATTTGCAACCGGTTCCTTGCCTCAGGCCGTATACATGAAAAATCAGACGACCTACATTTTATTCCGCGACGCCATTCGCAACAATCAATTTTGGGAAATTGGCCCATTCATTAAGGACTACCCGAATTTAAGCAAGCTCGATGAGCTGGTTGTGAAAAATACAGCGGTAGACGGCAAAACGTATGCCATCTATCAAGAGCGTCCGCTATCGCGCCAAGGCATTATTTTCCGCAAAGACTGGGCGGATAAGCTAGGGCTCGCTGCACCAAAAACGACAGATGAGCTTTACAATATGCTGAAGCAGTTTAAGGAAGGCGATCCGGACGGCAACGGCAAGGCCGACACGATGGGTCTGACCGACCGCAGCGATTTGGTGTATGGCGCATTTAAGACGGTCGCCTCATATTTTGGCACACCGAACAACTGGGGCTTGGCAGATGGCAAGCTGCAGCCGGAATTTATGTTCCCGCAGTATAAAGAAACGATGGATTTCTTCAAGAAGCTGTATGACGAAGGCCTAATCAATAAAGATTTCCCGGTTACGAGCAAGGAAGATCAGCAAAATCTGGTCATCACAGGAAAAGCGGGCATGTACATTGGCTCGATGGCGGATGTGCAAAGCTTGCATCAAAAAACCGTCGAAATTAATCCAAATGCCCTTTACGATGTAGCGAACCACATTAGCGGACCGGACGGCAATGCGGGCATTTGGTCGATTCCAGGTTATGGAAACCTAGTATTGTTCCCGAAATCGTCCGTTAAATCGGAAGAAGAGCTGAAAAGCATCCTGGCTTTCTTTGACAAGCTGATGGAGCCAGAGCTGGCTAACCTTGTGAAATGGGGAGTTCCAGACAAGCATTACACCATTGTTGAAGGCGGCTTAGTCCAAAAAATCGAAGATACAAAGATGACAGACCGCGAGCAAAAGCCATATGAAATTTTGCAAGTGGGCGGCGAAAGCACGATTGATATGCTGCGTGCCTACAATAAGCTTCCAGCTAAAGCAAAAGCTGAAGAACTTATTATCGAAAACAACAGCATGCTGATTAACGATCCAACAGCAGCGCTTGATTCCAAAACATTTGGCTTGAAGGGCGTAGAGCTTCAGCAAATTATTAACGATGCGACATACCGCTATATTTTGGGCAATCTGGACGCGGCTGGATTTGATGGTGAAATCGAGCGTTGGAAAAAAGGCGGCGGCGAGAGCATCATCACGGAATACAATGAATCTTTGGCTAAATCGCAATAGGGCAGTAGGAATAGAACTCCTGTAAAAACAGGGAACCGAAAGGATGTTTCACATGAGCAGCAACTCAGCTTCGGCAGTAGCAGCCGTTAAGCCGGACATGAAGAAGCATGACCTTCGCCGGCGCATATTGAAAAACAAAGCCATCTATCTCATGATTTTGCCGGGACTGCTGTATTTTGTCTTATTCAAATATTTCCCCATGTGGGGGCTTGTGATCTCCTTCCAGGAATACCGTCCATACGACGGTATTCTCGGAAGTGATTGGGTAGGCTTCAAGCATTATCAGCGCTTGTTTACCGAGCCGATGTTTTGGACGATTTTTCGCAATACGATCATCTTGTTTCTGATGAACTTAATTTTCTTTTTTCCCGTCCCTATCATACTCGCGATTTTGTTAAATGAAGTAAGGCTGCAAGCCTTCAAGCGTTTTGTGCAAACGATTGTGTACATTCCGCATTTTATGTCCTGGGTTATCATCGTATCGATTTCCTTCGTCATGGTCACAATGGATGGCGGGATGATCAATGAGGGCCTTGATGCGATGGGCATGCAGAAAATCAACTTTCTGCTAAGCGATGAATGGTTCCGGCCCATGTACATTGTGCAGGTCATCTGGCGTGAAGCAGGCTGGGGAACGATTGTGTACCTGGCGGCCATCGCGGCCATCGATCCACAGCTGTACGAAGCATCGCGGATGGACGGTGCCAACCGTTTCCGCCAAATTTGGCATATTACATTGCCGTCGATCCGCAGCGTTATTGTAATCCTGCTCATTTTGAAAATTGGCGATGTGCTGGAGCTAGGATTTGAGCATGTGTATTTGCTGCTTAACGCGATGAACCGGAATGTGGCGGAAATCTTTGATACGTATGTGTATACAGCAGGGCTTAAACAGGGGCAGTTCAGCTATAGCACCGCGGTAGGCTTCTTCAAATCCTTCGTCGGTTTGGTATTGGTAATGTCTGCGAACTGGCTGGCCAAAAAATTCGGCGAAGAGGGCGTTTATTAAGCTCCACGTTTGCCGCCGAAGCAACATCTTGAGGAGGAAAGGCTATTATGGTGCATGACAAAACGATTGGCGGCCGCCTATTTGATGGCGCTGTCTATGTAATATTATTTTTAGTTGCGTTAGTGACGATTCTTCCTTTCCTGCATATTATTGCCGGATCGCTAACGACGGTTGATGAGCTGGCGCAAAAGCGATTCGTCCTGTTTCCAACGAAAATTAGTTGGGATGCGTACACCTATATTTTCTCAACCAATACCATTTTTCGAAGTATGCTGGTTTCGATTGGAGTTACTGGTTTTGGTACGCTGTTCAGCATGATACTTACATCATTGATGGCCTATGGCTTGTCAAGACGTGATCTGGTTGGTCGCAAGCAGCTGATGTTTATGATTGTGTTTACGATGCTGTTCAGCGGCGGGATGATTCCGACCTTCATCGTCGTGAAGTCGCTAGGGATGATCGACAGTTATGCGGCGCTAATTGTGCCAACGGCGATTAATGCGTTTAACCTGATTATTTTGCGCAGCTTCTTTCAAAATTTGCCGGATGGTCTTGAGGAGTCGGCAAAAATCGATGGCTGCACGGATTGGGGTATTTTATTTCGCATTGTCATTCCGCTCTCCATGCCGGCAATTGCAACGATTTCCCTCTTTTATGCCGTAACGTATTGGAACACATATTTGCCAGCGATTTTGTACATTGATAGTGCTGAAAAGTGGCCGATTCAAGTGTTGCTGCGGCAAATTGTTATTTTGGCAAGCGGCTTGACGGCGGATTCATCGGGCTTCTCGGGTGATTTCGTTACACCTCCAGATCAGACGATCAAAATGGCCGTCATCGTGGTAGCGACCGTTCCGGTACTGCTCGTGTATCCATTTTTGCAAAAGTATTTTGATAAAGGCGCTTTACTGGGCTCGGTGAAGGGGTAGTCTGCCTGCAGACACTTCCCTTCGGGGGTTCACAGTTTGTCATCCTTGTATCCTATATGAAGAGAGGTTGAAGTCAAATGAGTCTATCCACTTTAGCTGAAACGATGCGTGTACGCGATGCGTTAGCGCTGGAATGGGGCGTTGCCGCCTGCGATTCCTTAATGGCGAGATTTCCCCAAGCGCATGACTTGCCTCCAGCAAACCGCTGGCATTACCATCAAGGTGTGTTTTTGTATGGTATGCTCAAGGTATGGGAGCAAAATGGCGACGAGCGATATTTGCTTTATATTAAAAGCTACGCGGATGCCTTGATCGATCCATATGGGAATCTAGCTTTTGAACGCGGCGAGCTGGATGCGATAATGGCAGGGCTGATTTTGTTTACGCTGGACGAGCAGTTTGATGATCCACGGTATCGGCTGGCGGCAGATCGCCTGCTCGGACTGTTCGGAACGCTCAATCAGACGTCGGAGGGAGGCTTCTGGCATAAGGATAAATATCCTTATCAAATGTGGCTGGATGGCCTCTATATGGGCGGCGTATTTGCAATGATTTATGGTGCGAAATATGACAAGCCGGAGCTACTGGATATGGCGCTCAAGCAGGAGCGATTAATGAATCGGCATATGAAGGATACACGTACAGGATTGCTGTATCATGCGTGGGATGAGACGCGAAGCATGCCATGGGCTAACCCGATGACGGGATGCGCACCCGAGTTTTGGGGCCGGTCACTCGGCTGGTATGGGATGGCGCTTGTCGACTTTCTCGATGTAGTGCCAGCTTCTCATCAAAGCAGAGCTGTCATCGAGCTGGAGGTTGCAGCGCTTGTTGAAGCGCTCGCCGAGTTCCAGGATGAAAACAGCGGATTGTGGTATCAGGTTGTCAATAAAGGCAAGCGTGAGGACAATTGGCTGGAAACCTCGTGTACAAGCCTCTTCCTATATACGATAGCGAAAGCGATCAAGCATGGCTGCATTCCGAAGGCTTACTCAGAAATTGCAGCAAAAGGCTATGAAGGTCTGCTCCGTACGCTGCGTTCCGATGAGGCGGGGCTGATTGTAACTGGCATCTGCATCGGAACGTCGGCGGGGGATTATGACAACTACGTGACACGGCCAACAAGCGAGAACGATTTGCACGGTGTAGGTGCTTTCGTACTCGCTTGTGTAGAATTGGATGGCATACTCGGTTTGCAGTCTGCTCAAGCACAAAAGGAATAGGCACTTAGGCTGGGAAGCAGAAAGTAGTCACCCCGGCTGATGCAGCTCCCGGTATTTGCCGGGAGTTGTTCCTTCGAACTTGCGGAAGGAGCGAATGAAATTTTGCGGATTCGTATATTGCAGCCGCTCGGAAATTTCCTTGACCGATATGTTCGTATCCTGAAGGAGGCCAAGCGCAATGCGATGACGGTGTGCCGCCAAATATTCACTGAAGGAAGTACCTGTTTCCTTGCGGAATACGCTGCTCACATAGTTCGCATTGTAATGCATGCTGGCCGCGATGGCTTCCAGTGTAAGCTCCTGGTCATACTGCTGGTGAATCAAATGAATGATCTCTTCGGAAATATTTTTATACTGTGAATTGGTTCGCTCCTCAACGGATACGATAATCGGTTCCACAATGTTTTGAAGAAACCAGTTGCGAACTTCCTTCGGAGAGTGCGGCTGGAACAAATATTCAAACAAGGAAGAATGGTCGCCAAGCTCCATCTCGTGAATGCCGAGCGACTGGGACAGATGAATCAAATCAATTAACAGCCGTGCAGTCGTCAGCTCAAAATCATGGGCGCTCAGCTGCTGCTTAAACACCGCTTCGAACAGCTCCGCCAGCGCTTCGTCGCTTTTGGCCCGATCCCCAAGCTTAATAGCATCATTCAATTCGGTCTGCAGCCGTACTGGATAAGAGGTGTTGAAGCTCAGCTTCTGCGGCAGATCCCGATAAAACATCGCCGACGAGTCGCCAAACCGCTTTAAATGCTTATAAGCCTCCATACTTTCCTCAAGGGCTGTACCCGCTGATTTCAGCTTGTCATGGTAACCGCTAAAGCCGAAGCTGACTGACAGATTCAGCACTTCTTTTACGGTGTGCGCAATTTGCTCAGCGAGTGGAACCAATTGGGCAAAAAAAGCATCCTGATTATGCTCACGGTTCAGCAGCAGTGTATTTTGCGACTGCTCGTAGACGATAGGCGCCAGCCTGTCGCTCGCATCAACCAATTCCTCCACAATATTATTCACGGCGAACAGCAGCAAATCCGTATCGCCCTTCGAATAGCTCGTCCCTTCAAAAAAATCAATGCGCAGCGTCATAACAGCATATCCTTTAAATGACGTAGGGAAAGCCAGCGTCTTAAGCCGTTCTTCAATGCTCCGGCTGTTGCTTTTTCCTTGGTAGAGCTCCATCATAAACAACGTGCGCAAGCTGTCAATCTGATTGTTCATCGTGCTTTCCAGCTCGCTTTTCTCGCGAATAACATGCCGGATTTGATCCGCAATATAGACGAAGCCGTCGCGGCTTGGTTTATCATGCTTGGACGGAAACAGCTGGAAGACGCTCACAAACAGCTGTTCAATCGGCTTGTACAAGCGTTGGGAGCCGAACCACGTCACTAGCAGCGTTATGGCAAGCAGCGTTAGGCAAATAATTACAGTAAACCAGCCAATGGCACGGGATTGCTTTGACAACGCATGGAGCGATGTAATGGAAGCGTACGTCCAGCCATTATAATCAGACTTGCGGTAAGATACCGTATAGTCTGTCCCTTCGAGCTGCGTATCAAATTGGGCAAAGGCTAAGTCCGATTCGGCAATATCCTGATAAAGCGCGGCAAATAAGCCATCAGACGGCAGCAGCTCTTCATTTTGCCCAAACAGCAGCTCGCCTCTATCATTAAATACGAGTACGGCCTCGCTATTTTTGTCAAAGGAAAGCAGCTCGTTCAAATAACAGGAAGGGATCGTCGATACCGCAAGCCCATTTTTGGTTGAAGCCGTCAGCGGCAGCTTCTTTACGAGGCTGATGCCGTATGTACAACGACTGGAAGATTGCCCTAGCAGCACGGTATTGCTGACAGGCTCCGTAATCCATTGCGAATCGAAAGGAAGCTCCTTATATTGAAGCAGCCTGTCTTTTTTGTCCAAATCACTCAGCCGGTATAAGCCGGAGTTGTCAATATACCAATTTTCAAGAGTGCTTAACAAAATAATATTTTCAATTCCTGTATCAAATGTCTGTAAATGGTTGACTTCTTGCTTGATTTGGTTAAATAATTGAAATTGTTCCACATTAAGCGGTTCCAAAATGGCAGACTTCAAAAAAGATGAATTGACGAAATATGTCATGGAATGGTCTACAGTGCGCATGACCTGTTCCACATTCATTTGCATCTGCTCCAGCTGTAACAGTTTGGATGCGTTTACATTCTGTTGAATGGTGTCGGAGGATTTCATGTAGGAGAATAGTCCAACAATAATGACTGGCAACGAACTGATTAGAAAGCCGAACAGCAAAATGCGCAAAAAATACCGATTAGGTGGGGCTGCCATCATATCTCCTCCAAAACTATTGCGAGCCACTCGCTGCACGGCTTCGCAAACTATAATTACTAGGGTATTATACCAGAAAGTGGGTCATGTTGCCTATGAATTTTGTGAAGAGACAGATTCATCGCTGCGCGAAATCGGTTTTAACGGCGTTAGCATTCGGAGCAGCTTTGCTTATGGCATCCTGCCAACTGCTCGATGAGAGCGGGAGCGCCCTGACCATGGAAGCGCCGCTTGCTTTAACTTGGACGGCCGTTCAGTACACAACGAGCCCCCCGTCTGATGTCGTGCTGGGCCATATTGAGGAAGCGACCAACACGAAGCTGTCCATTATATGGGTTCCTGATGCGATGAAGGAGGACAAGCTGAATATTGCGCTAGCCTCAGATGCGTTGACAAAAATCGTCACGATTCAGGACATTCGCAATTCTGCTTTTTTGAGTGCGGTTCGTGCCGGGACTTTTTGGGAAATCGGCCCCTATTTATCGCAATTTTCAAATCTGAACGCGATGGACAAAACCATTTTGCAAAATACATCAATCGATAACAAAATATATGGCATTTATCGTGAGCGAGACTTGTCCCGGCAAGGCATTATTTACCGCAAGGACTGGCTCGACAAGCTGCATCTGGAGACGCCGACGGATCTGGAAAGCCTATATAAAGTAATGGAGGCATTCACGAAAAATGATCCTGATGGCAATGGCATAAATGATACCTATGGCCTAACGGATCGCAACGATTTGAAGTTTGGCGCTTTTCAAACGCTGGCCTCGTATTTTGGCGCGCCAAATGAGTGGGGCTGGATGGAGGGAAGTCTGCAGCCGGCATTTATGTTCAGCGCATACAAGGATACGATGAAATTTATGCGGAAGCTGTATGAGGAAAAATTGATGAATGAGCAGTTCGCAGTCACTAGCAAACAGCAGCAATGGGAGGAATTTACGGAGGGGCGTGCGGGCGTTTATATCGGCAATATGGATGATGCCCGAAATTTATATAAGGCGCTCATTCAGCGCAACCCGAAGGCTGAGCTTGATTTGCTGAACCGGATCAACGGGCCTGACGGCAAGCCGCATGTATGGTCGCAGGCGGGGCATAACGGCATATTCGTATTCCCAAAATCGCAGGTGAAAAGCGAGGCTGAGCTGCTGCGTATTCTTGCCTTTTTTAATCGGCTTGCTGATCCAGAGCTTATTTATATGCTGAATTATGGCGTTGAAGGCATTCACTACAAGCTGGAGAATGGGGATATGGTTGAGCTGCTCTCCAATGAAAGCGAGCGATGGGAGCAGGAGGTGCGGCCGCTTATTTCGCTGATGGGGGTAAGGGCGCTTGCTATTCGGCCTCAGGGTGATCCGCTTAGGGAAAAAAGCGACCGTTTGACAGAGGAAAATCGCAGCTTTCTCGTTATTAACCCTGCAGCCTCGCTTGATTCTCCTACTGCTAACGAGCGTGGCGGCGAACTGAATATTATTATTCAAAACGCGACTAATTCCTTCATTCTTGGCTTGCTTGACGAGCAAGGCTTCAACAAGGAAGTACAGCGGTGGAAGCTGCTTGGCGGCGATCAGATTATTCAGGAGCTTAATGCGGGATATGCAGGAAGATCGTAATATTTGCTTAGTGAATAATGCTCAAATAGTCATTCATTTTTTTATGTTTGCATGTTATACTAGGCGTTAAAACTTAGCGTTTTTTCTAAGGATTATAAATAAGCGTCCTTATAATGTTAACTGAATATAAGTATGGGAAAGCATCCCGGCTGAAAGACGAACGCCATTCGTCTGTCCAGTCGGGATTTTTTGCATTCATACGGAAAGGGTGGGATGAATGGAAGGAAGCGGAGCGGAGGTTGAACTCCCGCTTTGGGAGACGGGTTCAATAATAGCGGATCGCTATGCAATTATCTCAGTGCTCGGCAAGGGTGGAATGGGCATCGTATATGCGGTGGAAGATCGAAAGCTGCAAGGCAAGCTGCGGGCCATTAAAATTACGCCTATATCTATAGAGGAGGTTGCGGGCGGGACTCATTCGTTTAACGCAGAAGCAGCCATGCTGGTGCGGTTAAATCATCCGAATCTCCCTCATATAGTGGATGCGTTTCCGATACATAAACAATCTGTCTATGCAGTTGTGATGGACTTCATTCATGGAGAAACGCTTGCAGCACAGTTTCAAAAACGACAGCGCCAAATAACACTGTTAGAGGTGACCCAGCTTGGACTTCAGTTGTGTTCGGCACTTAACTATCTGCACCGTCAAACGCCGCAAATGGTTCACCGGGATTTAAAACCATCTAATGTCATGATAGAGGATGGGAGCGGACATTTGCGCCTGATTGATTTTGGCATTGCAAGGCAGGTTAAGGCAAATGGCGAACAAGATACGGCAAAGCTTGGAACGCTGGGCTTTGCTGCTCCCGAACAATACCAGGGCAGCGGCCGAAGCGATTCCCGAACCGATGTATATGGGCTTGGCGCACTGCTCTATTATTTGGCGAGCGGGGGCGAGTACTATGAGCCTGTACCCGTTGTTCCACGCCTAGAGTCTCATTTCAAGTGGAAGGGGCGAATGAAGACAGAGGGCTCTGCCATGCTGGCTCATGTACTTAGCCGGATGCTCGCCTATCGGCTTGAGGAGCGCACCGCAAATATGGAGCAAGTAGAGCGCGAACTGCTGGCTATCGTTCAACTGAGTGGCGATCATGTCCGTCTGTCATCGGGCTTCCCAGGCAGGCAAGGTCACATTAGCGCGGCAAATGGAATAACGATTGGCGTGTGGCCATTGTCACCCGGAGCGGGGGCAACCTTTGCAGCTATTACATTAGCCAAGCTGCTTGGTCAAGGGGGATTGAGCTGTCTTGCAGCTGAATTTCCAAGTAATCGGCCGGAATGGCATGCGCTCCTGCCCTCCCAATATGCGAGTGGAAGGCAGGTCTTCCATCATTATTGGACTTGGCAGGAAGGCGTTATTCAATGGCTTGCCCAAAAACCTGCCCAAATGGAGCAAGAAACGTTCGACTTGGAAAAATGGGAGCTTTATTTGCATCAGCGGCATTATGATGTGAAAATTGTCGATGTTTCCAGCTTCAATGAGCCGGCAGCAGGCGAGTGGTTAACTCGGTGCCAACTGGTCTGTATAGTCGCCGATCCTTTTCCGGCAAAATGGCAGCAGCCACAGCTGCGCCGCCTTCAAACGCTTCAGCAGAAGCTGAATGCTCAGGAAGGTCGTCTCGTATGGCTGGCGAATAAGGATAACCGCTTCGTGGAGCGGGAGCAATGGCTGCAATTACTGCCGGAGCGGCCACTAGCAGCGCTGCCTATGCTGCCAGCAGCTGAATGGCTTAAAGTGCTTTGGAGCGGCAAATGGGTGACGGAGGACAAACGGCTTTGCATGCCTGTAAAGCAGTCATTTGATCCGCTGCTTGTGTTAATTAGCCGAATGCTGAATAAGGGGAAAGGGAAATGAGGATGCCGAAGATGCCGAAGATGCTAGACAGTACCCTTCAAGAGACAAAATCCGCATTGATTTTTACACAATAGCGCAGCTCTTGTGGTACAATAGGTCGGGCATAAACATATATAAGCTTAAAAACGACAAGTATTGCGTACCGACACGAAGACCGAATAGGCTAGGTGTTGCGGGCGTTTTCATACGATGAGGCTTTGTTTGTCATACACCCAACACGGGAATGGAGCAAATCCTCGCGATAAACAAGTGCATGAATGGAGCTAAGTAGAAATGAGTTTATTAACAGTAGAGCAACTATCCCATACGTTTGGCGACCGCGTTTTGTTCAAAAACGTATCGTTCCGCCTGTTGGCTGGCGAGCATGTTGGCCTTGTAGGCGCTAACGGAACGGGAAAATCGACAATGATGAACATTTTGACCGGAAAGCTGCTGAAGGATGAAGGCAAAGTAGAATGGACACCACGCGTGCGCTATGGCTATCTAGATCAGCACACGAAATTAACGCCAGGCAAGACGATTCGCGATGTGCTGAAGGATGCATTTTCACCGATGCTGCTGCTGGAGCAGGAGCTGAATGATATCGCGCTGCAAATGGGCGATGCCGATCCGGATACGCTGGAGCAGCTGCTCGAGCGGATGGGCGAAATTCAGGAAGAGCTGGAAATTGGCGATTTCTATTTAATCGATGTCAAGGTCGATGAGATGGCGAATGGGCTAGGACTGAATGCGGTTGGGCTTGAACGCGACGTAACGGCTTTGAGCGGCGGACAGCGGACGAAAGTTTTGCTTGCCAAGCTGCTTCTAGAGAAGCCGACCGTCTTATTGCTCGATGAGCCTACGAACTATTTGGATGAAGAGCATATTAATTGGCTCACGAACTATCTGAAGTCGTACCCTTATGCGTTCGTCCTGATTTCCCATGATACGGGCTTTATGAACCAAGTGGTAGATATCATTTACCATTTGGAGTTTGCCAAGCTGACGCGTTATTCTGCCAACTATGAGAAATTCCTTGAGATGGCAGATATGAACAAAGCCCAGCATATTGATGCCTACGAGAAGCAGAAGGATTTTATCAAGAAGCAGGAAGACTTTATTTCGCGAAATAAAGCGCGTGCTTCGACTTCTGGACGGGCGAAGAGCCGTGAGAAGCAGCTTGACCGGATCGATCGTATTGACAAGCCGGAGGAAGCGGCTAAGCCGACCTTTGGTTTTAAAGAGGCCCGTACTAGCGGTAAAACGGTATTCGAGGCGGACGGTTTGTCCATTGGCTATAATAAGCCGCTGCTGCCTAAGATGAACATGCTCATTGAGCGCGGTGACAAAATTGCCATCGTAGGCTGCAATGGTGTGGGCAAATCAACGCTGCTCAAAACGATTCTTGGCGTTGTTCCGGCGCTAGACGGTAAAGTTTATCGCGGGGATTATTTGCATCCGGCCTATTTCGAACAGGAAGCCAAGGCGCCTACGATGACGCCGCTGGATGATGTATGGAATGAATTTTCGCATATGACGCAAAGTGAAGTTCGTGGAGCTCTTGCCCGTTGCGGCTTGAAAAATGAGCATATTACGCGGGCGCTCAACCAATTGAGCGGCGGCGAGCAGGCGAAGGTTCGTCTTTGCAAGCTGATGCTGCGCGAAAGCAACTGGATTTTGTTCGATGAGCCAACGAACCATTTGGATGTCATTGCAAAAGCCGAGTTGAAGCGCGCGCTTAGCGTATTCAAAGGCACCGTCGTTCTCGTATCCCACGAACCTGATTTTTACGAGGATTGGGTTACGAAAACTTGGGATGTCGAAAGCTGGTCCATGCAAACCCAAATTTAATCGGGTTGCAGCCTGAAATATAGGAAAGTATATGATTTTGCCATCCTTTCTCTATATTTCTCGGAATGAAACGTGCCGCGCCGCCAGAGGACGGCTTTCGGCCGTTTCACCTTGATCGTAATAACGCTTGAAGAAAACAAGCAAGCCGGACTGCAAGCGGCAGTAGTCCGGCTTGCTTGCATTTCAATTGAATATTCCTTTATGATGAGTACAAAACGGGTCCATGCAGACTATTTGCTAAGGTAGGTGAACGCTTAAGATGAAAGAACGTGTCCTGGTAGTAGAAGATGAAGCAGGCATATCCCGCATTTTACAGCTTGAGCTTGAGCATGAAGGTTATACAGTAGGCACGGCTTTGGACGGACGGACAGGCTATGAAATGGCTTCGTCAGGGGAGTGGGAGCTCGTGCTGCTTGATGTCATGCTGCCGGAGCTTAACGGTATTGAGGTGCTGCGCCGTCTGAGACAGGCGGGCAATGCAGTTCCAGTCATATTGCTTACAGCGAGAGATACCGTTCCCGATAAAGTAAGCGGCTTTGAGCATGGAGCTAACGATTATATTACGAAGCCGTTTGCGATGGAGGAGCTGCTGGCGCGCGTTCGCAATATTTTGCGCATATTCCAGCAAAATCCCCGTGAATCCGAAGGCTCGGATATGATTAAGGTAGGCGATTTGACGATTGAATTGCGTACGCGCAAAGTTTTCCGCAAAGATATTATAATCGAGCTGACGCCGCGAGAATTTGAATTGCTCGTTTATTTGGTTGAGAACAAAAATGAAGAGAAATCCCGTGAGGATATTCTCTCCGAAGTATGGGGATATGATTTTATCGGCGAGACGAATCTGGTCGATGTGTATATCCGTTACTTGCGGCAAAAGCTGGACAAGGGCTACCGCCACAAGCTTATTCATACCGTTCGGGGTGTTGGTTATATGGTCAAGGAGCCTGACGCATGACGCTGCGTAAACGATTTACGCTCTTCACGATTTTCTGGCTCATTTTTATATTGATTTTGTTTAACATTTTCGTTTATTTTTATGTCATTAAAATTACGACAGAAAGCGAAGAGCGCGTCATCGCGAACAAAGTCAATCTCATGCTGGAAAATCCGCAAATCCAAAGCGGCAAAGGGCTTAACAATTCGGATTTGCTTAGTGAATATTATAATGTGAATGAAATGATTCGCATTGTGCAGCCAGATAGCAAGGTCGTCAATATTACAGGCTCGGACCCTGTGCTGCTGGGGCTTCCAGCAGCTTTCGACAGCCAGCATGATACCGGAATGATTTCGAAGGGCGGCGAACGTATTTTGTATATGCGCGTTCCCCTATACGATGGGACCGAAATCGTCGGCATGCTGGAAATTAACAGAGTACTTAACGAGCTGGACAATTATTTGCAAATTTTAGTGGCCGCTCTCACGGTAACAAGTGCGGGTGCGATTTTGTTCGCGATATTCGGTACGTATTGGTTTACGTCCAGACTGACAGCGCCCATCCAGCAAATGGTCACGACGATGCGAGAAATCGACCGAAGCGGGAAGCTGCGGGTTATTGAGACGACCAGCCACGAGGAATCCGCGGAGCTGCAGCAGCTGATCCGAGCTTTCAATCAGATGATTGAGCGGCTCGATCGTACGTTCGAGAAGCAGAAGCAGTTCGTGGCAGACGCATCTCATGAGCTCAAAACGCCGCTGACGGTCATTTCCAGCTACGCCAATATGCTTAAGCGCTGGGGACGCGACGATGCCGCAGTGCGAGATGAAGCGATTGAAGCGATTGACCGAGAAGCGAAGCGGATGCAAAATTTGACCAAGTCCATGCTTACGCTTGCTGAAGCTGAGCAAGAGGATTGGCTGAAGCAGGAGCAGTTCGATGTCGTTCAGGCTATTGATGAGCTGGCAGGCATGCTGCAGACGACGTTTCATCGTCCGATTCGGATTAAAACAAGCTCGAAAATCATCAGAATGTATGGCGATAAAGAAAAAATTAAACAACTGTTCGTCATTTTGCTTGACAATGCCATAAAGTATAGTAAGGATTCGATTGATGTTTCGGTTAGCCAAGTGAAAACAATCGTCAAGATTGAAGTCAAGGATAGAGGCGTAGGCATTCCAGAGAGTGACCTGCCGCATTTGTTTGAACGTTTTTATCGGGTCGACGGTGCTAGAAGCCGTGCGACTGGCGGGGCCGGACTCGGTCTTTCCATTGCGAAGCGAATTGTTGATTTGCATGATGGCAAGGTAGATGTATTCAGCCAGCAGGATATTGGCACGACGATTACATTGCAATTTAAACAACGAAAGTAACGGTAGGAGGGTCGGTTTTGAAATATAGAGTAGCGGCCGTTCAATACAAATTGGCCGACATCAGCTCATTTGAGCAATTCGCCGAGCAGGTCGCGCATTATGTGCGCAATGCCTCAGAATACGGCACACAGTTTCTGTTATTTCCTGAGTTTTTTACAACGCAGCTGTTGTCCATCAGCGACAACAGCGGCAAACCCTTATCATTTGACAAACTCCCGAGTTTTACAGCTGCCTATGAAGAACTGTTCGCCAAGCTGGCGGCGGAATACAATATGCACATTGTAGCAGGAACCCATGTCGTAGAAGCGGAAGGCGGCAAGCTTCGCAATGTTGCGCATTTGTTTCATCCGGATGGTAAGATCGACCGTCAGTCGAAAATCCATTTGACGCCAACGGAAGTGAGCGATTGGGCGATGTCGCCGGGAGAAGGGCTGGAAGTGTTCCAAACCCCATATGGCACGATTGCCATGTTAACCTGCTATGATATCGAATTTCCGGAAATTGTGCGGATGGCGAGGGCAAAAGGGGCGGACGTCATTTTTTGCCCATCCTGTACGGATGATCGCCATGGCTTTTATCGCGTTCGATATAGCGCTCATGCACGGACGATAGAGAATCAAGTCTATGTGGTGACGACTGGTACAGTGGGCTCGCTGCGGAAGGTCGATTTTATGCGGGCCAACTTTGGGCAGGCGGCGATTTTGTCGCCAAACGATATCCCCTTTCCGCCGGGCGGCATTTTGGCAGAAGGAATCATTAATGATGATATGCTCGTTGTGGCTGATCTTGATTTGAAGCTGCTGGAAGATGTGCGGACCGCAGGCTCCGTTACGACATGGCGGGACCGTCGCACCGATCTTTATACCGATTGGTATTAAAGCTTTCCCTGGCAGAAGGGATGTGGCATTATTCGTAAGCAATTATATGTATATCATGAGGGCGTACCAGTAGAGGCAGTAATAAGACAATACACGGAGTTGGATTTTGAAGGGCTGATTGATGTGCAGCGCGAAAGCTTCCCGCCACCATTTCCTGCGGAATTATGGTGGAGCAAGGAGCAGCTTGCCGAGCATGTTTCCCGGTTTCCCGAAGGAGCGCTTTGCGCTGAAGTTGGTGGCAGGCTTGTCGGCTCGATGACAGGCCTTATCGTTCATTTGGACGATTACGGACATTCGCACAGCTGGGAAGCGATTACGGATAATGGTTTTATTCGCAATCATAACCGCAGCGGCGATACGCTTTATGTGGTAGATATTTGTGTAATTCCAGAGTACCGAAAGTCGGGCATTGGAAAATGGCTAATGCAGACGATGTATGAGACGGTCGTGCACCTGCAGCTTGAAAGGCTGCTTGGCGGCGGGCGGATGCCCGGCTATTATCGCTATGCAGAAGAAATAACACCGGAAAGTTACGTTAGCGGGGTCGTAGCTGGAAAATACAGCGACCCTGTTCTTTCATTCCTGCTCCGCTGCGGCCGTACGCCGACAGGCATAGCGGCAAATTATTTGGAAGATGAGCAGTCCTGTGGCTATGCCGCACTGATGGAATGGCGCAATCCATTTTTTGCTGCCGATTAAATAACAACCGATACATAAGGAGAGGGGATATTTTATGCTGTACCATCGAATTACCTCCATTGATGACCCTTATTTTGCTGAGCTGCATAAGCTGCTTCAAACGATTTTTCCGCCGGAGGAAGTGCTGGCTTATGAGCTGTGGAGAGAACCGCTTGAGGATGCTGGCATCCATGTTTATGTTGCGGTAGAAGATGGCAAAGTAGTAGGCTCCACCGAATATCGTTATTATCCTGAGCTGCGCGTAGCGATGACTGACTTCACTATTATCGGACAAGCGGGCAAGGGCATTGGCCGCTTCCTGCTGCGTGCTAGAGAAAAGGATTTGGCGCGTCTGGCTGAACAATCCGGTACAGAATCAATCGGAATGTTCGCGGAAATTTATAACCCCTATGAAACGAAGGAGCAGCATGCATTTGGCGGCGTAACGCCCATGAATCCATTTGTGCGCCGCGAAGTATTGTCGCATATTGGGTATAACCGATTGGATTTCCCATATGTGCATCCTTCTTGGGATCATGAGGGTCAAGCGGTAACAGGACTTCAGCTCAGCTTCCTGCCTGCGGATGAAAATATGGCATTTTTGCCGGCTTCGCTCATCGTAACTTTCCTTGAAGGCTATTATGAGGCGCTGCCTAACAAGCCGCAAGCTTGGCTGGATATGATCAATCAGTTGCGACAGCAGGAGCAGGTCGCGCTGCTGCCGCTATAATGCGTATTACCTTTCGTGGAACAGGCGATTCGATGGGCGTTCCGCGTGTTTATTGCAGCTGCGCTGTATGTGAAGAGGCGAGAAGCACGGGCATTAATCGCCGTTTGCGTTCACTCGTACAGCTTGATGGATTGGGTGCAGAGCCTGCAGGTGGAGCTGATGATCCGGTTTGGATTGACTGCGGTCCTGATTGGGGAAGGCAAATGGAAGCGGCTGGACTCAGGTTCGTCAGGCGGATTTTAATTACCCATGCCCATTTTGACCATATTGGCGGTCTTGTGGAATGGGCCGACGCTTGCCGTTGGCTGAACGTCAAGGGCGAGGCTTTTGCAGCGGCTGAGGTGATTGGCGAAATTAATGCGCGTTTTCCTTGGCTGCAGCGGCAAATTGATTTTCATGCCATAGACGGCGGTAATCTGCGAATGGGCAATTGGGATATAAGGAGCTGGCGTATCAATCATGGCAAAAATGGCTATGCGTATGCTTTTCGTTTTGATCATGCGGTCGAGAAACGCTCCTGGGCTTATTGCTCAGACGCGATTGGGCTAACGGACGAACAGCAGCAGCCGCTTTATGGTCTTAATCTGCTTGTGCTCGGAACAAGCTTTTATAAAGAGCCCTTCGCCTATGAAACCCGCTCTGTTTATGATGTAACGGAAGCGCTTGAACTGCTTCAACTTTGGCAGCCGAATCATACGATATTTACCCATATGTCTCATGACATTGATCTGAATAGCGATTATGGGCTTCCAACCTCTGTGCAATTTGCAAGGGCAGCCCTTGAAGTGACGGTATAGCTAGGCCTAGACCAATGTACCATATGCAGCATGAAGTTTCTTGCGAATACCTATGGGGTTGACAAGGAGCTTGTTTTTGAAGTAAGTTGAAGATATATATTGTTGGCTGGATGGTTCAGGAAGGGGTTTATTTTATGTTGACAGGTGTTCTTAACTCATAAATTGGATAGATCAGATCGCGCTTGAAGGCGAATGGAGGCTTGCCGGCTGCTTTGTGCAGTTGAGGCAGGTTTCTATGAATGTATCTTCATCAGCGCTCTGATACCAAGAGTTAAGAACATGTGGACTCCGCCTGAATGCTATTCGGCAGCGGCCTGACCACCGTGCTCTTGCAGCACGGTTTTTTTGCGTTATTCGCGCTAATGACAACCGTATTTGTGTGGCGGTTACATTAGGCATGATTAATGCTTGGTTAGGTACAGCAGCCGTTTAAAACAGGAATGGGACGCTCATGCGTTCTGTTCCTGTTTTTTTTGTAATTATGCTTTGATAGGTGCACCAAACGGTTGATTACGAATCATTCACGCCAACGAAATGGGAAATACAACCGATTATAATGAGGAGCGATAGAAAATGATGCACGAAGCTACGCTAACGCGTTTGGAATATGACAAATTAAAAGAACAATTGATCGGCTATACGGTTTCTCCAGCAGGGAAAATATTAGCGGAACGCCATCTGCCCAGTATAGAAATGAGGCAGATTCAAGCATGGCTGTTGGAGACAGAGGAAGCTTCCGCCTTGCTGGCAGCGGGGGCAAGCGTTCCCTTATCCGCTATGGAGGGGATTGATCCTTTTCTGGCACTGCTTGGCAAAGGACGCATTTATGTTGAGCAGGAGCTGGAGCAATTGCAGACATGGCTCGCTTCTGTCATGCAAATGCGCAGATACATGGCGAGCAAACGGGCAATTGCCCCGATCATTGCCAGCTATGCAGATTCCATGCATGATTGCCCGCAGCTGCGCGAAGAGCTGAGCCGCTGTATTCGCTACGGAAGCCTCACCGATCAGGCAAGCGCTTCGCTCGCGGAAATTAGGAGGCATCGCTACGCGGTCGAGGACAAAATCAGTCGTAAAATGGAAGCTTCGCTTTCTAAATACAAAGCAGCCTTGCAGGAGCCGATAGTGAGCAAGCGGAGCGGCCGGCTTGTTATTGCAGTAAAGCGCGAGCTGCGCAAGCAGGTACCGGGTACGGTGTGGGATGAATCGGCCAGTGGGCAAACCTTATTCGTAGAACCGGTTGATGTAGCCGATTTGCAGGTCGAGCTGCGGCAGTGGGAGGCGGAGGAGGAACGCGAACGCACCGTTATTTTATCGGGTTTATCCGATCTGGCTGATGCGCACGAAGCTGAGCTAAAACTTAATTTAGAGGCGATGGCCTCCTTCGATTTCATTATGGCGCGCGGCAAGCTTTCGCGTTCCTACGATGGGAAATCGTTTCAATTAACCGATGAACCTCTCATCTCTTTATCGCAGGCTCGTCATCCATTGCTTGGCCCGTCGGCAGTTCCACTTGATGTGGAGCTTGGTACGAGCTGGAGTCAGCTCATTATAACAGGGCCCAATACAGGCGGGAAAACAGCAACACTGAAAACAATCGGCCTGCTTGCACTGCTCGCTCAGTCAGGGCTGCTTGTTCCGGCAAAGGAAGGGAGCCGATTCGGCATTTTCCGCACGATTATTGCCGATTTAGGAGATGGGCAAAGCTTGGAGCAATCTTTAAGCACCTTCTCCTCGCATATTCGGGTGCTCAGAGAAATGCTGGAATCTGCCGAACCGCGCTCCTTGCTGCTGCTGGATGAGCTGGCGGCTGGCACCGATCCCGGAGAAGGTATAGCTCTATCTATTGCCGTGCTGGAGGAGCTTCACCAGAAGAGAGCTTTAACGGCGGCAACAACACATTTTAATGAGATTAAGCAATATGCTTCCCGTACGAGGGGCTGCATGAACGCGCGGATGGCTTTTGATCCGCAGACGCTGCTTCCGCTGTATCAATTGATCATTGGGGAGGCAGGCGAAAGCCAAGCCTTCGCCATTGCCCGCCGTTACGGTTTGCCGGAGCGGGTTATGCAGCGGGCGGAGCAGCTCGCAGTTAACCGCCAGCAGGTCATAATGTTAAACCCAGATGCTGCAGCCGTGCATGCCGAAGATAGTAGCGAAGCTCATACGGAGATTGATGTCAAAAATAGCAGCAAAAAACAAGAGGGCGCCGGTAAAAGCGCCTTGCAGCCCTTTCAAGCGGGCGATGCGGTATGGATTTATCCGCTCAAGCGCCTGGGTATCGTTTTTCGTCCGGCTGATGCCCGTGGAGAAGTCATTGTTCAGGTGCAGGGCCGCAAGCTGGCCTTTAACCGAAAGCGGCTCAAGCTGTCGATCAGCAGGGAGGAGCTTTATCCTGGGGAAGATTATGATATGAGCATCGTCTTCGATTCCAAGGAGAATCGCAAGCTTCGCAAACAGCTGAGCCGCAAGCATGTGGAAGGGCTGGTCATCGAGATGGAGCCAGAGGCTTTTGAGTAATGCTTGTGCTTTTAGTTCCTCATTGTTTAATGTTTAATGTTTAATGTTTAATCGCGGCTTTGAATAATGAGCAGCAGCCCAGCATCAATCGTAATGCTGCCTTCCGTCTCCGTCAGTATATTGCTAATGCCAAGGGATTGGCCAATTTGCAAGTTTGCTTTTTGCAGAGGATACTGAAAGCCAGTTAGCGTAATGCCGGAAACAGCAGAAGACAAGGGCAGCAGGGAAACATTCGCATACAGCCCTTTCTGTATTATTCGTTTAGAGGAAGTAACAGTAATACAGTTATGTTGGTCGATAATACAGGCGGGGATACCCCGCTGTTCGGCGAGCATCAGCAGCTGTACATTCGATAACGAATGGTCAAAGCGGGTGCCTAAAGCACCCAGTAAAATAATTTCATCTGGATTTTGCTCCAGCGCATAACGCAAAGCCATTTCTGTATCCGTATAGTCTTTATAAATCGGATCACAGGTGATGAGCTCCGTGCTGGCGGAACGTATTTGCTCCAGCTGCTCGTCAGTGACCGAATCAAAATCGCCGATTGCGAGCTGTGGGGAATATCCCTGCTCCACCAAAAATAGTGCGCCGCGGTCTGCGCCAATGCGGAAGGCATCCTGCTTCAGATGAGGCAGTGCCCAAGTTCCAAGCTCGCCGCCTGAGCAAATGACTATTCGTTGTGGCATAATCGCTTCCTTCTTTCTTTATCACTTTTGTAGCTTTGCCGCCAAAGGACGGCGACAGCCGTTTCACCTTGTAGCTTGTCGCTTTTGCTAGTATATAGCTACTTTGAGCAGGAACACCAGCAGCAGACGGAAAATCGGCAGAGATTTGGCGAAATATGTCGTTGCTTTACGAAAGCGGCGGGGCTAAAATGGGAAAGGACATACCGTCTGATAGATGACATCGGACGGGAGAACGGAAGCGGGGGCGTACACGTTGGATTTGGAGATTTTTGGCGTATTCAGCATCATCGGCACCATTGCCTTTGCCGTCAGCGGCGCGGTTGTGGCAATGGAGGAGGAATACGACATACTTGGCGTTTTTGTGCTGGGCCTGGTTACGGCGTTTGGCGGGGGGGTAATAAGGAATTTGCTGATCGGCGTTCCGGTTACCTCGCTTTGGAGCCAGGGGAGCTTGCTGAAAATCGCGCTCATCGCGATGACGATTGCTTTTTTGCTGCCGGTTAAATGGATTTATACGTGGCGCAAAAGCGAAGCTTTTTTCGATGCGATCGGTTTATCAGCCTTTGCGATTCAGGGCGCGTTGTATGCGACGCAAATGAACCACCCGATCAGCGCGGTGATGGTAGCGGCTATGCTGACAGGCATCGGCGGAGGCATCATTCGCGATGTACTGGCAGGGCGCAAGCCGCTTGTGCTGCGGGATGAAATTTATGCCGTTTGGGCGATGATTGGCGGCTTGGTTATTGGCAAGGGCTGGTTTCATTCAACACTCGATTTGCTGTTCCTGTTCGTGCTTATTATCGTGTTCAGGATGCTGTCGGTATATTACAAATGGAAGCTGCCGCGCCGCTCGCTGCGGGAGAAAATTGTTCAGGAGAAAGGAGAAGCCTAAATGAAGCAAAAAGTGTTGTTTGTTTGTCTTGGAAATATTTGCCGTTCACCGATGGCGGAGGCTGTTTTTCGCAGCAAGGTGGAGCAGGCGGGGCTGTCAGAGCAAATTATTGTAGATTCGGCGGGTACGGGAGATTGGCATATCGGCCATCCGCCGCATGAGGGCACACGCAAAGAGCTTGACACGAATGGCATATCCTATACAGGGATGAAGGCACGTCAGTTCACACAGCAGGATGATGCGGATTTTGACTATATTGTCTGTATGGATACGAAAAACGAGCGCGATGTGCGTGAAATTCTCGGAACGCGTGTGGGGAATGCGGAAGTGCTGACCTTTATGAGCCTGCTGCCCGAGCGTGGCGTAGCGGATGTGCCAGATCCTTATTATACGGGACAATTTGATTATGTATTTGAATTGGTGGATGCAGGCTGCGAGCGGCTGCTGGACCATGTGAAGCTTAAGTAACCAAGTTAAGCGAGCATGCAGTTGATAGAATGGCTCAAAATAAACAAACAAAGCCTTGGCTTCCTCCTTGGGCGGGGGAAATCAAGGCTTTGTTTCATTTGTTAGGCAAGGCTGCCGCGCTTATTGGCGCTCGATAAAATACATTAATGCTTCCGGCAGCTCTTTCTGCCAAAAGCCCCATTGATGTTGGCCTTCTTTTTCCGCATAATAAAAGGGAGCTTGTCTTTCTTCGAGCAGCTTTTTGGCTTCACGGTTTAATTCGACAAAATTATACACGCCTCTATCTGTTGTTTCATATGCCGTTTCCTGCAGGCCGACAATCATGTACAGCTCCAGCCAGGAAAGGTCATTCTGTGCAGCCATAATTTCTAGCGAGCGCTCGAAGTAGGCGCCTGATAAAGAAAGCACACGGTTGAACAACTGCGGATAGGCCAGCGCAAGATGAAAGGAGATGGTGCCGCCAAGCGAATCGCCAGCAAGCACGCGATGCTCGGCCTCACGCCGGACCGGATATTTTGCTTCTATAAAGGGAAGCAGCTCCTCGCCGAAAAAGCGGACATAAGCCTCATGGCGGTCTCCGTCAGGAGCATATTCTGCTGTGCGAAATGTTTTATTCACATCTACGCCAACAATAATGAAGGGCTCTACGCCTTCATCCAAAATAATGCGGTTCGCCGTTGTCGCGATCCGGCCGAAGTTGAAAAAGTCTTCTCCGTCTTGGCAGTAGACGACGGGGTAGCTCAGCAGCTCATTGTAGCCGGGCGGCAAATAGACGCGAAGCGAGCGCTGCCCATCTTGCAAATAGTTGCTTGCAACCGTTTCCCTGAGGACGGTGCGTTTCAAATAACGTTCATCTGTCATCATTTCTTCCTCCGTTGGTTGAATGGAATGGGAGCTTGTGGGTAAACAATAGAGAGATGCCATAGTGATGCGGGATCGGCAGCAGACGGAAAGGCTGTACAAGCTCCACTGTTTCAACATTGTATTATGCTGTTATATAACTTTGTGGCAGCTGTTACATATACAATTTCTTAACAAAAAGGGCATAAGCGTTGAAAATACAGCGGATTTTTTGCTTTTTGCTTTGACCATTTTTGTTAAACAGGTTTATAATAATTCTATAACAGAGTACTGTAATATTCAAATATTAATGATTGAGGTGAGCGTTCACAATGAGCAAAGTGCTTAGCAAACTGCCATATGAAGTTCAAACGGAGCCAGTTACACCATTGTCCGTCTTGTCGCTTGATGGTGAAGTTGTTAACCCGGATGAAATGCCGGAGCTTACGGACGACCAATTAAAAGAAATTATGTACCGTATGGTATTTACCCGCACTTGGGATGATCGTGCCGTGAATTTGGGCCGTCAAGGCCGTCTGGGCTTCTACGCTCCAGTATCCGGTCAAGAAGCAGCCATGATTGGTAGCGAATACGCTTTGAATAAAGATGACTTCATCTGTCCGGGCTACCGCGATATTCCGCAGCTCGTATGGCATGGTCTTCCGATGTACCAAGCGTTCCTATATTCCAGAGGACATCAGCATGGTGGTCAAATCCCTGAGGATGTTCACGTTCTAATGCCGCAAATCATCATCGGCGCGCAAATTTTGCACGCTACTGGTGTTGCGATGGCATTTAAGAAAAAGAATGAAAAACGCGTAGCAATTACGTACACAGGCGACGGCGGTTCTTCCGAAGGTGATTTCTACGAAGGCATGAACTTCGCAGGCGCGTTCAAGCTTCCGGTTATTTATGTTGTACAAAACAATGGCTATGCGATTACAACACCTTATGCTAAACAAACAGCTGCACATTCTGTTGCCCACAAAGCGCTTGCTGCTGGTATCAAAGGCGTGCAGGTTGATGGCATGGACGTGCTTGCTGTAATTAAAGCAGTTAGAGATGCTGCTGAGCGCGGCCGCAACGGCGAAGGCGCTACGCTGATCGAGCTTCTTACTTACCGTTATCGTGCGCATTCCATGGCGGATGATACGACAAAATATCGCACCAAAGATGAGGAAGCGGAATGGGCTCCTAAAGATCCACTCATTCGTTTCGGCAAATATTTGGAAAGCAAAGGTCTCTGGTCAGAAGAGGATACGACTCGCGTGAAGGAAGAAGCGAAAGCGACTGTTAACGAGCAAATCAAGAAAGCAGAAGCTGTTGAAAAAATGACGGTTGAAGGCTTGATTGACTCGATGTTTGAAACAACGCCGCAGCACCTCGAAGAGCAAAAAGCTGATTTCAAATAATAGCCTTTAACGAAGGAGGAACTATAGATCATGGCTCAAATGAATATGAAAGAAGCGATCCGTGACGCAATGCGCGTTGAACTTAAACGGGATCCGAATGTACTACTTTTTGGCGAGGATGTTGGTAAAGTCGGCGGCGTGTTCCGTGCGACTGAAGGCCTTCAAGCTGAATTTGGCGAAGACCGCGTATTTGATACGCCGCTTGCCGAGTCCGCTATCGGCGGTTTGGCAGTGGGTATGGGGATTCAAGGCTTCCGCCCAATTGCCGAAATTCAATTCGTAGGTTTCATCTATGAAGCGATGGACCAAATGTTCATTCAAGCGGCTCGTATGCGTTACCGTTCCGGCGGACGCTACAACTCGCCAATCGTATTCCGTACGCCTTTCGGCGGCGGCGTGAAAGCAGCTGAGCTGCACACGGATTCCCTGGAAGGTCTTGCAGTACAGACGCCAGGTATCAAAGTGGTTATTCCATCCAATCCTTACGATGCTAAAGGTCTTCTTATTTCCGCTATTCGCGATAATGATCCTGTATTTTTCATGGAGCATTTGAACCTTTACCATGCTTTCCGTACAGAAGTGCCAGAAGGCGAATATACGGTTGAAATCGGCAAAGCCAATGTCGTTCGTGAAGGCAGCGACGTTACAATCATTGCTTACGGCTTGATGGTTCACACGGCTGTCAAAGCAGCTGACGAGCTTGAGAAAAAAGGAATCAAGGCTGAGGTTATCGACCTTCGTTCCCTTGTGCCTCTCGATATCGATACTATTGTAGCTTCGATCCAAAAAACGAACCGTGCAATTGTCGTTCAAGAAGCGCAAAAAACTTCCGGCGTTGCCGCTGAAGTAATCGCTCAAATTAATGAAAAAGCAATTCTGCACCTGGAAGCTCCAGTGCTTCGGGTTGCAGGTCCGGATACCGTTTATCCGTTTGCGCAAGTTGAGGATGCATGGCTTCCAACGGTAGCCCGCATTTCTGCAGCTGTCCAAAAAGTACTTGATTTCTAAAGGAGGATACACGCGGTGGCTAAATTCGAATATCGTTTCCCTGAGCTTGGCGAAGGCTTGCACGAAGGCGAGATTATTAAAGTGCACATTAAAGCCGGCGACAAAGTAACAGATGATGACATTATTATGGAAGTGCAAAACGACAAGGCAATTGTTGAAGTGCCATGTCCGGTTAACGGAACAGTGCTTGAAGTTTTAGTTAAAGACGGCCAAGTTTGCCACGTAGGCGAAGTAGTCGCTTTGATTGATGCGGAAGGCGAAGTGCCTGAGCAAGCAGCTCCGGCAGCTGAAGAGCCTAAGAAGGAAGAGGCGGCTCCGGCCCCAGCTCCAGAAGCGGCTAAAGATGCTCCAGCAGCAGAAACAGCTAAAGAAGCTCCTAAAGCTACAAATGCTTCTGTGCTTGCTACACCAAGCGTTCGCAAGTTCGCTCGCGAGCAAAATGTTGATTTGACGCAAGTAAGCGGCACTGGCAAAAACGGCCGTATTACGCGTGAAGATGTTACTGGCTTTGACGGTTCTGCTTCTGCAGCAGCCGATCAAGCAGCGGCTCCGGCTGAGCAGCAAGACAACGCAACTGCAAAAGGTGCTGGCGAAGCGAAAGCAGCTCCAGTTGCTGCTGGTACAGCTTACCGTCCGGAAGAGCGCTTGCCATTTAAAGGCATTCGCAAAATTATTGCAGGCGCTATGTCCAAATCCGTTTATACAGCTCCGCATGTAACGATCATGGATGAAGTGGACGTTACTGAGCTTGTGGCACTTCGTGCAAAATACAAGCCTTATGCAGAGAAAAAAGGTGCTAAGCTTACGTACTTGCCATTCATCGTGAAGGCGCTCGTAGCTGCTGCCCGTGAATTCCCAATTATGAATGCGACGCTTGACGAAGCTAATCAAGAAATCGTTTTGCGCAAATATTACAACATCGGTATCGCAACAGATACAGACAACGGCTTGATCGTTCCTGTTATTGAAGATGCGGATCGCAAAAACATTTGGAAAGTGGCTGACTCGATTCGTGATCTGGCTGTTCGTGGACGCGATGGCAAGCTTTCGGCTAACGAGCTGAAAGGCAGCACGATTACTATTTCCAATATTGGTTCGGCAGGCGGTATGTTCTTTACACCGGTTATCAACTTCCCTGAAGTTGCAATCCTCGGTACTGGACGTATTTCCGAAAAAGCAATCGTACGCAACGGCGAGATCGTAGCTGCTCCTGTAATGGCTCTGTCACTGAGCTTCGACCACCGTCTAATCGATGGCGCAACCGCTCAAAACTTTATGAACTACATTAAACAGCTGCTGGGCAACCCAGAACTGTTCATTATGGAGGTATAAACGATGGTTGTTGGAGATGCTTCATTAGATATCGATACTTTAGTCATTGGTGCAGGTCCTGGTGGTTACGTAGCGGCAATCCGCGCTGCGCAATTGGGACAAAGCGTGCTTTGTGTAGATAAGGAATATGTAGGCGGCGTTTGTTTGAACGTGGGTTGTATCCCATCCAAAGCTCTGATTTCCGCTTCCCATCAATATGAGTCCATCAGCCACGCTGATGTATTCGGTATTACAGCTAGCGATGTAAAAGTTGACTGGAGCAAAGTACAGGAGTTCAAAAGCGGCATTGTCAAAAAATTGACTGGCGGTGTTGGCTCTTTGCTTAAAGCGAACAAAGTACAGTTTTTCAATGGTGAAGTGATGTTCATCAATGAAAACGAAGCGCGTGTGTTCAACGATCAGGAAGCTCCGCGCTACCGTTTCAAAAACTGTATTATTGCTACAGGCTCCCGTCCAATCGAACTGAAAGCTTTCCCTTATGGCAAGCGTATTATCTCCTCTACAGGAGCTTTGTCGCTGCCTGAGCTGCCGAAAAGCGTTATCGTTATCGGTGGCGGCTATATCGGTATCGAGCTTGGTCAAATGTTCTCGAAATTCGGTACGAAAGTAACGGTTATCGAGGGCGGAGACAGCATTCTGCCTGGCTTCGACAAAGACATGTCTTCTCTTGTCGTTAAGAAGCTTAAAGGTACAAAAGTCGATATCGTAACGGGCGCGCTTGCACAAAGTGCTGAGCAAACGGATAACGATGTAACGTTGACTTACAAAGTCGGCGATAAAGAAGAAAAAGTAACAGCAGACTACTTGCTTGTTACCGTTGGCCGTCGCCCTAACACAGATGGCGATCTTGGTCTGGAACTGGCTAACATTAAAGTTGGCGAGCGCGGTCTGATCGAGGTTGATGATCAATGCCGTACTAGCAATAAAAACGTTTATGCAATCGGCGATATTATTGCTGGTCCTGCACTTGCTCACAAAGCAATGTATGAAGGACGTGTTGCGGCAGAAGTTATTTCCGGCCTGCCTAGCGTGATTGATTATAAATGTGTTCCTGCTGTCTGCTTCTCTGATCCAGAATGCGCAAGCGTTGGCTACACGGAGAAGGATGCAAAAGACAAAGGACATAATGTAAAAGTGGGCAAATTCCCATTTGCTATCAACGGACGCGCGATGTCGATTAATGCGAATGAAGGCTTCGTGAAGCTCGTTGCGGATGCAGACAGCGGTCTTGTACTTGGCGCGCATATCGTCGGTATGGAAGCTTCCAATATGATTGCTGAGCTTGGTCTTGCAATCGAAATGGGCGCTACGCTTGAAGATATCGCCCTTACGATCCATGCGCATCCAACACTGGGTGAGATCGTGCTTGACGCTGCAGAAGTAGCGCTTGGCCACCCGATCCACACGTTTCTTAAGTAATTGATTGTTATGATTCACTAAATATAGTCGCCGCATTTGCGGCGGCTATTGAAGAGGTCCCGCGGCTGCTGAAGCCTGCGGGCCTTTTTTTATAAAAAATTAATAATTATGTGCTTTGTTGAGAATTTATACGGAATCAGCAGAGGCAACTATTTTAAATGATTGACTATAATGATATAATACAAATCTATATGTCCAAAATAGGAGTTGTAAGGGAATGAGTGTTCATACTAGTGAGAACGAATACTTGCAGCTGCTGCGCAGCGTTCTGGAACGCGGCACGGTCAAGGAGGATCGTACCGGAACGGGCACGATTTCCACGTTTGGCTACCAGATGCGTTTCGACTTAAACGAAGGCTTTCCGCTCATTACGACGAAGCGTGTACCGTTTAAGCTGGTTGTCAGCGAGCTGTTATGGTTTATTAAAGGCGATACGAATATTCGGTACCTGCTCCAGCACAACAATAATATATGGAATGAATGGGCCTTTAAGAAGTGGATAGAGAGCTCTGATTATACAGGTCCAGACATGACCGGCTTTGGCCTGCGTTCGCAAAGCGATGAAGCTTTTAATGTGCTTTATTTGGAGCAAATGGAGCTGTTCAAGCAGCAAATTTTGCAGGATGACGCTTTTGCAGAAAAGTATGGCGAGCTCGGCAATGTATATGGAAAGCAATGGCGCGACTGGAAAACCTCGCAAGGCGAATCCATTGATCAATTGAAGGATGTTATTCATACGATTAAGACGAATCCCGATTCCCGGAGAATGATTGTCTCCGCATGGAATCCAGAGGACGTTCCTAGAAATATGGCTCTACCGCCTTGTCATACGATGTTTCAATTTTACGTATCAGAAGGCAAGCTTTCTTGCCAGCTGTACCAGCGCAGTGGAGATATATTTCTCGGAATTCCTTTTAATATTGCCAGCTATGCCTTGCTTACGTTGCTTATTGCCCATGAATGTGGCTTGCAGCCTGGACAATTTGTGCATACGCTTGGGGACGCGCATATTTATTCCAATCATATGGAGCAGATTAAGACGCAGCTTGCCCGCGAACCTCGCGCGCTTCCGCAAGTGCGGATTAATCCAAATGTGAGCTCTTTATTTGATGTAGAAGTGGATGATATTGTACTGGAAAACTACCAGCCTCATCCTGCAATCAAAGCGCCTGTAGCCGTATAGAAGGGATGGACAAACGATGTCGATTACATTAATAGCAGCGATGGACCGCAACAGAACGATTGGGATCGGCAATAAGCTGCCGTGGCGGCTTCCAGCAGAGATGGCGCTGTTCACGAAGCACACGCTTGGCAAAACCGTTTTAATGGGCCGTAAGACGTTTGAATCGCTGCCTAAGCCGCTGAAGGACCGCCATAACGTCGTCTTAACTAGGCAGTCTGATTTTGCCTTAGAAGGCTGTGAGACCGTTCATTCGATCGAGGAGGCTTTGTCGCGTTTCGGCGAGGAAGAGCTTATGGTTATTGGCGGAACGGAAATTTATACGCAGTTTCTGCCGATTGCAGACAAGCTTTACCTGACAGCTGTTGATGTGGAAGTAACGGGGGGCGACGCTTTTTTTCCTATGTTCAATGAAGCCGATTGGGAGCTAGTGGAAGCTATTCCTCATCGCAAGGATGAACGCAATTTGCATGATTTTACATGGCAAACTTTTAAACGTATAAACCGTTGAATCGGTTTTTCGCGGGGTACAAAGGACAAATATGACATCTTAAGCTCATTTTTTTGTGCTCTCCTGCATAGAACGTACGAACATTATGTTATAAAGTGCAAATGATTGTACGGATAATCCATTAACGATGGCAGGGTAAGAGTGTTAGGATTTTGTAAAATGCCTCGCGAAAAATTGAAAATGTTTGTTATTGAATAATTGCTGAGTTCCCGATATAGTTTGTTTAGAGAAGCCTTACAACGGTTGACGGGAATAACGGATGGAGGAAAAGCGATCATGTCTACACCTACTGGTTTTATGGAATATCAACGAGAACTCCCAGCCGATCGCGATCCGATTGAGCGGATTAAAGATTGGGAAGAATTTCATAAGCATTTGTCCGATGAACAGCTTCGTACGCAAGGTGCGCGCTGCATGGACTGTGGAACACCTTACTGTCATTCTGGAATGGAGCTTGCTGGCTCAACGTCGGGTTGTCCGATTAACAACCTCATTCCAGAGTGGAACAATTTGATTTACCGCGGTTTATGGCGTGAGGCGCTGGATCGTTTGCACAAAACGAATAATTTCCCAGAATTTACAGGGCGGATTTGCCCAGCTCCATGTGAGGGCTCCTGTACGGTTGGCTTGATTGGTGATGCGGTTACGATTAAGACGATCGAGCAAGCGATTATTGACCGTGGCTTTGATGAAGGCTGGGTTGTTCCACAGCCTCCGAAGATGCGCACAGGCAAACGTGTAGCGGTTGTCGGTTCGGGCCCAGCGGGCCTTGCTTGCGCAGCGCAGCTTAACAAAGCGGGACATCTTGTAACAGTGTACGAGCGTGCGGACCGCATCGGCGGACTTCTCACTTATGGTATTCCTACAGTCAAGCTTGACAAGAAGGTTGTTCAGCGTCGTGTAGACTTGATGGCGGAGGAAGGCATAGAATTCGTTGTAAACACAGAGATCGGTAAAGATGTATCGGCTGATGAGCTGCAAGGCCAGTTCGATGCAATCGTATTGTGCGGCGGCGCTACGAAAGCGCGCCCGGTAGATATTGAAGGACATGAGCTTGAAGGCGTTCATATGGCGATGGATTATTTGAACGGCACGATTAAGAGCTATCTGGATTCCAATCTGGAAGATGGCAACTACATTTCTGCGAAAGACAAAAATGTCATTGTTATCGGCGGTGGCGATACGGGGACGGACTGCGTGGCAACTGCGCTTCGTCATGGCTGCAAATCGGTTACGCAATTCGGTACTCATGCTAAGGCTCCACTAGTACGCGATAACATTAGCAACCCTTGGCCGCAGTTCCCGAACGTCTACACGCTGGATTATGCGCATGAAGAGGCAAAAGCGCTGTTCGGAGAAGACCCGCGTGCCTTCTCGGTTCTGACGAAAAAATTTGTTGGCGAGAATGGCAAGCTTACCGAGCTTCACACCGTACAAATCGAGCGTACAGTTGATCCGGAAACGGGACGCCGAATTTATACAGAAATCGAAGGCTCCGAGCAAGTATGGCCGGCTGATCTCGTGTTTATCGCGGTTGGTTTTGAAGGCCCAGAAAACACGCTGATTGATGCTTTTGGCCTAGAGCAGGACCGTCGTACGAATGTGAAGGCGCCTTATGGCAAATATACGACGAATGCTGAGAAAATATTCGCAGCTGGCGATATGCGTCGTGGTCAAAGCTTGGTTGTATGGGCGATTAACGAAGGTCGCGAAGCGGCTCGTGAAGTGGATAAGTTCCTGATGGGATCTTCCTTGCTTCCCTAAATTAATGGTATGATGAATTGAATAGCAGCTTATGAGAAGCGCCCTAGGGCGCTTTTCTTGTCGATAGGAGGGAAATGAAGCGATATATGATTAAATATGGACTGGATACAGTAACGGAACTAAAATTTGAGAAAATCGTGGCGAACATGGAGCGGCGCAATGATCAATGGGTAGATATTGAGCTGTTGTTTGAGCTGTCGGAGGCAACGCCCGCGCCTGATGATCTCATTGATTTTAGTGGACTGGTCATTTGTACACCAGAGGGCAGAATTGCCCAAATTGTGCCGCAGGACGAAGACTGTGACTGTGAATATCAATTTACTGCATTTGAGAAGGAGCAAATTACGGCTTTTATTTTGCAGGAGCAAAATCAGCTGAGAATTAGGCAGCTCCCCTCCCCAATATAAGGAAAGTTGTGGTAAAATCAGTGTGAGATGACGTAAAGGAGCGATTCGTCATGCATGCTGAAGAAGCTTATGTGTTATCCCCGGCAGATGTCAGCAATATTCGAAAATATGTCCAGCATAAATATGGAGCGCTGCCGCAGGAGAAGAAAACCGAAATGATTGCCGATGCGGTGAACCGCATTATACATAAGCAGCTTCCGTCGTTTGACGAGTCGATTAAGCGCCAGGTGACGGCGCAGCTTATTCGCACTGCGGTGCTGGAGCAGAAGCGCCCTGTACGTGCAGATGATATTTTTGCAGCTTGCTTATTATTGCTGGATGACCGCGAGCAGGATATTGAGCAGCCGATGCATCAATGGGTAGAGAAGCAGCTGCAAAGCTTTGTCGAGATCGAGCGCTATCGACTGGCGATGGACAAGCTGCGCAGTTCTGCCGAGCGAATGGACACGAGCGCAGATTCTTTGCCAAATGCAAGTTTGTCGGTGAACGAGAGCTGGCTTCAGTTGAAAAATGAGCTGCAGCCAGCCGGCGATGAGCAGCTGGCCAAAGAGCCGCTTGCAGCCGGGGCGGCTGGCGCCTCCGGCTTGGCGGATGTCATACCTCTGCCATTGCCGCTGGCAGTGCCTCAGAACGCGCCAGTTCCTCGCAAACGGCGCAATCAAGCTATCGTGTACGGATTTCTCAGCTTGCTGCTTGTGAGCGTCTCGCTGCTGTATGGAGAGTCTCTGACGCGTGCGTTAAGAGGGGCACAGCCGGAGCCGGTCCTTCTTGCTCCCATTGAACCAGTGAAGATCGTCGAGCTGGATGGCTTGCCGCAAGAGCTGCGGTATGTAGAAATTGATAAGAAGAGGCTGACTCAGTATTTGAAAGGCAAATCGTCGATACTTGCCAGGCAGCCTTATTTAGATGCGATTATTGCCCAAGCGAAATCATTTGATATTCATCCGCTCTTGCTATTTGCTATAACTGGGCAGGAGCAGGCTTTTGTACCAACCACGAACAAGCAGGCGAAGGAAATTGCGAATAATCCCTTCAATGTGTTTCATAGCTGGAAAGAATATAATACGACGATTAGCGATTCCGCTGAAATTGCGTCGCGAACGATTGTGAATTTAAGCAAGGGACGACCTGAAGGCATGGACCCATTCACATGGATTAACCGTAAATATGCGGAAGACCCTAACTGGTCGAATGGTGTTCGGTCGATTTTTGCTTCTATGAAGCAATATGTGGAAACAACAAGCAAGAAGTAAAGAGGCGATTTGTTGAAGACATTAATTATTGCGGAGAAACCGGATATGGGCAGGACGATTGCTGCCGTGCTTGAACCAAAGGCAGCTAATCGCCGGACGTATTTGGAAGGCGACCGCTATATTATTACATGGGCGATTGGGCATTTGGTATCACTCGCCGAGCCTGACCAATACGATGCACGCTACAAACGGTGGAATGATCAGGACTTGCCGATCATTCCGCAGGTGTTCAAGCTGTGGCCGAATCCGCGGACGAAGGATCAGCTTAAGACGATTGGCGAGCTTGCGAAGCGCTGTGGCAGACTTGTTAACGCATGCGATGCCGGGCGCGAAGGCCAGCTTATTTTTCACCTAATCAGGCAATATTTAAAGCTGGCGCAGCCTACGGACCGGTTATGGATATCGGATTTGACGGCGGAGACGATTCGCCGCGGTTTTGATACGCTGCGCAGTGATGATGAATATGAACCGCTGACGAAAGCGGCTCGTGCCCGCAGTGAAGCCGATTGGCTGATCGGGATGAATGCTTCTCGCGCATTTACGATTCGCCATAAAGCCTTGCTTTCTGTCGGTCGTGTGCAAACGCCAGTTTTGGCGCTGCTATATGATCGTCATAAGGAAATTACGGCTTTTCAGTCGGAGACTTATTTTGTCGTTAAAGCGGCATTTGACCAGTCTGGATTTGGGTATTCTGGCATTTGGCAGGGGGAGCGTCTAACCGATAAAGCAAAGGCTGAGGCATTGGCAGCGAAAACAGCAAATAAGCCTGCGAAGGTAGAAGATTACCAGATAGCGGAAAGCAAGGAGTATCCGTTCAGGCTTTATGACCTGACGCTATTGCAGCGCGAAGCGAATGGCAAGCACGGCTATTCGGCTAAGAAGACGCTGGATATTGCCCAAGCGCTCTACGAGAAGCATAAGGTGATTACGTACCCGCGGACGAACTCCAACTATGTAACGGAGGAGAACATTCCGGTCATGGGCAATGTATTAACGATGCTTCAAGGCACTAGCGGCTATGGCGAGCTTGCGAAAGGAGCAGACCGCTCTCGCGTTCACAAAGGGAACAAAGCGGTTTGTAATCCGTCCAAAGTCGAGGATCACCATGCCATCATGCCTACACCGAAGCGTGCTTCTGGCCTCAGCCAGGAGGAGCAAAACGTCTATGACATGATTGTCAGACGTTTTCTGTCGCACTATTACCCGCCCGCCGTATATAAAAACCACACGGTGCTAACGGTCGTCGAAGGCGAAACCTTCCGCACGAAAGCGAAGGAACAGCTGGAGCCCGGCTGGAAAGTGGTGTTGCCCCAGCAGGATTCCACTGCGGCCAAGCCTGCTAAGCGCGCCAAAGCCAAGGATGACAAGGAAGCCGATGACGAGGAAATGGTAACCGATCAGCCCTTTAAGCTCGACCCGAATGGGCCGGTTCATTGCAGCAGCGTTGAGGCGATGGAAAAAATGACGCAGCCGCCCAAGTCCTTCACAGAGGGAACGCTGCTCAAAGCGATGGAAGGCGCAGGGAAGTCGATGGAGGATGATGAGCTGCGGGAAGCGATGAAGGATACCGGTCTTGGCACGCCGGCGACACGGGCAGCGACGATCGAGCGGCTGAAGCATGTCGGCTATATCCAGCTAGCAGGAAAGAAGCTGGATATTACGTCGAAAGGACTCGCTGCGATTGAGCTCATCCGCAACGCCGGTGTTGAGCTGCTCGCTTCGCCCGAAATGACGGGACGCTGGGAGCAGCGTCTGCACCAAATTTCTAAAGGCGAAGCTTCGGATGATCGTTTTATTGCGCAAGTTAAGCAATTCGCAGCCGTCATCGTCGATAAGGTTCGTCAGCAGCGTCCTGCCGCACCTGGAACGTTCGAGGACACATCTGCGAAAGGGAAGAAGGCAGCAGGCTCGACGAAAAGCGGCAGCCGTACAAGCAGCTCACGCTCGTCAGAAGCGAAAGCAGGGGGGAAGTCGCCTGCCGGAGTTGGCAAGAGCAGAAGCTCCGCACGGTCAGCTGAGGGTAGCGAAGCAGTGAAGCCGCCCAAGCAAGCAGCAGCGTCTGCGGCTCCAAGAGGGCCGCTCGCTGCCTGCCCGAGGAAGGGCTGCAACGGCAGTGTGATTGAAGGCAAGCGCGGTTACGGCTGCAGCAGCTTTCGCGAGGGCTGTTCTTTTGTGATTTGGAAGGAACAGCAGGGGAAGAAGATTACGCTGCCGATGCTCCATTCGCTGCTGGAGAAGGGGGCAACGAGCCAGCTCGCCTTTAAGCAGTCCGATGGAAGCAGCATGAAGGGCAGACTTGTATTGACCGACCGTGACAAAGGGACGCTAACGATTCGGCCTGCCGACTAGTTAGCAGGCCGCCATAACCTGCTTGAGGTTGTTCGATGTGAATGATGTGAATAAGCGCTAACGAAAATCGCAACAAAATAAGCCGCCAAACCAACGAGTATGCTGGTTTGGCGGCTTATTCTAGTTAAATATTGTGTTTGTTCAGCTAGCGGTTGATATAACCGTAGATGGCTTCCGGCACTTCCACTAAATCATTCAAAGTGAAAAAGGCGCCTTTAGGCTGAACTTCAATATTGACAACATTATATTGCCATTCGGTATCCTTGCGCATATGAATGGCATGGATGCCTGCAGTCAAGGCGGGAACAACATCCGTGCGAATAGAATTGCCAATCATCCATGTGCGTGCGCGATCCAGCGATGTTTCAGCTAAAATGTCCTCCAGCGCTTCATTCGTTTTGTGTTGGCGAATATAGATTCGGTTATTAAAATATTTGCTTAAATTTAATTGATTAATTTTGCGGGATTGAATGAGCTGCTCGCCCCCTGTGTACAAATGCAGCTCATGGCCTTGATTAGCTAAAGAATACAGCGTCTCCTCCATATTCGGATAAGGCTCTGTATCATGCTCATACACGCTGAGCCCAAGCTTCCATAGAAAATCTTGTTCTACAGCGGAGCGCTTCCTTCCGGTTACATCGGAGAAATAAACATAGCTGTCAACGAAAGATTGAGGAAAATGCTCGCTCTTAAAACCAAGCACGGCAATTCCAGCAATGTCGATCTCTGTTTGTTTATCTCGTACAGTGTCCGCGGTTACTTCTTCATATCCGGCAAACCAGGTGGTCATCGCATCAACAAATTGACTAATGACCAAATAGAAATATTTATTACAATGAATTAATGTATCGTCGAGGTCAAACATAATGTGCTGCTTCATAGAAAGCACGGCTCCTTTAGCGCAAAATAGACTGTGTATGAAATCAATCTACAGTATCAGGAGCCTTACGTCAACGCAGCAAACGCGTTTCGGCAACACTGAATTAGGAAAATTAAGGATGAAAATTAGATTAGCTGGTCATTTCCAGAAAAATCATGCATATTTAAGCTGCGACACAAGCAGCGTTGTCTTGATAAAGGCAATGCGGCGGCGGATATAGAAATCCAGGCTGTCGCCCCGCAGGTCATTCGGAGAGATCACCTCCTCAGAGCTGTTATCAATAATCGTCAATTCTCCGTTTGAATAAAATTTAAAAGTCAAATCTCGACGTGGCCAACTTTTCTCAACGAAACGAAAATTTTCACAAGTGCTCTTCATGGTGATCCTGCCTCCCTTATTGGATGTTTAATAAATAGTCAATCAGAACTTTTGTTCAAATATAAGAATTTATAAGTTGTACACATATAAACTCTTATATTTCATCGCGAAACGGTAGCTTTGCCACCAGAGGAGGGCTTCAGCCGTTTCCGCTTGCTGTTTTCATTATACCAAACATTTGTTCGTGTGGAAACTGTTTTTTGTTTCCCGTAAACTAGATTTATATAAAAGAGCATTTTGCATAAATCCCCTGAGCGACTTTCAATGTACAATAATTAGAACGAAGCGGTTTTATCGCTCTAAATATTGCACCTAGAAGCGACCCGAATCGAATTATACAAAATGCTGAAAATATGATGCGTGAAACAAAGGGGCGCGAAAAATGATAAGAATTTCGAATTTGACGAAGGTTATTCCAGGCGGGCCGAAAGTGCTCGACGATATACATTTGGATGTGGAGGATGGCGAGTTTATCGCCATTAAGGGAGCGAGCGGAAGCGGGAAGTCGATGCTGCTTAAATGCTTGGCGCTGCAGGAAAAATGGACGCGGGGAAGCTACAAGCTGAATGGAACGGATGTTTTGAAGCAAGGGCTGACCGGCAGATTTAAAGTTCGCCGCGAGGTAGCTTATTTAGAAGAGAAGCCTGTACTGTATCCAAGCAAGACGGGGCTCAAAAATGTGATTATCGGATCGGTGACCCAAACCCCCGCTTGGCGGCGATGGACCGGCATGGTGCGCAGCGACGATTATATGGGCGCTATGGATACGATAGAGAAGCTGGGCCTTATCGATAAAGCACATCTGAAGGCGGAGAAGATGAGCGGGGGAGAGCGCCAGCGTATCGCTGTTGCCCGCGCGCTCGTGCACGGCGCAAAAATCATTTTGGCGGACGAGCCGGTATCCGGACTTGACCCGCATACGGCCGATCAGGTGCTCGCCGATTTAAAACGGCTTTGCACGGAGCAGCGAGTTACGGTTATTGCCGTGCTGCATCAAGGCGATTATGCTGAACGGTTTGCGGACCGCATTATTGGTCTCAATAATGGCAAGCTTGTTCTAGACATTAGAGGCAGGCGCTTAACCGAACGGGAGAAAATGCAGCTATGAACGAAGTGAAGCTGAGATTGATTCAGCAGCATGAGCTTTCACAGGCGCTGGAGCTTGAGCAGCGCTGCTACTCTCCTGAGGCCGCGGCGACGGAAGCGGGATTCCAGTACCGTTTTCAGGAATATCCCTCGTATTTCTGGTCCGCTTGGTCGGATGACGGCAAGTTGCTTGGCATAGCCAATGGAATTCGGACGGAGCAGGAAAGCTGCGGTGACGAGATGAAGGGAAGCCATCAAGGCGAATACGCGGGAGACAACTTTTGCATACTGACTATTGCGGTAGATCCGGCTTTCAGGCGTAGGGGAATTGCTGCAAAACTGCTGGACAAGCTGATCCAAGCATGCGAAAATGAGAGGCTGAATGCGATTATTTTAATGTGCGAGCCGCATTTGATTTCTTTTTATGAACAGGCGAAATTTACATACGTAGGCAAGGCTTCTTCCACACATGGAGGAATTGAGTGGCATGAGATGAGGCGTAATCTGCATACAATGGAGCATTCTAGCGAATAGGCAGGTGTAGCCCGATATGGCGTTTCAATCTCCTGTAATCGTTCAGTCTGTCCGCAGTACGTTTCCAAAGGCCGAGCTGTGGCTGCCTCATATTAGCGGGGGATCCAATGAGGCAGCAGATAGCCAAATCAATGGGATCATTCACTCAGCAGCGCAGCATCTCATAGCTGAGCAAGGCACGCTTGAAGACCCGCATGCGGAGATGCAAGGATATTTTGAGCTCAAAAACAACCAGAAGGATGTGCTCAGCCTGTCTTTGTTCAACTACGCCTATACAGGCGGAGCGCATGGACTGACACTGCAGCAGTCGCTTACCTTCAAGCTGACTACGGGACGTTCTTACGCGCTTGCTGAGCTGTTTAAGCCTGGCAGCAATTATATCGTCAAGCTGTCCGCGCTGGTCACCGCTCAAATCAGGTCGCGAGATATTAGCACGCTGTCGCCGTTCAAAGCGATAAGGCCGGATCAGGACTATTATGTGGCGGACCGGACGCTGGTGCTTTATTTTGCCCTGTATGAGCTGACGCCTTATGCATTTGGTTTTCCGTATTTCCCCATCTCCGTCTATGACATTGAGGATATGATTAATGAAAATGGCCCGCTCGGACCAATGGTCGTCAATTATTGATATGTGCAACTTTGCAGCAGGAGAGAAGACAGCATGATTTATATCATTTTATTATGCGCTGTATTTGTCACGACGATCGCTTTCGTTGTTTATTTGCAGTATGTGAAAAAGGACAAGGGGCCGCGCTTTTCGGCGCCCCCCATTCGGCGACAGTCTTCAAGCTTGCACGTCAGCCCAGTGAAAAAAAACGTTCCCAGCAAGCTGGAGGACGGTCGCAGCAAACAGGCGCACCAAGCTTTGGCGGGCAGCGCGGATGCAGCAAAGCTAGCTGAGGGGAAAAAGCTGCTTATTGTTGACGACCAGCCGCTCATTCGCCTCATGCTGGCAGAGCTGTTTCAGAAGGCGGGATTTACCGTCTATGAAGCTGCAGATGGGCTGAACGCGCTTGAGCAATTCGAGCGATATGGAGCGGACTGCATTTTGCTGGATTTTATGCTGCCTGATATGGACGGATTGGACGTGCTCTGCGCGATTCGCAAAAGCGATGCGAATGTTAAAGTATTGCTTATTACCGCGTACGGGGAGCCTGAAAAAATAGAGGCAGCGGCTGAGCTGGGCATTACCGAGTGGATAGAAAAACCGTTTGACACCGACCAATTGCTGAATCGGGTACTCGCGCTAGTTTAGCTAGTTTAGTGTGCCTGCTTCCGCCCTATAGTTAATGTCATAAAATATTAATGTCGTGATATATTTCGTTTGTTTGCTGGCATGAGCCCTTCCACCCTCACATATACTGCTTAATGATGGGGGTGGTGGAATGATTGCGCTCGTAATCGGGCTGGCTTTATTTTTCGCTGTATGTGCTGCTGCATTAGCCGGAGCTGTCAAGGCGCAGCAAAGTATCAAATCGTCGAGCCATCAGAGCATGACGGCTTATGCCACCTATATTCAAATGCAGCAGGATAAGCATGATTTGAATTTGTTTGGCCTTGCCCAGCAGCTCAGACGCAAATTTGGAGCGGCAGCTTCATTTGGGCTTTCCTTCAACACGATGGGGCTGTGTGCAGCAGCTTTGTTGTTTCTGGCGCCTGCCCTGCAGCAGGGCGGGCCAATTGTCGTCGGTATAGGCATTCCGCTTGCCGCGTTGTTTGCCTTAATGGTAAGTGCATCGCTGGCCGAATTGTCCTCGGCTATTCCGACCGCCGGGGGCGTCTATCATTGGTCCTCGGCATTAGGAGGACGTGTATGGGGCTGGCATGCGGGCTGGTTTCACATGGCTGGCTATATGGGGCTTCTGCTGCTGACCAATCTGCTGTGCGCCTCCTTGCTGGATGGAATGCTTGCAGGCTGGCTCGGTTACATGCCTTCAATATGGACGAAAGCAATCATTGCCTTGGCAATGGTGGTTACGCAAGCTGCTTTGCACAGTCGTGGTGTCCGTCTGCTGGCTGTTCTGCTGAGAAGTGGACTATGGCTGCAGCTTGTCGCTGCAATCGCTGCAATCGTCATTTTAATGGCGCTGTATTGGCCGGGTGCTTTTGCACCTGAGCTGTTATTTACGCTTCCTGCCCTTAGTGGGGAGGGGAAAGGCCAATCCGCCTTAGGGATGATTGCGGGCTTTCTGCTGCTGCAAAAGCTGTTTCTCGGCATGGACAGCGCTGCCCAAGGTGCCGAGGAGACGTCCGATCCCCGCATTCGCGTGCCATGGGCGATCTATTTGTCGACGGCTTACACGTTTATTATCGGCTTTGTGCTGCTGGCTGTGCTGACACTTGTGTGGCCTGGCTTCTCAAATGGAGGCATACCGACTGGCGGGAGCGAGTGGTTTGCAGGCAGTTTGCTGGAAGCTATCAGCCGTTCACCGCTGGTGACCCTGCTCCTAGTCGTGCTTCTCTACTCAAGCAGCAGCAGCGTGCTGATCGCTTGCTCCCGATTATTGTACAGCCTGACGCGCGATAAGGCTCTGCCTTTCAGCAAGCAGCTGGCAGGCGTTCACCCTGCAACTCAATCTCCCAGGAAATGCGTCTGGCTAGCAGCCGCATTGTTTTTCATTATCCTTGCAGCCTCTTGTGTGCTCCTTACAGAGCGCCTGCTCACAGCTGCTGTCCCTAGCTTCACACTAATTTGCCTTTACACGGCGTATGCAATCCCGATTGCGTTAGCGCTGCGCTCAGGGAAGAAGCACAAGCTGCTCATGGATGCGCCTTGGCATCTCGGAAGGTGGAGCCGCACGGTGAATATGTCAGCCCTGGTCTGGCTGCTGCTCAGTGTTGTGCTAGCGGCCAGCGTGCTTGGCAAAGAAGGTATTCTGGGTGCGGGGGCTGTGCTGCTTGTATCCGCAGTGCTGGATTTTCGATACCGGAGACGTCATCTGGAGACGCTGCAAAGCCGCCTGAATAAACCTCACGGGGAAATTATTAGAATTGAGCGAAAATTCAAGCTAACGGAATGAGGGGGAATCGCGGGAAATAGAAAGGTGGAAATGAGCCGTCTATTTCCCGGGGAAGCGCACAATCCAACATGTTTAAAATGATTTCGACAGCAGGCTAACGATTGCCTAATAAAGCTTAAAACATAGGATATCCTTCCCAGCTACAACAGATGGAGGGAGCAAAATCAGGGGAAACTAGATATGGCAAAATGAAGGCGCAAGAACGCGAAAAGCCCGCATTAAGCTGATACAAAATGTGTCGAAGCTTGCCTGTAAAAGGACGGTTCAGTTACGGGGAAATAGCGAATGTCCGCGGCTGATTTCCGCTTTTTTGCCAACTTCTGCTCCCAGCAAGTATAATAAAGGCAGCAACTGGTAGCTTAGGGGAGGACAAAACTATTGAGTCAGCATGATTTTTCAACGTTTTTAGACCAATATGAGCTTGGCGCACGATGGGAAATAGCTGCCGGAGACAGCGGCATGAACAATACAACGCGGATCGTGCAGGCGGGAAATAACCGCTACGTGCTGCGTATTTACAACAATCATCAAAATAAATCGACGGTTTTGCTGGAGCATGAGGTGTTATTTGGGCTGCTGGAGCAAGACGCGCGCCTTTTTGACGTTCCAATGCCTGTAGCGAATCGCGCAGGGCAGACCGTAACGGAGGCGCCAAGCGGCAAGCTGGCTACGCTATGCCATTTCATTGAAGGCAAGAGGCCTTCGGTCGAAAATATTTCCCACATTACAGGGCTCGGCATCGCTACGGCTGCTTTATGCAAGGGATTAAGTGCCATTAAGCCTCATGGCGAGCCTATTTATGATCCGTATTATAAGCTGGAGCAATCTTATGAAGCCATAGGCATTCCAGCTATGCGGGAAATTGCTAATGAAGCGGGGCTGCTGCCGGAATTTGAGGAGCAGATAGCTTGCTTGCAGCAGGAGCGAGAGCGTTTACAAAACGAGTTGAAAAACATAGCCGAGCTTCCCCGCCAGTGGATTCATGGCGATTTGAATTTCAGCAATTCCGTTGCACGTGGGGATGCTGTAGTCGGATTGCTGGATTTTGAATTTTGCACAGTCGATGTAAGGGCGATGGAGCTCGCTGTCGTTATCGTGGATTTGATTGATGGGGCAGATGAAGGGCGACTGGAGCGAATCGCCTTGTTTTGTGAAGGCTTTGGGTCGGAATTACGGCTGATGGAGGCGGAAGCAAATGCGATAACGCTGCTGCTTAAGCTGCGGATGCTTGATGTGACGCTGCATTTTATGACGCGCTGGCGGGAGCAGCTTGACGAAGCGGCGGTATTGCAGAAAATTGTGAGCCAAGCAGCAAAAATCGTGAACTGGACAGGCAGCAATGAACCGCGTTTGAAAGCGCTATTTCTTAAGCATCTTGCCGGCGTTGAACAACCATTATAGTCATTAACCACTATAATTTGAGGAGTTGGGCTCATGAGTGTTGCAGCAGCATTAGGATACAGCAGTGATGAAAGACTGCTCATTGTTAATGCAGATGATTATGGCTTATGTGGTTCAGTCAATAAAGCGGTGGAGCAACTGCTGGAAGAGCGCGCAGTAAGCTCGGCAACGATTATGATGCCGTGCCACGCAGCGCGGGAAGCGGCGAAGTGGTGCGCGCTGCATCAGGAGCATGATGTAGGCATTCATTTCACTTTTACAAGCGAGTGGGACAATTATCGCTGGGGCCCCGTGAGCAAGCCGGAGGATGTTCCTTCCTTGCTCGTAGAGGGCGGATATTTCCCGAAAGACAGCCGAACATTCGAACTGCAGGCCGAATCCGAGCAGGTAGAGCGAGAAATGGTTGCCCAAATAGAGCTTGCCCTGCAATTAGGGATGAAGCCGAGCCATGCTGACAATCATATGGGCAGCTTGTATGGGCTTGCGACAGGCAAGCATTTTTTACCTATTGTATTCGACGTATGCGCCAAATATGGCTTGCCTTTTCGCCTACCGCGCCATTTGCTTGGTGATCGCGCGCAAACAGCCTCTCCAGAGCTTGCTGAGCAGGCGAAGCAGCTCGGAATGCTGGCGGATTCCAAAGGCGTCATCATATTGGATTATTTAGTCGGTTTGCCATTTCAGCTGCAGGCTGGAGAAACATATGCGTCGTTCAAAGAGGCGATGAAACAGCAGCTGCGCAGCTTGCCGCCGGGTTTGACAGAGCTTATTATTCATCCTTCGCTCGTAACCGATGAGCTGCTATCCTTCCATGGGCAGCCTGAGAAGCGCGGGCTCGAGTTCCAGCTGTTCCGCGACCGCGAGATTGTGCAGACGCTGCAGGCCGAGGGCATCCGGCTCGTTCGCTGGTCGCAGCTGCAGCGTGTGCAGCGCGAGCGCTGTGGCTGGAGTCAATAAAACATCCTATTTATAGTGAGAAAAAAGGAGCTGCTAGCATGTCTTACCAATCCATTGCTGCATTATCTGAACAGCTGAGAAGCAATATTGGCCGCGTTATCGTAGGGAAAGAGCATATAGCCGATCTATTGTTTATCGCGTTAATTACCGGCGGTCATGTGCTGCTGGAGGATGTACCCGGGACGGGAAAAACGCTGCTTGCCAAATCGCTGGCGAAGTCGCTCAGCCTGACCTTCCGGCGTGTGCAATTTACGCCGGATTTAATGCCGTCAGATTTGACGGGCATCCATTTTTACAATCAGAAGCAGGGGGATTTTGAGTTCAGGCCCGGTCCTTTGTTTACGAATATGCTGCTGGCTGACGAAATTAACCGTGCAACGCCACGTACCCAATCCAGCCTGCTCGAATGTATGGAGGAGCGGCAAATAAGCCTCGAGGGCGAGACGATGCCGCTTTCGCGGCCGTTCATGGTTATGGCGACGCAAAATCCGGTCGAGCATCAAGGAACGTTTCCGCTGCCGGAAGCGCAGCTGGACCGTTTTTTATTCAAGGTTAAAATGGGCTACCCCACAACGGATGAGGCGCTGCAAATTTTGAAGCGCTTTAAAGAGGGAGACCCGCTGGAGCAGCTTGCACCAATTGCTGGAGCAGACGAAATTGCTGAAGCCCAGAAGCTATACACCTCCGTACGCGTATCGGATGATGTGCTGCTTTATATGCTGAAGCTAGTAGAGCAGACGCGGAGCAGGGAAGAGGTGCAGACGGGCGTCAGCCCTCGCGGCAGCCAGGCGCTGCTGAGAGCCTCGCAGGTGCAGGCGATTTTGCGGGGAAGAGATTTTGTAACGCCGGATGATGTAAAAGCGATGGCGCAGCCCGTGCTGGCCCATCGTCTCGCGCTTCGTGGACTGCAGCGTACACAAGGCAGCGCAGAGAAAATTATCGAAGATATTATTAGGCGAACCGAGGTTCCTGCCGAGGCAGGGCTTCTCGCTAAATAGGCTAGTAAATAGACGATGCTCGTCGTTTCTTTTATTATCGCTGCAATCATTATAGTTATGCTACAAGCTAATGTATTTCGTAGGTTTGCCTTGCGGAACATTAGCTATTCCAGGCGCTTTAGTCAAAAAACCTGCTTTAGTGGGGATCGTATGGAACTAGTGGAGCAATTGTCAAATGGCAAATGGCTGCCTGTTCCTTGGCTGCGCGTCGAATCCCAATTGTCTTCCCAGCTCATCTTTCGCTCGCAGGATAATCTTGCGGTGAGCAGCGGGGAGCATTACCAGAATCATAAAAGCTTCTTCAGCCTTATGCCTTATACGAAAATTACTCGCACGCATTCGTTCGTCAGCGCCAGGCGCGGGGTATACAAGCTTCGCTCCGTTGCTTTGACCGGCGGCGATTTGCTTGGCATTCATCATGATATGAAGCAAATGATGATAGAAGGCGAGCTGCTTGTATATCCGATCCCCGCACAGGTGAAGGTGGACGAGCTGCCCTCTCATAGCTGGCAGGGCGAGACGTCGGTGCGGCGCTGGATTGTGGAAGATCCTTTCGTTGTCGTAGGCGCAAGAGATTATCGTCCTAGCGATTCCTTCAAGGCGGTCAATTGGAAAGCGACTGCTCGGGCAGGCAAGCTGCAGGTTCATCAATATGATTATACAGCTGACCGGAAGCTGATGATTTATTTGAACGTTGAAGATCATGAGGGCATGTGGCGTACGATTACGGATGAAGCATTAATCGAACGGGGCATTGAATGGGCAGCAGGAGCAGCGGAGGCCGTCACGGCCAGTGGCATGGAAGTCGGCTTCGCTGCCAATATGCCGCTGCAAGGAGAGTTTGACAGTGCCATGCTGCTGCCCCGCAGCGGACATGACCAGTGGCTGGCGATACTGGAGCTGCTCGCCAAGCTGTCGCTGACCCGGACGGAGCTGTTTAGCGATTTGCTGCAAAGGGAGAGCGAGCGTGGTGTAAGCGGCTGCGATGTGCTCATTATTTCCGCCTATTGGAATGAAACGCTGGAGCTTGCCGCTCAGCAGCTGCGTTTCGGCGGCAACTCCGTCTCGATTTGGCTGTTGGAAGGGCTAGCTAGCGAACAGCAGCAGTCAGGTGGAGCATCATGAACAAATCGCCTATTGGAAAAATCGCAGGCATAGCTGTAGGGAAAGGCTTGCTGGAGCTGCTGTTTTTTCTGCCTTTCGTTTTGCCTTTCGGTGCTTATGCGCTTTCAGGCAGCCTCCTTTTATTTTGGCTGCTCAGCTTGCCATTGTGCTACGGCGCTGGTTCGCTGCTGCTGTCCATTTCAGCGAAGCTGCTTCACAGCAACCGGGCTACTCGTCTATTCCTTGCTTTGCTGATTGGTATTTTGCTCTCTGATGGATGGCTTGCTTTATGTGGCACAATTGCAATAGCATCAGGAGCAAGCTGGGAAGCTTGGTGGCCAGCGCTCGCTATTTTCGGCAGTATCGCTGCTTATCGCGGAATGAATGAACGGCTGCACAGCTGGTCATCCATATTTACAGGAAGTACGATGATAATAGGCATTGTCGGCTATTTGGCGCTGCAATTGGCTCAATTTTGGCTCAAGCCGCTGCAGCAATATACGATTTGGATGACCGTAGGCGGGATCATAGCGCTGATCGTTTATTTTTTCATGATAAATGAGCGGCTAATGCAGCGCGAGACCGATCAGAGGGGGCAGCAGCAGCCAATATCAGCATCTGTAGAAGCCTTCAAACGTCAAAATAGATGGATGCTTGCTCTGCTGCTGCTTCCTATCATTGCGATTGGCTTTATCAGGCAAATTACGCAGGGGATTGAATGGGCTGTGCGCTCTCTCGTTCAGCTGATACTGTCATTAATAACGGGCGGCGAAGCAGATACGCCTGCTCAACCGCAGCCGGAAGCATTGCCTGAGCCCGTATTGCCGCCTGTGGAGCAAAAAGATCCTGCCCCTTGGCTCGTTTGGGTAGAAAACCTATTGAAAGTCGTCATTATCATCATCGTTATTGCTGCGATTGGACTAGTTTTATTTTGGCTTATGCGAGTTGTGTATCGGCTCTCCAAAGCCTTTCTTGCCAAAATGGCGGAGCGCTCCGCTGAAAGGCTGGGAGGCGAGCAGGGCTATACCGATGAGGTCGAAAGTTTAATGACCTTAAGCAAATGGCAGGATGGCTGGCGGCTGCGCAGAAAGCGCAATAAAGCCGAGCAGGCTGTTAAATGGGAGGAACTCGGGGGAACGAGGGAGCGAATCCGCTATTTGTACAGCCGCTGGGTAAAGCGCAGCATAAGCAAAGGTTATGTGTATCAGCCTCATTTGACACCTAGGGAAACGTCAGAGGAGCTCGTCAAATGGCAGGTGGCTGCGAAGACTGAGGATAGCTATAGCGAAGCAGAACAAAAGCAGCTAATCAAGCTTTATGAGGAGGCGCGCTATAAGGAGGAGGAGCCGCAGGAAGAAGCGGTAAACGCCTTGTATGCGCGCCAGCAGAAACGCGGTAAATAGTTCAAAACAGCCTGGTCGGAGAATGGTCCGGTCAGGCTGTTTTGAATGGGGGTTCTAGGAAAACAAACGACTTGACTGTGAATGGCATTAAACTGGTAGTTTAGTTGAAGATGCAATTGGGTGAACCGTAATACAAGTACCGGCAAGTTTTTTTTGCTAGTAACATTAGATAAGGCAGGATTTCATCCTTAGCAAAGTGCTAGATAAAAGGTAAACAGAGGTTGTATTAACTCGTATATTGCCAATCAACCTGTACATGTAATAAGATTGACTTTGCGTTTCAATTTTACTTCCGTAAGAGGCAGATATTATGATATGGCTTATTATAATAATTCTTTTATTAATCTATGTTATGTCCTGTTCTAGGCTTCTCTCTCGCCTAAGGTTTTGGTGCCTGACTCATGTCTAGTATTTCGACTCTGCTTGTTTTATGCGGTGCAGCTCTCCTTATACTATGGGCAATCAATAAGTATTTTGATAATCCTAATAATGAGGATAAATATCAAGCATGGGTTGATTCTTTATTTGCGAAACGTGATGCTAAAAGAAGACGAGAACTAGGCATTATTACAACTGAAGAGACTAATACTGTTATTCAATACTTTAATAAATACCGATCATTTAAATTCTGCCCTACATACTTGTCGCTCTCACCGCTGCAGAAGCAGACCATGCTAAAAAGTATGCATTCATATGATTGTTGGAGCGTCAGAGTAACACGCCAAGATTCAGACCCAGACTCAGATTCAGACCTTATATTTGAGCCTAGATGAAGGATTGTATCCGATAATTGACTAAATCATTATATTAACAGACACATTAATCCACTGGTATTTACATTTTCGTTCAAAGAAAGACCATCCTTAGTTGATGGTCTTTCTTCATAACTTGCCGTTACAGACGGTGATGAATAATTTGTCACAAGTAACGGCAAGCCTTTAAATGTAATTTTCTCCAAAGGTAGAAATCGGAATGCTCATACGCCGATTATTACGGGTTGAGCTTTTTTCATAAAGCAGATAAATGATTAGGTTACTTGGATAAATAAAAAGAGCCGCGCATTATGCGGCTCTCAATCTAATTTTATCGCCCACCCGTATTCGAAGCCCAGACAGGAATCCAGCTATTAGGATAATGGCTATTGGTCATGGTTGTGTTATAGAGAACTAAATTTCCATCACTTTGCATGATCAGCGTGTCTCCAGTTGTGTTAGCTGGCAGCCCGCTTCCGTGATGGGCTGAAATCCAAGAGGCGGTATCGGCAAACCAAACGGATTGACGTTTAGAAGTATCAATCACCCAAACCGTATCAAACCCCCAACCCGTATAATACTCGAATTTACCTGTAGCATGGTTGAATCCAAAACGATTAAAGCCATATTGGTATACCTGTTGAAAACTTCCGCCATATGTGTACATTACCGGTTTCCCAATTGGTTCAAATATGAACGAAATGGCCCCACTTTTACTGGTACCACTACTCCAAATAGAAGCACCATTCTGATAGATGACAAAATTTCCGTCATTTTGCCAAATGGCTGAAAACCTACCATCTTGGGAGGTGAGATAGTCGCCCTTTGCAAAGCTGCCACCTATAGTGAGCTTATCGCCAAGATAGCCGGCGGAAGCCGTCGCTGGTAGAGCAAATACTAATAGCAAAAAGGAAGCCATAAAAACACGAAAAAATCTGGGGAAAATTTGTTTGCTCATTTGACACACTCCTATAATCTTTATAATGGTTAAAGCTAAATGCATAGAACAACAAACCGTTACCGTTAGTGCATGCTGCTGTGCAGCATTCAGTCAGGGGTGGTGAAGGAGAAAATAACCCTCCCCAATTGGTATGAAACTGGAATTAAGAATTAAACTTTTCACAGGTTCACCTCCTTTGATAGACAAGGTAGCCAGTCCACATCATCAGACAATCACACATACTTTATTTGCCATTATATCAATTTAAAATAAAAATATCCATAATTTTCTATCGACGATATTTAACAATGACTAGGCGTATGCCTCGCGCTCCTGGTCGAAAGGTCAAATGAAGATTCTGCGATGCCCCGAGAATGAGAAAAGATGACAAATTAATAAGCAATGGATGGATCATACTAGTGATCAGGGTAGAATGGACGAAGACACCTATTTGTATCTTCAATTTGTATCTTCAGAATAGAAAGAAGAACATGATCATAGCGGGGCTAATTTTTAGATTAGCATTTATACGAAAGACTTTATTTCCAAAATCGGGTTTTTGAAAGAACAGCTGCCGTCAAAAAATAAAGCTTGAATTACAGATTCACTGTGTCTATAATGATATTGCGCTCAATAGTAGATATTAAGTGTCTACAATAGATTTATTTAGAGGGCTACTCTAAACAAAACAGTGTCATATTTCTCTAAACTCTAAATAATCGTGGCGCAATAAGAACGACGAGTATTTAGAATGAATTTTTGTTGCACAATTAAAAATATTAAAACTCTCGGAAGGTGGTTAATATGAAACAATTGATGGATGTTGCGATTATCGGTGGAGGGCCAGCAGGAATGAGTGCGGCACTTGTATTAGGCAGAGCGAGGAAAAAGGTTATCGTTATTGATGAAGAGCGTCCGCGCAATCGGGTGACGCAGGAATCGCATGGTTTCCTGACGAGAGACGGCATTAAGCCTAGCGAGCTGCGTCAAATTGCGCGCGAGCAGATCAGTGTCTACCCATCCGTTCAATTTGAAAATGACACAGCAGTAGCAGTAACGGGAAGCGATGGGGAATTTATAATTTCGACTGCCAAAGGATTAACCTTTGGGGCCAAAAAGCTGCTTTTTGCCGTAGGGATGAAAGATATTCCGCTTGCTATTGAAGGCTTAACCGACGTATATGGAAAAAGCGCTTTTGTATGCCCATATTGTGATGGCTGGGAGATGAGGGATAGAAAGCTTGTCATAATAGCCAATGGAGACAGTGCGCTGCACTTTGCCAAAACGATAGCAGGCTGGACAAGCCAATATACGATTTGCACCGATGGCCCTGACGAAATGACCAATGAGCAGCGTGAGGAGTTAAGGCGACATGATGTGCCCGTATATGCCTCGAAAATTCAGCGGATTGAAGCAGAAAATGGCAACGTTCACCAAGTCGTGCTGGAGGACGGTTCAATGATTGCTTGCGGAGGCATTTTCTTTGTGCCGAAGCTAGTGATCGGATCGGACCTGCCGCAGGCTTTGGGCTGTGAAATGACGGAAGCTGGCGCTGTTGTTGTCGATGATGTTGGCAAGACGGCTGTGCCGGGCATTTATAGTGCCGGAGATGCTGCCTCCCCAAAATATCAGGTCGTTACGGCGGCTTCTATGGGATCAATGGCGGCTATAAGCATCAATAGCGAATTATTGGGCGAATCATGGAGCGAGCGGGGATAACCACTTAATGACAGAATTTAAAAAAGAGGCTGCCCATGACCGGGTGCAAGCGCATCATATTGCGCTCTCCGGGCATGGGCAGCCTCTAAAAGTTGCCATCACAATCCGTTTTAATCTTCGGCTGTGGTGCTTTGAGCGATATGCGAAGCAATTTTTCTACCGTGGAAGCGTCCGGTTTCAATAAATATTTCATTCGCTTCATGACGTGAAGCAACAACACCAGCGAGAAACAAGTTCGGCACATTCGTCTCCATCGTAGCTTCGTCGAAAAATGGATACCCTTCCTCCGCCATCACGACGCCCGTATCCGTCAGGAAATCCCGATCCGGATGAAAGCCTGTCAGCGCAAGCACAAAATCATTCGCAATCGTATGCTTGCCCTCTGGATCTTCAAGCGTGACGCTGCGGTCATCGATGCTCGTAACGCGAGAGCAGAAGCGCATGGCAATTTGTCCCTTGGCGACTTTGCTTTCAAAGCCGGGCTTCACCCAAGGCTTAATACTTGAAGAGTAGTGCTCACCCCGATAAATGACGGTCACCTTCGCCCCGATGCGTTCGAGCTCAAGCGCTGCATCTATAGCGGAATTGCTGCCCCCAATAATTGCAACCTCCATGCCGGTATACGGATGGGCCTCGCGGAAAAAATGCGTCACCTTCTCCAGCTCTTCTCCAGGTATGCCCAAATAATTCGGATGGTCAAAATAACCTGTGGCAATAATAACATAGCGGCTGGAATAGGTCAGCGGTTCGCCAAAGCGATTCGTGCTGGAGAGCGTAAAACGGCCATTTTCACGAACGACGCGCGTTACCGTCTCATAGGGATTAATCCGCAGCTCATGGCGCAGCGCCGCTGTGCGATAATAATTCATCGCTTCAAGCCGTGAAGGCTTGTCATTCGGCGTCGTGAAAGGAATGCCGCCAATTTCAAGCAGCTCCGGCGTGCTGAAAAAATGCATATAGGTCGGATACTGCGAGATCGAATGGACCAGATGGCTTTTCTCTATAATAAGGGGGCGGATTCCGATGCGCTGCAGCTCAATTGCCGCGGCAAGGCCGCATGGACCCGCGCCAATAATGATAGCTTCTTCTCTAATCATGTATGTACCTCCGATAATGATTTCCCAACCATTGTACTGCGACGCGTGGAATTAATGCAAATTTGGCGAATGGCTATCTTGTACACCAGTTGGATTATTGTATAATAATGTGGAAACGTTGTTTTATAGAAGGAGGTCAAACATGCCGCGACGGTTTGTAATAGAAGCAGTAATGGTGGCTACTTATGGTCACCTTCTCGTTCCAAGCAGCGCCATTGATTATGTTGTTCCTTATTCATCCATTTTGGAGCTATATGATATGAGAGACGGATCAGATCCCGTTATGGAGGATCCAGATGATGATGCTCATGTCAAAAATAAAATCGGCGAGCTGATTGCTTTTTTCGAAGATCCGCTCAATCGTAAAAAAATCGAACGCACGATGCAGGTGCCGTGGCGGGAAAGCTCGCCGCTGCTGCTGAACGAGCGAATACAGTTTACAATTGTACATGCTGTGGACAGCGCACAATACGGCGAAGCATTCGATCCGATCGAAACGGAGCTGCTGCTGACTGCACTGAAATTTAATTTGCCGCTGCTGTCCGACCAGTTTGAGTTTCAGGATAAGCTGATTCAAGCTGAGATCCCTGTGCAAATTTACGACATTGAGGATTTTGAGTTTGCGGTGGAAGAGGGCATTTCCGCTACAGATATGGAGTTGTCCAAAGATTTTTGAGCAAGAAATTAGAGCAACGCGAACAGCCTTCTTGCATGAGCTGAGCTTCAGCTGCAGCCAAGAAGGCTATTTGACTTTACTTGGCTTGCATTTGCTGGTTGATTTTTCTAGTTGGCTTCGCCAAAACTCCGGAATTATTCCCGATCAATCGCTTCCGCCATCGTCTTATCGGTCAAATGGGCGTAAATTTGCGTCGTCTCCGGCGATGCATGCCCAAGCTGCTCTTGCGTTTTGTACAGGTCATTGCGCAAATAATAGTCGGTTGCGAACGAATGGCGCAGCTTATGTACGGATAAGTAGGGCTTGCCGAACCGCTTTGCATATTTCATCACCATCGCCTGCACGGCCCGTTTCGTCATGCGCGAGCCTTCTTTTTTACCATTCGCAATGGCAAGGAACAGCGCTTTTTCACGCTTTGGCGCTTTATAATGCGTGTCGCGCATTTGCAGGTATACTTGAAGGTCATCCACCGCTTCTTGGCGAAAATAGACCGGGGTTTTAAACGAATCGTCGTTTTTACCCTTGCGGTAAACATGCGCGAGCTTTTTTTTCATATCAATGTCGTCGACGTTGAGATTAATGAGCTCGGATACGCGCAGGCCGGAATGCAAAATAAAGCTGATAATGCACGTATCCCGTATTTTGTTCAGCTCATAGGAATACAGCGCCTGCTTGTTGCCGGCAAGATCGCTTTCGTAGCCGCTGGCAATATAAGCAAGAAACTCCCCAATCTCCTCCTCCTGCAGCAGCTTGCCTTCGAGCTTCGCCGCCGTATCCTTAGGCTTGCTTGTACGCTTAATAGCGACCTTCGCCATGACATTACGCTTCAACAGCGGATAAAACTGCTCATCCTCAGCGATTTGGCTCAAATAATGAAATAGCGAGCGCAGGGAGGACAGCTTGCGAGTAATCGTCGTTTTACGATTATTATGGCTCGGATGGGTGGCGAGAAACATGCGGAAGCTGTCAATGCTGTCCATATGCAGCTGCTCCAGCTCGCTTAGCTGAACGTCCTTGATGACCGCCGCCTCAGAAAGCCCTTCCGTAACGAGCCAATTCAAAAAAAGCTCATAATCCCTTACATACTCAAGCAGCGACGAAGGAGAGAGGTCGGGCAGCTTGTAATTAATAAATTTCTCAATATACCAAGGCATAGATGGAACCCGTTTGTCCAGCTCCTGCCGATCCTTCACTTTTATAATGTTCATCCTATTTCACCTCTGCCAATCATCTGACCCTCATTATATCAGTTCCCTGGAGAAAACTCCCGTATAGCGCGCTAGCCCACAGCATATGCTTGTCTGCTTGTTCAAGCATTAGTAAATTCATGTAATTATGCAATTAAGGTTACTTTCGTTTAAATACTATGTTAAACTCATACGAGTGCTGAAAAAAATAAAAAATATTTTTGAAAAATAAGTTTTTGTACTTGTTTTACAGAGGAGGAATATTAGAATTATGAAAAATAATCGAATATTTCGCAATTGCTTAGCATATATATTTGCGATTTTTTTGGTCGTCAGCTTGCCGCTTCAAATCGTTGGAGCCGCGGCTCCAGCTACACTTAGCTATGGCAGCAAAGGGGAAGATGTTCCCGACGTTCAGTATCGATTAAAGATTTTAGGGTATTTTATGAATGCCGAGGTAACGGACTTCTACGGTAAAATGACGGAAGATGCCGTGAAACGCTTTCAAAAAGATTACGGCCTCCAAGCCGACGGCATTACGGGCAAGCAAACCTGGAAGACGCTGAAAAAAGCATCCGTCAGCGAGCATGAGCTGAATTTGCTGGCTCGCATTATATTTGCCGAATCGCGTGGCGAGCCGTTCAAGGGGCAGGTCGCTGTAGGTGCTGTCGTAATGAATCGGTTGGCTTCCTCGCAGTTCCCTGATACGATTAAAGGCGTCATCGAGCAGCCAGGCGCATTTACAGCGGTTGATGATGGACAGTATAGACTGCAGCCAGATTCCACAGCTTACAAGGCTGCTGTCGAGGCTATTGCCGGAAATGATCCGTCGAATGGCGCACTGTATTATTTTAACCCGAAGACTGCAACGTCATCTTGGATTTGGACGAGGGAACAGCTCTTACAGATTGGCAATCATATTTTTGCCATTTAATAGCTTCATATCCAGCACACTGCTGCAAAAACTCGCCAGCTTCCCAAACATGGGAGGCAGGGCGAGTTTTTTTGTAGGCTTCACTTTGCTGAATTGGTATAATATTCATAATGATCGAAAGGGGCATATCCATGGAACGTAATAAGAAATGGCGAAATATAGTCATTGGCGGACTAGCCTTGCTCGTGCTGCTGGGCGTTTTAGAGTATAAAGGGATCATTTGGCATAATTCCATATTTGCGAATGCCTATGAGGTGAAGGGGCTGGATGTCTCGCATTATCAAGGTGAAATAAACTGGCAGCAAATAAAAGCGGCGGGGAAATATGAATTCATGTTTGTGAAAGCGACGGAAGGCAGGGATTATACCGATGAGTGGTTCCAGGCAAATTGGCAAGGAGCGAGGGAGCAGCGCTTTCTGACGGGAGCGTATCATTTTTTCACAACGAAAAGTACGGGGGAGGAGCAGGCGGCCCATTTTATACAAACTGTTCCAAATGAGCAGGACAGCCTGCCGCCCGTCATCGATCTGGAAATCAGCCTGGACCATGACCAAGCGGGCGTACATAAGGAGCTGAAGGCGCTGGCGGACGGCATGGAGGCGCATTATGGCAAAAAGCCTATTTTGTATGTGACGTATGATACTTATCATACTTATGTAGAAGATGTAACCGTATTTGCTCCCTATGAAATATGGATTCGCGATATTGTCAAGCATCCGAAACTTGGAGAGCGAGGCTGGCAGTTCTGGCAATATCATAACCGCGGACATGTGGCAGGTATTGACATGTACGTCGATATCAATGTGTTTAAAGGAAGCCGTGAAGCTTTTTTGACGCAGTTTTCGGCCGCTCCTTCCATGATTTTGGCGGACTGAGGTTTCGCTATTCTGGCTTTTAATCCGATTTCAGGCTGTACGCGGACAGGAAAGCCGTTATTGCCATGATTCTCCCGTCAAAATGGCGACGGACGGCGCAATAGCGGCTCCTGAGTCCGGCTTACTAGCCATAACCCGTGATTTTGTTAAAATAGCGGCTGCTGTGTCCACCAAGTCTATCTTTGTGCAGATAGTCAGCGCTGAAACGAAGCGCATGAAGCTGCCATTCGGTACGCAAATTCACATTCATGAGGGGTGACCTTGCTGGTAACAGAGTAAATAGGTGTGATGTTAAATTCATCTGAATTTGGTTAACTATATTAATTTTGTTAAGGTGCCAAGGTTGCAGCGGCAAAAAAGGCGGCTGACAGCAGCAGGCAAAGCGGCGTAAACAAATACAGGTCGAATTTGGCAAAGCGGGTGGTGCGGACTTTGCGGAAAAGGCCGACATAGTTGAAATCGCCAATCGTCCGCAGCATAAAGGCGGCTGCACATGCCCAGCAGCTCCACTTGATGAAGGCCGCGCCTAAGAAAACGGGGAGCAGCCTTCCTTGCATGAGCAAGAGCATCGCCGCGCAAAACAGCAGGCAGGCTACGATCATCGTACCTGCTGCTCCCGGCACAAATAGGGTTTGCTGCGATCCCGCCTTCGTAGGCAATGCAGCGCTGGCGCCCCATTTGCCGCCAAAAGCCCAATAAACATGAATACCGCCCAGCAGCAGCAAAATGAACCCGCTTAAGGAAAGCCACAGCATCATGCGAATTCACCTCTCATTTTCAAGCCTTCCCAAATCACTTCGAAACGGCGCTCAAAGCCTGTCTGCATTTGCCATGCCTCCTCAACTGACGCTGCCCAGGCTAATAGGGCGTGAAAATACAAGCCTGCGAGCACGGCTGCGACGTCTGCGCTAGCGAGATAGCTTGGCAATTGATTTTGCCGCTGTGCCTCATTCAGAAGGCCATTCAGCAGCTTCTCAAATTTATTAATGACATTAAATTCTTCTTGCATGAGCAGGGGAGAGCGCAGTATTTCCGTTATGGTGAGCTTCGCGAGCCCAGCGTTTACGGCATATTTTTGAAACAAGTCGCGAAATAACGTTAGCAGCTTTTCTTTAATGCCATTAATTAATGCGTATCGCTCAAGGTTTTCTTCCGTCACTTCCAACTGCATCTGACCCAAGTCAAGGAGGATGGCTTCCTTGCGTGGAAAATAGTTATAAAACGTTCCTTTAGCAACGCCGCAGCTTTGCGTAATCTCATCAATGGTGACGTTTGCAAAGCCTTTTTCCCGAAATAACTGCACGGCATGCCTAAAAATAAGTTCTTTAAGCTCCTGTTTCCTTTGCTGTCTCAACACCATATACGAACACCACTTTCACTAGTAATGACTACAGTCAATAAATGACCACAGTCATTATTTTAATGTGAGCCCCATTATTTTGCAAGTTTTTGGCAAGCGCTATAAAAAGTCCACCATTATAAATATATTCGAATTTTAAAATGTAACCGCATTCAATATGATAGAGCTGTACAAAGAGATTGCAATAGCAAAGGGAGGCTTTATATGATCGCACGATTCAAAGGAAGATCAGCATTCACAGCATTGCTATTATCGCTAACACTCGTTGTGGCAGGATGCAGCGGAGCAGGCAACGGGGGAAACACGCCAGCAAGTGAAGGAGCCAGCAGCCAGCAGCCCGCGGAATCGCCGAAAGGCGAGGCGACAGCGACGCCAGAGGAGAAAGAGCCTGTAACGCTCAAGTTTACGTTTTGGGGAAGCCCGCAGGAGAAATCGGCGATGGAGCAGGCGACCAAAACCTTTACGGAAAAATACCCGTGGATTAAAGTCAACGCCATTCATATTCCGGAAGCTGACTATGATGCGAAAATTACGGCGATGGTTGCAGGCAACGATTCCCCGGATCTCGGTTATATGCACGGGGAGCTTGCTGACCCTTGGCAGAAGGAAGGGAAATTCGTCAATCTGTTTGAGCTGCTGGATAATGACGAGGAGCTAAAGCGCGAGGATTTCCTCGACTATATTTGGTTCAAATCTTCCGAGGATTTTGCTTACGGCATTAGCACAGCGGGCGAGACGTTCGGTTTATTTTACAACAAGGATTTGTTTGATCAGGCGAATGCCGCGTATCCGCCATCGAAACCGGAGGAAGCTTGGACTTGGGATGAGTTTGTCGACGTTGCCAAAAAGCTGACGATTGACAAAAACGGCAAAAATGCCTCAGAAGCGGATTTTGATCCGAAAAACATCCGCCAATACGGCGTTTCCTTTGAAACCTGGCATGGCCCTGTACATGCAACGGTGATTAACAATGAAGGCGAATGGATTACAAAGGATGGCAAATTCGGCTTTAGCCAGCCGGAGGCGACGGAAGCGATTCAGCGTCTAGCGGACTTAATAAATGTGCACCATGTTGCGCCATCTCCGGTACAAATGAAGTCGATTCCTTCGCAGGCGGTAGCGCTGCAATCGAAGCTGGTTGCGATGTCGATGCATGGACAGTGGATCAATCTCGATCTCGGGGCGGCTGGAGTAAACTACGATATTGGCGTCCTGCCAAAAATGAAGCGCAGCGTGCCAATGGGCATTAGCGGGGCATCGGTCATTTACCAATCGACGAAGCATTTGGAGGAAGCATGGCTGCTGACGAAATTCCTGGAAAATCCGGAAGGCTCGATTGACCTCTACAAGGGCGGCCTTTGGATGCCAACAATGACGAAATGGTACACCGATCCAGAGCTTGTGGCGAAATGGGCAGAAAATAACCCGGCGCATCCAGCGGGCTTCAAGGATGCGATGATGAACAATCTGCTGAATAACGGCGTTCCGACCGGCTCTTATTATATTAAAAATTTCTCGAAGGTGAATGCCATTACCTTCTCCGGCATGGATGAAGTGTGGCTAGGCCGCAAAACAGCGGCAGAAGCGATGAAGGAAGTCGAAGCGAAGGTGCAGCCGGAAATCCAGGGCCGCTATGATGTGAGCGAATAAACGATAAAACGAGTTTGGAGAGAGCTGTTATGAAACCACTGGCAAGCGTTCATGAGCGTGAATTAAAGGCGGAGCGCGGAGCTGGGCAAAAACGGAAATTCGGAGAGCTGGGCTTCGGCCTGCTCTTCGCTTCTCCAGTGCTGCTGGGCTACGTCATTTTCGTCATTGTGCCGATTGCGGCAACCTTCTATTTGGGCTTTACTTCCTACAGCGTCGGCACTGTGCCGAAATGGATCGGCTTTGACAATTATGCCAGCTTGTTCAGCGGGGCAGATCCCTTTTTCTACCCGGCCGTGAAAGCAACGGTTTATTATGTTGGACTGAGCGTGCCGCTGGGCATTATTTTATCGTTTTTTTTAGCGATACTGCTGAATCAGCAGGTTGCGGGCAAAAGCTTTTTTCGCGGCGTCTTTTATTTGCCCGTTATTATTCCGCTTGCAGCGTCCTCGATGGTTTGGATGTGGCTGCTGCAGCCGGATTTTGGGATCGTCAATTATGCGCTGGATGCGCTGCATTTGCGGGCCTCCAGATGGCTCGGCGATACGACCTCCGTGGTGCCGACACTTATTTTGTTCAGCTTCTGGACGCTGGGCAATACGATTGTCATTTTTCTTGCAGGCTTGCAGGGCATTCCTGCCCATCTGTATGAGGCCATTGAGCTGGACGGAGGCAATCGGCTGCATAAGCTGATTTATATTACCATTCCGATGAGCTCGTCGATTATTTTTTTCAATACGGTCATTGCGTTCATTAATGGGTTTCAGACGTTTGTGCAGCCAGCCGTTATGACGCAGGGCGGGCCTAACAATGCGAGCTTGCTCTATGTGCTGTATTTGTTCAACGAAGGCTTCAAATCTTCACGAATGGGCAGCGCCAGTGCGATATCTGTCTTGCTGTTTCTCGTCATTATGCTGTTCACCGCAGCGATTTTCTACTTCTCCAAGTCTTTGGTCTACTATGAGGGCAAGGAGGAACGCAGATGAAAAAGCAATCATTGGGCAATCGAATCGTTATTTACGCGCTGCTTATTGCCGGAAGCCTGTTTTTCCTGTTTCCGATCTTTTGGATGCTGCGCACCTCGCTCATTAATATGGGCGATCTGTATCAAATGCCGCCGAAGCTGCTGCCGGACGATTTAAGCTGGGAAAATTTCGAGCAGGCGCTTGGCGCCTATCCGTTCGGACGATTTTTTCTCAATAGTACCATCATTACGGCATCGGCGATGCTGGGCGTGCTATTTTCCAGCTCGGTCTGCGCTTACAGCTTCTCGCGCATTCACTGGAAGGGCCGCGACAAAGTGTTTGGATTTATATTAACGGGGTTAATGATTCCGTTTTTCGTCGTCATGATTCCGCAATATGTGTTCTGGAATGCGCTGCATTTGACCGATACGTTCGTACCGCTCATTGCACCTGCGTGGTTTGGAGGCGGCATATTCAACATTTTTCTGCTGCGCCAGTTTTTCTTAGGTATTCCGACGGAGCTGGATGAAGCCGCTAAGGTGGACGGAGCCGGGCATTTCCGCATCTATCTGCAAATCATTTTGCCGATTGGCAAGCAGGCGATGATTGTGGTTGGCTTGCTTACATTTTTGGCTAACTGGAACGATTATTTAGGACCGCTGGCTTTCATTACCTCAGAGAGCAATTACACGCTCATGCAGGGGCTAACGCTGTTCCAAGGCTCCTATTCAGCGCAGTGGCATCTGATGATGGCGGCAACGTCCGTTATTGTTATTCCTTCGCTGATCGTCTTTCTCGTGGCGCAGCGGCATTTTATTGAAGGCATTGCCATGACGGGCATAAAGGGGTAGCAGGGGAAGAAGGACGTAGGAAAACGAAGAGGTCCATGAAAAATAAAAAGGGAAGGCGCCTGCTTGTTCGAGCAGGCGCCTTCCCTTTGCTGCAAATATAAGAAAGTATAAGTTTCCCCCTTATACTCCGCTTATATTTCTCGGACTGAAACGCGCCGCACCGCCAAAGGACGGCGACAGCCGTTTCACCTTGAAATATAAGAATTTATAAGTTTTACACGTATAAATGGGCTTATATTTCTCCGACAAAGCTCTTCGGTCGTCCCAGAAGGACGACGAAGTCGTTTTTGCTTGGTGCATTTAGCTGCTGGCCAGCTTGCCGAGCAGCACGGACTCCACCTTGGAAATATGCGCCTCCATAAGCAGGGATGCGTCTGTTGGCTGCTGTGCAGCAATGGCGGCATAGATGGCCTGATGCTCGCCTTGCAAGCGCTCCGCTGTTGAGCGCTCTGCATAAAACCACAAAGCCCGCGTATCCTTCATGCTTTCGTGCAGCTTGGTGGACAAGGATTCCATCATCTCCAGCAGCACGGGGTTATGGGTCGCCTTCGCAAGCTCCTGATGGAAGCGGATATCGGCCTGTTCGCTGAAGGCTTCATCGCCAAGGCGTTCATGCATGCTCTGCAAAATGGAGGCCAGCGCTTCAAGATCGGCTTCGGTCCGATTGCGGGCAGCCAGAGCAGCACAGCCAGTTTCCAGCACCTTGCGCACCTCCAAAATATGGCGCAGCGTCTCCGCACGGTCCATCCACGCTTCGTCATAGAGAAAGCTTGGAGCCGATAGGGAAGCTGGCTCTGGAGGAGCTGTGACAAACGTGCCGCTGCCTTGGCGAATGTTCAGCCTGCCCATGGCCCGCAGCGCGCTTAATGCCTCGCGGATTGTAGATTGCCCAACGCCATAGGAGGCGGCAAGGTCGGCAACAGAGGAGAGGCGGTCGCCAGGGGCGAGCGAGCCGTCGTCCATTTTTCGTTTAATATCGTTCATGACCCACTCATAGCTTTTGAGCGGCCGGTTTGGGCTAATGTCCATAATAACTCCCTTCAAACAACGAACTGCCGTGCTTAAAAATAGCGCTTTCGCTTTTATCTATTTTATTGTATACTTTTTTTAATTTAAAGTCATCAGATGACCTGATTAATTAATTAATTAAGGGATGGCAGCTTTATTTTAGGGAAGGGGACATCAATATGCTTCAGCAAACGATCCGACAACAACTGCTCGCTATAGTGGGAAGCGACTATTATAAAGATGATCCGCAGTCGCTAGTGACCCATTCTTATGATGGGACTCCGATGCTTCAAGCGCTGCCAGACGGCGTTATCTATCCCGGGAATACGGAGCAGGTGAGCGCAATTATGAAAGTGCTCAATACGCATCGCATTCCCGTTATCGGCCGTGGCTCGGGGACGAACTTATGCGGCGGTACGGTCCCTGTAGAGGGTGGCATCGTAATGGTCATGCACCGAATGAATCGCATTTTGGAGGTCGATCTTGAAAATTTGGTAGCCGTCGTGCAGCCGGGGATGATTACGAAAGCTTTTATCGCCCATGTGGAGTCGCTCGGCTTGTTTTATCCGCCCGATCCGAGCAGCATGGCGATTTCGACGATTGGCGGCAATATCGCCGAATGCTCCGGCGGGCTGCGCGGGCTGAAATATGGCACGACCAAAGATTACGTCCTTGGCCTTGAGGCGGTGCTGGCAAGCGGCGAAATTATTCGTACCGGCGGCAAGCTGATGAAGGACGTAGCCGGTTACGATTTGACCAAGCTGCTCGTTGGCTCGGAAGGAACGCTGGCGATTATTACCGAAGCGACGCTGAAGCTTGTGCCGCCGCCGAAGTTCAAGAAGACGATGCTGGCGATGTACAAGGATTTGTATGGCGCGGCGCGAACCGTTTCCAAAATTATTGAAAATCGCATCATTCCTTCAACGCTCGAATTTCTCGATAATGCGACGGTGCGGGTAGTCGACGACTTTGCCAAGCTCGGATTGCCGCTTGATATGGAGGCGATTCTGCTCATTGAGCAGGACGGAGAACCCGAAATGGTAGAGCGGGATATCGCACGGATTGAAGAAATTTGCCGCAGCGAGCAGGCGCATAGCGTCAGCGTCGCTGAAAGTGCGGAGGAAGCACTCAAGCTGCTGACGGCACGGCGTAGTGCTTTTACCGCATTGGCACGATTAAGGCCAACGACGATTCTTGAGGATGCGACGGTGCCGCGCTCCAAAATTGCCGAAATGGTGCTGGAAATTAATCGGATTGCCCAAAAGCATCAGGTGACCATTTGTACCTTTGGCCACGCCGGCGATGGCAATCTTCATCCTACAGCAACGACTGATGCACGGGATCAGGAAGAGATTCACCGCGTCGAGGCGGCGTTTGAGGAAATTTTCGAGGCAGCTATACGGCTCGGTGGAACGATAACGGGCGAGCACGGCGTCGGCCTTGTGAAATCCCCTTATCTTGAATGGAAGGTCGGCTCCGCAGGCATCGAAGTGATGAAAGCCGTTAAACAGGCGTTCGACCCGCATCAGCTGCTCAATCCCGGCAAAATATTTGCCAAACAGTCGCGCAAGAGGGTGGTGCTTCAGCATGGTTAAAACGGAACCAGCATGCAGTACGCCGCGCTCCCCGCAGCTTCAGCTTGCGGGAAAGCTCAAGCTGCGGCTCGATGAGGATCAATTGACGAATTGCATGCGCTGCGGCTTCTGTCTGCCTGCTTGCCCAACGTTTCGTGAAACGGGCATTGAAGCGGAATCGCCGCGCGGCCGCATCGCATTGATGAAAGCGGTTACCGATGGTTTAATGATGCCCGATCAGTCCTTTGAGGAGCAGATGAGCCATTGTCTCGGCTGTCGTGCCTGTGAGCCTGCTTGTCCGGCAGATGTGAAATATGGCCAGCTCATTGAGCAGACAAGGGAGGCGATTGAAGAGCATACGGAAGGCCAGCGGTGGTGGGTGAAGCCGCTGCGGCAGGTGGTGTTCAAGCAGCTTTTCCCGCATCAGAAGCGGGTGCGTCTGCTCGGCGGAGCTATGCAGCTGTATCAGCAATCTGGGCTTCGCAAGCTGGCCAGAAGCTCTGGCGTTATGAAGCTGCTGCCGGCGCATTTGAGCGAGATGGAGGAGGTGCTGCCGGATGCCTCAAGCAAAGGCATCGTCCAGAAAATCGGCAGCCACCATCCGGCCAAAGGGATGAAAATAGCTACAGTAGGCATGTTTCGCGGCTGCCTCATGGATATGCTGTTCACGGAAACGAACATCAAGACGGTGGAGCTGCTGACGGAAGCTGGCTTTGAGGTCATCATACCGGATACACAGGCTTGCTGCGGAGCGCTTCACGCACATAGCGGGGAGACGGAGGACGCCCGGTCACTAGCGAGGAAGAACATTGCTGCTTTTCAGGATGCTGGTGTGGATTATATCGTATCCAACGCGGGCGGCTGCGGCGCTATCTTAACGGAATACGATCATTTGCTGCATGAGGATGAGCAGTGGAGGGAAGGTGCGGTGTGGCTGGCGAAGCGTGTGGTGGATATTAGCGATTTGCTTATCCGCTCCGGCAAGCTTGCTACCGCCCAGGCGAAGGGGCAGCCGATTCGGATAACGTATCAGGATTCCTGCCATTTGCGCAATGTGATGCGCTCTGCCGATGCTCCCCGGAGGCTGCTGCGAGAAGTAAGCGGCGCTGAGTTTGTAGAAATGTTCGAGGCTGACCGCTGCTGCGGCTCGGCGGGCACCTACAATATTGTTCAGCCGGAAATGGCAGGCGGGCTGCTGGCGCACAAAATGGAGCATGCCAATGCGACAAAGGCGCATTATTTGCTCACGAGCAATCCAGGCTGCCTGCTCCAAATGAAGCTCGGCGTGGCCAAGCATGGAGATGGTCAAATGCGGGTGCAGCATATCGTTGATTTTTTGCATGATCGTTTAGTTCATAACGAATTGCGGGAGGCTGAAATTTAATGGCATTAACCATTGAAGATTGCAAAACGGAGTATATGACGAATCCGCTCGGTATTGAAGCGGCTAAGCCGCGCTTGTTCTGGAAGCTGCGCTCGGAGGAGCGCTCCGTCCGCCAAACGGCGTATCAAGTGCTGGTCGCTTCTTCCAAAGAACGGCTGGCCGCAGATGAAGGCGATCGCTGGGATAGTGGAAAAACAGAATCGAGCGAGTCGATTCAGGTGGAATATGGCGGCAGCCCGCTTGAGGCGGAAGCCGAATGCTTCTGGAAGGTGCGAGTGTGGGATAATTACGGGCGCGTATCGGCATGGAGCGAGCCAGCCTTCTGGACGACAGGCTTGCTGCACCGGGCAGCGTACCGGGGGAAATGGATTGGCCGCAAGCATGATGAGGGGGCAGCAGGCAGACAGCCTTCGCCACATTTGCGCAAGCCATTCGCCTTAGGCGGAAAGGTGCGCCGCGCTACGGCTTATGCGACCGCGCTCGGCTTGTTCGAGCTGTATGTTAACGGGCAGCGGGTGGGGGATTATTTTGCCCCCGGCTTTACCGATTACAATGTCCGCTCGCAGGTGCAGGCTTACGATATTACGCCGCTGCTGCAAGAAGGCGACAATGCCTTTGGCGTCATTATTGGAGAGGGCTGGTATGCAGGCACGGTCGGTTTTCTAGGTGAAAAGGTTTATGGGGAACGCCCGTTTTTTGTGATGCAGGTTAATGTGGAGTATGAGGACGGCACGAAGCAAAGCATCGCAACCGATCATACGTGGAAGGTGAGCAAAGGTCCTATTTTATATTCCGATTTTATTATGGGCGAAGCTTATGATGCACGGCTTGAAATGGCGGGCTGGTCGGAAGCGGGCTTTGATGACAGCCTGTGGGAGGAGCCGGATGTCCGTCCTGGCTATAACGGGATGCTGGTGGCGTCTAACGAACCGCCGATTAAGGTGATGAAGACGATTAGGCCGATTCGGATGGAGCGAACAGCAAGCGGCAGCTATATTTTTGATATGGGGCAAAATATGGTCGGCTGGACGGAGCTTCGCGTTAGCGGAGAGAGCGGCACAACGGTCACGATCAGCCATGCGGAAATGCTCAGTCCTGATGGCTCGCTGTATTTGGAAAATTTGCGCGTTGCTGTTCAGCAGGAGCATTATACGCTTAAAGGCGAAGGGCTGGAATGCTATGAGCCGCATTTTACATTCCATGGCTTTCGTTATGTGGAGCTGATTGGTTTTCCCGGCGAAGCCACTCTGGATACGATTGTGGGCAAGGTCGTTTACTCCGAAACGCCGGAAACTGGACATTTGGAAACGTCGAATGCGATGGTTAATCAGCTGTTTTCCAACATTGCATGGGGGCAGCGCGGCAACTTTTTGTCGGTACCGACCGATTGTCCGCAGCGGGATGAGCGGCTTGGCTGGACGGGGGATGCGCAAATATTTGCGCGTACTGCCTCGTACAATATGGACGTGGCAAGGTTTTTCAATAAATTTATGTGGGATATGATTGATTGCCAGCAGCCATCGGGCGCTTTCACCGATGTGGCGCCGGATGCAGGCTGGATTCGCTATAAAAACTGGAGCACGCGCCTGAACTGGTATGCGCCAGATAACGCGGGCTGGGGCGATGCGGGCGTCATTATCCCCTGGACGCTGTATTTAATGTATGGAGATGTGCGCATTCTGGAAACGCATTATGAGGCGATGAGCAGATGGGTCGATTACTTGCACGCAACGACCGATGAGCTTGTGAGGCCGAACTATGCCAACTATGGCGACTGGCTGTCCATTGATGCGGATACGCCAAACGAGGTGCTGGCAACCGCTTATTTTGCCTACAGCACGAAGGTGCTTGGCTTAATTGCCGGCGTACTGGGCAAGGAGGACGATGTTAGCCGGCTGGAGCAGTTGTTTCAGGGCATTGCCGCAGCATTCCGCCGTGCTTTTGTAACGGAGGAGGGCCGCATCCATGGGGAGACGCAGACGGTATATGTGCTTGCGCTGCAATTTGGCCTGCTGACAGAGGAGCTGCGGTTAAAGGCAGTAGACCATCTCACAGCGGATATTGCCAGCCGCGGCAACCGCTTGACGACGGGCTTCCTTGGCGTTGGTTATTTGCTGCCCGCGCTGTCGGATAACGGCCGTCTTGACGTAGCCTACCAACTGCTGACGCAGGAAGCTTTTCCATCGTGGATGTATTCCATCAAGCATGGAGCGACGACCATTTGGGAGCGCTGGGATGGCTGGACGGAGGAAAATGGCTTCCAGACGCCGCAGATGAATTCATTCAATCATTATTCGCTAGGCTCTGTTGGCGAGTGGATGTTCCGCTATATGGCAGGCATTGAAGCAGACAAGGGAGCACCTGCCTTCCGTCATGCGATTATCCGTCCCCAGCCGGGCGGCGGCCTTTCTTTTGTGAAATCCCATTTTGCTTCGTTATATGGAAAAATCGAAGTAGACTGGCAAATCGATAAATCCGGCGAGTTCCAACTTAACGTAATCATTCCCGCTAATACGACGGCATCGGTATACATTCCTGGGACGGTCCATACGATTGATGGAGCATCTGTTGGTACGCTTGAGGACCATTCAACGGAGCAATTCCCAACTAGTTCTTCTGGCAGCCATCATGTTAAGCTGATTGAAGCCTTTGGCAGCCAAACGGTGCTGGAAATCGGCTCTGGCTCCTACTGCTTCGTCAGTCAGGTCAAAGTCTAGCGAAGTCTGCTAATGAAAAGGAGCAAATGAATTCGCCCAAAGCCGTCTCGTATCAGAGAAGCGGCTTTGGGCTTTTTAAGCTAGACACTTTTTGGTATAGGTTCGGCTCGTCCGATTCGTTATAATAACAATAAAACATGATGGCCTGAGGGGGAATTGTTATTCGGCTGCGCAATGAGCTGTTGCTGAGCTACTTTATTATTATTTTGGTGTGCATTACACTGGTCGGCTCGGTCTCCTTCTATATTTCCTACAAAACGATGGCAAGTCAAGCGGAGGCTGCCAGCCTGCTGCTCGTCCAGCAAATTGAAAAAAATATGGATAATGATTTTCACAGCAAGCGCAATTTGCTGCTGGCCTCCTACAATGAGCAAAGCTATATTGACGGCGTTAATCGTTACACCGAGCTTAGCGATCGCGAACGTTTCTTGTTCCGTCAGAAAATCGGCGATTTGTATTTGAAAAGCTTTAATGTAACGCCAATCCGTGATTTTTTGCGTTTTCAAATTTATTATAGCAACGGTGAGCTGCTTAGCTCCTCGGATGAGAGCGGACAGCATAACCCGGCGAAGGTGCGGGGATCGGAATGGTTCCGCCAGACGGTGGCGAAGAATGGCGAAGTGTTTTACAGCGGCTTCATCCCGGAAGCAGACCGGACCGTTGATGGGGAAACAGCCTATTTTTCCTCTATTATGATTCGCGATTTCTCCAATCCCGAGCAGTTTATTTTAGTGCGAGCCGAATATCGTGCTGAGCTGTTCAACAGCATTGGCCGCAACGATGGCCTTTCGCCAAACAGCAGCATCGTCATTCTTGATGAAGGAAATCGGCTTGTTTATGCGTCAGGTGATGCGCAGCGTTATGCCGGAGGAAAGGAATTGACAAGCCGCATTAATGGCAGCCAGGGCAAGTTTTGGCTCAGCCTGGATGGAGAAGAGCGGCTAGTGTCTTATACGAATTCCGCTTATTCAAACTGGAAGGCCGTGCTTATCGTGCCGAAGCATGATATTTTTGGCGCATTAGACATCATTAAGACGACCGTTATTGTTACCGCTTTCATTGCCTTTGCGATTACGCTGATTATTTCGATACTGTTCGGGCAGCGGATTACGAAGCCGATTCTGGACTTGTACAAGACGGTTAATCGCATTAAACGCGGCGATTTTTCGGTGCGCGTCGAGGTGCGGCGCAATGATGAAATCGGCAGAATCGGGATGAACTTTAATGCGATGCAGGATGAGCTGCAAAATTTGATTGAGACGCGGTATGTGAATCAGATTAAGCTGCAGGAGGCGCAGCTCGCCATGCTTTATTCGCAGATCAATCCGCATTTTCTGTACAATACGCTCGACAGCATCCGGGCGATGTCCGACTATTACCAAGTGCAGGAAATTAGTGAAATGGCTCAGTCGCTCGCTGATATTTTTCGCTACAATACGAAAAACAAGGATGAAATCGTCACGCTGCAGGAGGAGCTTGTCCAAATTGAAGCCTATATGAACATTCAGCGCATTCGCTTTGAAGACAAAATTTCCTTTGAACAGCAAATTGATGACGACCTATACAGCTTTCCAATGCTCAAAATGACGCTCCAGCCGCTCGTTGAAAATGCCGTATTTCACGGTATAGAGCGCAAGCGCGGCAAAGGTACAATTGCTATAATCGTCAGCAGAGAGGGCGGCAGCATTACGCTCACCGTAAAAGACGACGGCGTAGGCATATCCGACAAGCATTTGGCCGATATCAGAAGCAGCTTGAAGCCTCCGCTGCAACAAAGCGAAGGATTGTCCTCAGATACGCGCAGCGGCATCGGGGTGCAAAATGTTTATTCCCGTTATCGGATTCGTTATGGCGACCGCTTTGAATTTCATATGAACAGCCGTAAAGGTGCAGGCACGGAAATTAAGCTCCTTATTCCCGAACATGTGGAAGCGCATTCATAAAAGTCGGAATTTTCAACATTAGAAGTCAAAATCGTGTACAGAAGACAGGGAAGCGCTTTCAATATAATAAAGGTGCAGGTAATTATGAAGGAGAGGGTGTCTTATCATGAGAAAGATGAAAGCGGTTTACCTCACAATGGCGCTGATGCTGGGAGCATTTTCACTAACGGCTTGCGGCAGCAGCAACGGCAGCACGAATACCCCGGAGGGAACAGAAACAGCAGGCAGCTCAGCTGAAGCGTCCACGCAGCCGTCTGCGAAGCCCGTTACGCTGACCTTTCTGATTCCGAATACGGAGGATGTCACGCCTTACAATCTTATCTTCAAAGAGTTTGAAGCGAAGACAGGCAATAAAGTCGAGGTGCAGGCGCTGCCGGGCGGCGACTATGACAATATGCTGAAAACCCGCTTCTCGACGGGCGATTTCCCTGACGTATTCCTCATGCAGCCGGGCACGAAGCAATATGTAAAGCTCAGAGCGGATGAGACGCTGTACGAATGGTCCGGCGAGGCTGGCGTTTGGGACAATGTCATCGATACGATTGTAGACTTCCAAAAGGATACGGCTGGCAAAGCCTATGGCGTGCCATTCGGCAAAACCGGCATGATGGGCGTCTTTTACAATAAGGATGTATTTGAAAAAGCGGGCGTTGCCGCTCCAACAAATTACGCGAATTTAATTGAAATCGCTAAAAAGCTGAAGGGCGATGGCGTAACGCCGTTTTATGAAGGGGTAAAAGATGGCTGGCCGACGCAAGTGTTTTATTTGACCGGCTGGGTAAGCCAGGTAGATCAGGAAATTGGCGACGAAGGCGTGCAGAAGCTGAACGTCAATCAGCTGAAGCTGTCGGACATCGCGGCGCTGAAGGACCTTTTTGTAAAATCGAAGGAAATTAAGGATCTCGGCTTGTTCCAAAAAAATACGCTTTCCGGCACATTCGATGAGCTGCAAAACGAGCTGGGCGAAGGCAAGGTAGCGATGGCCTTTATGCTGGACGGCATTTTGCCGCAGCTGGAGAAGAAGTTTGGCAAAGATTTTGTAACGAATAAAATCGGCTTCTTCCCATTCCCGACTGCAACAGATACGGGTACAGCTATGATTACGCCTCCGAACCAGCTGATGGTGCCGTCGAAAGCGAAAAATCTGGAGGCAGCCAAAGAATTGGTTAAATTTATGATTTCGAAAGAAAGCGTCAATATTTTCTACCAAAGCCAGCCGGGCATTCCGGTGTTCAAGGATGCAACGAGCGAGCTGTATCCGATGCAGCAGACGGTTAAAGACTATATTGATCAAGGCAAATCGAAGGTCAATGTTCAGAACCGCCTGACGGCATCGTTTCTGGACTTGGGCAAAATTCTGCAAAACTTCCACATCACAGGCGACGTGGACACCGCGATTAAAGAGATGGATGCGAACTATGTGAAGGACGGCAACTCGAAGCGTCTTGAAGGCTTTGAATAAATGAGCTGAGCAAAAAATAAAGGACAGAGACGGCAGCAGGGCAAGCCGAAGCTGTTAATTACCGGACGGGACAGGTGCTGCGGGCGAGGCCATCAAGACGATCAAGGCGATCGAGGCTTCGCCCCGCCATCCCGGCCAAACAGGACAGGAGCAGGAGGGCAGGCCCTATGGAGAGAAGCAAATATCCGTTATATTTTTCATTTCCGGCAGTCATCGTATTTTTATTGTTTTTCATTACGCCAACCATTATCGGTATCTATTACAGCTTTACCGACTGGAATATTAACGCCGATGCGATTAAGTTTATTGGACTTGAAAATTACAAGGAGCTGTTTAACGAGCCGCGCCTGAAGCAGGCTTTTATTAACACCCTTATTTTCGCCGCCGCCGTTACGCTGCTGCAAAATGCAGTTGGCCTCGCCTTGGCGCTATTGTTGAATGAAAAGCTGAAGCTGCGCAATCTGCTTCGGATGATCTTTTTTATGCCGTATGTTATCGCTCCGCTCGTCATCGGTTACATTTTCCGGGCGATTTATCATCCGGAGCATGGCATCGTCAACCAGTTTTTCGGGCTGCTGGGCATGGATTTTATGGTTCAGGATTGGCTGAATGATCCGCGCTTCGCGCTGTTCACCGTCATTATGACCGATATTTGGCGGGTAGCTGGCTTTTCGATGGTCGTGTATTTAGCGGGCTTGCAGTTCATTCCGAAGGATTTGACGGAGAGCGCATCCATTGATGGGGCGAACTATTGGACGCGGTTCAAGCATGTTGTTTTTCCGCTGCTCGCTCCGGCGTTCACGGTTAACGTGCTGCTGGCGATGATTGGCTCGATGAAGGTGTTCGAAATCGTAATGGTGCTGACCGAAGGCGGTCCGGGCTATACGACAGAAGTATTTTACACATACATCCGCAATACGTTCAGCTCAGGTGAAATGGGCTATGCGACGGCGATCAACATGCTGTTGTTCGTATTGGTGACGCTTGTCGGCATTCCGGTATTGCTGGCGATGAAGAAGAGGGAGGTGGAGATGTGAGAAGCCGAAAATATTCGCCTTTGCTGCTAGAGCTGCTTGCGATCTGCCTCGCTATGCTCATTCTCATTCCATTTTTTATGATATTCATTAACTCGTTTAAGGATATTCGGGAGTCGGCGCTGTTCGGGCTGTCGCTGCCAAGCAACTGGGTGTTCAGCAATTATAAAGAGGTATTTAATCAGGATAATCTACTGCGTGGTTTCAAAAATAGCTTCCTGCTGTCGGCGCTCGTCGTCGTCAGTGTCAATTTTTTCGCTTCGATGGCTGCATTCGTCATCCAGCGGCGCGGTGGGAAGTTTTTGCAAGGCGTCTATCTTGCCTTCATTATGGGACTGATTGTCCCGGTATCTATCATCCCGACGATTCGGCTAATGGATATACTGCACATCAAAGGAAGCTACTTAAGCATCATTATGTACTATACAGCGGTGCTGCTGCCGTTTGCCGTCTTTCTGCTCGTTGGGTTTATTAAATCGGTGCCGCGCGAGCTGGATGAGGCGGCGATTTTGGAAGGCTGCGGTTACTTCCGGCTATATTTTAAAATCATTTTGCCGCTCATCAGCACGGTGCTGGTTACCGTCTCGATCGTCGTCATCGTGTCGGTATGGAATGATTTTTTCGGCCCGTTTTATTTGGTCACGGACAGCACGAAATGGACGATTGTGCTGCAAGTATTTAACTTTGTTACGCTGTACAGCACGAACTGGGGCGTTGTATTTGCCTTTATGATCGTTGTCATTACACCAGTGCTAATCATTTATTTGTTCCTGCAGCGCTACATTATTGACGGTCTGACGGCAGGCTCTGTGAAAGGCTAAGCGAATAAAAGAGGGCGACAGCAAAAGGGGGGCGAGGGTTATGCGCAAGGTCATGGTTGTGGACGATGAACGCTGGATACGGCGGGGACTTATTCAAATGATTCCATGGGAGGAGCTGGGCCTTGAGCTTGCCTGTGAAGCGGTTGACGGCGAAGAGGGCTACGAGCTGGCGCTGCTGCATAAGCCTGACCTGCTGTTTCTCGATATGCGCATGCCCGGCTTCGACGGCAAGGAGCTTCTTGGCCTGCTGGCCGAATCACTGCCGGACGTTGTGACGATCGTCGTCAGCGGCTATTCGGATTTCGAATATACGAAGGAGGCCATCCGCCATAAGGCGTTTGATTATTTGCTCAAGCCGCTTAAGCGGGAGGAGCTGATTACGGTGCTCGGCAAGGCGCTGACGGTGCTGGATGAACGAGATAGGCGGCAAGAGCAGCAGCACCGGGACAGCCGGAGAAACTGGCTGCTGGACGTTTTGCTGCGCAGCGAACAGGCTGCACAGAGTCAGAACCAAGCGCATGCTCAGTCCCAGGCGGCAGGGATTGCACAGACAAGTACAGCTGTAAGGGCGGAGTGTTTGCCTGAGCTTCCAGGAGAGGGCTCAGGCAATAAAGTGCTGCTGCTGCTCGCTCAGCCGGACTATTATACAGAGCAGGCCGGCATTCAAGAGGCAGCTGGGAAAATAGAACGGTCGCTGCAGCAAAGCCAGCCCTTTTATTTTGAAGGAGGCTGGTCGTTTGTTGCAGCCGCCTCCCCTGTCAACCTCGGCGAAATAGCCATTTGCTTGTTCGGCAGCCGCTTCGAGCCTGTGGAGATACAGCGGCTTGCGATTTTGCTTCAAAGCATGCTGCATGAGGAGACGGGCACAAGCTACAGCATGATCGCCGGGAGCAAGCCTTGTCTTGCGAGTCAGCTTCCAGCTGTCTACAGCAAGCTCCAGCAGCGTCTGGATGGGAGGCAGCTGGGAGAAATAGCGATCATGGGATTCGTGGAGTGTGCATTTGAGCCGGAGGAGAAGCCGAGTAAACAACAGCAACAGCAGCATTTGCCTATAGGTGCTGCAAATGCCGATTTTTATCCGGCGGAGCTGGAGCAAGCGTTTCTCGTGCAGCTGCAGCTTGGCAACGTGGAGCAGATGAAGGCGGAATTCAACCGTTTTTTCACAGCGCTTGCAGTACCGTCGCGGACGGTGGATGGTCTGCGGCGCAGCGCCTCCATGCTGGTGCATGCACTGGAGCGGCAGCTTCAAACGGCGGACACAAGTCTGGAGCAGCTGAGCGGGAAAAGCGCGCTCGCCTACATGGAGCTGATCCGGCTGCGCAAAGACCATGTATCGGTTAAGCGGCTGTTCGAGGAGCAAATATTGCCCGCTGTTGCTGCCCGGCGCGGCAGCACCCAAGGGCGGCATGGCGAGCAGCTGGTCCGTGAAATCCAAAAGCTGATTGAGCTGCATTATGACCAGCCGCTTAGCCTGCCGCAAATCGCGGAAAGCCGCTTTTTGAATGCCGATTATGTAGGCCGTCTGTTTAAAAAAACGACGGGCAGCAATTTTGTCGATTATTTAACCGAATACCGGATTGCGAAGGCGACCGAGCTGATGCGTTATCCGCAATATAAAAACTATGAAATAGCGGAGCTTGTCGGTTATGACGACTACCGTTATTTCAGTCAAATTTTCAAAAAGAAAACCGGGCAAACGATTGGCGAATACCGCGGCGCAGCTGGAAAAACGCCGCAATAAATGATAGGGGAGAGACTTGCGATGCAAACGAGACAAATACCAGATACGCTGACCCTTGCGGACAGAGCTGGACATGCGATGAATGCGATAGTTGGAATGGCAGACCGCGACTACAACGATATCCCTTTTTTTGCTGCAAACCTGATGAAGGAGCCAGCTAATCTGACACATGGGGACTGGGACTATGGCTCATCTCATGGTCGAATGGTGGACGGGATGATTTTGGCCCGCCATATGTCGGGGGAAACGTTTGGCAAGGAGACGGAGGAGAAATATCGTGCGAATCTGCTCTCTTTTTTCAAGGAAGATGGTCTTAGCTATCGCCAGACGAACCCGAATTTCAACTGGGAGCCGAATGCGAATCTGATCGACCAGCGTGCGGTCATTTTATCGCTTACGAGCTGGTTTATGGAGACGGGTGATCCGTTGGTGAAGGAGGCGGCAGATAACCATGTTGCGGCGCTTAAACGGATTGCGATTAAGGAGCGGGATGTGTGGTTTTATCCGGCGTCGGAGTATAAGGAAGGCGGCTGGCCTTCGTCCAATGGTATCATGCTGCGTCTTGCGCCAGATCCGGCTGCCTTCTGCGGACGGCTCGTTATGCCGCTGCTGAAATACCATGAGCTCACAGGCAATGCGGATGCGTTTGAGCTATGCCAGTTTTTCACCGCGCTCATCGTGCAGCGCAGCGGCGTGTTTAACGCAGACGGCAGCTTTAACGATGCGCTCGCTTACCGCAGCGGACATTTCCATACGAGGCTCGGCACGCTCGATGCGTTGGCGCGGTTTGGCGTATTCACAGGGGATGCGGCGCTGCTCAGCTTTGTGGAAAAAAGCTACGCTTGGGCGGTTACACAGTGTACCGCTTTCGGCTGGACGCCGGGCGACATGAAGGAGCAGGCCTACGAGCATGAAACATGCTCGCTGGTCGATCTAATCGCAACGGGCATTACGCTCGCGCAAAGCGGCTATACCCGCTACTGGGGCGTGACCGAGCGTTATATTCGCAATCACCTTACCGAGTCGCAGCTGCTCGATATGGACTGGGTGAAGGAAACGGAAGACCGATCCGGCAACATTCCTGGACTTATTACGCATGAAAATATTGCGAAGCGGACGCGGGGCGCTTTTGCCGGGTACTCGGCGCCGAATGATTTTTGCTGCAACGTCAACCATGGGCGGGGACATACGAATGATTTGCAAATTTGCTGCCTCGGCTCGGGCACGCGCGGGCTGTTTATGGGCTGGAGCAACACCGTTACTGAGAAAAAAGGTACCGTCAGCGTAAACTTCCTGCTTAACCGCAGCTCGGCGTGGCTCGATGTCGACAGCTATTTGCCGCATGAAGGCAAGCTGGTGCTGCATATCCACCGCGACATTCCGCGCCTGCAGGTGCGCATTCCCGAGTGGGCAGGCTTCGCGAAGGTAGCCTTTACCCGCGAGCTGGACGGCAGCACGGAGCAGGGCAAAGGCAGTGAGCCGAGCCGCTGGGTGAATGAATGCTTCCTGCTGCTTGGCGCAGCATCCGCTGGAGAAATGATTACGATTACGTTCCCGCTTTCGCGCCGCCAGACGGTTGAAACTGCAATCGGACAAACGTTCATAACCCAGTGGCTAGGCGATGATGTCATTGGCATTTCGCCGGAAGGGGAGCATCATCCATTCTACAGCGGCAGAGAGGTATATGATAAAGCACCGATGCGCGAAGCCAGCATACGGCGAGTGGAGAACGAATTGGTCTGGTAGCTCAGCCAGTTTGCTAGTCTGTCAATTCTATAGAGCAGGTTAAAGTACAGGTTCAATAATTGTTCGAATGGGAGGCTGGGAGTATGACAACGGTAGTTGCGGTTTACACCGGACAAGGGCTTGCTGATCCGCTGAAGGCTGTGTTTCAGGAGGTGCTGCCGGGCGTGCGGCTGGTCAATATTATTGATGACAGCCTGATCGGCGATGTCGTCAAGGCGGGACATATTCCGGCGGGAGTGAGTAAGCGGCTGACGCAATATTTTCAGCATGGGGAGGAGCTGGGGGCGGATATTATTTTGAATACCTGCTCCTCAGTTGGCGAAGTGGCTGATGCTGCGCGGGGACAGCTTGGCATTCCGCTCGTTAAAATTGATGAGGCGATGACCGCCAAGGCGGCGGCCGAATACGACGCGATTGCGGTGCTGGCCACGCTGCCTTCAACTCTGGAACCGACGATGCGCTTTTTGGCGAAGCAGGCGGAAGCCATTGGCAAAGAGGTCACCATCTTGAATGGGCTCGCTGTCGGAGCCTTCGATGCGCTGGTAGGAGGAAACCCGGCGGAGCATGACCGCATTTTGCTGGAGACGGCGCTTGCGGTCAGCGATCAAGCGGATGTCATCGTACTTGCCCAAGGATCAATGGCTCGGATGGAGGGAGCCATACGGGAGGCGACAGGCAAGCCGGTGCTATCCAGCCCGCGGCTTGCTGCCGAGCAAATTAAGGAGATGCTGGCAGAGCGAGGGCTGCTTTAGCCGCAATGATTTTAGCATGAACAGCTACAGCAAGGGACAAAGGCAAATTTAGCGGGAGGGAAATAGCGTGGAAAAAGAGAGAGTAACGGCCGTCTATTTAATAGAGACACCCTATTCGCTGGAGCGTGCTGCCGAGGTGATTGCCGGCGAGCAATCGACGGGCACTTTTACAGCGGTGCCAGGCGAGACGGATCAGCTGAAAGAGCGGCATGGGGCGCGGATTGAACAAATTGTCGAGCTTCAGCCTGTATCCTCACAGGCGCTGCCGGGCTCCAAAACGCCGCTGGGTCATGACGGTCTTTATCGGCGCGGAGAGGTAACGATTTCCTTTCCGCTGCACAATTTTGGGCCGTCCATTCCGAATTTAATGTCTGCAATTGCCGGCAATTTGTTCGAGCTTCAGGAATTGTCCGGACTGAGGCTGGTCGATTTGGAGCTGCCGGAAGCGTTCGCAGCAAGGTACCCCGGCCCGAAATTTGGCATCACGGGTACTCGGGAGCTAACCGGCGTGTATGACCGTCCGATTATAGGGACGATTGTCAAGCCGAGCATCGGGCTTCCTATGGCTGACCTCCAGCAGATGATTATGGACGTTTCGGCTGCTGGGCTTGATTTTATAAAGGATGATGAGCTGAATGCTAATGGAACTTATGCGCCTCTTGCACAGCGGGTCAGTGCGGTCATGGATGCCGTCAACCGGGCGGCTGACGCAACGGGCAAAAAAATCATGTACGCCTTCAACATTACCGGTGATATCGATGAGATGGAGCGTGGGCATGAGCTAGTCGTCAAGGCAGGCGGCAACTGTGTCATGGTCAGCATAATGAGCGTCGGATTGGCGGGGCTTGCTCACTTGAGCAAATACAGCGAGGTGCCGATTCACGGCCATCGCAATCAGTGGGGCATGATGACACGCTGTCCGATGCTGGGCTTCGCTTTTCCAGCTTATCAGAAGCTGTGCCGTCTGGCAGGAGCCGACCATCTGCATGTGAACGGTTTAGACAGCAAATTTTATGAAAGCAACAGCTCGGTTGTCAGCTCCATCCGCGCTTGTTTGAAGCCTATGTATGGCGGTTATGGGACGATGCCAGTCGTTTCCTCGGCACAATGGGCAGGGACTGCTCCGGCTACTTATGAAGCAACAGGGACGGTAGATGTGATGCATTTGGCCGGAGGCGGCATTTTGGCCCATCCGGGCGGGGCGGCGGCTGGCTTTGCAAGCATGAAGCAGGGCTGGGAAGCTGCCGTTCAAGGCATTCCGCTCGCTGAGTATGCAAGTCGGCATCCGGAGCTGCAGCAGGCTATAGCAAAATACGGAAAGGGCTGAGCGGTGATGGACAGAGCGGGATTAACGCATAAGCCAAACGATTGTGACACTAGCGGCAGCGACAGCGGCGGAAAGATGCCACTCAGCATAGGCACTAAGGGGGACACTGGGCAACGCCAGAAGGAGGCAGGCTCGGGTAGCTCCGGTGATCGGCTCCCGGCATCGCAGCGCCTGCTCAGCTACTATGGCGACGATTTCACCGGTTCTACCGATGTGCTGGAAGCACTGTTCCGAGCAGGTCTGCGGGCAGCGTTATTTCTGGAGCCGCCAAGCGAGCAGCTGCTTGCTAGCAAATTTGCAGATTTAGAAGCCATTGGAGTAGCGGGCATTGGACGCTCGCTGACGCCAGATGAGGCGGAGCGTGAGCTGCGTCCGGTACTAGAGCAGCTGCGAAAAATAGGGGCTGCCATTACGCATTACAAAATATGCTCGACATTCGATTCCTCCGCTGAAGTTGGCAGCATCGGCAAAGCAGCGGAAATTGGCCGCTCCGTGTTCGGTTCTGGCTATATTCCGATACTGGCGGGGGTTCCTTATTTAGGCCGCTATACGTTGTTCGGCAACCATTTTGCAGCGGCAGGCGGCGAGACGTATCGGCTTGACCGCCATCCGACGATGTCACGCCATCCGATTACGCCGATGGCGGAAGCGGATTTGCGCCAGCATTTGGCCCAGCAGACGGAGTTAAAGACGGCGCTGATGGATATTTTGGCGCTGGAGGGAGACATGTTCGAAGTGGGCGAACGGCTCGCTAAACTAGTAGAGCGCGAGCAGCCTGATCTCGTGCTGTTTGATGTGCTCGACGAAGCTAGGCTGGCAGCGGCTGGACAGCTGATTTGGGCGGAAGCCCAGCAGCGTGACGGCTTGTTTGCCATTGGCTCTTCTGGTGTGGAGTATGCGCTTGGGGCCTGCTGGCGCAAGCTTGGTCTGCTGCAGGAGCAGCCAGAAATTAGCGCTGCTTCTGCAGCAGAAGTTGAGCGTCTGCTCGTAGTGTCGGGAAGCTGCTCGCCAGTTACGGAGCAGCAAATCAAGGCAGCGCTGGCAGCAGGCTTTGCAGGCATTCGCGTTCCGGCAGAGGAGCTGCTGGACGGGAAGAAAGGCGCGGCTGCGAGGCAGCGGCTGCTGAAAGAAGCTCGGGAAAAGCTGGCAGATGGGCGCAGTCTGCTGCTATATTCAGCAGAAGGTGTGGACGATCCAGGCATTCCGCGTTTCCGGGAAACGCTTGCCGCGCAGGGCTATGGGCCTGAGCAAAGCAGCCGCCTATTAGGCGCTTTGCTTGGAGCGCTGGCACGTGAGCTGATCATCGACGAGCAGCTTACACGCATCGTCATCGCTGGCGGGGATACGTCTGGTTATGTAACGCGCGGCTTGGGCATTTATGCACTGGAATGCGTGGCTGCACTAACGCCGGGAGCGCCACTATGCCGCGCTTTCTCGGAGGAGTCTGCGCTGGATGGGCTGGAGCTGGTGCTGAAGGGTGGACAAATCGGCGAACGGGATTTTTTCACCCGGATGAAGCAAGGGAGGACAGCATATGACGAATGAAAACGAGCAACTGCCAGATTATTGCAACTTAAACGTGCTGGAGCGCGGTTCATTGCCTCCACGCAGCGAGCTGATTCCATTTGACAATCCGGCAGCGGCGCTGCGTGGCGACCGAGAAGAATCGCCCTATTACAAGCTGCTTAGCGGGAATTGGCGTTTCCGCTACTTCGAATCGCCGCTGCATGGTCCAGAGGGCAGCCATTTGGATGCATGCGATGATACGGGTTGGGATAAAATTCCCGTTCCCTCCAATTGGCAAATGCACGGGTACGGACAGCCCCATTACAGCAGCTGTCCTTATCCTTTTCCGCTTGACCCTCCACATATTCCACTGCTCAATGCTACAGGCTGCTATCGTACCAGCTTTACAGTTCCAGAGCATTGGGAAAAGCGCCAAATTCGCCTCGTATTTGGCGGAGTTGATTCCGCCTTCCATGTATGGCTGAATGGCGAGCTGGTCGGATACAGTCAGGGAAGCCACCATATGTCAGAGTTTGATATTTCCCGCCTCATCCGTCCCGGTTGTAATTTGCTTGCGGTTCGCGTCTACCAATGGTGCGAGGGCAGCTATTTGGAGTCGCAGGACAAGTGGCGGCTAAGCGGCATATTTCGCGATGTTTATTTAACGGCACAGGCCGCTGTCACGATTGAGGATGTTCTGGTGCGAACTGTTTTTGTCCCCGATACTGCCTATCGGGAGGCGAGCTTGAGCTTGCAAATGACGCTCGCTCAAAGCAGTCTCTTGAGAAGTGCGGCGGAATCCGCCAACTTGACCGATTATACAGATGGAGAAGGCTTCCGTTTAAGCGTCGCCTTATTAGATGCGGACGGAGAAACCGTTGCAGAGCAATCGTTTAATGCAAGCAATCCAGACCCTTCTTGCCATTCTGATGCACGGGGTACAGGCAGCTATCCAACGTCCGATTCGCTTAAAGAGCTCAGAACGATTTCCGCCGAGATTCCTATTTCGGGGCCCCAGCTATGGACAGCAGAAACGCCTTATTTGTATGCGCTGTTATTGACGATATATGGGGCGGATGGAGAGGTAGCGGAGGTGAAGCGGCTTTCGGTTGGCTTTAGGGATATTCGAATTGAAAAAGGCAAGCTGCTCATAAATGGACAATCTATCGTTATCCAAGGCGTCAACCGCAACGAATTCCACCCGCAATTAGGGTATGTAACGACGCCTGAAGCGATGCTGCAGGATATAACGCTGATGAAGCAGCATAACATTAACACGGTCCGGCTGTCCCATTATCCGAACGATTCGCGCTGGCTCGATTTATGCGACCAATTCGGCTTGTACGTTATAAACGAAGCGGATTTGGAGACGCATGGGTTTCATTTTATGGACAATGAATCTTATTTAAGCAAACATCCCGACTGGCGGGAGGCGTATTTACATCGTGCGCAGAAAATGGTTGGACGCGATAAAAATCATCCTTCTATCATCGTATGGTCGCTTGGCAATGAGTCAGGCTACGGTGAAAATCATGATGCAATGGCGGAGTGGATACGCAGCGTCGATCCGACAAGGCCGATTCACTACGAGCGGGCTTATGAGGCCGCAGTCGTTGACATCGTCAGCTCCATGTACCCTTCGGTCGACATGCTCATAGAAGAAGGCAGGAAGCCGGATGAACGCCCATATCTCATGGTCGAGTTCGGTCATGCCATGGGCAATTCCACGGGCAATTTGCAGGAATATTGGGATGCGGTGTACGAATATCCACGACTGCTGGGCGGCCTTATTTGGGAATGGTCAGATATGGGCATTTTACAGCAAAACGACGGCAAACCAGCGTTTTACGCCTATGGCGGCGACTTTGGCGATGCCCCGCACAGCGGACCATTTTGCATGGATGGGCTGCTGTTTCCAGACAGAAGCGTTAAAGCGTCCCTGCTGGAATACAAGAAGATCATTCAGCCGGTGAAAATAAAGCCAGACCCCGCCCAGCTTGGCCGGGTTCACCTTAGTAATCGCTACAGCTTTTTGTCGCTGGAGCATTTGAAAGGGCATTGGCAGCTGCTGCGCAGCGGCACGGCGATTGCCCAAGGCGAGCTTGCACGCTTGCATACGCCGCCGGGCGGGGAAGAGACGCTAATCATTCCGCTGCCTTCGGAGCAATTGAAGGAAAAGGGCGAATATGCGCTGCATATCTGCTTTACAGAGCGTAATAGCAGCTTGTGGTGTGACGCTGGCCATGAGACAGCTTGGGCCGATTTGCTGTTTGAGGAGGCGGGTTGGTCCCCGCAGGAAAAGGCTATAGCGTATAACGCTAATGCTGAGTTTTCTAGTAGTGTTCGTCTAACGGCAGCCGATGCTTCCGAAGGGATTCCCATGCACATGCATCCTCAGTATCAAAATTTGCAGCGGGAAGATGGCAAGCTTGTATACCGCATAAGCGGGAACGGGTTGCAAGTAGACATCGATCAAATGACAGGCACAATTAGCAATTGGCTTTATCATGGCGATGAGCTGCTGCTTGCAGGCCCACAGCTGCAGCTATGGCGCGCCCCGCTTGACAACGATGTCCATTTGGCGAAAGAATGGGTGAAAGCTGGTTATGACCGGCTCCAATGGCAGCTGCGCCGATTTTCAATAACTGCTGGCAACAATGGAAGCGTTATAGCAACAGCTGACGCAATTATTGGGGCAAAAGGCGAGCCAGCAGCTTTCCGCAGCAGGATGGTCCACCAAATGAATGCTGACGGCTCCATAGGCGTGGAGACCACGCTTGAACCGCTTGGAAGCGAGCTGCCGCCGCTGCCGCGTTTTGGCCTTGAGCTGCGCCTCCGCGACGGCTATGACCAGTTTAGCTGGTATGGTAGAGGCCCTCATGAATGTTACGCTGACCGCAAAGAAAGCGGTAAGCTTGGAATTTACAGCGGCACGGTAGCGGAGCAATTTGTCCCCTATGTGAAGCCCCAGGAAAACGGCAATAAGTGCGATGTGCGCTGGGCGAAGCTTAGGGATGGGCAAGGTGCTGGAATCGGCATTACGGGCAGCGAGCTGTTTAACATTAGCGTCCACCATTATTCCACGGAGGATATGTCGCGCACCAGCCACGTGCATAAGCTGACCAGGCTGCCAGAAACAATCGTCAAAATCGACGCCAAGCAAAGCGGCCTCGGCAATCATAGCTGCGGCTACGCCCCGACGCTCGATGCTTATTTAATAAAGCCGAAGCCGATGAAGCTGTCCATTATGCTTTTTCCGTTAACGAACGCTTAGTACGGAGATGGACCCCAATAAACGAACACTGAACTGAAAAAATAACAGGGAAAGGCCGATCCGCTTGCCGGGTCGGCTTTTTTTGCCATTCCGTGCCCTTCATGTTATTTGGTTCACATTCAGTTCATAAACGAGGATTAACATCCATCTATAAACCGTTACAGGGAGGCACTACTAATGACAGTAAATGATCGATACAAAGAAGAGCTATGGAAAAATAGCGGGGAGTGGGCGGTTGAAGCACGTGGGCTTGTGAAGACATTCGGCAATAACCGGGCAGTGGATGGCGTAGATTTGAACGTGCGGGCCGGAACCATTTATGGTGTGCTTGGCCCTAATGGAGCAGGCAAAACAACGACCATCAGAATGCTGGCTACACTATTGCGCCCCGATGCTGGCTCGGCACGCATTTTCGGGTACGATGCAGCGAAGGACCCGCAAATCGTGCGGCAATTGATCGGGGTGACAGGTCAATACGCATCCGTCGACGAAGCGCTCAGCGCTACGGAAAATTTGGTCATCTTTTCCAGGCTGCTAGGGCTTGGGCGGGCAGAGGCGCGCCATAGGACGGAGGAGTTGTTGGAGGAATTCGGGCTGACGGAAGCAGCAAAACGTCCATTGAAGCATTTTTCCGGGGGCATGCGGCGTCGGCTGGATTTGGCAGCCAGTCTCATTGCACAGCCGCCGCTTATTTTTCTCGATGAACCGACGACAGGACTTGATCCGCGTACACGTACGCAAATGTGGGATACGATCCGCCGGCTGGTGAAAACCGGTTCAACAGTGCTGTTAACAACGCAATACCTGGATGAGGCTGACCAGTTGGCTGACCGAATTGCGGTCATTGATCGCGGCCAGGTCGTAGCAGAAGGGACGGTCGATGAGCTGAAAACATCAGTCGGCACCTCCTCGCTGCAGCTAAAAATCCAAAATCCGCAGGACATCGCGGCCACTCGCCAAATTGTGGAACAAGTGTTTAGGGTCGAGTCTGTTGTATCAGCGGAAAATGCAAAAATTACGGCGCCGCTGGCGGATGTCGACAAAGTTACCGACCTGCTTGTAGCTCTTCGGGAGGCGGGCATTTATTTGGTGGAGATGAGCGTACAGAAGCCTACACTTGACGAGGTGTTTTTAACCATTACAGGCCATGGCGTGAAAGATAGCCTTTCATCGCTATCTGATCAATCAAATAAAAAAGAGGGGGCAGCCGTATGAAAAGCGCGTCGATCCAAACACGTCATACTCGCCAGTTGAAGAAACATACAAGCTTGGGACAGTCGATTCGAAATTCGCTCACGATGGCCTACAGGGGATTATTAAAAATTCGGCGCACACCAGAGCAATTATTTGACGTGACGCTGCAGCCCATTATTTTCACATTGATGTTTGCTTATATTTTTGGCGGTGCCATCTCAGGAAATGTCGTTGATTATTTGCCGGTTATCATTCCTGGTATTTTGGTGCAAACCGTAATTACGACGTCGATTGTCACGGGTGTTCAGCTGCGGGAGGATATGGATAAAGGCGTATTTGACCGCTTCAAGTCCCTTCCGATTGCCCGAATTGCTCCACTTGCAGGAGCTCTGCTGGCGGATACGGTTCGCTATACGATTGCGACTGCATTAACCTTTTCCATGGGCTATATTTTGGGGTATCAACCTGATGGCGGCTTAGGCTACGTCGTTATTGCGGCCCTTCTTGTCATCGTTTGTGCTTGGGCGATTAGCTGGATTTTTGCTTTTTTTGGCGTCATTTCCCGTACAGCATCCAGCGTTCAGGGGATCTCGATGATCGTGTTGTTTCCGCTCACCTTTGTGTCCAACGCCTTTGTGCCGGTTGACACCATGCCAGGCTGGCTCCAGTGGTTTTCAAGCATCAATCCGGTTTCCCATTTGGTTAGTGCCGTACGGGAGCTTGCCAACAACGGTGCAATTGGCGCAGATTTTGTATTTTCGCTAGTCGGCGCAGCCGTCATTGTCGCGATCTTTGCTCCGCTAACGGTAAGTGCCTATATGCGCCGGACATAGAGGTTAAGGCGTTCAGGTTTACGGAAATCGTGAAAGGTTGATAAAATAGGATAAAGGCGGTGAACGGGATGACCCGAATATTAGTCGTTGATGATGATCCGCATATCCGAGAATTAATTGGTCATTTTTTGCGGCAGGAAGGCTTTGAGGTCGCTCATGCCGTTGATGGCCTGGATGCGCTGCGGATGCTTGCCGAGGTAAAGGCGGATATGGTGATCCTTGATATTATGATGCCAGGCATGGACGGATGGGAGCTGTGCCGCAAGCTGCGGGAGCAGACGGACCTGCCGCTGCTGATGCTGACGGCCAAAGGCGAAGCGTCTCAGATCGTAAAGGGCTTTACGCTAGGAACAGATGACTATTTGGTGAAGCCATTTGATCCATCCGTGCTTGTCGCCCGTGTGAAATCTTTATTCAGGCGATACCGGATTCAATCCTCACAAGCGGTCATAATAGGCAATGTAACGCTGCGCCGCGATACGTTCGAGTGCCGCGTAGGGGAACAAGATTTGACCTTGCCGCTTAAAGAGTTCGAGCTGCTGTTTAAGCTCGCCAGCTATCCCCGCAAGACGTTCACGCGCGATCAGCTGATTGAGCAGATTTGGGGCTTCGATTATGAGGGCGATGAAAGAACCGTCGATGTGCATATAAAGCGGCTGAGGGAGCGTTTTCCTGAGGAGCAGCATGGCTTTCGCATCAGCACGATCCGGGGACTAGGCTACCGGCTGGAGGTGCAGTCGTGAACCAGAAGCCAAGCCTCCTCCATCTGGCGATGAATTTTACGATTGCCTTGTCGGCATTGCTCGCCTGCTGGATCATTTCTTTTTATATAACAAAGTCCGTTTTTTCGGCAGTGGCATGGGCCCCGCATGACTTGCTAAGTTTTCTCATAAATGCGGTGCTCGGTTTTTGTATCTTTGGGGTGGGCATCGCCATTGTAGGCAAGTTTTTTCGGCGGAGGGAGCATTACTTTCTGGACGACATGCTTGAAGCATTAAAACGTATTTCACAGGGCGACTTTCGCGTCAATCTGGAGTGGGAGTTCGGCAGAAACAATGAACAGCAGCGGCATCCCTATGTGCAGCTTGTTGACAGCATCAATAGCATGGCAGCCAATTTGAAGGAGATGGAGGAGCTTCGGCAGGAGTTCATCTCGAACGTATCGCATGAAATCGGCTCGCCGCTTACATCGATCAGCGGTTTTGCCAAGGCGCTGAAGAATGACAAGCTGGATGTAGAGCAGCGGCAGCGGTATTTGACCATTATTGAAACGGAATGCTTCCGTTTATCGAAGCTTAGCGATAATCTGCTGAAGCTGGCCGTTCTGGATTCGGAGAGGCAACCGTTCCATCCGACCACTTATCGGCTGGATAAGCAGCTTGTATCGCTTATTCTCGCTTGTGAGCCGCAGTGGGAGGAGAAGAAGATCGAGATGAGCGTGGAAGCAGAAGAGATGGAGATCAGCGCGGACGAGGACCTGATGAGTCAAGTTTGGCTGAATCTTATTCATAATGGCATTAAGTTTACGCCTGAAAGCGGGAAAATAACGATTTCCCTCTCGCGTACCGAGGAGCATGCGGTCGTCTGCATCGCAGATACGGGGCCGGGAATTGACGAGCAGGATTACACGCGTATTTTCGAACGTTTTTATAAAGCGGATAAATCACGTGTCCGTGCCTTAGGAGGCAGCGGCCTCGGGCTGTCCATTGCCCTTAAAATTATGGAGCTCCATCGCGGCTCAATAGCCGTGCAGAGCAAGCTGGGAGAAGGGACTGAATTTACCGTTTCTTTGCCACTGCGATTAGATCGTGCTGAAGCTTAGATTCATATGGTAAAAAGAAGCGACTTTCATAAAAATAAGTAGAATCGCCACCCTGATTGGCCTATAATATGGATATGATGCCATTTTGCTAAGGATAACGAAATGGCAGAGAGTGTTGAATAGCTGGTGATGGCGTTTAAACAATAGCCGGATTGCCCTTGCATGTTTATGGGGTAATCCGGTCATTTATGTTGAAAAAGTGTTTATCCTATTTAAAAATGGAAAGAATGGGACGGTGCTAGATGCTTATCAATCTTTCGCAACAAATGAAAAGGATCATCGCGGTTAGTGTCACTTCCTCCATTCTCGCCTGCGGCTTGCAGGGAGGAACGGTTGTTTTTGCTGAGAAGCCTGTCATTAGCAGTACCACCCCTATGTATGGAGTAGCCTCTGCTCCAGCTGTCAAACCATTATGGAGCTTGCCGCTTGCGAAATTTGATCAGGATGGCAGAGCTATAACGGCGGCATTTGCAGAGGAGGGACGACTGTTCGCCCTTGTGGATGGGGGGCAGCTTGCTGCTTATGACGGCAAAAGTGGGCGAAAGCTGTGGAAATATGGTTCTGGATTGAGGCCTGTGCTCGCCTATAATCAAGGCAGCTTGTATGGTCTTACAACAGATGGCGCAGTCATTGCTGTTACCAAAAATGGCAGCAAGCAGTGGACGACAGCAATTCGTGCCGATAAAGCAGATCAGATCATTCCGGTCGGAGATACGATTTATGTGACGCAAAATTTAACTCTTTTTGCATTAGAACGGGCAACGGGCAAGCTTCGCTGGAAATTAACGGAGAAGGAGAACCAATACTCATCAGGATCAAATGATATTATCGTAAGCAAAGGTGTTGTGCTTCGCAGTTATTTGGTTCAAGGCGCTCTTACTTCTAATCAGATTAATGCCTACGATCAGGCAACAGGCAAAAAGCTTTGGACGTCATTTGCCCAATTTTCCCCGCTCTTGGTCAAGGACGGGCTGGTTTATTCGGTCATGGACACGTTCATGAGGGGAGATGACGATTCCATTAATAGAAGTTTGCATATCGCCGTCCTTGACTTATTGACTGGGAAGAAGAAAGGCGAGCGAGTTTACAACTGGACGGTAGAGCCTGAAGTACCTGGACAAATTGAATTCGGCGGTGCTAATGGCTCTGCATTTCTGGATGGCAATGACCTTTATATTTATCAGGGAAAAGCGGTTGCCAAATATAATTTCGCCTCCTATACCCCAAACGGTAAAGCCGTTCAAAAGTGGAATGCGCCTAATCCGAAAGAATATCAACCGCTCTATAGCATTTATGGCGGCAAACTGCTTTATCAGAGCTCCATTGATCGTTCCATTCTCGCCCTTAAGACGACGAGCGGGCAAGGAATCCAATTCCCGAGCGGTATTAGTCCCGTGCAGACGGACCTATTTGCCAACGGCCTGTTTGTCGCTCGCGCAGACGGAACGCTGGATGCGTATAATTTCGCAACTACAAAGCCCGTTTTCAGCGTGAAAACCGGCTCGGGCGAATTTGATCCGACGCTGAAGTCAGGCGATATGATCTATGTTCGCTCTGGCGGCACTCTGCATGCCGTAAAGCTGCCTGCAAGTCTAACAAAGAGCTAGATAGATGAGATGGGTAAATAGACGCCTCGTTGAGAGTGCGTCTATTTAGGGTGTGTATGCAAACAAGAGTCGGCCTGCTGCGCTTTGCTTAGCGCTTATTCGAGGCCAATCTCATCTGACGATTCAAGAATTAAGGAACCGCAGCACGCGATTACGGCTAAGAGCAATGTTGCAAAAACTACTTTGGCTGAGGCCATACGGCTTGGATGCTCACTACTTTTTTTACAGGACTGAGGTTCCGCTATTTTGGATTTTTATCCTATTTTAGGCTGGATGCGGACAGGAGATCCGCTATTACCCTCATTTTCCCTTCAAAATGGCGATTGACAGCCCATTAGCGGCTCCTGAGTCCGCAGCCTGCTCCATTCCCTTGATTTTGTTGAAATAGCGGCTGCTGTCTCCGCCAAGTTTATTTTCGTGTTTTGTGCAGGGAGTAAATCGGGGTCGTTTCCGAAACTGCGGCGGAAAGTGTTCCGGTGTCCACCAAGTCTAGTTAAGTGTAGGTTAGGATAGGGTGTGACCCTCTGCAATGAAGGGCATGGAGCTGTTTTTCCTCCGCAAAATCAGACATTTTTCTACAAAATCTCCGCTTGCAATCGGAATTCAGACAGAAGTACGATAAAGGTATTCTTGTGCCCAAAATGAAACGAACAGGAGCGCTGTCCATGTACAACATTTTGCTTGTGGATGATGAACCGGGCCATTTGGCGGGGCTATCCAAAATGCTGCAAAAGCTCCGCCCTCAATATGCGATTTCTATAGCGCGCAATGGAAAGGAAGCGCTGTCAAAATGCCAAGAGCAGCCATTTCAGCTGATCATCTCCGACATCCAAATGCCTCTGATGAACGGTCTCGAATTTCTGGAACAGCTTCCACCAGCGAATCAGCCGCAGAAATTTATTTATTTGAGCGGCTATGACTATTTCGACTATGCCCAAAAAGCGATAGGGCTCGGCACCTTTGATTATTTATTAAAGCCTGTCGATCAGGAAAAATTCGCACTTGTGCTGGAGAAGGCCGAGCGAAGCCTTCGAACCGAGCAGGAGGCACAGCTGGCGAATAGCCGGCTTGAGGTTAAGCTGAACACAATTGCCCCTTTGTATCGCAGCCGTGTAATGAAGGAGTGGCTTCATAATCAAGCGTTATCCAAAGCAGAGAGCAAAGAGCTGGAAGAATGGCTTGGCTTCGGCGGCCCCGGTATTTTGCTGTTAACCGAAATTCGGCTGCGCAGCAAGGCAGCGTGGGAGCCGGAGGATATGCTTTTTCCCCGCATCCAGCAGCAACTGGAAGCTTGCCTGCAAGCATCGGGCAGCGCACTCAGCAGCATTACGCTGTATGAAGGGGAGGGGGGCAGCCATGGCAGGCTAATTACAGTAACGAATGCTTCAATCAGCGCGGAGCAGCTGCAGACGCTGCAGCAGAAAATGCAGCAGGCGGTTCCCAACTCCTATCAAATTACGCTTGGCGTGAGCAGTCACGCGGAGGATATGCTAGTTTCCGCTTCGCAGATGTATGCAGAAGCAGGGTTAGCTTTATCGGAAAGCTTTTATGTGGAGCAGCAGACCGTATTCCACGCCAGTCAGACGAATGTGAATGCAGAGCTTACGCTTAAGCTGGAGGCCCGGCACGAAGCCTTGCTGCATGAGGCCGTTGTCCATGAGCATGAGCAAGGGCAGCTTAACCTTATCGCAGGCGAGCTGCTGCACAAGCTGCTTGGAGAAGGTAGCGGGCTTCCGCAGCCAGAACGGCTGATGCTTTGCGTCCAGAGGCTGCTTGTACGGTTGTCCGAAAGCTTGACCATGCCAAAACATCAAACGCTGGAGGATTGGAGGGTTCGCATGGAGGAGGCATTAGGTGAAGCTGCCAGCCTAAGCACTCTGCAAACCGCAATCTCAGAACAGCTGGACTTGCTCGCAACTGCTCACGCCGAAGCCAAGCGGGATCATAAGGAGCAGTTGATTTATAAGTGTATCGCTTATATTGACGAGCATTACATGGAAGATTTGTCACTGGAGTCGGTTGCGGCCGTTTTTCATTTTAATGCCAGCTATTTCTCCCAATACTTCAAAAGCAAGCTAAACATCAATTTCAGCCAATATGTTACGCAGGTTCGGCTCACGAAAGCGAGACAGCTGCTAGAGGAAAGCAACGATAAAATTTATCAGGTAGCTGGAAGCCTCGGCTATCATGATGTGAAATATTTTAATCGCGTGTTCAAAAAGGAATTTGGACTGACGCCAGAGGAATATCGGTCGATAGCCCGTCATATGAAGCGCTCCTGACCCGAGGTCAGAAGCCGGAGGAAGCAGGGAGCATTTTGCGGAAAATTCGCGAGCGTGTACGGGATATGAAGTTCAGAACGAGGCTCATTTTGTTTTTTGTGCTGTTGATTACGCTTCCATCTGTGCTAAACGGCATCCTGCATTACAGTGCAAGCTCTGACATTATTGTCACGAATGCGCGCGACAGCATGCTGGAAATTGTGAAAAAAAACAATGAAATCGGCGATATTGTGTTCAGCAACATTGAAGAGCGCACCGTTTCACTCATCTCTGACCCGGACTTATACCGGCTGTTCAACCGCCCTAAGCCGCAAAATGATTACGAGTTGGTCCAGATGGACCGGCAGGCAACGGTTATTTTGAATAAATATTTTGGACATGATCAGGATTTGTATACCGCTCAGCTTGTGACGAGCTATTTCAGCTTTGGATCAGGCAGCGGCATGTATACGTCCTCCTCCCCGTTCGTCTCGGCGGATCCGCAGGGCTTCCGCAAGTCGGCCATTTATAAGGAAGTGATGGCCAGCAGAGGCAGCCTAATTTGGGTACCCACCTATGATTTAACCCGCGCTTTCCAACAGGAGGCGCTATATGACATGGATGCCAAGTTCCGGATGGTGTTTTCCTGCGCCCGCCTGCTCAACAGCTCCCCGATTATTGACGGTGCCATTTACAATTGGCCAGAGCATGTCGAGCGACCGGTGCTGCTGCTTAATTTCAATGAATCCTTTTATCAGCGCAGTGTGCAGCAGAGCTTGTCCGCGGTTCAAGGCTCCTATTTTTATATCGTCTCCAAGGATGGAAAGATCGTAACGCATCCCGAGCTAAGCAAGCTCGGTACAGCTGACCACAATCAATGGTACAAGACAGAGTTTCGGCAGCCATTCGGCACTTCGCTCGTTAAGGAAAACGGGGAGGATGTACTGATCAGCTACGATACTTCTCAGGTTACAGGCTGGGTGACGGTTAATGTGACGCCGTACAAGCAGCTGCTTGGCAATTTGCCAGCCATTCGCTATATGGATATATTATCAGGCGTGGCACTGCTCATTATTTCAATCGTTATTGCCTCCTTTATCGCAGGGCGCCTGACCCAGCCGATCAAAAAAATGCTGGTTGCCATTCAAATGACCGGAGCAGGCGATTTCACAGCGAAAATTCCTGACCAGCCGCAGCTGGAATTCCGCATTTTAACGAAGAAATTTAATGTGATGAATGATAAAATACGCGAGCTGATTCAAGAAAACTACGAAAGCCGGCTGCGGGAGAAGGAAACGGAAATTATGGCGCTTAATCTCCAGCTGAACCCGCATTTTTTGTACAATACGCTTAATATTATTAACTGGATGGCGATTGATCGGGATGAGTCCGCCATTAGCCGAATGATCGTCAGCTTGTCGTCCATGCTGCAATACACGGTGAAAAACAAGCAGGAAATGGTACGGCTGCGCGACGATTTAAATTGGCTGCAAAGCTACACGCATATTATGGAAAATCGCTTTGATGGCATTTTTAAAGTGGCCTATGATTTAGAGGGCGTGCCAGAGGATAGCCTCGTTCCGAAGCTTTTTCTCCAGCCGCTCGTGGAAAATGCGATGATTCATGGCTTTGAATCCGGTGAACCGGGCGAGCAGGGCGGTCTTGTGAACATTAGCGGCCGGATGGTGGAGGACCGATTGTTGTTCGAGGTCAGCGACAATGGCAAAGGCATGAGCCCGCAGCAGGCGGCGGACGCACGGAGCAAGGAAGGTGCAGGAATCGGAATGAGCAACGTCATTTCGCGTCTGGCGTTGCTGTATGGCGAGCAGGCTGAGCTCCGTGTGCGTTCTAAACCCGGCGAAGGCACGACCATTACGGTCGTCATTCCCTTGCAGTGCTGAAGCTAAAGGCTAGTCAGTATGGTAAAATAGACTTTCAAAATATTTGCAAGGGTGCAGGCAGTATTGCCTTGCTGTAGGGAGGAATAGGCACGATGAAATTTGAACAAATCACCTTATGGACAAGCAGGCTGGAGGCCCTGTATTCCTTTTATATGGAGCAGCTTGGTTTCCCGGTGCTGGAGCGAAACGAGCAGTCCTTCACGGCAGCAATTGGCAGCACGCAGCTCACTTTCCGGGCGACAACGGACCACACTGACCCCTTCTATCATTTTGCGATCAATATACCGGAAAACAAGCTTGCGGAGGCAAAAAGCTGGCTAAAGGGAAAGGTGGCGCTCATTGAGGAGGAGGGCAGAGACGAAGTGTTTTTCACCTCATGGAATGCAGGGGCCGTTTATTTCGCCGATCCCGCTGGTAATATTATCGAGTTTATTGCCAGGCATCAGTTGAAAAATAGTACCGAGCACCCGTTTGCCCTCTCGGATTGCATCGAAATCAGCGAGCTTGGCATCGTTGCCACCGAGGTCATTCCTGCCGTTCGGCAGCTGAACGCTATAGGCCTACCCAATTGGGGTGAAGATAGCGAGGGATTTACCCCTGTCGGCGATGAGCATGGGCTGTTTATTGTGGTGAAGCAAGCCCGGGAATGGTATTTTTCAGGCGGCAGGCAGGCGCAGTTTTATCCGGCAGAAGTGGTAGTCGCTTCAATAGGACGAATAGAATTTACGGACATTTCGCAAATTCACTTGCTTCATACTTAGGATGTTAGAGACGTATTTTCTGAATAGTCTGAATTTAATTGAATAGTTACATAAATATAGTTATGTAAACAAATGCAAAGTCGGAATGGGGAGAGTGCGATGGAAGCATTTATTTTCGATATGGATGGCGTCATTATCGATAGTGAACCGCTGCATTTTGAGGTGGATTTGGAGACGATGGAGCATCTGGGCTTCAAGGTCACGCAGGACGACCTGGAAAAATACGTGGGCATGACCAATCCGGCCATGTGGCGTCTTATTCGCGTGGAATATGGCATGGAGCATACAGTGGAGGAGATCATTTCTTACCAGCTACGGCGAAAAATAGAGGAGCTTCGCGCTCGTGATTTTGCGCCAATTGCGGGTATTTTGTCCCTTCTTGCCGAGCTCAAGCAACGGAACCTGCCAATCGCTTTAGCGTCTTCCTCCCCGCGGATTTTTATTGAAGAAGTGCTGCGCAAGTTCGATATTACCGATTATTTTGCAAGTATCGTCAGCGGAGAAGAGGTGCCGAGCGGCAAGCCAGCTCCCGATGTATATTTGGAGGCAGCTCGTCAGCTTGGCGTATTGCCAGCGGATTGCGTCGTTTTGGAGGATTCCCGCAACGGGGTCATCGCAGCGAAAGAGGCGGGCATGCGCTGCATCGGCTATATTAATATTCATTCAGGCGATCAGGATCTTTCCCGTGCCGATTGGATCGTTAAAGCCATTAAGGATATTCCATTGTCCCAATTATAAGGAGGCTTCACTTGTTGAATATATGGATGACTACCCCCGAGCTTGTGGAGCACGTTGAGAACTCCGAGCTTGTCTATATGCTGGATCGAATGAAGGCCATTCAGGAACGGGAGCATAACCCGATGGGAATAGCGCTGCAACGCTTCGGCCCAGCAGTGGCTATTGCCAGCCGAGCAATGCCATGGCCGCAATTTAATACGGTTAAAGGCTTTGGCCGTGCAGGTGCAGCGCAGCTGGATGAAGTGCTAAAGTGGTATAAAGAGCAGGGCGGGAGCCCACAATTTGAAATTGTGCCTTCGCGTACAGATGGGGAGACGCTGCTGGCGCTGGCCAAGCAAGGGTTTTATCAGACGGGCTTTCATGCGAGTATGGCAGGAAGCATTGCTGAAACAGCAGACGTGAGGTCGGAGGAAGGTCAGATGGGCATTGTCGTACGCAGGCTGGCTGAGCATGAGATTGATCTATATGCGGAGCTGCATGCGCTGGGCAGCGGGTTGCCGATTGCTGGTAAAAACCACATTGCGGACAATAACCGCATGCTGTTCAGCCGGGAAGGCTGGCAGTTTTATGCTGCTGAGATCGATCATATCGCTGTTGGGGTCGGCGTCGTGCATATCCATGAACATATCGCATCCCTTACATTTGCCGCTACTTTGCCAGAATATCGCATGCGAGGTGTTCAAGCGGCTTTAATTGCAGCGCGCTTGCGTGCTGCTGTCCAAGCGGGCTGCAGCCTCATAGTAGGACAAGCCGCCTATTGCTCTAGCAGCCAGCGGAATATGGAGCGCGCTGGCATGCGCCTTTGCTATACGCGCAGCACATGGAGCAGGCTGCCCTTTATGTAAATCTGTCTCTTGTCTAGCTAAAGAAGAGAAGGCAGGAAGCCAAATTCTAAATTCTAAAAAAATAAGGCAGCAAACCGTTCTTTGACGGTCTGCTGCCTTATCCTTTGCCCTTCGCTTCAAAGTTCAGGCAAGGCTTCCCGGAGGAAGCTAGCACAACTTGGCTTGGCATCGCCTGCGATTTAAAGCCGAACGCCCTGCAGCCTCTTGGCGCGCCGGGGTCCCAAGTTACATAATAATGGCGGCATTTCATGCAATTCATGCGCTCCTGCTCTGTCATTACAATAAATCATCCTTCTATGAATAAGATGCTAACGTTTATTATAGCATTTCTCGGACTGAAACGCGCCGCGCCGCCTATGGACGGCGATAGCCGTTTCACCTTGAAATATAGGAAAGGATATTCAAACGTCATCCTTTCTCTATATTTCTCGGACTGAAACGCGCTGCGCCGCCAAAGGAAGGCGCCAGCCGTTTCACCTTGAAATATAGGAAAGGATATCCAAACGTTATCCTTTCTCTATATTTCTCGGACTGAAACGCGCCACGCCGCCTATGGACGGCGACAGCCGTTTCACCTTGTTTTGTGCTATAATGGCAAAAGGTTTATGGATTTAGTTAATGGAGGGATTATTTTGTCTGGAATGATGAACAACAAAAAAATCGTAGTCATGGGCGTCGCGAATGAGCGCAGCATTGCTTGGGGAATTGCCAAGTCGCTGCATCGGGAAGGGGCTCAGCTTATTTTTACATACAGAAAGGAACGCTCTTTCGAGAAGCTGAAGGGCTTGCTGGAGCAGACAGGCATTACGCCACTGCTGACGGTACCTTGCGACGTATTGGATGATGAAAGCATAAGCGCAGCTTTTGCCCATATTAAAGAGCAGGCGGGAAGCATTGATGGAATCGTGCATTCCCTTGCTTTTTCGGATAAAGACGAGCTTAAGGGCGAGTACCTGGAAACGTCGCGTGAAGGCTATCTCCTCGCGCAAAATTCCAGCGCTTTTTCCCTTGTGGCGATTGCCAAACAGGCAAAGGGTGTCATGTCCGAGGGCGGCAGCATCGTTACCCAATCTTATATTGGCGCAGAGCGCGTCGTGAAAAATTATAATGTTATGGGCGTTGCCAAGGCAGCGCTTGAAGCAAGCGTACGATATTTGGCGGAGGATCTTGGCAAATATAATATTCGTGTTAATGCGGTTTCTGCTGGCCCGATTAAAACCCTATCGGCAAAAGGCGTTTCCGGCTTCAATGACATTATGCAGACGATCGAAGAACGTGCGCCGCTGCGGCGCAATATTGATCAGGAAGAAGTCGGTGATGCGACGCTATTCCTTCTTAGCCATCTGTCACGCGGAATAACTGGCGAAGTGCTGCATGTCGATGCAGGCTATCACATATTAGGCTTGTAACTTTAAAACGGTACGCAGAGAGCGGAGGGAAACGTTTGAACGTCAAGCAATTGGCAGCAGAGAAAGCCGTCCAGCTTGTGCAAGATGGCATGCTTGTTGGGCTTGGAACAGGAACGACAGCGTATTGGGCGATTTTGAAGCTGGCACAAAGAATGAAGCTCGAAGGACTGGACATTAAAGCCGTTGCCAGCTCCAAGCAGTCGGAGGATTTAGCGGCTGAATACGGCATTCCGTTAGTTCCACTCGCTGAAATTACGGCGATTGATTTAACGATTGACGGTGCGGATGAAGTAGACGGCGAGCTTCATTTGATTAAAGGCGGCGGCGGTGCGCTATTGCGGGAAAAAATTCTTGCTGCTCACAGCAAAACCTTTGTCGTAATCGTGGATGAGTCCAAAAAAGTAAGCCAGCTTGGACATTTTCCGCTTCCGGTGGAAGTTGTGCCCTTCGCCTCTAATTTGACGCTGCAAAAGCTGAGAGAGCTTGGCTGCACCGCCGAGCTGCGGGCATCGGCAGACGGAACCTTTGTAACGGATAACGGCAACTATATTGCTGACTGCCGTTTCGGCACGATTGCCTCGCCTTCCGAGCTGCATGAACAGCTGAATTCGATTCCTGGCGTAGTGGAAAATGGCTTGTTTATTTCGATGGCAGCCCAAGTGATTGTCGGCTTCGATACGGGGGAGACCGAGATTTTGGTTCCGGTTAAACGTTAATAAATTTATATGGGAATACCGCCTTGAAGGCGGTGTTCCTTTTTTTTTGTATAAAATTGGATCAATAAGGAAACCTATAAGCGCTATTATCGTTTAAATAAACGCTTTGGGTGGGATTTGAAATGGTTAAGGTACTTCATAAAGTAAGCTTCCTGCAAATATGCATGATTCTCATGATGACCGTTGGCTTAACGAATCATGTCGTTGTGAATCCTTTAATTTTGGATGCTTCCGGCAGGGATGCATGGATTTCCGTCTTATTAACAGGCGTATTGTTTCTTCCATGGTGCATATTGCTGGTGCTATTTATGAAGAGATCGGGTCAACAGAAGCTGCACCCTTGGCTGGCATCCAAAACGAATCCGGTCATCGCTTGGCTGATGATCATTCCGCTCGGTCTGCAATTGCTTTACATCGGGGGATTTACCTTAATTGATACGGTCCGATGGGCGACCACCAATTATATGCCCAGCACGCCAAGATCGGCTTTAATTATCACCCTATGTCTAGTATGCTGCTATTTTGCAATATCCGGCATTCGCATGATAGCGATTGCTGCAGGGATTATGCTTCCTGTAGTCATTTTGCTGGGTTACTTTGTAGCCATAGCTAATACGCCGGAGAAAGATTATCGTCTTTTGCAGCCTGTCCTAGAAAATGGCTGGCAGCCCGCGATTCATGGCATGATCTATGTCGGTGGCGGATTTGTAGAAATGATTATGCTTTTAGCTGTCCAGCACCGGATCAAGTCCCGCGTAAAGACATGGCAGCTCCTCATTTTGGCCGTTCTCTTAATTTATATTACGCTCGGACCTATTATCGGGGGCATTACGGAGTTTGGACATGTAGAAGCGGGGAAGCAGATGGAATCCCCTTTTGAGCAATGGAGGCTTGTGAAATTCGGCAACATTGAGCATGTGGATTTTTTATCGGAGTTTCAATGGCTGTCTGGAGCCGTTATTCGTACAAGCTTTGCTATGTTTTTATTGGGAGAGCTCATTCCCTTTCGGAAAAAGGAAGGGACGCGGCGACTCATTATGTTGCTGACACTTGGCTATATTCTGTTCGGGTTCATCCCGATTAATGGCTATTCCTCTTATCTATGGCTCTATCACTATTACTTCCCCGTCACGCTGGCGACGGTTTTGGTTCTTTCAGCCGTATTCCTCGCAATCGCTTTGCTGAAGCGGCAAAGGGAGGGGAACCTGGCATGAACAAAACCAAACTTCAGCCTGCTGAGCCATGGAAGCTGCAGTCGATATCCGCCTTATTTTCGCATTCTGCGGATGTGTTGATCCAGCGATTTCAATTTGATGAGGATGTCCTATCGGAGATCATTCTTGTTTATAGCGAAGGGTTATGTGATACTTCCCAAATTGGAAAGTATATTCTTCCGGATCTCGAGCAGCTATACCGTAAAAATGGATTTGCTCATTTGCAAACGGGGAAGCTATACGGGACGCTGCCGCTCATTCCAGCAGCTGCGGATACGCTGCCAGAGCAGCTTTGCGAGTGGATTTTTCAAGGTGATTTGCTGCTCCTGTTTAATGAGTCAAATGCCTTATTTCGAATGACGCTTGGCCATCCCCCTCATCGTACACCAGAGGAATCAACAACAGAAGTATCGATTAAAGGGGCTAGAGACGGCTTTGTGGAGGATGTAGGCATTAATGTCGCGCTCATTCGCAAACGAATTCGCAGCAAGTCTTTATGCTATGAGACGGTAACGCTCGGCAGACGAACGAGAACGAAGGTCGGTTTATTGTACATCGACGATATTATTGCGCCAAATGTGCTGAGCGAGGTTAGAGATAGATTAAATAGCATTGATGTGGATGGACTATACAGCATTAATCAATTGGAAGAAATGCTTGTGGAAGAGAAGTATAGCCTATTTCCTTTGCTCGACTTTACGGGACGGCCGGATTATGCAGTAAGCAGCTTGCTCGCAGGCAGATTTATCGTTGTTGTGGATGGCAATCCTATGGTTTTAATTGGCCCAAGCCCCTTTTTTCTCATGCTGAAATCACCTGAAGACTTATATTTTAATTTTCAATATGTTTCGTTTGCGCGCTTGCTGCGCATTTTTAGTTTTTTCAATCTATTTTGCTGCCGGGGCTGTGGATTGCGCTTTCCGCCTTTCATCAAGATCAAATCCCGTTTAGGCTAATGTCGACGATTGCTGCTGCCCGAATTGGACTGCCCTTCTCAGGAGCATTGGAATTTTTAATTTTGCTTCTGCTACTGGAAATATTCAGAGAGGCCGGCGTTCGTCTGCCAAGCTCCATCGGCCAAAGCTTAACCGTTATTGGCGGATTAATTATTGGCGATTCTGCTATTCGGGCCGGCTTTGTGTCACCAAGCGTCGTCGTTGTGGGGGCGATTACGGCAGTTGCTGGAGCGACACTTGTCAATCAATCGTTAAGTACGACGGTAAGCGTCATCCGTTTTCTGTTGTTTGTAGCTGCTTCCCTATTGGGAATGTACGGATTCATATTAGGGATTGTCGTGCTTATCGGATATATGGGACGGCTCAGCTCTTTCGGGGTCCCGTACCTGTCGCCGTTTTCTCCTCCTATAATGAGGGAGCTTCTTACGGCTGCGCTTCGGCTGCCCTGGGTAAAGCAGAAACAAAGGCCGGAAACATTGCATACGGTTGATTCGGACAAGCAAGGGGAAGATTAGCATGAAAGTATGGATAAAATGGAGCCTGATCGCTAGTTTGCTGCTGCTGAGTCCAGGCTGCTTTGATTCAAAGCCGATTCAAAACATGGCTTATGTCACAGCTATCGGCCTGGATTATAAGGATGGGTTTTTTATATCTTACGCGCAGGTGCTTAACTTCTTAAATGTAGCCAAATCCGATAAAAATGAAATAGGGAAAAACATACCGGTATGGATCGGCCGCGGCACAGGAAAGACGGTGACGGAATCGTTGTCCTCGCTGTCCGAAACTTCGCAGATTAGATTGTTTTGGGGACATGTCAAAGCGGTTGTGGTAGATGAGGAGCTTCTAAAATCACAAGCGATTGTTCGGCAAAGCTACGAAGCAATCAATCGTTACCGCGAAGTTCGTTACAATATATTGCTCTATTCAACAAAGACGCCGATCGTAGATATTTTTAAGCAAAAATCGATTTTGAATTTGCCTGTCTTGGATACCATTCTGGATATACCCGAGGATACCCATGCCCAGCGCTCCAACATTGATCCCCAATATGGCTTCAAATTTATTGCCGAATTTAATGAGCCGGGCAATACCGCCATCATTCCTACGATTGGCATAACGAAGGAGGTATGGAGGGAGGATGCCCGGAAAATGCCGATGTTTAAAATTACGGGCGCCTTTTTCATTCGGCAAAACGAGAATTTAAGCTGGTTTTCTGAAACAGAATTGCTCGGAAGAAGATGGGTGCAAAAAGAAAATAAACGTTCCGTTCTGCTAATTGGCAATCGAGAAGCTCCGACCGCTACACTCGTCATTATTAAACCGAATTACCGGATACGGTATGTTAAGAACAGCAAGCCATTGCAGTTTAAGATTGAAATTAAGGCGAGAGCCTATGTGGAGGAAATGATTAAAGATGTTTCGGTGAAAGAGATGGAGGTTCTTGCAGCGAAGGCGATTCGCGATGAAATGATGGCTACCTATGAGAAAGGCCTTGTCACTCAAACCGATCTATTAAATTTATTTGCCGAGCTCTATCGCAGTGAACCCAAGCTGTGGCATCAGCTGCGTAATAGCAAACAGCTTCTACTAAACCAAAAAACATTGGGCCAAATCGATGTGAAAGTAACGATTACCAATACTGGAAAATACAAAGGGAAGCTGTAACGTTTCCTAGCCAGCTAGAGGGGGCTGGCGGGTTTGGGAGCCTTGACGTATGCGGCCAAGAAGTGATATATTATGTCAGATTGCCTGAACGTGTAAATGAAAGGGATGTAAAATATATTGGCTACGAGCGAAGACATTACGAAACCGAAATTATTACCTACCAAAATTTTGAAATGTAAAAACCCCGAATGCAAAGCGTGGGTAAGAGATGAATTCGCCTCGGCAGAGCAAACCTGCCCGATATGCAAAGGACCGATGCTACGAAGCATGAAGCATTTGCCAGCCGTGCAGAACAAGCCAAAGCCGCAGCCTAGAAAACCGAAATCTGACTTTTAATTTCAATTTGAAAAAAAAACCGCCCGAACGGCTGCGTGATTTTAGCGCAGCCGTTCGGGCGTCTATTTGGAGGCGCTGCTAAGCATGACACAACACCATTATCCGTTTGATTTTGACCCGTCGCAGCCTTATATGCAGCAGGCAAGCGACTGGATCGCGGATGTTTTTTACGAGAAGCTTCCCGAAGCCGGGCTTGAGCTGCGAGATGAGCAAATTTATATGGCATTTCAGCTGGAACGGGCTTATGCGGACAAGCAGACGATTTTCGCTGAGGCCGGCGTCGGCACAGGCAAAACTTTCGTTTATTTGCTTTATGCCATTAGCTACGCGCGTTATACTCGCAAGCCGGCTATTATTGCCTGCGCTGATGAATCGCTCATCGAGCAGCTGGTAAAGCCGGAAGGCGATATTGCCAAGCTGTCCCGCCATTTAGGGCTGAACATCGACAGCAGATTGGGAAGATCGCCTGACCAGTATGTCTGCTTGAACAAGCTGGATGATGCACGGGGCGACGCACAATTAGAGGGCGCAGAGCATTTTGACGACATTTATCGCAGCTTGCCGGATTTTGTTCATAAGCCAGAAACGATGCAAAGCTTTTATCCTTATGGCAACCGCCGGGATTATCCGGAGCTCAGCGATGAAGTTTGGGACCATGTCGGTTGGGACGTCTTTCAGGACTGCATGGTATGCAGCCGCAGACATCGCTGCGGACAAACGCTGTCACGCGATCATTACCGCAAATCAACGGATTTAATTATTTGCTCGCATGACTTTTATATGGAGCATGTATGGACCTATGAAGCACGCAAACGCGAGGGACAACTTCCCTTGCTGCCGGAGCATAGCTCAGTTGTATTCGACGAAGGGCATTTGCTCGAAACGGCGGCGCAGCAGGCGCTAACGTATAAGCTCAACCATGCGGTATTTGAGAGCATTATTACGCGATTGCTGGAAGGGGAAATCCGCGAATCGCTGGCGCTGGCCATTGAGGATGCAATTGTGCAAAGCGAGCAGCTTTTTGAGCGTATCCAGCAAAGCAGCCGTGCTGTCGCAGCATCAGATCGCCGCGAGCTGCTGTGGGACAACACGCTTATACAGGAAGTAAACCGGCTGCATCAGCTGCTTGATCTCATTGAGGAGGAGCTTGTGTTCGAAAGCGGCTTGTTCACGCTTGATGAATATCAGCTCAAAATCGTCGAGGAGCATTTGGAGATGATTCAATATGCCCTTTCGCTGTTCCGCAAACCCGAAAAGCCGATTAGCTGGGTGATGGAGGACAAGTCGGGCATTTCTCTTGTCATTATGCCTAAGATGGTGAAGGAAGTGCTGGAGGAGCATGTGTTCTCTCGCAAAATGCCAATCGTCTTCTCATCGGCTACGCTGTCGGTAGACGGCTCCTTCGAATATACGATGGACAGCCTGGGCATTAAGCAGGCTGAGTCGTTCTCCGTTGCTTCGCCTTATGATTATGAGCATAAAATGCGGGTGCTTGCATCCGAGTCGGAAGCTTTGGATGAATTCGCGAACCAAATGCAGGCAACGGTAAAGCTGCTTGGGGAAGCGAAGGGCGGCACGCTCATTTTGTTCCCTTCTCGTGAGGAGCTTGCGCGCTTCAAGCAGGCGATGAATGATGAGCCGCTTGCACAGCAAAGACGTTTCCTTTATGAAGGAACGTCGGAGATTAGCCATTTGATTGGGGCATTCCAAGCCGATGAGTCCAGCGTGCTGTGCGCGGTGACGCTGTGGGAGGGACTGGACATACCGGGGCCTTCTTTATCGCAGGTCATTGTATGGTCGCTGCCATTCCCGCCGAATGATCCGGTGTTTGCTGCAAGACGCGCCGATGCCCAGCTGCCTTTCGAGGAAGTGGATATGCCTTATATGCTGCTGAGGTTAAGACAAGGCATGGGACGTTTGATTCGCACGAGCAGCGATGAAGGAACGGTAGTCATTTTTGGCGAGGAAATGCGCCAGCCTGCTGTTAAAGAGCGTATTAGCGCCATAATGCCCAAAGGGGTTAAGCTGCTGGCTCTATAATGGTATAAATTCATAACAAGTTTATTTTCATACGACACCAGAGAGGAATTAAGCTTCAAATGAAAATGAATCAGAATCGTAACCGGCTCAGGCTGGCCTTGCTGCTCGGTTCTTTCTCGGCTCTGGGCCCGCTGACGATTGATATGTATTTGCCTTCGTTTCCACAAATAGCCGAGGATTTCGGTACGAAGGCTTCACTTGTGCAATTGAGCTTAACCGCCTGTTTAATCGGCCTTGGCCTCGGGCAGCTCGTCATGGGACCGATGAGTGACGTTCATGGCCGGCGCAAGCCGCTGCTGCTGTCCTTGGTCGTTTATTTAATTGCTTCGCTGGCCTGTGCGCTGGCACCGAATATTACTTTGTTTATCGTTGCCCGTTTTATACAAGGCTTTGCGGCCTCAGCAGGCATCGTTATTTCAAGGGCTATTGTCCGTGATCTATATAGCGGACATGAGCTGACCAAATATTTTGCACTTATTATGCTGGTTAACAATGTTATGCCTTTACTGGCACCTGTTGCGGGAAGCGGAATTATATCCTTCACCACTTGGATCGGCGTGTTTATCGTACTCGGGGCGATAGGCCTTGCTCTGGCGCTTATTGCAACGTGGCAGCTGGAGGAAACACTGCCACGCGAAAAGCGAATTTCGAGCAATTTCGGCGAGCTGCTGCGTAATTTCGGGCAGTTGCTTAAAGATCGCGAGTTCACCGGTTATGCGTTGACGCAAGGTCTGATGATCGGCGGTATTTTCGCTTATGTCTCAGGCACACCGTTTATTTATCAGCATATTTACGGCACCTCGCCGCAAGTATTTGCCTTTTTGTTCGGCACCAACGGCCTCAGCCTTATTTTGGGCTCGCAGATCGTCGGGCGCCTCAGCCATAAATGGACGGAGCAGCAATTTTTGCTACTCGGGCTGCTGCTCTCCGCGGCATCCAGCGTTTCATTGCTGATTGCGGTGCTTGTGGAGGGGCCGCTGTGGTCGCTAGTCGTTCCTTTATTTTTCTTTGTATGCTCAATCGGTATTACCGCTACCGCTTCGTTTTCGCTGGCTATGGAAAACCAAGCCCATATTGCCGGCAGTGCCTCGGCTTTGCTTGGCTTGCTGCCTTTTGTGCTTGGTGCTGTAGCGGCTCCGCTCGTTGGCATTGCCGGAGAGGAAACAGCTGTCCCGATGGGCGTCATTATTTTTACCGCCAGCATGCTCGGGATGGTTGCTTATTTCGGCCTCGTCCGCTCTAAGCAGCGTGCTTCTGGAAAATAAGCTAGAGTTGCAAACGTACGAGTGAAGCTAGATTAGCAAGCAACAATGAAATAAAGCAAGCCTTAATCATTAGGTACCTATAGTCAGACACTTTGAAAAAAAGTGGTCGGACTGTGGGTACTTTTTTTTTGAAATATAAGAAAGCATATGCTTACTTATATTTCTCGGACTGAAACGCGCCGCGCCGCCAGAGGACGGCGCCAGCCGTTTCACCTTGAAATATAGGAAAGGCTATTCTAACGCTATCCTTTCTCTATATTTCTCGGACTGAAACGCGCTGTGCCGCCAGAGGACGGCGCCAGCCGTTTCACCTTGAAATATAGGAAAGGCTATTCTAACGCTATCCTTTCTCTATATTTCTCGGACTGAAACGCGCTGCGCCGCCAGAGGACGGCGCCAGCCGTTTCACCTTGTTTTTCAAAGTTAGTGGTTAAAAACAGGGAAATCAGGAAAACATACACTTTATTCAATCAAGCGCAAAACAAAGGGATGGCGGTGCAAAGTGAAGACATTTCTAGCCTATATACCGGAATACCCCGTCTTCCTTCAGGCACTGGCCGTGCTAATCGTTCCGGTCATACTCTCGGTCGTATTCAAATGGGCTGAGTCGGAAAGGAATTGAGTCATGAATAGGGAAAACAGCATTGAAAGCCGTTTAGAGGTTATAAGAGAACAGATAAAGGAATACGGAGATGTCAGCATACGGCAATTTGAACTGGGGCAGACAGAGATCAAAGCGGCAATTGTGTATTGTGATGGGCTGACGGACAGGGAGCAAATTGATTTTCATGTGTTAAAAGCGTTAATGTCCTATTCGTTTGATGATCGACCGATTTCGAAGGAGCTTATTCAAAATACGCTGTTATCTACAAGCGAAATTATGGAAGTGGAAACGCAGGAAGAGATGCTTTCCAAAGTGCTTACAGGTTATACGGCCTTAATAATTGATGGGATAAAAGAAATTACATTAATCTACGCGCTCGCGGGCAAAAGCCGCAGCATTGAAGAGCCTATTTCGGAAGCATTGGTTCGCGGGCCAAGAGCGGGATTTAATGAAAATTTATCCGACAATATCGCTTTGCTGCGCAAACAGGGTGAAAATAAGGACTTGTGTTTGCTAAAGCTCCAGGTTGGCGAGCGGGCGAAGAAGGATCTGTATATCGGCTATATGAAAGGAATCGCGGATCCTGATCTAGTGGAGGAGGTGCGCCGGCGGGTATCTAAAATCCGCATCGACAACGTGCTGGAGTCGGGCTATATTGAGCAGCTAATTGAGGATAACTATTTAAGCCCCTTTCCGCAAATTCAAAACACGGAAAGGCCAGATAGAGTGACGGCAGCTCTAATGGAAGGGAAGGTGGCCATTTTGCTTGATGGTACGCCATTTGCTCTAATCGCACCTGTAACCTTCAGCATGCTGCTGCAGTCGCCAGAGGATTATTATGAGCGCTGGATTGCCGGCACGCTGCTAAGGATTATGCGCTTTTTCGCCGCAATAATGGCCTTGTTTGTTCCGGCTACTTATATTTCCTTCATCTCCTTTCACCCTGGCTTAATTCCAACTAAATTGGTCATTTCCATCATTGCTACGAGAGTAGGCGTACCTTTCTCTTCTCTGGTTGAAGCATTGATTATGGAAATTGCCATTGAAATATTGCGGGAAGCTGGCCTCCGTCTGCCGAAGCCGATTGGTCCGGCGATGGGAATCGTAGGCGGTCTCATTATTGGGGAAGCGGCTGTTCAGGCGGGAATTGTCAGCCCGATTCTCGTTATCGTCGTGGCACTGACCGCGATCTGCTCGTTTTCGATACCGCAATATAGTGCCGGCATTTCTATACGTATGCTGCGCTTTCCCGCGATGTTTTGTGCAGCCGCCTTCGGCATGTATGGCGTTATCTTGTATGCTCTGCTGTTAGGCGCTCATATTTCGAGGCTGCAAAGCTTTGGCGTCCCTTATGCCAGCCCGGCAGCTCCATACCGGTTAGGGGAATGGAAGGATTTTCTTATGCGCGCGCCGCTGCGGATGATGAAGCGGAGGCCAAAGCTTCTTTATCCGCAGGATTCTACTAGAAAAAGGTGAGCCAATGAGCGGGAACCAACAGGCTATAGGCGGCCTTCCCCAGGAAAAACTCACGACCATCCAGGTCGCGGTTATGATTTCTAACTTCATGCTGGGCTCTGGCATATTATCGCTTCCCCGGGTATCAGCGGAAAAGGTTGGCACGCCGGACGCTTGGATATCGGTCTTATTGGGCGGGCTTGTAGCCATTGTGGTGGGGGTCATTATGGCGCTTTTATCGCAAGCCTATCCCGGTCAAACCTTTTATGAATACAGTCGAAAAATTATAGGTTCGTGGCTGGGGCATTTGCTAGGTCCAGTGATGATCTTATATTTTGCCGCGACTGCCGCTTTTCAAGTGCGTTCTTTAGCCGAGGTTTCCAGCTTTATATTATTAGAGGGAACACCGCAATGGGCGATTACTTCCGTATTTTTGTGGGTGGGGCTGTATTTGATGCTGGGCGGACTCGGTGCCATTGCCCGGCTGTTTGAGCTGATTTTGCCACTGACGATTTTCATCTACTTACTGGTAACGTTAATGGGGTTTACTATATTTGATTTAGATAATTTGCGTCCGCTATTGGGGCAAGGCATCTGGCCCGTTCTAAAAGGGATTCAGACGACCTCGCTCGCCTTTACAGGCTTTGAGGTCATTATCTTCTTGACAGCCTATATGAAAAATCCCCAAAAAAACATTAAAGCGGTGACCGCAGGGATAGCCATTCCGCTCGTTATTTATATTGTGACCGTCTTTATGGTCATTGGGGCATTGTCCGTTGATGGCACCTTAACGAAAAACTGGCCTACACTTGATATGGCCAGAAGCTTCGAATTGTCGGGCTTGATTTTTGAAAGATTCGAATTTTTGCTGTTGATTATTTGGATTATGCAAATTTTCTCCAGCTTCACAACCGCCTTTTATTTTTCAGCGTTGGGCATTTCCCAGCTATACAAGCGCAAAATAAAAACCTGTCTGTATGGTCTGCTCCCATTCGTTTATATTTTCGTTGCTGTCCCGAAAAAATTAGACGATGTGTTTACGCTTGGGGACTGGATTGGAAAAGTGGCATTGTATTTGTTTGGGGTTATTCCGATTGTTTTATTGATTGTGACGAAATGGAGGGCGAGCAAGCATGCGAATTAGACATAAAGCCAAGCGCTCGCTCCTTATTGTTTTATGTGCGGTCGTTCTGCCCTTGCAGACGGGCTGCTGGAGCAAGGATGAGATCGAGGATCAAAGCATCTATGTCGGCATGAGCCTGGATCCGGCGAGTGAAACGAAACTGGAAAAAACATTTCGTAAAGAAGGAGACGACTATCGCAAGCGCAAGCTTCTAAGTTATACCCTGCAGATTATTAATGTGCAATCTGAAAGCCAGCATAGTGGCGGACAGGCGCCAGTCTCAGCGAAGCCATATTTTAATATTTCCGAAACCGGGGATTCCATGTTTCAGCTCATTCGCGAGTTTTCGGCGCGAATGGAACGTCCAGTCATTGGCCAACATATGAAGGTCATTGTTATTAATGAGAAGCTTTCGCGGAAATACAGCATGAATGAGCTGCTCGATTTTTTCCTGCGTGACAATGAAATTCGGCCGAGTTGTCTCGTTCTGATTAGCAAAGGGAGCGCACGCAGCACATTGATTGCGAAAGACAACTCTATTATTCCGTCCTTTCGGCTTTCGGGACTAGTGGACAACCGTTACCGCTCCTTAAAAATTTTAGAGCCGATGACGTTATCGAAGCTGGAGGGAAAAATATATGGTGAGCAAAGCTATTTGCTGCAAAATGTCATTGCCGCAGATGGAGAGGTCAAATTTTCCGGCGGGGCCGTTATTAAAGGCAAAACGCAAAAATTGCAAGGGCTACTAAATGAAGAAGAAACGATTGGCTGCGTATGGCTGACTGGAAAAGGAGTGGGTGGCTTGGTCAAAAGCTATCATGAGGACAACCATCAGCCGATTGTCTATGAGGTGAAAAGCATGAAAAGCAAAATTGACGCCAAAGTAGCAGGTGATCAAATTTCCTTCCATGTGAGCATTAAGTCGAAGGGACGGCTGATCGAAGAATGGTTGAACAATAATGAACCGATTGATCCTGCATTTAAAAAACAGGCGGAAGTAGGCAGCCAGAAGGAAGTACGGAGACTGACCAATATGGCTCTGAAAAAGCTGCAGAAGCAATATGGAACGGATGTGCTTGGCTTCGGCAAGCAGTTCAGTATTCAGCATCCGCGCAAGTGGGAGAAAATAAAAGACCGATGGGAAGAGCTGTTTCCTGATATTCCGATTACAGTCAGCATCGACATGGAAATTACCGAATATGGGGCTAAAATTACGCGTTAGTGCCGGATTAAGCGGCATTTGGAGCCTATTTTAGAGCTGAAAAAACTGCGTGAAATACATATTTCACGCAGTTTCCCTTTACGCGCATTATATTTATCAGCTATGATAAGGAATATATCAAATTTTAGCTGGAAAAGTTAGAATTTGAGGAGCTGGAGGTAGCAAGCAGCATGTGGCAGCATGAAATTATCGATACGTATACGCAGGAGCTGGAGCTGTTCTCCATCTGGATGAAAAACAAAGGGATGACGGCGGCGACCCAGCGTGCCTATTTGAGTGACACTCAGCATTTTTTACATATGGTACATCCGAAGGCGCTGGATCAGGTGGGGAAATTGGATATGGTGCGATTTATGTCGGCTTGCCGTGAAAAAGGGGCAGGGGATGAAGCGCGCAACCGCAAGCTATCCTCCTTGCGTTCCTTTTATAAAGCGCTGATCGAGCTTGAGGCTCTCAGCGTTAATCCGGCTGCGCTTATTGCCAAGTCAAAGCAAGAGAAGGGGCGCATTCCTGTCTACTTGGAGGAGGATGAGCTGGAGCAGCTTGTTTCTGCGATTGGTGGAAAATATTACGAGCGAAATCTCGCGATTATGCTGCTCATGTGTTATGCGGGACTGCGGGTAGGCGAGGTTCATCGTCTGAACTTGCAGCATTTTCATTCCGACGGCTCGCTTCATATTCTCGGAAAAGGACGGAAATGGCGGGTTGTTCCACTGCCCGCACCGCTTCAGGAGGTGCTGCGCCGAGCGATAGAGGAGAGAAAGGCGCCGGGACAATTGAAGGAGCAGGCCATGTTCGTCTCGCAATTCGGCAGGCGGCTGTCCATCCGCATGATTCAGACTATCGCAGATGACACGATTGGGCTATTGAAGGAAAGGCTGCCAGAGCTTGCGGGCAAAAAAATTTCCAGCCATAAGCTGCGGCATTCCTTTGCTACGCTGCAAATTCGCAGCGGTACGGACATCCGTACGCTGCAGGAACTTATGGGCCATGCGAGTATAGCGACAACGCAAATTTATACGCATATAGACAATAAACAGCTGCAAAATGCGATGAATAATATTGCGGGCAAAATGAAGGTTGGCAGCAGAAAAGCCTAGCCGTTCGTTATAGCTGGGGAGAGAAAGCGTTGCATCTCTGATGCAGCGTTTTTTTATGAAAGGGATGTCAATAGAAAGCTAACAGCGCATAGCCTGCTTTTTTCATTAGATAAGTTTACATAATTAAAGTTACGGTAACTTATATAATTATCCTCAAATTTACTTAAGAGTAAATAAAATTCAACTTGTTTAATTTTTAATAAAAATACTTACATTATTCATAATTTCCTATATAATGAAATTGTTCGACAAAATTAGACGAAAGGAGGTTAATCATGATGGTACTAACATGGATGAAGGAGAGCCGAATGGCGGCAGCTATTTTTGTATTACTTCGCTTGTATATTGGGGTGAAGTGGCTTTCGGCTGGCTGGGGCAAGCTGACTGGAGAAGGTTTTAGCTCGGCGGGCTTTATGGCGAATGCCGTCGAAAATCCGATCACGGATAAAGCGACGGGCTTGCTTGTTTATCCGGTGTACACGGGGTTTTTGGAGCATTTTGCTTTGCCCAACGCTGATCTATTTAATCTCATTATTCCCATTGGTGAATTTCTCGTAGGGCTGGGCCTTATTTTAGGAGCTTTCACCACGACGGCCGTTTTGTTCGGATTGCTCATGAATTTCATGTTTTTATTAGCAGGCTCTATCTCTACGAATCCTTGGATGGTGCTGCTAGGCGGCATTATACTAATCGGAGGAGCTAATGCTGGCAAGTTCGGGCTGGATTATTACCTGTTGCCCTACATGAAAACGAGGTTTCAACGTATCGCTGGCAAAAGCAGGAACGGCGGAGACAATCCATTTAAGCCGACAGTTGGCTAGAAGGTTATCTCTTAATTTCAGCCAGCTGCTCTGCGCCACTTACATAATAAGCAGCATCAGACTTTAGATTAATGGTGGCGCAGCGCAATGGTCGAACAGCTTCGTGCTTGCGTTCAAATATACGACACAAATAGACGAAATCAGCCAATCTTTTTTGTATATTGTGAAAAAAATCACATATTAATGTTCTACGATCCCTTATGATAAAGACAGAAACAAACAACACATAAACACATAAGGAGTGAGTGGTCATGTTATACAAATGGCTGAGAGAAAATCGAATTGCAGCAGGTGTACTTTTACTGCTTAGACTATATGTCGGGTACCACTGGCTGGAATCGGGCTGGGGCAAGCTGACAGGCGGGGGCTTTGATACGGCAGGATTTTTGAATAATGCTGTTCAGAACCCGGTAGCTGACAAGGCGACAGGGCTCCCCGTCTACCCGACGTATACCGCATTCATCGAGCATTTCGCACTGCCTAATGCAAAGCTGTTCAATTTTTTAATCCCGCTTGGCGAATTTCTAGTTGGTTTAGGTCTCATCGTTGGTGCACTTACGACAGCAGCAGTATTTTTCGGACTTCTGATGAACTTTATGTTCATGTTCGCTGGAACAATATCGGTTAACCCATGGATGGTGCTGCTGGGTGTTTTCATCATCGTAGGTGGCGCAAATGCTGGCAAATATGGTCTTGACTACTACGTGCTGCCACTGCTACGCAAATGGTATCAACGTCTTGTTCATCATAAAAATGACGGCGAAAGCACCGGGCTGAAGCCCTCGGCGAGATGACGCTGAGCTCGGGGACAATTAAATAAATGAAGGCTGCATCGTACAAGTCAAGGTTCTCCACGAACCGCTGATGGCTGCGATGCAGCTTTTTTTCGTGTGATAATTACGGATTTCAACAATTTTATTCCTCTTTTGTATGCACAAAGACGTCATATATTGGTATGATGTACAAAACGGGAGGGGGATGAGCCAGATGAGTGCAAATAGCTCCAACGAACGAGGCAGCTTTGCTCGCCCTGCCATTGCACAAGGAGAAGGCATTGCGGCCTTTTTTACCCCAGCTGATTTGGAACGTTTAACCGAGCGGATGAGCATGCACCGTTATGAGTCGGGCAATCATTTATTTTGGGAAGGCGATGCAGCGAGCTATCATTATTTGATTGTTTCAGGAAGAATTAAGCTGACCCGAATGATGGCGGATGGCAAAAGCTTGACGCTGTCTTTTGCTGGGCATGGCGACTTTCTTGGCGAATATGGCGGTGAAGGTGAGCTTTTGCATGGCATGAGTGCAGAGGCTACAGAAGAAGTGGTTGCTGGGCTTATCGCTTCAGACGAATTGGAGCTGCTGCTTAATACAAATGGGAGCATGGCGGTCAGTTTCGCCAAGTGGCTAGGAATTATGCAGCAAATTAGCCAATCAAAGCTGCGTGACTTGACGCAGTTCGGCAAACTTGGGGCGCTCGCTTCGACGCTGATCCGGCTTAGCAATATGTACGGGGTGCTGCGTCCAGAAGGGCTGCATCTTGATATTCGGTTGACTAACAATGAGCTTGCTGAGCTGATCGGAGCGACGCGTGAAAGTGTCAATCGGATGCTGGCTGCGCTTAAGGATGAAGAGGTAATCAAGGTCGTCCGTGGTGAAATTATTATCCTCAAGCTGGATGAGCTTCGTCATCACTGTGAATGTCCGACGGCACCAACCTGTGCGAAGGGTGTTTGCCGTCTGTAAAATAACGTAAGGCAATCGCTAATGGTGTTGCGGGGGGAAGCGGCTCGCAGGCTTCATTAGCGATTTTGTTTTGCCCTTTAATTTCTAAGCTTGCAGCCCAAATCGTTTGAGATATATGACAGTAGTTGTCATCTAGCGAACGATATAATGGGAGAGACTAGAAGAAGCAATGAAAAGGGAGCGTGACTGGTAATGAAACCATTAGCCGGAAAAGTTGCTGTTGTAGCGGGAGCGACAAGAGGAGCGGGCAGAGGAATTGCAATTGGTTTGGGGAAAGCGGGGGCAACCGTCTATTGTACAGGGCGCAGTGTGCGAGGCGGCTTGTCGAATATGAACAGGCAGGAGACCATTGACGAAACGGCGGAGCTCGTTGCCGCAGCTGGGGGTATAGGCATTGCAGTGCGTGTAGACCATACGGTGGAGTCCGAGGTTCGGGCATTGTTCGAGCGGGTTAAAGCTGAGCAGAATGGGCAGCTAGACCTCCTTGTGAATGATGTGTGGGGCGGTGATCCATTAACCGAGTGGGGCAAGCCGTTTTGGGAGCATTCGCTGGAGGATGGCCTGCTTATGCAGCAGCGTGCTGTTTTTTCTCATATGATTACCAGTTATTATGGAGCGCCGCTTATGACTGCAAGAAAACAAGGGCTTATTATTGAAATTACGGATGGAGTAGACAACGAGTATCGGGGCAATTTGTATTATAGCTTGGCAAAAACGTCGGTTATCCATTTGGCTAAAGCGATGGCAGAGGATTTGCGCCCTTTTGGTGTAACGGCTGTAGCTTTAACACCAGGTTTTCTGCGTTCGGAAGCGATGCTGGACCATTTTGGCGTGAAGAAGGAGAATTGGCGGGATGCAGCCGCGCAGGAGCCGCATTTTCTCATGTCTGAAACACCTGCCTACATTGGCGGAGCGGTTGCTGCACTCGCAGCAGATCCAGAAGTACATCTCAAATCAGGGAAAGCGCTGAGCACTTGGGGGCTTTCGGAACAATATCGGTTTGACGATGAAGATGGCACTCGCCCGCATTGGGGAAACTATGCGGCTACTATCGGAACGGAAGCAAGTTCGGAAGCGGGCGACAGCGAAAAGACATAAGAGATAGGAGGGAAATCAACTGCGGGCAGATCGATTGATTGCAATATTGCTGCTGCTGCAAAATCGCGGCAGAATGACATCGCAGGAGCTTTCGGACAAGCTTGAAGTATCAGGGAGGACGATCCACCGCGACATGGAGGCGTTAAGCGCTGCAGGCATTCCTATCGTGGCCGAGCGGGGGACGAATGGCGGCTGGATGCTTGCCGAAGGCTACCGGACAAATTTGACCGGCATGAAGAAGGAAGAGATCCAGTCGTTGCTTTTGTCTCAGCCGACAGGCATTGTCGGAGCTCTGGGAATCAGCGATAACTTTGAAGCTGCTTTTCAGAAGCTGATTGCCGCATTTCCCTCGATGTATCAGGAGGAAGCGGAAAAGGTGCGGCAGCGCATTCATATTGACGGCGCTGGCTGGCGGGAAGCAAGCGAGCAGGTTCCGCTGCTCCCGCTTATTCAAGAAGCGATTTGGCTGGAGCGTCAGCTGCTCATTATATATTCTCGCGGAGCGGAGCAGGCTAAGAGGCTAGTCCAGCCACTTGGGCTCGTGGCTAAAAATAATGCTTGGTACCTCGTGGCGGACACGGAAGGAGGAATGCGCACGTATCGCATTTCTCGGCTGCAAGAAGCTGCTATGCAGGGAGAGACGTTCGATCGGCCAGATCGGTTCGACTTAGCCTCCTACTGGCAGCAATCCATTGCGGAGTTCAAGTCTGCGCTGCCGCGTTATCCGGCGAAAATCCGCATGAAGGAAGCAGACCTATCTCGATTTCGCCAGCAATGGTATGTAACGCTTACGAAAGTAGGCGCTGTTTCGCAGGGGGAGCTAGAGGCGGATGTGCTGTTCAATACCTTGGAATCCGCATGCGAAATTTTGCTTAAATTCGGTGCAGCTGTTGAAGCTCTTGAGCCGCCAGAGCTGCGCCAGAAGCTGCTTCAAGAGGTAAAGGCAATGGCGAAGCTTTATGCGGACAATCTGGAGGATTACGCTGACAAATAGGCAACTGTAAACAAATGGGCTGCACACTCATATGCTGATCTAAATAATGATCCTTATTTGTGGAGGCTAATAGATGAATTGGGTTAACTATCAATGGAGAAACACGGTTTTTATGCCAGTATGGGCAACAACCCCACAGCATGCGCTAACGTTAATCAAAGAAGCTGTACAAGGGGAACGAAATGACGAGTTGTTTTATGATGAGCTTATTAGGCTAGCGCCAAATGCCGAACAGGCTGGGATCATTATGTCCATTCGCAATGATGAGCGCGGGCACAACCAAATGTTTCGCGGGATGTATAGACAACTTACTGGCCAGGAAATTACCGGAGTCAGCAATGAAGCCCATCAGCCGGTGAGCTCCTACCTTGCTGGAATAGAGGAGGCTTTATTAGGAGAGCTTGCTGCAGTTGAAAAATACCGCAACATTTGGTTTGGCTTGCCCGCGGGTATATATAAAGACACGGTTTTTGGCATTATTTTAGACGAGATGAAACATGCAAGCAAATACAATTATCTTATTACATTAAATCGAACGAATGGCTAGTTTAGAAAAAAATAAAGCCGGTTGCTCCTGATAGGAGAATGTACCGGCTTTATTTTTTTGTAAGGAGTTCATTTACTTAACTTAAGAAAAACGAATAAACGTATTTTGTTTACATAAAAAATAATATGTCACCTTTTTCGAGGGAGCCTCTCTTAACCTCCTATCATATTCTCTTTTTTCCTGCATATGTTTAGTTTGTTAAGGATAAATTCCAGTCGTATACGGGTGGGGTGTGATGAAAATGAACGCGGATGACATGCAGTGGGTGCGATTGGCTGCCGCTCATTTGCCGATTGGTGCGGAGCTTGCTGAAATTTGTTGCCCGTCGCCACATTACGCAGTTGTAGTGGCAGATTTAAATGGGGACGGTTGCCCCGAAGTAGCAGCGGTGTATCGTTTGCATAACGAATATTTTGTTATGATTTTGCAGCATTGTCAGTTTGGCTGGGTTGTAGCCGCTTGTGTGAAAGGAATGGGGTACGGCGTAACAGTGATGACTGCCGCGCCTGTAACCAACTGCTTATGCTGTAATTTAATCATTGGCTGGCAGGTTGGGGCGATATGGTCCACGCTGTCTGTGTATGCCTACAGCAATTTCAAGCTTTGTCCCGTGCTGCCGGATGGCATCAATTTCAGCTATTTGGATGTGGAGGATATGCCAGGACCGAACGGAAGGGATGGTCAAGCTGAACTGGCGCTATGGGCACATGACACGGGGGAAGCTTATGATGTCCACGTCATGCGCTGGTCGAAAGGGATGCTTGTTCCAGCGCCAGATGTGTATCCCTATTACTTTTGCAAAGTTGTCGACTATTACGAACGAATGGTAGCGGAGCATCCGGATTATGGTTTTTATTGGTTCCATCTGGCAGATGCGCAGTTTAAAGCGTGCCAGCTGCAGGCGGCGCTTGCCTCTGTCCACAAGGCGCTTAGCTTCCCCCAGCCTTATCCATCGCTTGAGGTGCTGAAGCAATTAAAGCATGCCATATTGGCTAGCAGCCGAGGGGAGATGGGCATAGAGGCAGCACGGCCAGCAGCAGGTATAACTGCCGATATTGACGGCTTTGATGCGGAAGATAGGGAAAATGAGCGCAGAGTGGTACTTCTTCCCGCAGCAGTAAAGACGACGAGCGGGACAAAATGGGGCTATATTGATGCAAAAGGCAGCTTCGTCATAGCGCCGCAATTCAGCAGTGCAGATGCTTTTCAGCCGAATGGGCTAGCAGTTGTTCAATTAGGCAACAATAGCGGCCTAATTGACATGTCAGGCGCTTTCCGTATACGGCCGATTTATGATTTTATCGGCCCGTTCACGGAAGGACGTGCGGTCATCATTGATAGCGCAGGCTTTAAAATCATCGATGAGCGGGGAAATGTGCTGACGACTAAAGCCTATTCATACATCTCTGCGTTTGCAGATGAACGGGCGATGTTCTACGTCATGAATGAAGCAGACAGCAGCTCCAAATATGGGTATTTGGACCGTAAAGGGACGGAGGTTATTCCGGCACAGTTCGAAAGCGCTGGCGATTTTACCAAAGGAAAAGCAGTCGTAAAGCTGCATGATCAGGCCTTTGCGTTAATTGATCGAAGTGGACGCAAGCTTGCGGAATATCCGTTTTATGATGTAGGCCAGCTCGGAGAGGGGCTGCTTTCCTATCAGCCGGAGCAAAACGGCAAATACGGGTACATTAATGAGCGCGGCCAATCGGTCATTTATCCGGCGTTTACAGCGGCCATGCCGTTTCAGGATGGACGTGCGATTGTGAATACAGCGGAGGATTTTCGCGCGCTGTACGGCGTCATTGACAAGCGGGGCGGCTATGTTGTGCAGCCGGCCTATAATGATATTCGCCAGCTGGGCGAGCAGCGGCTGGCGCTGGGCAAGGCGAGAAATGCGGATCAGCCGTATATCGGCTCGCTGTATGCGATTGCAGATCAAGACGGCAAACTGCTGACGGACTATTTTTTCACGGATGTGGCGGATTATAAATATGGGCTGGCTTCCGTTACGGACGGGAAACAGACCTATTTTATAAATACAAAAGGGCAGCCTGCACAGGGGTATCCACGCCTGTCCGGAAGAGGCGTATTAACGATTATGGATGGCGTTGTGCAGGCGATAGTCGATAACCGGGAGTCCTATTATACGCGCAGCGGTCGCCTTATTTGGCAAAGCAACACGATCATTCCGCTGCGGGTTCCACTGCGTGTCAAGGAACATAAATATAAGCCGAACGTCGATTATTTGGTGTATTATCCAAGCGTTGAGGGTATGGTCAACCAAGCGGCACAGCAGCAGGTGAACCGCAAGCTGGAGGAGCTGTCGCAGGTCAAGAGGGTCCCGGCGAATGTGCAGCTGGAGTATTCGTATGATGGCGATTTTGACGTCGCCTGGTTCCACAAAAACCTGCTCGTTTTGCAGTTGAACGGCTACAATTTCCCGTTCGGTGCTGCTCATGGGATGCCGACGATGATTTACAGCCATATCAATGTCATCGACGGGTCGATGTACGAGCTGAAGGATCTGTTCCAGCCAGGCAGCAACTATGTAAAGGTGCTTAGTGATATCGTTGGCGAGCAAATTAAGACGGATCCTCAGTACAGCTATGTGTTCCCGGACACGTATATGGGCATTAAGCCGGATCAGCCTTTTTATGTGACGGAGGATGCGCTGCATCTTTATTTTAACCCTTATGATATTGCACCGTTTGCTGCCGGGTTCCCGACGTTCCGCATTCCGTATGCCCAAATAAGCACCATTATTGCAACAGAAGGTGCTTTTTGGCGGTCCTTTCATTGAGAGTAGCGGCTTTTATAGCATAATGGTCGCGCAAGCGGAGAGCATGCTATAATAGCAGGAAGGACTATGGAGCAGAATGGAGCAACGCGCAATGAAGAGGTTTAAAAAGTTTTATGTGGAAATTACGAGCATCTGCAATCTGGCCTGTACCTTCTGTCCCCAGACACAGCGGGCGAAAGGCTTTATCCAGGTCGAGGATTTTGAGAAGCGGCTGGAGCAGATTAAACCGTTTACGGACTATATTTATTTTCATCTCAAAGGCGAGCCGCTGCTGCATCCGAAAATTGACGAGCTGCTGGATCTGAGCCAAAAGCACGGCTTCAAAGTCAATTTGACGTCAAACGGGACGCTGCTTCATAAAGTGAAAGAGAAAATTTTGACAAAGCCTGCGCTGCGCCAAATGAATTTCTCTTTGCATAGCTTTGACGGACACATTGGCTCGACGAATAAGGAAGGTTATGTTCGAAGCGTATTGGATTTTGCACGTGAGGCGGTTGAGCGGACAAATATGATCATTTCGCTGCGCCTTTGGAATTTGCATACCGACAATGCGACGAATGCGGAGCGCCAGCGCAATCGCGACGTTTTGGCGATGATTGAACAGCAATTTGGGCTGGATTACTTCATTGAGGAGCGGGTTGCTCCCGGTAAAGGACTGAAAATTGCTGATCGTATTTACTTGAATCAGGATCATGAATTTGAATGGCCCGATTTGAAAGCGGAAGAGGATGACGGCAAAGGCTTCTGCTACGGGCTGCGCAATCAGGCAGGCATTTTGGTCGATGGAACGGTCGTTCCATGCTGCCTCGACGGCGAAGGCGTCATTGATCTAGGGAACATTAATGATAAACCGTTCTCGGACATTATTGAGGATGATCGGGCGATTAAGCTGGTCGAAGGTTTCTCCCGCAGGGAAGCGGTCGAGGAGCTATGCCGGAAATGCGGCTATCGCAAGCGCTTCGGAGCTGGGGCATAAGAAGATACGGGTCGAATGCAGCCCAATGCAGCACGATGGAGCTTGTACGGCGCATGCGAACGTGAGCGTGATAAACGTCAAACAGAAAAACCGGAATCCTTGATTGAAGGAGACCGGTTTTTTCCACGTTCAGCCATAGACTAGGGGAGTATTAAACGAATGAGCAACATACTTATAATCAAAAATGACTATCCATGCATTGTTTTTATTAGTTATAATTATTACTATTGAGGACTTAAACGGTGGCGTTTAGGCTAGACATAGCCCCAAAATAAAACGACTTGGAGCTGAAATTTTGAACAATCCATGGCAAGAAATTAAACTGGATATATATGAAAACCACATGAAGTCTGATGCTGTATTTCAATTACAAACTTTAAATCAAATCACAAAAGAGCAGTTTGAAAGTTATGGGCACGAAATCGTTGGTATCCTTGGAGTTGCTGGGGGAAATGGACTAGACGTGATTGATTTACATACTACTAAAAAAATATATGGTTTTGACATAAACAAAGATTACTTGAATGCTTGTCAAAAAAGATATTCTTATATGGGGAATACGCTTGAGCTAGTGCATTGTGATATTTGTGATCCTACATTTACATTACCAAAAACAGATTTATTAATCGCAAATTTAATTATTGAGTATGTTGGAGATGCTTCATTTGTTTCCCTAATCAATCAGAACAGAAATCAAGTAGAAGTTGTTTCTTGCACGATTCAAAAAAATCAAGCTGACAGCTTTGTAAGTCAATCCAATTACATATCAGCCTTTGATCCATTACTTTCAATTGCACATGATGTAGATGCAAAAAAAATCATTAGACTGGATTTCAAAAAATCATAAGAAATATAATGCAATTCGATTATAATAAGAAGTTAGTTTTAATCACTAGATAGGGGAATGTGAGCCATGATAAAAAAAGTATTTAATATAACGGTATTATCAACAATAGTAGTCACCCTTTCTGCTTGTTCGGTTTTAAAGGATGCTGAACCATTAACAAGCGAACAAGCCCAAACCTATACAAATGCTACCGCAAATAAGTATCAGACGATTTTCAAAGGTAGGGGACAGACTGTTGTCTTTGCTAATGGAACATCCCTTCATTATGAAATTGCCGAAGATCATATAGACTCCATGGGTGGCGAAAACGACGGCGATTGGGTAGTCAAAGAGTCCGCGGAACAGCTCATTGCAAGTGTCAATGGGGAAAAAATCAATATTACGGATGCTCTTGAGGAAAAAGGCTATTTTTACTATGGCTATCGGGACGATGCTGACATCCTGCATAGACTATATATCGTTAAAAATGCAGGCGGCACCAAGGATTATGCAGAACGCTGGTATTCCCAAGCTGAGTGGCTACCTGAGCTTGGCATGAGTGGAGGTTCAAGGGGACTCAGCGGACCTTTGGCCATGGCCATTGGGTCTGCCGAACTAGATGTGAACGATGATAATGCTGAGCTTGATACTGCGCTACAAAAGCATTTAAAGCATTATTGGAATGAATATGGGGAAGAATCGTTTTAACCCATGCTATTTAAAAGGAAGCCTTGTTATGCTAAAGGCGAACGTTAGTTCAGCGATCCAGGAGCAGTTTGCCACAGCGGCAGCTGCTCCTGCTGTTATTAAGCTAAAGGCAGAATCCTTCCAATATTTGTAGAAGTATGAATGAACAGAAAGAGTTTTTCAGGGGAAGGGCTGAATATGGTCGCTCCTTTTTCATACCCGCTTATTGTACACCCTCATTGCAAAGAAATAGGCTATGAGCAAAATCCCGACGCACCACGCAAGAGCGATCCATATATCATTGCCCACCGGCTGCCCTGACAGTAGTGCACGGATGGCTTCCACTATCGAGGTCACCGGTTGTTTTTCGGCAAAGGCACGAACGACCGCAGGCATCGACTCGGTAGGTACAAACGCCGAGCTGATAAACGGCAGGAAGATAATCGGGTAGGAAAAGGCGCTTGCGCCGTCCACCGACTTTGCTGACAGCCCTGCAATTGCCGCGACCCAAGTTAATGCCAACGTAAACAGAGCAAGTATGCCAACTACTGCAAGCCATGACAGTGGCCCCGCGGACGAACGAAAGCCCATAACGAGCGCTACAAGTATGATGACGACAATCGATAGGGCGTTGGATACCAGCGAGGTCAGCACATGTCCCCACAATAAGGTGGAACGTGAAATGGGCATAGAGTGAAACCGCTCGAATATGCCGCGTTGCACATCGGTAAAAAGGCGGAAAGCCGTGTAGGATATACCGCTAGCAATAGCAATGAGTAGGATGCCAGGCAACAAGTAATTCACATAGTTATCCGTTCCGGTTTCAATTGCACCGCCGAAGACATAGACGAACAGCAACAACAAAGCGATCGGCATGATGGTAACCGAGATAATGGTGTCCATACTGCGGAAAATATGGCGCATGGAACGTCCAAGCATAACGCTCAGATCGCTGACAAAGTGCTTCTTTACCGTCTCCATTTATTTTCCCTCCTTGTTGCCGACGATTGCGAGGAATATCTCCTCTAATGTCGGCTGTTTTTCAACATATTCCACCTTTGTCGATGGAAACAGCGTTTTCAGCTCCGAAAGCGTGCCGTTGGCAATAATTCTACCCTCGTGCAAAATGGCAATTCGGTCGGCAAGCTGCTCAGCTTCTTCCAAATACTGCGTGGTCAGGAGTACCGTCGTGCCACCGTCGGCAAGCTCCTTGACAATCTTCCAAACCTCGATACGCGACTCGGGATCAAGTCCAGTGGTCGGCTCGTCGAGGAAAATAATCTGTGGTTTTCCCACAAGGCTGAGGGCGATGTCGAGCCTGCGGCGCATACCGCCCGAATAAGTAGACACCTTGCGGTCAGCGGCGTCTGTCAGGACGAAGCGTTTAAGCAAATCGTCCGCAACCTGGCGCGGATTTTTGAGGTATCGCAGCTTGGCAATCATAATAAGATTTTCTCGTCCGGTTAAAATTTCGTCCACGGCGGCAAATTGCCCGGTCAGACTGATCGCCTGCCGCACATGGTCGGGTTCTGTAGCAACATCGAATCCGTTTACGTAGGCGGTTCCGCTGTCTTTTTTGAGCAGCGTGGTGAGAATTTTGACAACGGTTGTTTTGCCCGCCCCGTTGGAGCCGAGCAGGGCGAAAATACTGCCCTTTTCCACCTCGAAATCTACGCCCTTTAGGACTTGCAGCTGCTTGTAGGACTTTTGCAGGCCAATCACTTGAATCGACTTGTGCTGCATATTTTTCCCTCCTTATATAACCGTAACTTTAGACAAATCAGCATCCATGCCTTTAAGGGCAGCATAGGTCAGCTTATCCATCGTCGCGCCTTCAAAGCAGATGGTTTTGATCGCACGGTAATATTTCTTGGACAAAGAAAAGCCAGAAAGGAACGAAACATTTTTGAGTATCGCGCCTTTAAACGAAACCTCATTCAGCGCCGACTTGTCAAACTTGACGCCTATGAAGGTCTGCTCGTCAAATCGCACCCCTCGCAAATCCGAATATTTGAAGTCCACTCCGTTAAAGGTACATCTTTCAAAGATTGTTTTTCTAAGGTCGGTCATCGTTAACTGGACGTCAGTTAGCTTCACATCAATGAATTTTGCTCCGTCCAGACCCGACTTGCTGATGTTGGTACGTACAAGGATGGACTTGTGGAAGCTTGAATCCTTAAGGTCAATGGCAGAGAGGTTGCAGTCAGTGAGATTGGCATGGTCAAAAATAGCTTCACCCACATCGCTGCTCGCAAATGTGCTGCCCGTCAAGTCAGCACCCGTAAAGTCGGTACCACGTAACGCACTCGCAGCAAATTTTCCTTTATGCGCGTTAACGCCCGCAAGATCGCTCTTGGGCAGATAACTCGCACTAAAATTCGTCACCACTTGCCGTTCCAGCGAGCGGGAGAGGTTAGCGACCTCCAGTATAGTTTGTTCGATGTCGCCGATGCTCTCAATGGTCATATGAAACGCGGTTGCATCATCTTTGCCCTCGGTTTTGAGTTCGGAATACCGCTCCTGCAAATCGGAGTGCAGGTCCGCCTTTAATTCGCTGACGCTTTTTACCCCATCGTAGGGCGTAAATACACCGTTCAAATAGTTCGTCAATTTCTGATTCATCTCATCAAATCTCCTTTATAATAAATTTTCTAGCACGCGCTTCGAATACTCCCAATTGCTTTTGTTGCGGGCGTAAGTCTCCTTGCCCTTGTCGGTAATCCGAAAATACTTGCGCCGTCCTCCCTGAGATTCATCGCCCCAATACCACTCGATATCGCCGTCTGTTTCAAGCCGCCGGACGCTGGAGTACATCGTGGCTTCCTTTAATTCATACTCGCCGCCCGAGCGCTCTGCGATCAGTTTGACAATTTCGTACCCATAGCGGTCAGCTTCGGATAGGAGCCGTAAAATCATCGTATCGGTATGTCCGCGCAGCAGGTCGGATGTAATTTTGCTCTCGCTCATGTAATCACCTCCGCATTTTTATAATACGACACACTACTGTGACTGTCAAGGTAGTATTTCAAGTGAGATACTTTGTTTGAAAAGAAATATTTTTCGCTGAAGGAGTAAGTCGTGGAGAGGCTTCTGTGGATAATGAACAAAAATATACCGATGCCTACTCCGACTTATACATCGGTGTAGACATCGGTATGAAAGAACGAAGGAACATATAGAAGTTTGCGCAATATGGGAATAGAACAGTCATGAAGAGAATTTAAAAAATGAAAACCGAAGCTTAAGCTTATGCGTGCGACGAGACCAGTATATGCCCGTATGCCCGGAGAAAAGGTAGCTGATGATGCAGCCCAGCAGCAAATAAGGAAAGGCCTCGATGCCAAATAGCTCCATGCCCATTATGGCAGCGGCGAGCGGGGTATTGGTGGAACTGCCAAATACAGCAACGAAGCCAATGCCCGCAAGCAGGGGCACAGATACAGACAGCAGGCCGCCAAGCGCACTGCCTAGTGCAGAACCGATGACGAACAGCGGCGTTACTTCGCCGCCCTGAAATCCAGCGCCAAGCGTAACGGCGGTGAACAGGATTTTCAATAGAAAAGCGAATGGAGATAATGCTTCTTGAAAGGCTTGTTCCATTAGTGGGAGCCCAAGGCCAACATAATCTCGCGTCCCTACGGCGTAGACGAGCAAAATGATAAGCAGACCACCGATGAAGCTTTTGAAAGCTGGATTCGGGATATAATGGTTGAATACCGCTTTGAGCTTATGTGTAAGTACGACGAATAGCCGCGCCGTTAAACCGAACAATACCGAAGCGAGCACAATAGCGAGCAGCAGCTTTATATTGAAGCCTGGCAGGCTGCCGATGGCATAATGGCTATGATGCGTGCCTAACCCAAGGGCGACGGCGTGTCCAGTAAAGCCGGCCGCCAAAGCGGGCAGCAGCAGCCAGTAGGGGACGAGGCCTATTGCGAGCAGCTCTAAGCTGAATATGGCGCCAGCAAGCGGGGTGCCGAAGACGGAACCGAAGCCGCCGCTTATACCGCAGATAAGCAGCATCTTTCGCTCTAGCCCACCGAGCCGACAAAGGCATCCGATATAGCTAGCCATACTGCCGCCCATTTGCACGGCTGTCCCTTCACGTCCGGCTGAACCACCGAATAGATGGGTGATCATCGTACCGAAAAGAACGAGCGGTGCCATGCGCAGCGGCACTCCGCCATCTTCTGCATGCAGCTGCTCCAGCACAAGGTTATTCCCTTTGCCAGCATCTCCGCCTAGCTTCATATACAGATAGCTGGCCAAAGCTCCACCTAGTGGAAGAAGCCAGAGCAGCCATGGATGCGCCAGCCGCTGATACGTTGCTGCATCCAAAAGCGCCAGCAGCAGCGCAGAAGCAGCTCCCGTGAGTAGCCCAGTGGAGCCAGCAATGCCTAGCCAAATAAGGAGAATGCGTATTTGCTGCTTCATGAATTATAATGCCCCTGACATGATAAGTTGATATTTAAGTCTATATCCCTTTTTCGGATGAGTCAATGAATGGAGGGCTTCACCATACATCAAATAATTGTACGTCATACAATTATTCATTTGAAGCCATACAAGAGCTCTTGATACAATGCTCATATATGGAGCATAAATGAAGGAAGGTTGATGAATATGAAATATTATGTCATTGATGCGTTTGCCAATCACCTTTTTGAAGGGAATCCAGCTGGTGTTTGCATTATGGATGCGTGGCTGCCGGATGAGCTCATGCAGAAGATTGCTATCGAGAACAATTTGTCCGAAACGGCGTTTGCGGTAAAGATTGCGGATGATGGTTACCATTTAAGGTGGTTCACACCAGGCGGGGAAATTGATTTGTGTGGCCATGCAACGCTGGCAGCAGCTTATGTGCTTGCGAACTTTTATGATACAGCTCTTATGCGTATTCGTTTCACAACACTCAGCGGCGACTTAATCGTTGTAAGGGACGGAGAGCTGTACGAATTGGATTTCCCGAACAAAATGCCCAAGCCCCATACGCTCACACAGCAGATGGTTGAAGCGCTCGGAATGATGCCCGTAGAAACGTATCTTGATCGCGATTTAATGTTTGTGCTGGAATCGGAGTCTGATGTCAGAAGCCTGAACCCGGATTTCACTAAACTCACCGCGCTGCCAGAAGGACTCGGTGTGCTGGTTACTGCTAAAAGTGAGCAGTACGATTTCGTATCCCGGTGCTTTTTTCCAAAATTAAAAGTGGATGAAGATCCTGTATGTGGATCAGCCCATTGCAATTTTATCCCATATTGGGCTGAGCGTCTGAGCAAGCAGGAAATGACGGCAAGACAGGTTTCTAAAAGGGGAGGCACCTTGTACTGCAAGCTTGCTGGTGATCGCGTGAAGATAAGCGGCCGAGCTGTATTGTATTCAATTGCTGACCTCTTTGTCGATTAAGATGATGAATATGGAGAAACGGGCATAGCTAGAGTTTATAAAAAATTTCACTATTCAACTGTAGCCGTTAATGCCTATACTAGTGGCTATAAACAGAAATGGATAGGAAGAGGAGAATGGCATTGATGAGCCCATTGCAAATACAATTGAACCGGGAATACATACTGGAATTTTTGAATCGCTTGCTTCAAACGCCAAGCCCTAGCGGCTACTGCATGGCGATTATGAGGCTGCTGGAGGAGGAAGCTCGCAAGCATGGCTTTGAGCTGGAGCTGACACCGAAAGGCAATGGAATCATTACGATTCCGGGAACAGGAAATTGTACAGCGGGCACGCTTGCGTTAACCGCCCATGTGGATACGCTTGGCGCGATGGTGCGAGCGATTAAGCCAAGTGGCATGCTGCGCTTTACGCCCATTGGCGGTTATGCCATGCATACAGTGGAAGGCGAATATTGCCTCGTTCATACGCGCGATGGCCGCCAGTATGAAGGAACCGTGCTGTCGACGAAAACGTCTGTCCATGTGTATCCAGAGGCACGGGACTGGAAGCGCAGCGAGGAAAACATGGAAATACGCCTGGATGCGGATACGACGTCTAAAGAGGAGACGAAACGGCTTGGCATCGAGGTCGGCGATATTATTTCATGGGACCCGCGCACAAAAATAATGGACAATGGCTGGGTAAAATCACGGCATTTGGATGATAAAGCTAGTGTCGCTGCCTTGTTCGGGCTGCTGGAGTGGTTTGGACGGGAAGGGAAGCGTCCGGAGCGCACGCTTAAGCTGATTTTTTCCACGTATGAAGAGGTAGGACATGGCAACGCCTATATGCCGCCGGATGTGACAGAGCTGATCGCGATTGATATGGGCGCTTTAGGCGATGATTTATCCGCAAGCGAGCGGGATGTATCCATTTGTGCCAAAGATTCCTCTGGCCCATATGATTATGCGATGACCTCGAAGCTGATCGAGCTGGCAAAGGCTTCAGGCATTTCCTATGCGGTCGATATTTATCCGCAATATGGCTCGGACGCATCGGCTGCGCTGAGAGGAGGCAGCAATATTCGGGCTGCGCTAATTGGGCCGGGTGTGCATGCTTCGCATGCCATGGAACGGACGCATGCAGATGCGATTATAAACACGGCAGTATTGTTATTATCCTACATAAGTGAGGGATATTCATGGACAACGAAATCAAGCTAAAGCTGGACACGCAGCAGTTGGGACAGATTGCCCAGCATCATTTCGGCAGGGAGCTTGCGCATTCGCGCGAGCTTACCGATGGCTGGGCCAATACGGCGTATCAACTGACGCTTGTGGACGGCTTCCAGGCGGTTGTAAAGGTAGCTCCTACGGCGGTTGGGGCGCTCATGCGCTATGAGCAAGAGATGATGAAAACCGAGGTAGAGGTTATGAGGCTCGTGTCTCAGGATCACCGCATTCCAGTTCCCGAAGTATACGCTTATGACCAATCACGGTCGCTTGTACCGACTGATTATTTTATTATGCAGTGGCTGGAAGGAGAGGCTTATAACAAAGTGAAGGAAAGCTTTACCCAAGAAGAGCGCGAGCAAATTGAGCTTCAGTTGGGCGAGTACAATGCCTATATTAACGAAATCAGCGGGGAAAAGTTCGGTTATTATCCGCTTAACGAGGCTTTTGCTAGTTGGACGGATGCTTTTTGGGCGATGCTGCATGGCGTGCTTGATGACGCAACGGATGCGGGCGTTACACTTCCGGCAGAGCGCTTGGTCATTGAACAGGAGGTAAAGGAGCGCTTGCCTTATCTGGATGCGGTGACTAAACCAAAGCTGCTGCACTGGGATTTGTGGGATGGTAATATTTTTATTAAGGATAAGCAAATTTGCGGCATTATTGACTTTGAACGGGCGATGTGGGGCGATCCGCTGATGGAGCATTATTTTAGCCATTTTAACTTGTCGGAGACGTTTTTACAGGGCTACGGTCGTGGAGCGCTGACGGCTGAGGAGCAAATAAGACGCAGTTTATATGATTTATATTTGGATCTCATTTTATTAATTGAATGCGCTTTCCGCAAATATAGCGACCAAACGCATCTGGAGTGGGCAAGAGACAATGCAGCTGAAGGCTGGGAGCGGTTTATGAAGCTGAAATAGCTGAAAAAATAAGAAGAAGAGCCGGGCAAGTAAACGAAAAGCTTGTAAAATGCTTGCTTTTCGTTTACTTGGCCCGGCTCTTTTGTGCAATCAGCGTCCGGAGAGCTGCTGCTCCGCAATTTGAATAAGACGGCGGGTAATGGATCCTCCGATGGAGCCCATGTCACGCGTGGTCATATGTCCATAATAACCATCCTGCGGCAATTGAATGCCAAGCTCCTGTGCAACCTCAAACTTCATTTGCTCAAGCGCTGCACGCGCCTGTGGTACAACCAGCTGATTCGAACCTCTAGGCATAAGGGTGACCTCCTCAAGTAATGAGCAGCAGCATTTTTATAAGAAACCAAGCTTTCCTTGGACAAGGTGAAACGGCTTTCGCCATCCTTTGGCGGCGCAGCGCGTTTCATTCCGAGAAATATAGAGAAAGGATGGGAAAATCATATGCTTTCCTATATTTCAAGGTGAAACGGCTTTCGCCGCCCTTTGGCGGTGCAGCGCGTTTCATTCCGAGAAATATAGAGAAAGGATAACGTTAGGATATCCTTTCTCTATATTTTAAAGAAAAATGGCTTCCAAGCGCTGGCTTATTGCTATTATGTGGAGGAATGTATCCGATTATTCACTAATTTATCCTGAATTTACCGCCGTTCAGCTGAACCGTTCCATGCTAAAATGATAGGACGGCAAGGGGGAATCGGCATGTTTAAGCGACCGATGCTGATGACGGCATGTAATCAGCCTTTTGATAACGAGCAATTTTTATTTGAGCCGCTCATTGATGGGCAGCGCTTGCTGCTTTCTTTTATTAATAGGAAGGCGCGTTTGTTCACAAAGCATGGGTATGAGGTTACTCGGCAATATCCAGAGCTGCTCAAGCTGCCGCTGTCCCGGCCCGTGGACGTCGTGCTTGATGGAGAGCTTGCTTATATGAACCCAGACACGCGGCGACTAGAATTTGCTCCGCTCATTGACCGATATAAGATGACGAAGGAAGCACGCATTCGCGAAGGTGCGATAAAATGGCCTGTTCGCTATTATGTGTTTGATTTGCTTTATTATGACGGAGTAGACTTGCGCAGCAAGCCGCTGCTGGAGCGGAAGAAGCTGCTGCAAGCGCTGCTTGAAGATAATGGATTTTTTATGAAGCTGCCATATGTAACCGGATGCGGCACACAGTTATGGGGTCGAATTGCCGCTTACGAGCTGGAGGGCATGGCTGGAAAAAGAAGCGAGAGCCAATACCTCGCTGGGCGGAGCGCCCATTGGCTGAAAATGACGAATGCGGCGTATTCCCGCATACATATGGACGCGAATACTGTGCTGCATGGCTCTGATTAAGAGCTATGCAGCCTTTTTTATGGGGCAGAGCCGATTTTTTGTTTGGCTTTGACCCGTTTACACGCAAAGTAATCAATAGCATAGGAAAGCAGCAGGCCAATGCTGTATCTGACTAAATCAATACCGCTGAAGCCTTGTCCTAGCACAAGCCCTCCGAGCGTCGTATGGCGCACATTTCTAATCCAGTCGGCCTGATACAGCTGGCTGAATTCAATGCCGTAGCTGAAGGCTGTGCTGCAAGCAAGCGAAAGGAGTAGGGGACGCCTGACCTGCTGCATGCGGAAGCCAAAGTAAACCATGCTGGCCCATAAAATATCGCCAAAATGGGCGACGACGAAGGACGGCAGCTGGCTGGCGAAATATCGCGAGCTAAAGCCGAGCGCCATCGCAAGGAGGAAGGCTGCCGCATAATAAATGATTGGTTTAAGCATCGTTTGTGCTCCTTTACTTACTCTATCCTTATTTGAATCCATGCATTTGCTTAAACTCTCCAGGCGTACAGCCTACATAAGCTTTGAACAAGGTATTAAAATACGTCGGATTTTCAAACCCTACTAGGCGGGCGATTTCATACAGCTTCATGCCGCCGCCGCGAATTAGCAGCTCCTTGCCTTTATTGATACGCTCTTTGTTGACATATTCAATTGGACGAAGCTTGAACGTCTTTTTGAAAAGCAGGCATAGATGCTGCGGCGTTACATGAAGCAGCTCCGCCAGCTCGGGCAATGTAATCGGGCGATGCAGGTTCGCCTCGATATAACGCAGCACAGGATGAAGCCGCTCATTCATTTGCTGCGTGGCAAGACTGCCTTCGGCAAGCTGCTGGCGCAGCCCAAGCAGCACGCTATAAATTTGCTTGGAGCCGAGCATGCCAAGGCCTGGTTCCTTCTCCCGCATAAGGCGCAGCATATCGCTCATCATCTCTAATACAGGGCGCGAGTCGTTAATCGTATAAATGCCAGGGCGGGTCAGGCCTGCCAGCTGGTTCAGCGATTCAGCGAGCGGCCCGTCATACGTAAACCAATAGGCTTCCCAAGGCTCTTTGACCGCATAATAGCTGTGGGTAAGTCTTGGAGGGAGAAGGAAGCCGTCTCCCTGCTTGACGAGATACCGCTCTTGCTCGATAATAAGCTCGCCTTCGCCTGAGACGACCTGCGTCCATTGGTAATCGGGAAAGCCCTCCGGGCGACGAATACCCTCCTGATGGTCCCAATGCCCCACACCGGTTACATAGACGGGCAGCTGATAATCCGTCGTCGTCAGCGTCGTATAAATAATTTCATTCACGGGCAGCATCCCTTCTTAGTTGCTAATATTCAAATCTTTAAGTAAAATACGAAAATAGTTTAATGATCTTTACTTTTCTAGCTTTTATAATGTGAATATTATAACTAAACTTATACTGAGTTGAAAGAGGTGCCTTAAGTGTCGAAGAGCAAATTTACGTATCAGGCTCCAGCTAACGGATATCCAGAGTGGAATAACAACCCTACCATTTTTGAGCTTAATCGGTTGGATGCACATGCAACCCGTATTTCCTATACAAGCGTAGAGGAAGCGCTTCAAGGCGAGCGCACAGGCTCCGAGCGTTATGTTTCGCTCAATGGCGATTGGAAGTTTTCCTTTGCGGAAAATGCGGAAGCACGCATCGCGGATTTTTATAAATTGGATTATGACTGCAGCAGTTGGGCTTCGATTCCTGTGCCGAGCCACTGGCAGCTTCAAGGGTATGATTACCCGCAATATACGAATGTGACTTACCCATGGGTGGGCAAGGAGGATATTAAGCCGCCTTTCGCTCCAGTTAAATATAATCCGGTCGGCTCCTATGCGACGACTTTTACCGTTCCTGAAGGCTGGGATGGTCAGCCTGTGTTTATCAGCTTCCAAGGTGTGGAATCTGCCTTCTACGTTTGGGTAAACGGTGATCTTGTCGGCTATAGCGAGGATACATTTACGCCGGCGGATTTTGATTTGACGCCTTATTTGCAAGAAGGCGAAAACAAGCTGGCGGTGGAAGTATACCGCTGGTGTGACGCAAGCTGGTTGGAGGATCAAGACTTTTGGCGGATGAGCGGTATTTTCCGTGAGGTGTATTTGTATACGGCGCCTCAGGTCCATATTTATGACTTCTTCGCTAAGGCAGCACTGGATACAAATTATGAAGATGGCGAGCTGACGGTAGAGGTAAAGGTACGTTTCGAGGAGGAAGCCTCTGAGCAGCAAACAGCTGTAGAAGCGATGCTGTATGATGCCTCCGGCGAGCCGGTTTGGCAGCAGCCGCTAAGCGGCGCGGCGATTCGTCAGGAAAAGGGCGAAACCGTTGCAGCATTAGCACTGAATACAAAGCTTGCACAGCCGCTCAAATGGAGCGCTGAGGAGCCGCATTTATATACGCTTGTGCTGTCGCTGAAAGATGCAGCGGGCAAGCTGACAGAAGCCGTTAGCTGCAAAGTCGGTTTCCGCACGTTTGAAATTAAAGACGGCTTGATGCAAATTAACGGTCAGCGCATTCTTTTTAAAGGTGTCAATCGCCATGAGTTTTCCTGCGACACTGGACGTGCGCTCAGCTACGAGGATATGGTTACCGATATTAAGCTAATGAAATCGCATAATGTCAATGCCGTGCGTACTTCGCATTATCCGAACCATCCGCTGTGGTATGATCTGTGCGATGAATATGGGCTTTATGTCATTGACGAAGTCAATCTTGAAACGCATGGCTCATGGACATATGGGCAAAAAGAGGTTGGAGACGCCGTACCTGGAAACTTCCCGGAATGGACGGCAAATGTACTGGACCGCAGCCGCTCCATGCTCGAACGCGATAAAAACCATCCATCAATCGTTATTTGGTCGCTTGGCAATGAATCGTTTGGCGGGGATAATTTCCTGAAAATGGCCGACTATTTCCGTAAGACAGATCCGTCCCGCATTGTGCATTACGAGGGCGTTTTCCATTGTCGCGAAAGCGAAGCGGCTTCGGATATTGAGAGCCATATGTACACAAGTCCAGAAGGTGTAGAAGCCTATGCCAAAAATAATCCGCAAAAGCCGTTTATTATTTGCGAATACAGCCATGCAATGGGCAACTCTTGTGGCGGCTTGCATAAATATTGGGAGCTGTTTGACCAGTATCCGATCCTGCAAGGCGCTTTCATCTGGGATTGGATCGATCAGGCTATTCGCACGCAAACACCGGATGGCATTACGTACATGGCCTACGGCGGCGATTATGGCGATAGCCCGAACGATGGCAACTTCTGTGGAAATGGTCTGATTTTTGCCGATCGCTCGGTTTCGCCTAAGCTGCATGAAGTGAAGGCCTGCTACCAAAACATCAAAATTCATAACCCGAACTGGGAATCTGGAACGGTGCGTGTCGACAATAAAAATCTGTTCGTATCGCTGGATGCGTATGAGCTGCACTGGAAGCTGAACAGCAACGGCATTATTATGCAAAAAGGCGTGCTGACCGTAGATATCGCAGCGGGTGACTCTGCCGAGCTGGCCATTCCGTTCCAGATGCCAACAGAAGCAGGTCTGAATGAAGAAATTACGCTTACGGTAAGAGCTGTGCTTAAGGAAGCTACGCCATGGGCGGAGCAAGGACATGAGGTGGCCTTCGGTCAATTTATTGCGCCTGCACTGCCTGTATCGCCAGTTGCTGTAGAGATTGCATCGCCGCAGTATGGTGCAATAGCGGTTGAAGCTGTATCTAATGGCGTTCTTGTGTTAACGGGAGAAGGCTTTGACATTCGCTTCAATCAGGCGAGCGGCGAGCTGGAGTCCTACCAAATCGGCGGCTCTGAGCTGCTGTCTTCGCCGATTGTCCCGAATTTCTGGCGTGCGTACACGGATAATGACCGCGGAAATGGACATGTCGAGCGCTGTGCGCCTTGGCAGGCTGCTTCGAAGGAGCGCCAATTGATCCGCTTCAGCTGGGAAGCACTTGGAGACCGCGTTAAAGTAAGATCGCAATACCGTTTAAGCGCTGCAGCTGAAACACGCTGCGAGCTGGCATATACGATATATGGCGATGGACTGGTTGAAGCTGAGCTGCTGCTGCAGCCAGGTGAAGGACTTCCTGAAATACCAGAAATCGGCCTGCTTTTCACAATGAATGAAACGTTTGATTCTATTGCCTGGTATGGCAATGGCCCTCATGAATCGTATTGGGACCGTCAAACAAGCGCGCGTCTTGGCCGTTATGGCGGCAAGGTGAAGGATCAGCTTATGCCTTACATCCGTCCGCAGGAGTGCGGCAACAAAACCGAAGTGCGCTTCGCAGCTGTAACCGATGCAAACGGAAGCGGCATTTCGCTTCAAGGAGAGCCGCGCTTCGAGTTGAATGTGCTGCCTTATACAGCCGATGAGCTGGAAGGGCATGATCATCCTTACAAGCTGCCAGTGAGCGATAAAACCGTCGTTCGCGTCAATTACCGTCAAATGGGCGTGGGTGGAGACGACAGCTGGGGAGCACGGGTTCATCAGGAATATACGCTTCCAGCGAATCGAGACTATCGTTTCCGTGTCTCGCTGCGCGGACAATAATCGAGGGGTCCCGCCAACATTTTAACGAAAATATACGCTAAGCCTTCGGATATGACCGGCTTAGCGTTTTTTCTTACTCTAAGCTAAAAAAGTAAGCGTCAAATAGCCCCCACCAATTCAAGGAGGTGATGTACGCGAGAGTAAGGGAACTGCTAACTCCGGAATAAAGGCTGCAATATTTGCAAATACCGCCTGATCTCGGCGAGTGGTCATACAACTTCACCAAATCCATCGATGGATTACATACACGATTATCGAATATATATTGTTTACTGATCGTTCCCGATATGTTACTATAATTTTGGGAGGGAATTTATATGGCTAGAAGTAAAGAGTTTGAAGTGAACGAAGTATTGGATAAAGCAATGAAGATATTCTGGGAACAAGGTTACGAGAAGACATCGATGAGTGACCTTGTTGAGCATATGGGCATTCACCGCAGAAGTTTATATGATACATTTGACGATAAACATTCGCTGTTTCTGCAGACTATGGATCGTTACTGCGGCAAAGTTAACGCCACATTGCTCGCAGAAGTCAAAACGTCCAAGACTGCAGTGGAAGCTCTGCATAAAGTTTTTGGTTTTATGATCAGCGAATCAGAGGGTATGCCATCTGGTTGCTTAATCGTGAATTCGGCGGTAGAACTGGCCGCACGTGATACGGACGTGGATACAAGGTCTATTGAATCATTCACAGTGGGAGAGCAGATGTTCGAGCAGATTATTCTTTGGGGACAGCGGGATGGAGAGTTCTCCTCTGATCACGATGCCAAAGAAATGGCAGAATACCTGCATAATATATCTGTCGGTATAAGAGCAATGGCAAGAACATCGATTGATAAAAGAAAATTAAAGAGAATTGTGAATGTATCAACGAAACTTTTGCAAGGATAATCTTTTTTTACACTTACTAGAATGTTCATTCCCATGTAGCTTGGTTGTCCCTTTAAAGAAGTTAACCTCCCTGTTGAACCATCGAAGCACAGTACATTCTCCTCTTTAGAATGTTAGTTCTAAAAATGGCATCAATGAGGAGCAAATGAATAGCACTTGTAACAAGCGCCGCAAACAAAGGGAATGGTTCGACGTAACCAGGACCTTCGGTGGAAATAAATTTTACTAAATTGTGATCAATTCACACACTTACAATAAAAGGTGGATTTAAGATAAAAAAAACTGTACTTATTACTGGCGCTTCAGGTGGAATTGGAAAAGAGTTAGCAGATCGTTTTGCTAAAGATGGTAACAACATGGTTCTCGTGGCAAGAAGCGAGGCTAAGCTAATAGAATTGGCAAAAGGATATAGGGAAAGATACGGTGTTCACGTTAAGGTATTTGCAAAGGATGTATCGTTGCCTGGTGTGGCCGAAGAAATTTCTGCCGATCTTAAAAAGGAAGGAATCAATGTCGACTATCTGGTCAATAATGCGGGCTTTGGCTTGTATGGGTCATTCTTGGAAACAGATTTGGAACAAGAAATGAATATGATTGATGTCAATATCAAAGCTTTAACGATTATGACGAAGTTGTTCTTACCGGACATGGTTAAGCGGCGCCAAGGGGGCGTAATGAATGTGGCTTCGGTAGCAGCTTTTTACCCGGGGCCATTAATGGCAGTATACTTCGCTACGAAGGCATATGTTCTTTCATTCACAGAAGCGCTTGAGAATGAACTGACTGGAACGGGTGTGACTGTCACGGTTTTATGCCCCGGCCCAACGGCAACTGGTTTCGTAGACCGTTCAGATGTAGGATCATCCAAATTGTACCAAAGCGGTGTGATGGAAGTCGGAATGGTGGCAGATGAGGCGTATCGCGATTTCTTGCGTGGCAAGACACTCATCATCCCAGGTGCAATTCATCGGTTCATTACATCTCTACCTCGGTTTTTACCTCGGAAAATAATGACGGGTCAAATAAGAGCACGTACAGAACATGTAGATCGTTGATCTAGATCACTAGACAATGGATCAATAGGGTCTGTTAAGGTACATCTAATTTGTTTTGTTCACCATATTCGACGGGAATAACGATATAGGATTTTATATATTTATAAATCTAGTGTATCAGAACAAAAGTTTAGAGTTATTGGTCGCTAAAAAATCTATTAAATCTATTGCAAATACATTAAAATTCTCAGCAATTACAGGAGCGGATCAGCAATGGTTCTCTGAAGTCTGGTTTCCAAAAGCAGAAGAAGCTGGGTTGAAATATATGGCTTTGATTACGCCAGAAAAGGCAGTAGCTATATCCATTTTAAAACGACTTGATTCTGAGCTTAAGGGAAGTTATGCAACTAAAAACTTTGATTCTATGGAAGGAGCAGTCGACTGGTTAGCTAAAAGAAATTAAGGTTCAGGGAATAATATGAGGAGTGAAAAAAATCTTTACCGAACGTTCTCATTATGCTATAGTAATTTCAGAATGAGAGGAAAACAAAGTTCAGAGAATATGATTTCTGAGAGTAGGCCATAGGCTTTATAAATATTTTTTTGGGATAACTAGAATCATTGTTCTCAAAACGATGGGCAGAAGCAAAACCCTGGTTCATTTAAACGAGAAAGCAATAGATACTATAGTTATAAACTAAGGAGGATAAGAAAATGAAATTAACAGGCAACACGATTTTTATCACAGGCGGCGGTTCAGGAATTGGACGAGGGCTAGCAGAGGCATTTCACAAACTTGGAAACAAAGTTATTATCTCAGGACGGAGTAAAGAGCGTCTAGAGGAGACCATTCAAGCGAACCCTGGCATGTCTGCAGTGGAGCTGAATATACAAGACCCCGCAAGCGTAAACTCAGTTGCCCAGCACTTAATGAAGGAATACCCAGATCTTAATGTATTGTTTAACAACGCCGGTATGTATACGCCTGAAGATCCGTCGGGGTTGGTTGACGAAGATATACTGGTTCAAACAGTCACCACCAACCTGCTTGGTCCAATCCGTATGGCGGCTGCATTGCAGGAACATTTGAAATCCAAAAAAGAAGCTTATATCATCAATACGACTTCAATACTCGGATTCGTACCCGTGACGCAGGGGGCTGTATATTCTGCGACAAAAGCAGCGCTTCATTCCTATACACTCACCCAGCGCTACATTCTGAAAGACACATCGGTGAAAGTACTGGAGATTGCGCCGCCATTGGTTCAAACACAAATGATCAATTACGATCCCAATGCGATGCCACTTACAGCATTCATTGAAGAAACGATGAAGGTACTTGGTACAGATACGAATGAAGTTCTGGTGGAGTCAGCGAAAATGTATCGTAACAATCCGGGCCCGAACGAGAGCGTTCTTGTAAACCAAGTTAACGATATGCTGTCTGGTCAGTAATTTACTTGTACGGTAAAGCACGCAGATGTATACAATGAAGGCGTGCACAAAAATTTAAGAACGATAATTCTAAAAACAAAGGAGAAATAAAAAATGAATATTTCAAAACAAGTTGCTATTGTCAGTGGTTCAAATCGTGGTTTAGGTAAACAATTGGCTCTTGAGCTTCTAGCAAGAGGAGCCAAAGTATACGCTGGAGCAAGAAACCCAGCATCAGTCGATCTGCCAGGTGCTATTCCGCTGCAGCTCGATATTACTGATCCGAAATCCGTCATGGCAGCGGCCGAGGTAGCTGGGGATGCAACCCTTCTGATCAACAATGCTGGTACCGCAACGGGTGCTTCCCTTTTCGCAGGTGAACTGGAAGATATTCATGTTGAATTCAACACCAATGTTTTCGGCACAATTTCAATGGTTCGTGCTTTTGCACCCGTTATTGAAAAAAATGGAGGAGGCTCGATCCTGAATATCCTATCTGCATTATCTTGGTTCAATACCGGTGATTCAGGCGCGTATTCAGCAGCAAAATCTGCTCAATGGGGAGCAACAAATGCATTACGCTTGGAGTTAGCCCCTAAAAACATTAAGGTTGCCGGATTGCACGTAGCGTTCATGGACACGGATCTGACAGCTGGTATCGAAGCACCTAAGGCTAGTCCAAAGGAAATCGCCAAGATCGCGATTGATGGAATCGAAGCTGATCTATACGAGATTATTGCTGATGATACGAGCCGGAATTTACAACAAGGCCTTGCCGGAGGAGTACCTTCCCTATACCCGCAATTGTTTCAATAGAATTTTCAAGTAGTAAAGTAATGCCTAGGAGGGATACAACATGCGTTTTCTCGTTCATGTCAAAATTGATCCAGCAGCATCAAAGGAAGAAATTGCTGAACTGTTACCTGCGGAACAAACACGATTTGCCGAATTAGTGGAACAGGGGCTGATCAACACGTTTTATCTCTCCCACACAAGGGATGAGCATTGGTCCCTTTGTATTGCTGACAGCGTTGATGAATTAAAAACGGCTTTGAAATCATTGCCCTTATATAAATTCATGAAAATAGAACATACCCAACTGATCGACGATACGAACCAGGCGTAAACGAAAGTAGTACCGGAATCAGACTTTTTAAAAGAGCCATAAATAATGCCTAATCTCTCAGTTTAAACTAGTTGCAACATATGAAGTTGAAAAAAATTTAGAATCTAATTAATGACCGCTAATTAAGATTAGCGGTCATTTGATGTTTTCAGAGCCTATAGTTGATGTCCGCTAATGTAAGTCAAGATTTGGAGGCTTTGCTAATGAGAGAGGCGACCGGGATTTCGGAACAGGGCGAGCAGACGATTCAGGACTTTATTCACGCTCTCACCACCCATGAAGATTTGAATCCCAAAACATTGAAAGAGTACGCAAGCGACTTGAAGCATTTTATTGGCTGGTTTGAGACAGCCGACCACCAAGAGGAAGAGGTCATATTTCAAATTGAAGATGTGGCTACTCCAACATTAACACGATACCGGGAAGCTGCACAAAAAATAATGGAATTGAAACCGACGACCATTAACCGGCGGCTTATAACCCTGAAACGTTTTTTCGAGTGGGCCACGCAGGAATCCAAAATTCGCCGCGACCCTTCGAAGCCAGTCAAATTGGTCCCGGAGGAAAAGGTAAGCCCTAGACAGATGACAGACAAAGCAGACAAAGAAGAAGCTGCACTGATCGCTGCGGCTGAATACTGAGGTTCTTTACGGGATCAGACGATTCTAATCGTGATGTTTCACACCGACTTACGGACAATGGAAGTGTGTGACCTGGCTCCAGGAGATATTCAAATCGGTAAACGCAGCGGCCAGCTTACGGTCCGCTCCGGAAAAAGGAATAAACAGCGAGAAGTTTCTTTGAACGCTACGTGTAGAACTGCTTTAGAAAAATATCTGCAGAACTCACTCCGGACAGTCATTATCTGTTTCCATCGGAGAAAACCGGTGATCGATTAACCGAACGTGCTTTACGTCATCGAGCGAGTATCGTTCTTTGTGCAAGCGTCTTTTTAGCCATACCATGGCAAACGGTAATCCCCTACACCTGATTCAGCTCGCACTCGAAGATTTACGTAAACGTAAAATCATTCTACCCTCAATGGCCACGATTGAAAGAGCAGTTTGGCAAACTCGCAAACGGACAGAAGAAAAAATATTCAGGATGCTCAGCAGTTCATTGACAGAATTACAAATTGTTAAGCTGGATCGCGTCTTAACCACCATGCCGGAAAGCAGCAAAACATACTTGGCATGGTTAAGGGAAATCCCAGGTGCCAGCTCTCCGGATTCCTTTTTGAAGGTTATTGAAAAGCTTGAATACATACGGGATTTGCAGCTGCAAGTCGATACGAAAGGCATCCATCCGAACCGGCTGCGGCAGCTTTCTAAAATTGGTACGCGTTACGAACCCCATTCCTTCCGCCGCTTTAATGATCCGAAAAAGTACGCAATTTTAGTAGCGTACCTATTGGAATTGATTCAGGATTTGACAGACTTGTCTTTCGAGATTCACGACCGGCAAATCATGATACTGCTTTCCAAAGGGAGAAAAGCCCAAGAGGAACTTCAAAAACAAAACGGTAAATCGATCAACGAAAAGGTTGTTCATTTTGCCGATCTTGGAGCCGCTCTTATTAAGGCTCGAAGTGAAGGTATTGATCCGTTCGTTGCGCTTGATGCCGTTATGCCGTGGGAACAGATCGTCGCATCTGTAGAAGAAGCTAAACGGCTGGCGCGGCCCGTAGATTACGACTATTTGGACTTGCTGGAAAAGAAATACTATGCGCTCGGGAAATACACGCTAACGCTGCTAAAATCGTTGGCGTTTAGGTCAACCAAGTCGGCAGAGCCGCTAATGAAGGCGGTCGATATCATCCGGGATATGAATGAAACCGGAAAGCGAAAGGTTCCGGAAGGCGCACCGCTGAACTTCGTATCCAACCGCTGGCAAAAGCACGATTACGACGATGACGGAACGATCAACCGGCATTATTACGAAATGGCTGTCCTGACAGAGCTGCGGAATTACGTTCGTTCCGGGGACGTATCCATTGTCGGAAGCCGTCAGCATAAGGACTTCGAGGAGTACCTTGTACCGAAAGCGGATTGGAATAGCATCAATCCTAACGCTACAATGATTGCCGTTAGTTTGTCCGCAAAGGAATATCTTGAAGAACGGACTGAATCACTTCTTCAAAGATTAAACTGGGTTTCGGACCATATCGACAAGCTGGATGGCGTTAATTTGGAGAATGGGAAATTGCACATCGACCGATTGGAGAAAGATTCTCCCGATGAATCCCGGAATTTCAGTCTTTCTCTCTACGGACTACCTCTTCATCTGATGGAATGCGTGTCCAGATCGGTGTTTCGGCGCTTCATGCAGACGCCAACCCCCACTATGGGACCGGAAAAGGAGCTACGATTTATCGATTCGTAAGTGATCAATTCTCCACGTTTTACACGAAAGTCATCAATACGAACGCGCGGGATGCCGTACATGTCATCGACGGTTTGCTCCACCATGAAACGGATTTGGCCATCGAGGAGCATTATACAGATACAGCCGGTTACACCGACCAGGTCTTTGGTTTAACGCATTTACTTGGTTTTCGCTTTGCGCCGCGTTTACGTGACTTGGCTGATTCCAAGCTCTACTCTATCGGTAAACCTTCTGATTTCCCCAAATTGGAGAAATTGCTGCGCGGACAGATCCAAACAAGGATCATTCAGGAGAACTACGACGATGTTCTCCGGCTGGCTCACTCCATCCAGGAAGGAACCGTTTCGGCATCACTCATTATGGGGAAAATCGGTTCCTACGCAAGACAAAATAGTTTGGCCACCACGCTCCGCGAAATGGGCCGAATCGAAAAAACAATATTCATCCTGGATCACCTTTCAAGTGAGGCACTACGTCGAAGAATCCACCGGGGGTTGAACAAAGGGGAAGCCATGAACGCTCTTGCCAGAGCGATCTTTTTCGGCAAACATGGAGAGCTACGAGAACGGGCGCTTCAAGACCAACTCCAAAGGGCAAGTGCGTTGAACATTATCATCAATGCAATTAGCGTTTGGAATACCGTCTATCTCCAGCAAGCAACAGAACACCGCAAAAAGCAAGGAAAGCTTCAGGAAGAACTACTAAACCACATTTCTCCACTCGGATGGGAGCACATCAATTTCTTAGGCGAATACAAATTCAATTTCAGGCAGAGTACGTCTCTCAATTCATTACGACCGCTGAAACAACAGGAAGTTGAATGACCGGTTGGTTCGGGTTATGCCGCCCGGACTATTGGGCTTAGAGTAAGAAAAAACGCTAAGCCAGTCAGATCCGAAGGCTTAGCGTATATTTTCGTTAAAATGTTGGCGGGACCCCATCGAGGACTAACGCAAGCTATTGCTTTTTGCCAATCATATAGCCACACAACGGCAAACTGCCGCTATGACCGAACAGGTCACAGCGGCAGTTTTTTTGCATTTAGCGGGCAAATTTGACGGGGTGACGATAACCAGCTAAAACAAAGTTATTGACTAAAACCAAACTAAATAATATCATGTCTAATTAATAGACAAACAAAACTTAATTTTGTCTAATAAAAATCTAGGGGAGTTGCAAAAATGTTTAGTAATCGATTTTTCCGTACGATCATCCTGTCCAGAGTTTTGCTCCAATTGGGTATTTGGATTAGGAACTTTGCGATCTTGCTGTATGTGACGGAAGTCACGAACAACGATCCCTCAGCCGTATCGCTTATTTCGGTGGCAGAGTTTGCGCCGATTTTTGTCTTTGCCATCATTGGCGGCACGTTTGCAGACCGCTGGAAGCCTAAACGGACGATGATCGGCTGCGATTTCTTGTCCGCTTTTTCCGTCCTCGGCGTATGGATCGCATTGCTTAGCGGCTCATGGCAAGGACTGCTGCTGACGACGCTAGTTTCGGCCGTGCTGTCGCAATTTTCCCAGCCATCAGGCATGAAGCTGTTCAAGCAGCATGTACCACAAGATCAGCTGCAAGCTATGATGGGCATGTATCAGACCATAATGGCTGTATTTATGGTTATAGGACCACTGCTCGGTACATTTGTATATCAGCACTATGGCATTGAGGTGGCGATTACGGCTGCAGCGGCGCTGTTTTGCGGCTCAGCAGTCATATTGATGCTTCTGCCGCGCGATGCACAATCAGAGGGTACACAGCAGGCAGCGAGCTTCAGGCAAGAGCTTACGGCGGGACTTCATTATGTATGGGGCCAGCATGCCCTGCGCTCTCTGGGACTCACGTTTGCAGCAACCGGCCTCGCTTCTGGACTTACCCAGCCGCTGGCTTTGTTTATTGCTATCGATAATCTAGGACAGGATAAGTCGTTTTTACAGTATTTATTAGTGGTTAGCGGGGCGGCGATGCTAGTTGGCGGAGGTGTGGTTATGTCGATCGGGAAAAAGGCAAGTCCGCGCAAGCTGCTCCTATTCGGCTTGTCGGCAAGTGCACTGGCTACGCTGGGCACCGGATGGTCGGAGAGCATTCCGCTAACGCTCGCTTCTCTTATGGTCGGCGGCTTCTGTGTTCCGCTTATTCAGGTGGGCATTAACACCATTATTCTTCAAAATACCGATGCAGCCTTCATCGGCCGGGTAGGAGGAACGATTACGCCCATGTTTACCGGCATGATGGTCATCGGAATGTCGCTATCCGGCGTATTAATGGCAGCCTTGACGCTGCCCCTTGTTTACAGCATAAGCGCGTTCATCTTTGTTATTGCCGTCTTTACGGTAAAACTCGGGAATAGGGCAAGGCCAAGTGTTTCAAAAGCGTCAACGCAGGTTTGAAAATAGGACCTTAATCGATGAATTATGGTAAAATAAAGCGATCACACGCTTTTTTGGGGAAGGATACCGTATGCTTTATTATTTTGCAGCGCTGCTTGCCGCTGCTTTACTGCTGCTGCTGACAAATCCGAGGAGCGAGTCGAATCGCTGGGCCGCTTTTTTTCTCGGATTTGCGTCCATAGGCGGGCTGGCAGATACGCTTGCCGCAGCAGAAATGAATACGTTAGCGCATCTCGTTCAAATGATGAATCACACATTCACGCCTTACGGCGTACTGGTATTCAGCATCGTTTATTCCGATAAAGTGGCGAACGAGAAGATGCGCCTGCTGCTTAAAGGACTGCTGCTGCTTCCTGTAGTCGGCATGCTGCTGTTCACGCCGATTACTCCAAGGCTGGAGCTGGATTACCCTATATTGCTAGCCTGGACAGCGCCTTATTATTTAGCCTCCTGCTATTTGCTGCTCGTCTCGCTATGGAGCGAGGAAAATAGCCGCCGGAAGCGCAATCGCTTTATAATTGCCCTTATTATGGTGCCGACGCTGCTGGCGGTGCTTGTTCTTATTAATGTAGCGAACGTCATTTCGCCTGCATTCGATTATTTCCGTTACATTTCGCTCTTCATCTTTTATTCGCTTACTGTAGCCGTGTTATGTACATTTGCTTATGGCGTGCTTGGCGTCAAGCTGCGGTTTGAACGCGATCAGTGGGAAAGCACTCGCAAGGCGGTCAGTTCCGGGACGACGATACTTAACCATACGATTAAGAACGAAATCGGGAAAATCGCGATCAGCACAGAAAATTTAAAAAGCGAGCTATCAGCCCAATCGCCTGAGGCAGCGGAGCAGCTGCGCATCATTGAAACGGCTTCAAGCCATATGCTTGCGATGGTGACGAGCATTCACAGCCAGACTAGAAGCATTGTGCTGCGCGAGCAGCCTGTCCGTTTGGATGAGCTGGTCGAGCGCTGCTTGCAGCAGCAGCAGGTGGAAGGAAGGCCCATTCGGCTCAAGCTGCATTCGTTATGTAGGCCAACCGTGCTGTGCGATCCGCTTCACCTGCTGGAAGCCATGAATAATCTGGTGCAAAATGCGATTGAAGCGATTCCCGAAGGAATAGCTGGAGAAATAACCGTGACGCTGAGCTCGCACAAAAAGGCGGTGCGACTCCTCGTGAGCGACACAGGCACTGGAATGAATGAGGAACAGCTGAAGCAAGCGCTGGAGCCTTTTTATAGTACGAAAAACCGCAGCCGCAACTTTGGACTGGGGCTCGCTTATGTGTATAATGTCGTACACCAAAGCGGATGGACGATCGAGCTGTCCAGCATTCTTAATGAAGGAACAGAAGTGCTGCTGCATGTTCCTGCCCGCAAAGTGATGGAAATCAAGGAGGGAATTCGATGAGCCATATACGGGTGCTGCTTGTAGAGGATGATCCCGATTGGGTGAAGGCGATGACGCTCTTCTTGAACAAGGAGGCGGATTTGCTCATAGTAGGGGCGGCTTCTACGGCGGAAGAAGCGCTTAGCCTGGCTCGAACCTTGTCGTTTGATGTCGCATTGCTTGATATTCAATTAGCTGACCATCAGCAAAATGGAATCTATACGGCCGTAGAAATGCATCGCATTCACGCCGCCAAAATCATCATGCTAACCTCAATGAGCGAGGAGGAAGTGATGACCCAGGCGTTCACGGCTGGAGCGATTAATTATATTGAAAAAACAAATTTTCGCCAACTGCCGGAAGCGATTCGCAGCGCTTATCATCATCCTGCACCGATGGAGGCGCTGCTTAAGGAATTTGCCAGGTTAAAGCGTGAGGAGCAATTAAAGGATTTAACGTCTGCCGAACGGGAAGTATTCGAGCTGATTGAGCAGGGCTATACGCAGACGCAAATCGAGCAGAAGCTGTATAAGGCGGAGAGCACGCTGAAAAATCAAGTGAACAAAATGCTCAAGAAGCTTGGCGTCCGCAGCCGCAAGGAAGCGGTGGAGAAGGTACGGCGCAAAGGGCTGACCGCCGGCATGGAGGAATACAAAGAATAACCGCATAAACGAGGGGAGGGTACTACGATTTGTAGTACCCTTTTTCGTATGCCCGCTACAAAAGTTAGCACTGAGCAAACTTCGCTTTTACTACTACAATGAAGGAAGAACGGAGGGGGCATGATGCAGGCGCCTAGAAAAAAACAACCAGGACGAGCGCTGCTGCTCGTTGACGGACAATGCCAGCTGTGCAGCAAAATCTCGCAATTCGTTATTGCACGTGATCCGGAAGCCTACTTTCGCTTCGCTGCGCTGCAATCGCCAGCAGGGCAATATGTGCTGGAAGCGTATTTGCTGCCTCCGAGCGACTTGGACACCTTCATCATGATCGAGGATGGCTGCTGCTACACAAAATCGGAAGCAGCACTGCGCGTCTTGCGGCAATTAAAGGGACTTTGGCCGCTGTTATATGGCCTAATAATCCTTCCTGCTTTACTGAGAAACGTTGTTTACGATTGGATTGCGGCTAAGCGCTATGGTTGGTTTGGAGAAGTGGAGCATTGCTTGCTTCCAAATGCAGATCAGCGATTCCTTTTAATAGAAGAAAGAGAGGAGGCAGCTCCCTATGTCAAATAAGCGAAGAGATAAGTCGATCTATGTCGAAACGACCATTCATACCGATCTGGATACGCTTTGGAACTACACGCAAATTCCGAGCAATCATGTACAGTGGGATATGCGCTTTACAGAAATTTTATATTTGCCCCGCCATACGGAAGAAGAAATGCAGAAATTTCATTATCAAACACGCATCGGCTTTGGACTTGCGATAGCGGGCACAGGAGCGACTCGGGCAAGGTGGATAGAAAAAGAAGAAAATCAATCCCGCCTGTCTACCCTTTCCTTCAGCTCGGAGCAGAAGCTGTCGCTGATTAGCAAGGGAAGAGGCTACTGGCAATATACCGAGCAAGGAGACGACGTCATTTTTCTCACCCGCTATAATTATCAAACGCGCTTTGGAGCTGCCGGTCAAGCGTTTGATCGCCTCCTATTTCGCCCGTTATTCGGCTGGGCAACCGCCTGGAGCTTCGATGTGCTCAAAATATGGCTGGAGCAGCACATTCCGCCTGCGGCAACGATTCAGCGCGCACTCATTCATTATGTGAGCCTGGCGCTGCTCGCTGTTCTATGGCTTTATCAGGGCATTGTGCCCAAGCTGCTTTACCCGGAGACGGGAGAGCTTGCACAGATACACGCCTCGGGGCTATTTTCAGGCTGGGAGCAGCAGGCGCTCGTCCTTCTTGGGCTCGGTGAAGCGGCGCTGGCCATTATTTTCGTTGTATTTCATCGTTTTCCGATCCTTTATTGCTTGCAGCTGGTCCTGCTTCTGCTCTTGCCGGCCGTTGCTCTGGTGAACAGTCCAGAACTGCTGCAAGCCTCCTATAATCCGGCAACCATAACGATTCCGATGATTGGCCTATGCTTTGTGGCGTGGCGGACATGCAAGGGTCTGCCCAATGCGTCGCGCTGTTTACGCAAACCTAAGGCAAAAGCTAAATAATAGAAGGGGGACATTAACGATGGCTTCGATTTATGAGCAAGTATTAGGAGCGGACTTTGCAAAGCTGCATCCCCGCATTCAAGAGCGGTTTGGCTTCAGCAGCACGGAAGGCATTGCTTCGATTGGCGAAGGCGTCATGGAGGAAATTTGGTACAGCAAGCGGGTAGCCATCCCGCTTTATATTGGCAGCTCGCGCCATATTATGTTTCCGCAGGGAGGCAGACAGATTCCGTTCACGATTGGGAATTATGCCTATGCAGACCGATTCGGCCGGGAAACGGTAACATGGAACAGAACCTTCAAATTTCCGCAAAAAATACGAAGATTCGACGCTACGATGATTTATAGTCGAAAAAACAATAAAATTGTCGATTATTTAGGAACGAAACAGCATCTCGCTGTAGACCTCGATATTTCTGCCGTACCGGGAGGAGGCATTCGCATCCGTTCAGGCGAGCAGCGCTTCTATGAGCGATTTCTGCAGTTTCGTTTTCCGCGCCTGTTTACTGGCGAAGCCAATGTAACGGAGTGGTATGATGATGAGCAGGAGAAATTTCGAATTTCGGTGCAGGTGGACAATCCGCTGCTGGGTACGATTTTTCGTTATACGGGCTCCTTTCAGGCTTATTTCATCGATACCGGCAAGCAGCCGATTCCGCTTGATGCGAAGCCTCTTCGCGAGGAGCGCAGGGAGTAGATTCACAACTTGTTCAAAGTATGAATGCGTATTTCTCCCGCCTTGCTGGTATGATTAGGATGTGTCTGAAGATCATTTCGCCAGGAGGTAACACAGATGTCAACCCATACGATGAAAACAGCGATCGGACGGCTGCGCCTGTTCGGCATAACGGAAGGGATTTCGTTTTTGATGCTGCTCTTTATTGCCATGCCGCTAAAGTACGGTGCAGGCATTGACGAAGCGGTTGCAATTACAGGGATGCTGCATGGCTGGCTGTTTGTCATCTATCTAATCGGCATTGCCAACGCTTTTTTCGTCAAGCAATTATCCTTCTTTCATTCTTTTTTGGCAGTTGCTGCTGCCTTTGTACCATTTGGCCCATTTCTACTGGATCGCAAGCTGCGTTAATAGAGGTAAATGCGATAAATGTCTCATTTGTACATGCAGTCTGGTGCCCCGCACTCGGGGAGCCAGACTTTTTCTTATATGCCGTGCACTTTTAGTAAAATTTTTTGAAAAACGGTGTCTTAAGCACTAGTACGATTAAACCGAGATATGCTATGTTATTTCTATGATTCATCCAACTCCCAATAGAGAACGAAGAAGTATTTTTTGGAAATCTATCCAAAAGAAGAGGATTTCTCCAAATCGTGTGGAAACTTACTTAACCAGTATTTGAGACATGACGAATAAGAATCCGAGGTAAATGAATGCAAAATTCAGTATTTTTCAAAAGTGTGATAAACTCTGATTCGATCTTGGATTCTATTGGGTTGTTAGGGCAATACCTGGAGACATTGATCGGTTGCCAGCATATTTGTTTATTGCTGCCGCACGATAATGGGCGAAATAAGCTTATACCATATTCTTTCAAAATCAATCAAACGGATCTGAAGCTGCTGCAGCAAATGGCGATAGACACCGATTTATTTTCAGACATGTCCTCGGGCATGCACCTCTGTATAACGATGAGCAGCGCCAAACCTGCGATTAAACTCCTGTCCATGACAACTTTCCAATCGCTATATACCTTTCACCTAAACCGTTCTGTCTATGGCGCAATTTTATTGTGCTTCCGTTCCCCAGTTCAGTTGACAGACGAGCAGCTTCACATCTGCCAGATGGTTACAATGCAAATGGAACAGTTAATCGAGAAAATTTATTTTCGCAAACAGGTGTTGAAGCAGCAATCCTACGAAAATTTGGTCAACACATTGCGGATGAAGGATGGCTTTACGCTTAATCACTGTTATAATGTGGCCTTCTACGCATCTTTGTTGGGCGCCAAAGTAGGGGTTGATGCTGAGCAGCTGGAGCAGCTCAAAATCTCGGCACTGCTGCATGACATTGGTAAAATTGCCATACCGGATTCGATACTGCTCAAGCCTGATCGACTGACGGATGACGAATTTTCGGTCATCAAACAGCATCCTGCAATCGGTTACGAGCTGCTCAAGGATTTGCCTGATGTTCAGAAAATATTGCCTGTCGTACGCTGGCATCATGAGCGTATTGATGGCAGTGGCTATCCGGACGGACTCAGCGGGGATGATATTCCTTTGCTTGTGCGGATTGTCAGTCTGGCAGACGCCTTCGACGCCATGACTTCCACGAGAGTGTACAGGCACTCCCTGCCTGTCTTCGAGGTTCGCAGGCAGCTGGAAATCAACGTAGGCAAGCAGTTTGACGGGCGGCTTGTGCAGGCATTTCTGCAAATGCTTGATGATCATATGATTATGGACAGATTGGTTTGGGATGAGTGATTTTATAGTGAAGAAGGTTGGGGACATATATGCGCAAGAGGATTTTTATTGTCGACGATGAGCCTCACAACATCCATATACTCCGTGTTTTCTTGACATCGCTGAATTATGACATTTATGTAGCCGAGAACGGCAGGCAGGCGGTGGAAATGATTGACGCTGTTGCGCCGGACTTGATTTTACTGGATGTTATGATGCCGGATTTGTCGGGATTTGAGGTTTATAAACGCTGGCTGGACAAAGATGATTTTGATGTGCCGATCATTTTTCTGTCTGCCAATGTGCAGAAGAAGGCGATGCTGGAAGGCCTTCAGCTGGGCGCATTCGATTATTTAACCAAGCCTTATGATCTCGATTTGCTGGAGATGAAGGTGTCGATTGCCTTGCAGCAAAAAATGAAGCTGTTCAATTTGAAGAAGGATAATGAGCAGCTTGCAGAGCTGGCTTATGTGGACGCACTAACGGGGCTTTACAATCGTACATATTTGGAAGTGGTCGCTCAGCAAATTAAAGACGGAGATAAGCATTATGAGTCCGTTCTGATGATCGACATGGATAATTTTAAAACGATTAACGACACCTTCGGCCATATGATCGGCGACCAGACGCTTCGCGACATTGGAAACATCCTGTACCAGGTGCTGTCTCCTTATGTGCATGTGACTTTCCGCTATGGGGGAGATGAGTTTCTCGTTATATTGCAGGATAGCGGGGCAGCGCTCGAGGCGGCGGAAGCCATTATTGCGGCTGTTGATCAAATACAGGTCGGCCATCCTTCTCAAAAGCAGATTCAAGTTTCCGTTAGCATCGGAGTGTCATACAGCTTAGACTCTAGCACCCTTCATCAGATGATATCGCAAGCGGACTCTGCATTGTTAGGCTCAAAACGAGGCGGCAGGCACCAAATAACGGTGAAGTAATCTACGATGAATGGATGATGTGAAGTGATGGAATTAAAGAGCTTCAAGAAGCTTTTCCATATGACCAAGATTATTAACTCGCAATATGAGCAGTCCGAAATTTTACAAGTGTTTGTTGATGCAATAGCGAGCGAGATTACCCAGGCCGACCTTGTTGGCTTTTTTCTCAAGCAGCCGGATGGAACGTACAAGGGCTATAAAGGCAATAAAATGCCTGTCGATATAACAGAGCTAATCATTGATCCATTGAAGGACGCTTTCGTTCACGATATTATGGAGAATCGTACGATTGGCTACATTCCCGATACGAGCAAAGACAATCGCATTGACGATACGAAAAAAAATCTGCTGAGCATCAAGTCGATTCTCGGGATTCCGGTTATTGTCGATGATAAAATATTCGGCCTTGTGTTCGTTCATGACTTTGGCAAGCCTATGAATTTAACGCAGGAGCAAATGGATGTAACGGAAGCGTTCGTCAATATGGCCAGCGTGGCGATCCGCAATTTGCAAATGTTCGAGCAGTCGCAGGAGCTGCTGGAGAAGCAGCAATTGCTGCTTGATGCAACGAAGTCGCTGTCCAAATCGCTGTCCGTGCGCGAAGTTTTGAAAACCTGCTTTTATTATATGCAGCGTGCCAGCGGCTCCGATGATGTTGCCATTCATCTGTTCAATGAGAAGGATCGGACAGTCGAGCCTTTCCATCTCTCTTCTCTGAATGTGAAGGAGGAGGACTGGCGCGGGAAGCATCGTGATGTAATCAAGCTGAACATCGACAGCGACAAGCTGTTTTACGAAGTCATTATGCACAAGAAGGCGATTTTCATTCCGGATGTTTTTGCGGACGAGCGTCCTAATCATAAAGCGTGTGAAATGTTTGGTATTAAAAGCTTGCTCGCGATTCCGCTTGTTGCCAAGGGCAGCGTATTCGGCATTATTGCTATTCCGTCAATTCATAAACCTACAGCATATGAGGAAGGCAAAATAGAGTTTTGCCATTCCATTGCTGATGTAACGGCAACGGCTTTGTCTAATGCTCTGCATACCGAGCATTTGGATCAGGCGGTGAGCGAGCGCTCGATGGAGCTGCAGCAGGCGAACTTCAAGCTGGAGGGGCTTGTCAAGGAACTCGAATACTTAAACGAACTAAAAAATGATTTCATTGCAACGCTGTCGCATGAATTGAGAACGCCAATCACTGCAATCAAGGGCACCGTCGATATTTTGGGCAAAGGGCTGCTTGGTCAATTAAACGATGCGCAGCATGATTTGCTTGATACGGCGGGCAGATCCATTGAACGTTTATTAAATCAGGTAAACGAGCTGCTTGATTTTGCCAAGATGGAAAATGGGAAATTTGAGCTCAGCTACAAGGTTGCCGATTTCAATGATTTAATTCATGAGGCTGCACGGATCGTTCAGTCGCTGGTCAATAAGAAGAAAATCAACCTGGAAATAGAAATCGAAGAGACGGCCGACATGATTATTCAGGCCGATCGGGAACGCATTTTGCAAATATTGCTGAATTTGTTGTCCAATTCGGTGAAATTTACGCCGCAGCAAGGCCAAATTACGATCCGTGCTTCTTCTGACGATGAACATTTGAAGCTGGAAGTATGCGACAATGGTATCGGCATACCGCTTGAGAAGCAAAAAAATATTTTCACGAAATTTTACCAGGTTAACAATCAAATTAATGGCACGGGGCTGGGGCTTGCTATCTCCAAGCAGCTGATCGAACTGCATGGCGGTCAAATCTGGTTTGAAAGTAATGAAGGAGCAGGCTCCATATTTACGTTTATGCTGCCAAAAAGGGGGCGGAGATAATGCGTGCTATCGAAGCGGGTCTGCGCTTTTTGATCAAGCAGGGGGTTAAATATATATTTGGCATTCCTGCGGGTTCGATTAATGCCCTTTACGATTGTTTATATGATTTGCCAGAGCTGCAGGCGGTAGTCGCCAAGCATGAGACAAGCTCGGGCTATATGGCGGCAGCTTATACGCGAATCACCGGCATCCCGGCAGTTTGCGTGGGCTCCAGCGGCCCGGGAGCGACTAATTTGGTGACACCAGCAGCGAGCGCATGGAAAGAGAAGCTGCCCGTCATCTTCCTCACTGGCTCGGTACCATCGACGAAGCTGGGCAAAGGAGGCGCACAGGAGCTCGGAGCTGATCCGATTTTTGCGCCTGTCACAAAGCTCAGCCGAATGGTAACGAATGCGGAGGAGCTGCCAGCGGCTATTGCCGAGGCGTATTGGACGGCGATTAGCGGGGTTCCGGGACCCGTGCACCTGTCAATCCCTATCGACCTGCAAATGGCTGATATAGGCGAAATGGTACTGCCTCAGCTGCCATTAATACAAGAGCAGATGGAACCGGTAAATAAAGTGCTCATCAACGCGGCCTTACAAGCCGTGCTGCAAGTTGGCGAGCGGGGAGCAATCTTGCTCGGACATGGAGCGAAAAGCGCCCCGGCGGAAGTGCTCGCATTTGCGGAGCGGGCAGGCTGGATGGTCGCCACGACGCCGCGGGGCAAAGGAGCGTTCCCTGAGAACCATCCGCAATCGCTTGGTGTGTACGGACTGGCCGGCAATGATAAAGCGGTTGAATTTCTAAACAGCGATGGCCATAAGCTTCTTCTGGTGCTGGGGTCAAGCCTCGGCGAGCTTGCAACCTGCAATTGGGAAGCACGGCTGACCGCAGGCAAGCAGCTTATTCATGTTGATTATGATGAGCGGGAGCTTGGACGCTGCTATGAAGCGGACATTGCGCTGCATGGTGAAATTGCAGATGTATTGCGCGAACTGAGCGCAGGGCTTGCCCACGCCGGAAGCGGTTTGACCGCAGAGAGAAAAATGCTGCTGGAGCAGCTGCATCTTGCACGGTTAGAGGCGGCGGCGGATGCTTCGGCGATGGAGACGTGGAATACACGTACAGCGATCCGTCTACTTGGGGCAAACGCTCCGGAGCAAACCCGCTTTTACATCGATATCGGCGAATTCATGACCTATTCGATTCAAAATTTGCTTATTCGTGAGCAGCAGCAATTCGATATTAATATTAATTTTGGCGGTATGGGTTCAGGCATAGCGGGCTCGCTTGGTGCGAAGCTTGCAGAGCCTGATCGTCCCGTGCTTTGCATTACGGGGGACGGCTGCTTTTTCATGCATGGCCTTGAAGTAATGACGGCGAAAGAATACGGTTTGCCCATCGTTTTCGTAGTCATTAACAATGCTCGACTGGGCATGGTATACCATGGTCATATGCTGCAATACGAGCGTTGTCTCAGCGATTTCTCGCAGCAGCGCGTCAGCATTGCAGCAGTCGCACAGTCGCTTGGCATCCGCCATGTGCAAGTCGAATCCACGGAGCAGCTTCAAGCCGAGCACGTGCAGCAGTGGTTTGCTGAAGGCAAAAGTGGACCTATCGTCGTAGAAATTATCGTGGATGGCAATGAAATTCCGCCAATGGGCGAGCGAGTGAAGTTTTTGCAAGGCGCGACGTATTAAGGCTCAAACAGGAAATGGTCAATCTGAAAATAAAAACGCTAAGCCATCGAAAGATAGAGGCTTAGCGTTTTTTATTGTGGACTAGGGTGTGTATTCAAACCGGAGTCAGCCTGCAACTCCTTGCTCTAAGCTTATTCGCTGCTGGAGAACCGATGCCAAATACATTTGCATACACGCCCTAGCTAAATTTTAAACTTTTTCACTTCTTCAAAGAGTGCATTGGCATGCTGGGTCAACTCATTTGATCGCTCAGAAATGTTCGAAATAAATTCAAACTGCTCCTGCGTCGAGGAAGCAACTTCTTCCGTCGAAGCTGCGCTTTGCTGCGACATGGCAGCTACACTGGCTATGACCTCCGAAATTTTGCCGGCATTATCGTCCAGCTCCATCGTCGAGACAGAGACGGCTCGAATTTGGCTGCCAATACCGTCAATGGATTGTTGAATTCGCTCGAACGAATCCCGCGTCTCATTTACCGCTGCTACTTGTTGCTCCACAAAACCTTCCGCATGCGACACCTCGCTTACACTCTGACGGCTAGCCGCCTGAATTTCATCCAGCAGCACAATGATGTCGCCAGCGGAGCCAGTAGACTGCTCAGCAAGCTTCCTGACCTCGTCTGCCACGACTGCAAACCCTCGTCCGTTCTCGCCAGCCCGCTCTGCTTCAATAGCCGCATTTAAGGCAAGTAAATTCGTTTGGGAGGCGATGCCGCGAATAATACCGACAATAACTTCAATTTTTTGCGATTTATCTACAAGCAGGGCGATAGACTTGCCAACGCGATCAATCGACTGGCGGTTGTCTGCTGCAAGCTTCACCTGATGATCCACGGCCTGCAGGCCTGCATTCATTGCGCTTCCTGCTTCATTTATCATCGCGACGGATTGTTCCACACTGTGGCTGATGCCGCGGGCAGATTCGCTCATTTCAGACAGCCGCTCGGAGCCTGCATAGACGGAATCGGCCTGCGAGCTTGAGCCTTTCGCCAGCTCTTCCGTTGCCAAGGCAATTTGCTCAGATATCCTGCGCGTATTATTCGTATGCTCGTCCATTTCAAGGGAGACGCTGTGAACTTGGCTCGCAGACTCGGCAACCTGCTTGAGCAGGACACCTAATTTATCTGACATGTGATTAAAGGCTGTGCCCAGCTCAGCAAATTCATCCTTGCCTTTTAAAGTCACCCTCCCGGTAAAATCGCCTTCCGACATTTGCTGGGACGTTGCCCGCAGCCTTTGCAGCGGTTTGACGAAGCGCGTGGCTATAAAGTAAGATGCCGCCAAGACGATAAGCAATGTAGCAAAAATAATGACAATATATTGATTACGAAGCTTGTAATAATCGGCAAAAGCAACCTTTTCTGAAATGACGGAGCCTACAATCCAGCCGGTACTAGGTATTTGGTTGTAGTAAAGCAAATAGGTTTCACCTTCAAAGCTGAAGGTCTGCTGGCCCATTTCATTAGCTTGCATGCCTGCAAGAAACGGCTTCAGCTCCGCATTTTCCGCAGCAGATGTATTGACCTGCTGTTCATCAGGATGTGCTAAAATCATGCCCTTCTTATCCAGCAGAAAAGCATAGCCAAGATCATCCAAATTAATTTTTTCTACCGTTTCCGTAATAGTCGAAAGCAGCAGGTCGCCTGCAACGATGCCTTGGATGCCGCCATTTTTGCCGCTTACCGGCATAGCAATCGATACGGCGAATTGTTTGGTCATCGTATCCTGATACGGATCAGTAAAGATGAGCTTGTTCGCTTGTTTGGCCTCTATATACCATGGACGCTGGCGAGAGTCGTAGCCAGTATTCGGCGACCAAACAGCGCCATTCATGAATGTTCCGTCCGATTCGCTGCCAAAGTAAAAGTCAGACATGTTTTCTTTGTTCGTACCGAGATTCATAATTGAAAAATAATTTTCAGTGAGTTCGCCTTCGGGAATGCCTTCCTGAATTGCAAAACCGAGCGTTTCTACTACTTTTGCATTGCTGCTCAGCCAGCTGTCAAGTTGGTTGGCAGCGGAAGCCATTGCTCCATCGAGCTTGGCATCTACCCCGCGGGCAGCCTGCTTCTCAATTTGATAAAGCCCCACCGCAACTAATGGGGTGGCAGCAAAAAGGACTGTTATCGCAAACATTAACATTAATTTCATTTTGAGTTTCATTCAGTCACCTCTATTGAATTGGTAAATTTGTGAATTTGTTACTTAAGGACTATATCGTCAAAGCATGCAATAATATTAATACTAATTTTGCAATAAAATAAATTTTCATTAAAAATCTAATGAAAAATCCGTGTAATAGGATTCTTGATCCATTATTGGAATACTTAAGGTAACCACTTTCTGAAAGCAGGGTCATATTGACCACAGCTGCCGCATACATATAAAGTGGGAGCGAAGTTTCAAGTCACTTGCAGAGGAGAAGCCGGAACGAAGGAGCATTTTGAACAGCAATGGAGGTATGAAAATGAGCGCTGAGCTACTCATTCAATTACTCGTGCTTGTCATCATGATCATCGGGCTGGCGAACAAATCGGGAAAGTCCTGAATGCAAAATGCATAAGGAGGACGGAAAGCCGGAGCATGCGAACGTGCTGCTCCGGCTTTTTGACGTGTTTATTAGCAAGCGGGCATGGGCAGCGGGGAAGACTTGCTTTTCTAACCGAAAGGTTATATACTTACAATTATAAAGTTACAATATAACTCGAAAGGGTGTTTATAATGAACGTAAAAGGAATCCACCATCTATCTGCCATGACAGGCAGCGTATCCTTAAACTATAGCTTCTACACGCAAGTGCTTGGCATGAGACTGATTAAGAAGACGGTAAATCAGGACGATACCTCGGCTTACCATCTCTTTTATGGCGATGAGAGAGGCAATCCGGGTACGGAATTGACGTTTTTTGATTTCCCCGGCATTGGCAGCAATCGTCCAGGCGTTAGCAGCATCTCCGGTACATCGCTGCGTGTAGCAAGCGACAAGGCGCTGGAATATTGGCTTGAGCGTTTTGACCAGCACGAGGTTAAACATTCGGAAATTACGCCATTTGCCGGTCGCAGCGTCATCTTTTTTGAAGATCCAGAAGGGCAGCAGCTTGCTCTTGTCTCGGATGAAACGAACAGCGGGGTTGCAGCCGGAACACCTTGGGATCGAAGCCCTGTGCCGGTAGAATACGGAATTACCGGTCTTGGTCCTGTAAAACTGACCGTCCGCAAGCCTGATTCAACTGTTGACGCACTTAAGCTGCTGGGCTTTGAAGAAACAGGCCGCGTTCCTGCTCTCGTCGAAGGACAGGACGATATTATTATTATGCAGGCTCATGAGGGTGGCTCTGGCTCTGAAATACAGGTAGAGCCGCGCAGCGATTTATCCGTTGCTGGCCTTGGCAAAGGCGGTGTTCACCATGTTGCCTTCCGCATAGAGGATAAGGAAGAACTAATGGCGTGGATCGACGTGCTGAATAAGGCGGGCTTGCAAAACTCCGGCTTTGTGGAGCGCTACTACTTCCGTTCGTTATATTTCCGCGAACCGAATGGCATTTTGTTCGAATTGGCTACAGACGGTCCAGGCTTTGTAACCGACGAGCCTTTCGAGACGCTTGGTGATTCGCTTGCGCTTCCTCCGTTTCTGGAACCGCGCCGCGAAGCAATCGAAGCACGGTTGAAACCGATTGATACGACGCTAAAGTCATAAGGCATAAGGCCTACTGAAATGAGGCTTGCTGAGTTGTCATTGTTCTCCAAATTCTTTTATACTAATGTGTAAAGCGAATGGAATGGGGGAAAAGCATTGAAGCTGACTGAAAATGCGGTACTGATCGTTGACGAAGAAGATGTTTCCGGAATGTATTGTTATCGTGATCGTGACGCTATAGATTTCGTTGATGGCTTTAAATTTGAAGTGAAGCTTCAGGACATTGTCGTTAAGCCAGGAAGCATTGCCTCTGTGCAGTTTCCAGAAGATTTGTACAATGAACCCGAAGAGATTAAGCAGGCTGTATATACGGCGATTAAGGAATTAGAACAAGAAAATGGGTAAATACTTGCCCAAAAGCTAATAAACACGCAACCCATTTATTAGGTTGGATGGAGCATTCGGAAGCTCTTCCGGATGCTCTATTTTATTTTGCGTTTAAATATAGGATCACCAGTAAAACGCAGAACTTGCCAAGTTAGTTGCCATTCCAGTTCTACAAGATGTCAATTTTACAGGGCTTAGGTCTGGGAAAAAACTAGACTCGTAATAGCGGGGGCTATTTGTCATATGGAGATAAGAAAATATTCTATTTTTTGTAACCATGTAGAAAATGAAGGATATTTATGGTAAAGTTCCTATAAGGTCCTTTTTGAATGCGCTTCCATATCATCGCATCTGTATAGGACAACCTATTAAAAAGGAGGAATTGAAGTGACAAAGAAACGCTGGTCAAAAGCTTTTTTAATGTGCTTGGCATTTACTTTGCTGCTTGGGGGGATAAGCTTGGGGCAGGGGGAGCAGGCTAGCGCAGCGGACAATTATAAATTTGATTTCGGCAATGGCGGTGTGGCCTCTGGCTACATTGGCGTCTCCGCTACGCTCGGCTATTTGGCTTCGACCGGTTATGGCTTCAACACACCAGCCAATATGCAAAATGTAAGCGCTTCCGGTACGGGTGTAGGCAGTGATGCAGTACGATTCCTGACATTCGGTACGAAGAGTACAAATACATTTAATGTAGATTTGTCGAACGGCCTGTACGAAGTGAAGGTTATGCTCGGCAATACGTCGAGAGCGAGTGTGGCCGCAGAAGGCGTTTATCAAATTATGAATATGACAGGCAATAATGCGACGGACTCTTTTCAAATTCCAATTACCGATGGTCAGCTTAATATTTTGGTAACGGAAGGCAAGGCGGGTACTGTTTTTACGCTTAGCTCGCTGGAAATTACGAAAATCTCGAACAATCCGGTAACGAACCGGACGATTTATATTGGCGGCGACTCCACGGTCGCGAATTACTATCCACTGGCAAGCAGCGTACAGGGCGGCTGGGGGCAAATGCTGGAGCAATATGTAAACGGCAGCACGTTCAAGGTGCGGAATATGGCGACAGGCGGGCAATTCGCGCGAGGGTTCCGGGATGATGGACAGCTGGAAGCGATTTTAAAATATATTAAACCGGGCGATTATTTCATTCTCCAGTTCGGCATAAACGATACGAATGCGAAAAATGAAACGACCGAAGCGCAGTTCAAGGAAATTATGCGCGATATGGTTACTCAGGTCAAGGCGAAGGGAGCGACCGTTGTCCTTTCCACGCCGCAAGGCCGAGCTACTGATTTTAATGCGAGCAATGTTCACAGCTCAACGGGAAGATGGTACAGAGCCGCGACAATGGCGCTGGCTGCCGAGGAAAATGTGACGCTCGTTGATCTCAATGTGCTGAGCTCGGCCTATTTCACCTCCATTGGCCCTGCAGCGACTTTGAACCTATACATGAGTGGCGATTCGCTGCATCCAAACTACGCAGGTGCCCAGAAGCTCGCCCAGCTTGTGAAAAACAATCTAAGCAGCCAAGGCTTGAGCGGTTTTTAAGAAAATAGCCGGTGTGCAGCGAGAAATTCGCGGCATGCCGGCTATTTTTCATTTAAAATATAGGAAAGTATATGATTTTTCTATTCTTTCTCTATATTCCACCCTCGAAACGGTAGCTTTGCCGCCAAAGGTCGGCGAAAGCCGTTTACGCTTGTTTTCTCCTGCATAGAGATTTGATATACTACTCAGACAGGAGGCTGAAAAATGGAAAATACTTATGTTGTTGAGCAAGCAGGGATAGAGCAGTTGGATGAAGCGGCTATGTTATTTGATTTGTACCGTATGTTTTATGGACAAGCCCCGGATGTGCAGGGAGCGCGCCGCTTTTTATTCAATCGCTTTGAGCAGCGGGATTCGGTCATCTTTATGGCCAAGCATTCCGGGAGTGGGGAGGCAGCCGGCTTTACCCAGTTGTATCCTGTATTCTCCTCGATTTCAATGCAGCGTTCCTATATTTTAAACGATCTATACGTTTTGGAATCCCACAGAAAGCAAGGCGTAGCCCAATTGCTGCTGGACCAGGCAAGAAGCTATGCCAGCCTGCTGCAAGCGAAAGGCATTGAGCTGTCTACCGCTGTTATGAATGTGCAGGCTCAGCGGCTGTATGAACGCAATGGCTATAAACAAGATGCAGAGTATAAGCATTATTATTTAACGTTATAAACTAATTAGTTAATGCCATGAATTATTTATACAGATTCGCCAAGCAGCTTGTTTTTGCCTTATTTAGGCTTGAGGCACTAGCACAGCCGCTCTGGCGGATTTTTTAAAATAAGAATGTATAAGTTTCACCCTTATAATCGTCTTATATTACACCCTCGAAACGGTCGCTTCGCCGCCCTCTGGCGGCGACAGCCGTTTACGCTTGCTGCCCAGCAGATTAGTGCCGACAACCCCCGCAATAATGAACAGCGAACCGATGACATGATACATCGTCAGCTCTTCCCCGAGGAAAAGGGCACCGCCCGCCATAGATACGATCGTCGATAAATTGGTAAACACGCTCATTTTCGAAGCTTCGATCCGTCCCAAAATGTAATTGGACGTCAGAGAAGTGATGAGCGAGGAAATAACGCCCAAATAGAAGATGGATAGCAGGAATGATCCGCTGCGCAGCGGCGTAAGGAAGCTGTCCATCGTCCCTGCAGTCGTGTGCTGCACCAATGATATAGAGAGAAACACGCCAAAACCAATTCCAAGCATTAAATACGTAAGTTCAGCTGGGCTAAAATGCTTGGAAAGCGAGCGTGCAAGCACGCTATAGCCGGCAAACGCGAAGCAGGTCAGAAACAGCAGGGAAATGCCAAGCATATTGGATAAGTCGATGCTGCTGCCCTTCATCATGAAAATGAACACAACGCCAAATACCGAGAGGAAAATCGATAGCTTTTGCAGCAAGGACGTCCTTTCTTTCAGAAAGATGGAGGCGATGATCATCGTCACAACGGGCGTAAAGGCATATAAAATGCCGCCTTCAGCAGAGCTTGCATGCAGCAGGCCAAAAGCCTGAAGGGTGAAAAAGCCGAGCGGATACATCGCTGCGAGCAGCAGCGCTTTAAAAAGGGGCTTGCCGCGATAATTCAGCTTAATCATGCCCAGTGCTACAGGGATTGTCATGATGAGAAACGAAAATGCAAACCGGAACGTGAGCGTGTCTAGCGGCTGGGCGCTTCCGAGCGACAGCTTGGCGAATAAAAAGGAGAATCCGATAATGACGGCATTTAATACAGCGAATATATAGGCGAGCTTAATACTTTTATCTTTCATAGGTATGACTTCCTTCCTAAGGTTAAGCGAGGTCGTGTTCGCGAACGGCTCATCTGTTAATTTAAAGATAAACCATTCGGCAGTGCCGCACGATAGCTGATTTCGCGAACTGTATCAATACAGTTGGGAGATATACGGTATAATCATGGGAGAAGGAAGACAGCTAGAGCAGTAACAGGAGCAGGGAGGGACAGCATGAAAAAGTATTTTGCGATTTTGTCCGACATGGAAGGGAAAATTCGCGACGGGCATTACCGTCCAGGCAGCAAGCTGCTGTCTGTTCGCAAAGCTGCGGAGCAGTACGGATGCAGCACAAATACGATTACCCGTGCGTATGCAGAGCTGGAGAAGCGCCATGCGATTTATTCTATCCCGCAGAGCGGCTATTATGTGGTGGACAAGGATGGCGGCGGAAGCGGGAAAAATGAAGTCGACATTCAAAGAGAGGGCATCGATTTTTCATCGGCATCGCCGGATTTGTTTGTGTTTCCGTATTTGGATTTTCAGCATTGCTTGAATAAAGCCATTGATACGTACAAATATCATTTGTTTACGTATGGCGATCCTCAAGGAATGGCTGAGCTTCGCGAAACGCTCGTTCGCCATTTGGCTAATGATCAGGTGTTTGCGAAAACCGAGCGGATTTTCGTGACGTCAGGCGCTCAGCAGGCGCTGGAAATATTGGCGAAAATGCCTTTCCCAAACGGCAATCATACCATTCTCGTCGAACAGCCGACTTATAATCTGTATTTGCGATTTCTGGAAATCGAGCAGCTGCCGACAGCGGTCATTGCCCGCACCACGGCTGGGATCAGCTTGCAGGAGCTGGAGCGGTTATTTCGCAACGAGGATATTAAATTTTTTTACACGATGTCGCGTTATCATAATCCGCTGGGCACCTCCTACACAACCGAGGAACGGAAAGCAATTGCTGCCTTGGCGAAAAAATACGATGTCTACATTGTCGAGGACGACTATATGGCAGATCTAGGGGTGGAACGGGGGTTTGATCCGATTTATAGCTATGATTTGACGGAGCATGTCGTTTATTTGAAAAGCTTCTCGAAAATCATTTTTCCCGGCTTGCGCCTTGGAGCTGCTGTATTGCCGGAACAGCTCATTGAAACGTTTTACCGCCATAAAAAATACGGCGATACGTCATTCCTCTCCCAAGCGGCATTGGACATTTATATTAAAAATGGGATGTATGAACGCCATAAGCGCGCCATAAGCAGCCTGTACACCTCGCGAATGCTGTTGCTGAACGAAGCGCTCGATCGGCATAATGGAGCAGGGCTTATTCAAGCTTCTGGAGTGAGTTCGGGCATCTACACCCAATATAAACTGCCTATTACCGTCAATATGGAACAACTCATGGAACGGCTATCAGCAAAGCATATTCGGACTGTCGACGGGAAAGGCTTTTATTTGCCAGGGTATCTGGAGCGGGAGAAGTTTTTGCGAATCAGCATCTCCCGGGCCAGTGAAGGGCAAATCGATGAGGGCATAACGGCTATTGTGGAGGAAGTAAAGCGGGCTAATCATTTTTATTAACACGAATGAGCTATATTCCTCTATTCATAATAGAGTGGGGCGAGCTTAACACCTTGAATAAAGACGGGATCATGAAAGGGAAAAAGCATGCTCCCAGACTGTTTGGCCAGCTCATTCAGCCTGCGGATGGAGGCGAGCGCCGCCTCGTCGCCACCGCTTGCTGAGCCCGGCAGCTGTTCCTGCTCAAAGTTTTCGAGGAAATCGCCAGCATCGAACGTGAGCACGAGCCTTGTCCCGCTTGGCAGCGTTGCGACAGCAGATTGATGGCCCGGCGTATGTCCGGGTGTTGAAATGATTTGCAGGCCAGGCACCAGCTCGGCGTCGCCATCGAGAAGCTGCCAATCGATATCTGGAAAGTCATAATCCTCCGTAATATTGCCCAAGAAGGGCGGCGTCTCCGTGGCGAAAATATACTCTGCGCGTTGAACGTACACTTTGGCATGCCGGAAAAGCTTCAAATAACCAGTATGATCGGCTTCCATATGAGAAAGAAACACGCGGGTAACATCGGCTGGCTGAACACCAATGGCGTTCAACTGATCCAGAAGCGAGTGGGTGGGACGGACGACAGGAAGGGCGCTCCAGCCGCGGCTCGTATAAAATTGCTTCGCGAGCTCGGGATCGCGGAGCCTCGATTCATCTAAGCCTGTATCCATTAAAATCCATCCTGTATCGGTATCAACCAAATAACAGCATATCGGCTCTGCAATCATAATGCGGCTATCGCCGCCTCGCAGCGACAACGACTTGGGCACCATTTCATATCCTACTAGCAGGACATAGAAGCGTTTAATTGATGTCATTAAAGATCCTCCTTTTTTTCACGGTCAGGCATGAAGCAAATCTACAATTTCCCGTTTTAATTGAATGAAGGGCTCTGAATCTCGGAGCGCTTTATTTTGGCGCATAGCAGCCGGAATTTCAATTTCGCGGACGATGCGCCCTGGGCGGCTTTTCATCACATATAGTCGCTCAGATAGAAAGATGGCCTCATCAATATCATGCGTAATAAACAAAATAGTGGCGTGCTCATGCTTTTGAATGTTCATGAGCAGCTCCTGCATATCGCTGCGTGTCTGGGCGTCCAGAGCGGCAAAAGGCTCATCCATCAGCAGCATTTCCGGAGAATTGGCTAATGCTCTGGCGATGGCGACGCGCTGCTTCATTCCGCCCGACAGCTGCTTCGGATAAGCATCAGCAAATTTCGTCAAGCCGACCAGCTCCAAATATTTATCCGACACTTCGCGCCGCTGCAGCTTGGGAGTTCCTTTCAGTTCCAAACCAAATTCAATATTGTCGCGTACGGTGAGCCAAGGAAACAGCGTATAGGATTGGAAAACAACGCCGCGGTCTGCGCCAGGCCCGGTTATTCGCCTGCCCGCTATGGAGGCGCTGCCGGAGCTTGCTTCCTCAAGGCCCGCAAGCACCCGGAGCATCGTTGACTTGCCACAGCCGGACGGGCCAACGAGCGTCACGAATTCATTTTCTAAAATATGTGCTGAAACTTGATCCAGCGCAGTAAAGCTGCCGGATTTGGTTGTGTAGGTTTTGGACAGGCTGTCGATGATAATTTTGCTGGATCTGGCTGCTTGGCTTACGCTGGCTGTATGCGGCTCCGTTTGCGAGGGGAAAATATTCATCTTAGCGACCTCCTTCTGCCCATGGAAATAGCTTCTTGTTGAGTAAAGCAAACAAACGATCAATGATGAGTCCGAGCATGCCGATAACGAGTATGCCCATGAAAATCATATCCGTCTGCAAATAGCGCTGCGCTCTAATAATCATGAATCCTAGCCCGGAGCTGGCGGCAAATAGTTCGGATGCGATGAGGTAAGACCATGCCCATCCCATTATAAGGCGCATCGTATTCATAAGCTCCGGCAGCAGTGCAGGGAGGAGCACCTTGCGAAGCACCTGTAGCTTATTGGCGCCAAGCGTATAGGAGGCCTGCAGCAAATCATTGGATACTGCGCGGGCATTGTCGGCAACCATCAGCAGCATTTGAAAGAAGCAGCCTACGAAAATGACCATAATTTTTGCGGGCTCCCCAAGCCCAATCCAAACAATAATGAGTGGAATAAAGGCAGTGGCGGGCATATAACGAATGAATTCGGTAAGCGGTACAAGCACAGCTTCAGCAAATTTAAACGTACCTGCCAAAATGCCGAGTGGAATAGCAAGAAGGCAGGTGAACAAATACCCCATGAGCACCCGGTAGGAGCTAATGCCGACGTAGCTCCAGAAATCAGCGCTCTGGACGCTGCTCCAAAAGGTTTTGCCGACTGTGCCAGGCGTTGGCAGAAAGGTCGGATCGACCAGCTGAGAGTAGCTTAATAAACTCCACACCACAAACACGGCGGCGAAGGTACCGACAACAGTAGCCAAATAAGCTTTACGGCTCATCTCCCCACGGATTTTAAAAAGGTTGGATAAGGTGTCCATCAATGTTGTTCCTCCTGTTTATGCGAACGGATAGCACGCAGAAGTGGCCCAGCCGCGTCCATTCGCATCGATATTTTACATAGCTAGCTGTTTATTTAAACAGGAAAGGATTAATGGCGCTGCTTGTGTCAAACGACTCGGTCAATATTTTTTGCTCGATAAAAAATTGTACAAATTCAGCCATTTGCTTCTCCCAAGCTGCCTGATCCTCCATGAGCATTTTTTGGGAATCCGTAAGTGTAGCCAAATCGAGTGTTGCAGCTGTACCTTTAACAGCCTCGAGGTCCATGCCAAGCTCATCGCCAACAAGCTGCTTGCCTTCGTCTCCATTGTTGAACAACGCAAGGCCTTCATCAAAGGCTTCCGCCATTTTTCTCAGCTCATTTGGATATTGGTCAATGATGCTTTTCTTGGTTACGAGAGTATCGACAATGAGATCAGGCGCATCAGCTGTGGAGTAGAGCAGATGTCCATTTTTTTCTACCGCCTGAGATAGGTAGGGCTCCCATGTTACCGCTGCGTCAACTTGTCCGGACATGAAGGTCGAGCCGGCAAGGTTGTTGTCCATATTTACAATTTTGACATCCGATTCTTGCAATCCAACCGTATCCAAGGCGTGGAGCAGCAGAAAGTGGGCGAGAGAGCCAATGGATACGGCTACGCTTTTGCCTTTAAGCTCGGCCAAAGAAATAACGGACTGACTGGCAATAATGCCGTCTGCACCTTTGGATTTGTCGACGACCGCAATAATTTGGATCGGGTCATCAGCCTTTTCCTTCGATTTCATCTGCACGACAGCATCGAGCGACTGCACGACTACATCCAGTTTGCCTGACATAAAGGCATCCTTTGTGCTGCCTTCCATTTTTACAAATTCGACGTTAACGCCCTTTTCCGCAAAAATGTTTTTGGCTTGGGCGATGATCGCACCCGCAGAGCCGATCCAAGGACTATAGCCGAAACGAATCGTTTTGGAGCCGCCCTCGCTATTGTTGCCCGCGGTCTGTTCGCCGGATGGGGAAGCTGTAAGAGCGGGGGATTGGCTAGGTGTGTTATTGCTTCCGCATCCAGCAATGAACAGCATAACGGAGAGCAGGAGTGACAGCGTCGTAAACATGTGCTTTTTTGTCATAGGTGATTCCTCCAAGTGATCGTTTTTAGCTTGCTTATCCAATCGTTCAAAAAAACTGAAGCACAGGCACCTCCCTAATAAAAATAAAAAACCCGGGAGATTATTTGTAAAATAATCTCCCGGGTTTTTATCCCTCCGTGTCACTGGCGCATTAAGGTAGCAGCAGTGGTTTACTCTCGGACCTGACCCAAATTGGCGGAACCCTAGTAAACTGTAAAACCGTTATTCAGTTAATGTAATGTATACTAACATTTAAAAGTTGATTTTGACAAGAGTTTTTATGAAATATTAAATTTATTTAAGAGAATAACCAATTAGTTAACTCAATATGTTATCTATAAGTTATGTTTGGCGTTGGATAATTTCGTTGTTTTTCTATATTCATAACGAAATAAGAGAGGAAAAAAGAAAAGGCAGAGGAGAGGGCCATGCGCGCCCGTTCCTCTGCCTTTTAAAAATGGCCAGCCAATCAACAACGAAAATTTGCCTCTATTTCAGCGGCTTGCTGCTGCTTAATTTTACCGCATGAGCTTTGCGCAGCGGAATGAGAATAGTCAAGCTGACCAAGGTGACGAAAATAGTGGCGCCCATATCGGATAAAATGGCAATCCACAGCGTGAGCCAGCCTGGTATGGTCAGCAGCAGCGCAAGCACCTTAAGCCCGAGTGAAACCGCAATGTTGAAGCGAATCACCCGGTTTACCTGCTTGGCAACGGATATAGCCTCGGGCAGCTTGCCCAAATGATCCTGCATGAGCACAATGTCCGCTGTTTCAATAGCGCTGTCTGTGCCCTTGCCCATGGCAATGCCAAGCTGGGCAGAGGCAAGAGCGGGAGCATCATTGATGCCGTCACCGATCATAGCGACTTTGCCGCTTTCCCCAAGCTCTTTAATGCGCGCTACTTTATCCTCAGGGAGCAACCCTGCGTAGAAAGTAGATACCCCGACAGCCGAAGCTACCTTATCGGCCGTTTTTTGGTGATCGCCCGTCAGCATGACCGTACGTTTAATGCCCTGCTGATGAAGCGCAGCAATGACCGCACGGCTTTCCTCGCGAATTTCGTCAGCGATTCCGAACACGCCAAGCACTCGATTGGCATTTGCAACAATGACGAGCGTGAGTCCAGACGCTTTCATCTGCTCGATCGTGTGGCGCACCTGATCAGGAAAGCTTAAATGCGCGATGCTTTTCTCATTGCCGAGCCAGTAGCGCTCTCCATCAATGACAGCTTCCATTCCACGGCCGGCTACATTGATCATTTCCTCTGGCTCTGGCAAGCTGACTCCGCTCACTTGTACAGTTTTCATAACCGCTTTAGCGAGCGGATGGGAGGAGGAGCGCTCCATCGCGCCGGCAACCTTATAGAAAAGCTGCTCTTCATAAACTTCCACCTGTACGACATGCGGCTCGCCTTTGGTTAAGGTGCCTGTTTTATCAAAGGCAATCGTATCGATTTTTCCAAGCTGCTCCAAATATACGCCGCCTTTAATTAAAATGCCGTTGCGCGCATTGCGCGTAATGCCCGAAACGATGGCGATGGGCGAAGACAGAATAAGGGCGCATGGGCAGCCAACAATCAGCACAGAAAGGCCTTGATAAAGCCATTTTGTCCAATCCCCTTGCAGCAGCAGAGGAGGGAGCAGAGCCACAAGCAAAGCAATGGCCATAATAATCGGCGTATAATATTTGGCGAATTTATTAATAAACAGCTCGGTTGGCGTTTTTGTTTCCTGGGCTTCCTCTACCAAATGCAAAATCTTCGCTAGCGAGGAATCTTCATAAGCTTTATCAATTCGAATGATCAGTACGCCTTCATTGTTAATGCTGCCGCCAAATACGGTATCCCCAGCTGCTTTGTCGACCGGAAGCGACTCGCCAGTAAGGGCAGCTTCGTTGACCGAGCTTTTCCCCTCCGTAACAGCACCGTCCGATGGGATTTTCTCGCCCGGCTTGACGCGGACGATGTCTTGCGCCTTCAGCGAGGTAATGGGAATAACCAATTCCTTTCCATCTATCAGCTTGGTCGCTTCCTTTGGCGCTACCTGCAGCAGCGTCTCCATTGAACGCCGCGCCTTCTCCATGCCGTAGCCTTCCAGCCATTCATTGACGCCGAACAATACGGCGACGAGCGTCGCTTCCTTCCACTCGCCGATGGCGATGGCGCCAACAAGCGCAATGGTCATTAGCGTATCAATGTTGAATTTTAACTTGAACAAATTGCGCAGTCCGCGCCAAAAGGTCGTATAACCGCTGATGGCAATGGCTGCCAAGTATAAAGCGATTAACAGTGGTGCGCTTAGCGCCTGCTCCAGCAGCAGCGCTCCGCCATAGAGTACGCCGGAAGCAAGCAGCAGCTTCAGCATATGGGAGTTTCCGCCTCCATGGCTATGATCATGTCCATGGTCGTCGTGAGCATGGCTGTCGCCATGCGAATGAGCAGCTTCCTCATGGCAATGACCGTCATGGCAAGCGTGGTCATGAGCCGAATGAGCATGAGAATCAGCGCTATGGGCCGATCCCGATCCTTTAACGGCAGCGGGAGCAGAAAGCTTCTCTAAATAAGCGCCTTCCGACTTCAAAATTTGTTCAACCTTCTGCATCGAAATTTGCGCATTGACAAGCAGCTTGCCCGAATTATAGCTGAGCTTGGCATCTTCGCCAAACGTCAATTTTTGAATTTCCGTCTCCATCGTATGGGCGCAATGGCCGCAGGTCAGACCTTTAACACGATACTCAACCATGATTCAGCCCTCTTTCCTATCAATGTATGAATAAGTGCTCATATATAAATAATATGCCTCGATGACAGCATCTGTCAAACCTATCTTTGCCAATTAGCTCCAGAATCATGAGGCAAAGCTGTTTAAAAGCAGATTATGCAAGACATGGAGCGGCGTGTCTAATGCATATAAATAGGGAGTAGAAGGAGCGTGATGAATTGAACGAGAAGGTGAAGAAATATTACCAGCTTAAGCAGAAGCAAAAGGAACTGGAGCAGGAGCTGGCTGGCCTGCGAACGGAAATTTTAGCTTATTGTGCAGAGCAGGAAGCAGGGGAGCTGACTGTAGGGCGCTATAAAGTAAAAATTGTCGCACAGGAGAGGCGGGAATACGATGAGGCGAAACTGCTTGCAGCACTTCCCGAGCCCGATGCCTGGCGCCTCGTTTCCAAAGTGGACCCAGCAAAGGTATCCAGCCTGCTGCAGCTAAACGTCATTAGTGAAACCAGTCTGCAGGATACCTTTACAACGAAAAAAATCTCTTTATTGCAGGTTGATAAACTATAATTTCCACCCAAAAAGGCGATTGCAACCGTTGGACTGAGATTGTTTATGCTTAGACTGCCAACGCTGCAAACGTCTTTTTTTATTTCTTTTCATAAATTAATTTCCATATATATCATAATGTAAATGGATTGCACGATTAAATAATAATCCGTTTAGCGGTATTTAGAATCCGTTTTAAGGTAGCCGCTATTTTCGCATTGGATTACGCTTTAAGCAGAGCAGCGCCAAAACAACAGCTGCGAAAGGAGAAGTGGTGAAAATGGTACGAATTAGACTCAGTATATTTTTTAGCGTTTTTGTTGCCATGGTTGGATTGATGATTATAGCTCCTGTCATGCCACCGCTTATCCGCGAATTGGGACTAAGCGAAACACACTCGGGCTTAATTATTTCCTTAGGTTCCATTGCCATGGCCGTGATGGCTCCGGTATGGGGGAGAAGAAGCGATTCGTTAGGGCGGAAGCCGGTCATTTTAATCGGTTTTATAGGCATGTTTGTCAGCTACATTTTGTTCACGGTCATCATGTATGCTGGGCTGTCGAAAATGATAAATGGAACGCTGCTGGTTGTGCTGCTGATCGCAGCGCGTGCGATGGTTGGACTATTCATTCCAGCCGTACCTTCGTCGGCACAAGCTTATATGGCGGATGTGACCGATGAAAAGGGGCGTTCGGCCGGCATGGCCTTAATCGGGGCTGCCAATGGGCTGGGACTGGTGCTCGGACCGGCAATTGCGGGTGTTTTTGTCCTGATTGGGCTGCTATGGCCGTTATATATCGGTGCTGCGCTGCCGCTTATTGCCTTTGTTGTCGTCCTCTTGTTAATTCCCGCTCAAAAACCGGTCATTCGAGAGAAGCCGCCCAAAGTTAATCCGTTCGCCAAAGGGCTTCGTCTGTATTTGTTTGCTGGACTTGCCACGATGCTGAGCATCGTCACTTTGCAAGTCATTGGCGGCTTTTATTTTCAGGATCAGCTCGCTTTGACGACGCAGGAAACCGCACGCGTGGTATCGCTTGGCCTCATATTTAGCGGAGTCGCGATGATTATTACCCAAGGGCTGCAAATGAAAAATACAAAATGGCAGCCAAAGCCGCTCATTCTTGCTGGCGCTTTGCTTTTGCTCGTCAGCATGGCTATTTTTCTTTTTGCTATGAGCTTAATTGGTTTTTATACGGCTTTCTTTATATTCGGAATTGGTGCGGGATTGATGATGCCGGGCTTTATGGCGGGCGCTTCGCTTTCCGTTTCACCAGAGCAGCAAGGCGGCGTCGCAGGCATGGTTGCATCGGTTCAAGGAGTGTCCGCTGTGATCGCGCCGATACTAAGCACGACCTTATATCAGGTGGATAAACATCTGCCTTTTATCGCGGTTGCCGCGATTGTGCTCATTATGGGAATTACACTGCTTTCCGTGAAAAATAAAGCGGCTGCAGGCCAGCCAGCCTCCGAAAAACATTTTTCTACTTGACTTTTTTAAACCAGCAGTCGTAATATAATACCTACATCTTCATAACTGGCATTGACCAAAGACATGATTCCAATTTCGGGCCGCCCAGAGAGAGAAGCGATTGCTGCAAGCTTCTTCGGATACCGGATATGGTTTTACCCCTTTGCAGCCGTGCTGCTGAACCCGCTCCCTTGTGCGAAAGTAAGCTTCACCGCTTTATCTGCGATAACGGATACCAATAAGGGCCTTTTATCCGGGGCGCTGCAGCAAGGGCTGTGGCAAGCTGGCGATAAGGTCGAATAAGGGTGGAACCACGAGCCGAACGCACTCGTCCCTTTCCGGGATAGAGGCGTTTTTTTTGCGTTCATAAATAGGCAGAAGTGGAGGCTCAAGCGATGAAAAATCAAAGCGAAAATCAAAATCACATACAAATCAAGCTGCCGGATGGCGCAATTAGAAGGTGCCCAGTTGGGACAACAATGGAACAGCTCGCTGAATCAATCAGTCCTGGGCTGCGAAAAAAAGCCGTCGCTGGCAAAATCAATGGGGAAGCTGTTGATTTAAGCTATTCCATAGAGGCAGACAGCGACGTGGAAATCATTATTTTGGACAGTCCGGAGGGGCTGGAAATTTATCGGCACAGCACAGCGCATCTTTTGGCGCAGGCATTGAAGCGGCTGTATGGCAAGCAAGAGGTTCAGCTCGGAATTGGGCCTGTCATCAGCGACGGTTTTTATTATGATATTGCCATTGCAAGCCCGCTGCCGAATGAACAGCTCGCCGTCATTGAGCAGGAGATGGCCCGAATTGCAGAGCAAAATCTGCCGATCGTTCGCCGTGTTGTCAGCCGGGAGGAAGCGCTGCAGCTATTTGAGCAGCTAGAGGAGCCGCTAAAAGTCGAGCTGATTCAAGCTTTGCCGGAAAATGCTGTTATTTCGCTTTATGAACAGGGCGAATTTATCGATTTATGTCGCGGGCCGCATTTGCCAGCAACTGGCTGGATTAAGGCGTTCAAGCTGCTGCACACAGCGGGAGCCTACTGGCGTGGTGATTCCAATAACCAAGTGCTGCAGCGCATTTATGGCACAGCGTTTCCGAAAAACAAGCAGCTGGAGGAGCATCTCCATATGCTCGAAGAAGCGAAAAAGCGCGATCAGCGCAAGCTGGGCAAGGAGCTAGGGCTATTCATGTTTTCGGAGGAAGCGCCTGGCATGCCGTTTTATTTGCCGAATGGCATGATTATACGTAATGAGCTGGAGGAACTGGAGCGCGGCATTCATCGCGAACGGGCCTATGATGAGGTTCGTACACCGCTGATGCTGAACAATCGGCTATGGGAGCAGTCCGGTCATTGGGAGCATTACAAAGACAATATGTATTTTACAAATGTTGATGACTCGGTTTTCGCCCTCAAACCGATGAATTGTCCGGGACATATGCTCATATTTAAAAATGAGCTCCGTTCTTACCGAGATTTGCCGATCCGCCTTGCCGAGTATGGACAGGTGCATCGCCATGAATTTTCCGGGGCGCTCAATGGCATGATGCGGGTGCGGACGTTTTGTCAGGATGATGCGCATTTATTCGTCCGGCCCGATCAGATCGAGGAGGAAATCGCTAAAGTAATGGCGCTCATTGACGATATTTATTCGATCTTTGGCTTTACTTATCGGGTGGAGCTGTCCACTAGGCCAGCCGATTCCATGGGCTCGGCACAATTATGGGATCAAGCGGAGGAAGCACTCAAAAATGTGCTGGTCCAGCAAAATGTCCCTTATATGCTCAATGAAGGGGACGGCGCCTTTTATGGGCCGAAAATCGACTTCCATATTCGCGATGCGCTTGGCCGCAGCTGGCAATGCGGAACAATCCAGCTTGATTTTCAAATGCCTGAAAAGTTTGATTTGACTTATATCGGCGAGGATGGCGGAAAGCACCGTCCTGTCGTCATCCATCGTGCCGTATATGGCTCCATTGATCGGTTTATGGGCATATTGACAGAGCATTTCAGCGGCGCATTCCCGCTGTGGCTCGCACCCGTACAGGTGAAGCTGCTTCCTGTTTCAATCGTACATTTGGATTATGCCCTGCAAGTCAAGCAACAGCTTCTGAAAGCAGGCCTTCGTGTGCAAGTCGATGCTCGCAGCGAAAAGCTTGGCTACAAAATTCGGGAGGCGCAGCTGGCGAAGGTGCCTTATACGCTCGTAATCGGGGACCAGGAGGCGAGCGAAGGGACGGTTTCGGTTCGCAGGCGCGGCGTGAATGAGCAGCAGGGGATGTCCATCGCACAGCTAGTGGAGCTGCTTTCCCGGCAAGTTGCAGCTAAAGAGCTGAACGCTAACGAGAGCGTATAGCGGACTTGTGCTGCCGGACTTTCTACTGGCGATAAGCTAAAAAGCAGGAAAGAGCTAAAGGACGGCATCCAGGCTATAAAGCTTGGTGTGCCGTCCTTTTTCATTGGATTAAGAGGGCTGCCTTGTGTAAACGAGCACCGCATCGCGTAAAAATGCAGCAGAACCGGGCTGCTTCTCATCATAATAGGCAGTGAAGCGCTCATCGTCAACGTACATTTGGGCAACGCCAGCATGCGCTTCCTTCGAATAGCTGCCCCAGTAGAAGCTCAGCCATTGCTTGTGCAAGTCAGCTGCTTTCTGTGCCAGCTCGCCCGCAGGATCACCTGTCAGGAAGGCTGCCGCCAGCGTCGTCAGCACATCCTCGCCGAGCTTTTCCACTTCAGCGTGCTGCGCTTCTGTCATATTTTTAATAGCATCGTTTGAGCGGTTGACGGCTGCTTCCCCATATTTGGCCCTGATTTCTTCGCCATACTTGGCCTCATTGTCATCCAGCAGCTGCTGCTTGAAGCCTGCGAACTTTTCTTTATCGTTCATCGTTTGTTTCCCTTCCTTCTGCAATAATGTTTGGTCGAGATTGGCAATGAGCTGATCGAGCTGCTGCCTGCGCTCAAGCAGCTTGCTGCGATGCTCCAGCAGTGCCGCATGAACGTCGAAATTAGGCGACGTAATAATCGCTTTAATTTCCTCCAAGGTGACGCCAAGCTCCTTGTAAAATAAAATTTGCTGGAGCAGCTCTACCTCGCTCAGTCCATAAATCCGATACCCTGAAGAGTTGATGCGTGCCGGCTTCAATAGGCCGATTTCATCATAATAACGCAGCGTTCTCGTACTAACGCCAGCCAAATAGCCTAGCTTCTGAATGGTGTATTCCATATGCTCACCTCCTGACAAATTTATCGTACACGTTGACGGCGCGTGAAGGTCAACCGTTATTTTTCCCTGATGGAGAAGGACACTTAAAAAGCATCTGAATCCGCTATAATGAAGAGGTAATGGGAAGATTTACTTGGCCTGAAATACAACCAAAAGCCCCGTCAGAAGAGAGTGTTCTTCTGATGGGGCTTAATCGTTTTGATTTTACATTTATGTTTTGATTTAAAATTTAATGCTGGCGCCTAGAAAGTAGCCGATCGTAACAAAAATAAGCACCCATGTAAGTGAGCCGAGACTCGTAATGAGCAAATACTTGCGGAAAGGCATTGAAGTAATGCCGGAAATGTAGCTGGTCATGCTCCTAACACCCGGAATGAAATAGCCGAAAAACAGCGTCCATATGCCAAAGCGGGCAAACCAGCCCTTTACCTTTTCAAAACGTTTGGTTGTGAGTCCGACCCACTTGCCATGCTTGTCGATTAAAGGCTGTCCAAATGTTTTGCCCAGCGTGTAGCTTAAAAGCATGCCCGTTATAGCTCCCGTGAAACTAACCAGCAAGGAAATGGAATAATTTAACACCATAATCGAACATAAATATCCGATAAATAACATTAATAATTCGTCTGGAACCGGAAGCCCGATAATGCCGAGAGCAAGCAGCCCGAAGACGGCGTAATACCCGTACTGAGAAATCATTTCTATGGCAAAAGTCATAACCGGCTCACTTCCTTGCGTAGTCTTTTTTGAAGGCGGGAAATGGAATTCGGCTGACCATTAAGACAGAAAGCAGACCCATTAAGGCGAGAGCAGCAGCAGGCTTCATTTGACTATTTAAAAAAGGAGCAAGCGCCAAAATAACCCCGGCGGCTGTAATCGGCAAACCAACAAAACCTTTCACTTGGCCTTTTATATTGAATCTTGCCAGACGCAGCGCGCCGCAAGCTAGAAATAATACAGCGGCAATCGGCCCTAGCCACAATGAACCGTCGAGCTTGTACAGCAGGACCAGAAATACAGGCGCGATTCCAAAGGAGACCAGATCAGCCAGCGAATCCAGCTGTTTGCCGAAGTCGCTTGCACAATGAAGCCATCTGGCAAGCAGTCCATCAAGTACATCCCATAAAGCTGCCGTCATAACCATGGCGAAAGCAAGCTTATACTCGGCTTTTATCGTAAAAAGTAAAGACAATGTCCCGGCTCCCAAATTCAATAATGTACAGAGGGAGGGCAGCCAGTTTTTATTCATGTCAATCAGCCCCTTGATGAATGAAATCCTTTTTTTACTTGCAGGTTAATAATGTAACAGGCGGCTGTGACTTTTATGTGTCCACTTGTCCCTCTTTTATATCTTTAACGACAAAATCCCTATTAATTCACTTTATTAAACGACAATGTTAAATTTTAATGTCGATTTTCATCTTTACATAAATGAATAGGCGCCTCCGCCAGCAAGGGCGACACCAAGCAGCGATGCCATCATCACTAAATTGTACTCAAACCCGCCGTTAACCGACCAGAGTCCTTTGCTGCCATGTACTTTGACGATGGCAACAATCATCGTCAAAATCAGCAGCACTGCACCCGCCACAACCGATAGACCGGAAGCAAATAATACTCCGCCGATCAGCTCGGCAAGTCCAGCGCATACGACCATCATTGCGCCAGGACGGAGGCCAATCGCCTCAAAAAAACCAGCTGCTCCTTGAATCCCTTCGCCGCCGAACCAGCCGAACAGCTTCTTGCAGCCATGGCCAATCATAAGGAGTCCAATAACTAAACGGATTATTAATAACCCTAAATCTAACATTTATAAATCATCCTTCCTCGTATACATACGCCATTACACTCGTTCTAAGGAGCAATCATACTGAAATCTCATTTTTAAGTCAATATCGTGCAGAAAATAATTTATTTTTTCCGCTTGCTTGTATCAGAGTATGGAAATGTGCTAATGTCGTTGTCGATATGATGAACAGGAGAGATAAATGATGAGCCAAGCAAAACTTTGTTTTATCGGTGCAGGCTTTCATGCCTCGACGAATATTTTTCCATCCGCAGTAGAAGCAGGAGCTGAAATTGCAGCAGTATCCACCCGAAGCCTGGAGCGTTCGCAAGCCGCGCTTACACGCTTCGGCAGCAGCGGCACACCGTATGATGACTACAAGCAAATGCTGCAAAATGAAGAGTGCGATGGCGTTATTGTTGTAGCCCAGCCTGGCGATCAAACGGAAATCGTTATGGACTGCATTAGAGCGGGTAAACATGTATTCGTCGACAAGCCGCTAGGCTGGACTGCCGAAGAAGCGGCAGCCATTGCGGAAGCAGCTGAGAAGGCTGGCGTCGTGCTGATGGTCGGCTTTATGAAACGTTATGCCCCGATCTATCTGAAGCTTCAAGAGCTGATTGAGTCTGGCGAGCTCGGAGCAGCGCGCTCGTTCCAAATTCGTTTTGCCTGCGATAGTACAGGCTTTAGCAAAAACGAGGAGCAATTCCTAAAGCTTGCTGCCATCCATCTCGTTGATCTCATGCGCGGCTTGTTTGGCGAAGTGGCGCAAGTTGCAGGGTTTAACAACAATTTGGGCGAAAATATATCCCAGTCGTTTTCTTTGAAATTCGACAACGGTATTTCCGGCAGCGTTTATTTTGCAGGCATGACCGCTTGGTCGAGCGAAAGTGAAAGCGTGCTGGTTACCTTCGACAACGGCCATGTCGTAGCCGAAGATTCCAAAAAGCTGTCGATTCACAAGTCGCTTATGTCTGGCTCCTCGTCGTACCAGACGCTGTCCGAGGAAACAACGGTGCTGACGCCGTCGATTTCCACGATGTCCGGCTGCTTTGGCGACCTATACGCGCGCGGCTTTGTCGGTGAAATGGCCCATTTCATCGCCTGCTGCAAGCAAAATTTGACGCCGAATTCGAGTGGTCGGGACAACATTGGCACAATGGATTTATGCGACCGTATTTTGGGAGCGCTGAACTCCAGCATGAATGCTTCCAGCTCCGTCTAAAAGTTTGAAAAAGCCTTGATTGCCGCGATGATTCGCGGCTTTTTTGCTGTCTTTTTGCCATGCAGGCCTCAGCATTCAGTATGAGAGCAAGTGACGGCTGAAAAAACTTTGCCAAAAAGGACATATGTCCTTTTTAAAAGGGTAAAATAGGTTTACATTTAAGAAACTGAGGATGAGCGACAGCAGAGAAGGTGCCATATTGCGTACAGAATTGCGTACAGATACAGATTCCATTGAACGGATCATTCAGGGACATGGCTGGCTGAAGGAGATGTTTGAGGAGCTTCCGAAGCAGGTGCAGAACTGCTGGGAAGTGCGCCGCTTTCATCCGGGCGAGACAGTATGTGATCAAGCCAGCGACATGGTCTATGTGTATATTTTGATTTCCGGCGAGCTTGCCGTAGAACGAAAGCTATCTGACGGAAAAATGTTCCGGCTCGCCATGCTGATGCCAGGTGACGTTATTGGCGATATTGAGATTAGCCTAGATATGCCGTTTATTAATCAGGTCGAGACGACACGCGAGTCTACGCTGCTTGCCCTCGATAAGCAGCGCTTCAAAAAGTGGGTCATCAACAGTCCCGCTTTTCTGCACCGATTGAACGATCAGCTAGCGAATAAGCTTTTCCAGCAGGGGAGAAAGACGCTTGAAAACAGCTTTTATTCAATGGAGCATAAGCTGCTGGCCTATTTTTACGAGGCATTGGGCCATGCTGATTTTCAGAAAAAGCCCGTGTTTGAGCTCTTTGCCACTCGTGAGGAAATGGCGCGGCAGCTTGGCGTAGCGGTGCGCAGTGTCAATCGAATTATGAAAATGCTGAAAGAAGAGAAGCTATTCGTCGTAAAAAAAGGGCGATTGCTGTTTACCCAACAAAGCAAGCAGTCGATTGAGCAAAAGCTGAACAGCAGCAACCGCGCGATGTTTTAATAAATGGGGATAGCACAGAATGGACGGCGTTAAATGCTGCTAGCATTTAGGCTTGCCATTTGAACAGTGTGCGACGTGTTTCTTCTATATATAATAGAGTGCTGTTAGAGAGGCCTAATTTATCATTTTGATCTGCTGAAAGATCCGCTGCTGAAGCGGGTCTTTTTTATTTTGCAAACAAGCTTTTCAGGAAGTCGTTCGTATGCTAATGTTAGCTTATAAATGATTAACGAAACCTAACAAAACTAACCGATATCTCTATTTTAACTAAAGGATGTGCAGCTATGGCTAACAAGGTGACGATGCAGCAAATTGCTGACTATTTAAATGTTTCAAAATTCGCTGTTTCTAAAGCGCTTTCAGGAAAGCCGGGCGTTAGTGCGGAGACGCGCGAGAAAATAGTCAGCGTTGCCACGCAGCTCGGCTATTTTTCCGGACAGAAGCTCAAAGCTCCTTCCGCCAGCTTAAGCGGCGACAAAGCAAGCGAGCGTCAAACACGCGATACAGTCATTTTGCTTGTGCCTAACGTGAGATACCAGACGCGGGACTCTTTTTTCTGGGGCAAAATTTTGGATGGCATTACGATGGAGCTGGAGGAGCGGGAAATTGGCACGATGATGATTACGGAGCAGTTCAAAAATCATTTCTCGCAGTTCATTAACCCGAGCAGCATTTGCGGCATTATTGGCGTTGGCCAAATCACCTCGCAAATGCTGCTTGAAATTAGAAGTCTGGGCATTCCTTTCGTGCTGGTGGATCATGAAGACCCGCTGATTCCGTCGGATACGCTCTTTATGAACAATATGGAGTGCATGCGCAGAGTGACCAATTATTTAATCGGCTGCGGTCACCGCAAGCTGCAATTTGTCGGCAACACTCACTATTCGCGCAGCTTTCTTGACCGTTTTCTCGGGTATAGCTCCATGCTGGAGGAGCATGGGCTTGTGCAAGAGCAGGAGTCTGCGCTGTTGACGTTCGAGGGAAATAACCGATCAGAAATGACAGAGGCACTGGAGCTGATTGTGAAAAAAATGGTCCAGGAAGCAGCGCTGCCGACCGCCTTCATTTGCGCCAATGATTCCATTGCCATCTGCATCATGACGGTGCTGGCTAAGCTACATGTTGCCGTTCCTGGCGAATGCTCCGTTGTCGGCTTTGACAATATTGAGGATGCGGCTTGGTCAAAGCCTACGCTCAGCACCGTCGATGTGCAGAAGGAGGCTTTCGGCCGCCGTGCTGTGGAAATGCTGCTGCGCCGGCTGAAGCACCCGAGCAGCCCGCAAGAGAAAATTTTGCTGTCGGGCGATTTCGTCATGCGTGAATCGACTTCCAGCTCCATGACGCAAAGCTAAGGGGCGAATGCGATGGGAGACTCGAAATTTGGGCTGCGGCGCTGGACTTTCTTTCCGGCAACCCGCATGGAAGCAAAGCTGTTTATCGTGTTCGTGCTGCTGATCATTATTCCGGTTGGCGGGCTTACTTATATTTCTTCGCTGCGTTATACGAATACGATTGAGAAAAATACAGTCACCTATGCAGCGGAAATTTCCGACAAAATGGTCAGCAAGCTCGACGATTATACGAAGGATATGAAAAAAATTTCGATTATACCTTCTTATCTCGGCGAAATTCAGGAGGGGCTTAAGCTCTCTAATCATTATTATTCGCAGGTGGAGGCCGAAACGGGAGGCAATCCTAATCTGCATGACGGAAAAAATATACAAATGAAGCTGCAAATCCAGCGCAAAATCGAAAGCAGCATTTATTTTATGAACAATATTAAGGAAGGCGCCAGCAGCGTTTATTTATTTGATGCGTACGGCAATCCCTATTATGTCATGAAGAGCGGGGGAGCCCGCGCCAATCTGCCTGAGTTTTATAATCGCTGGCATGAAACCGCTGCTGCTGCAAATGGCAAGCCTGTGCTGATCAGCACGCAGGAGGTAAGCGGCGATACGAATCGCAAGCGGTATGTATTCACGATCGTACGCAATATTATTGACAGCACCTACCACTCCGTCGGCATAATTGCGGTCGATGCCAGCATTGAAGTCATTGAGAACGTTGTGAATGATCTGGATGAGACGACGAAAGGCACAACGCTCATATTGGATGAGGCGGGTACCGTTATTTATGACAGCGAGCAAGCCTTTCTTGCTGAAAATTTATCCGGCGATGCGCTGCTCCAGCAGGCAGAAGGACAAAACGGCAGCTACATCGTCGATAAAAATGGCAAGGAGCAGCTCGTCATTTATCGTAAATCCGAGGAATCCGGCTGGCTCACTCTTATTCTCATTCCGAAGGAGCAGGTGGAGGCCGAAGCGATTCAGACGCGTAATTACACGGCAGCGGCAGCAATCGCCATTATGACGCTGGCTCTGCTCATTTCGATTGTGCTGATTTTTGCGCTGACGAAGCCGATGCGCGAAATGGTGAAGCTGATGAAGCAGGTACAGGCGGGCAATCTCGATGTCGCCTTTCCGGTGCGCCGCCGCGATGAAGTCGGCATGCTTGGCAATGCCTTTAACCGCATGATGGTGAGAATCCAGCTGCTGATTGAAAACATTTACCGCATGGAGCAGCGTAAAAACCAGATCGAGCTGGAGAGCTTGCAGCGCCAGATTAATCCTCATTTTATATACAATACGCTGGAGTCGATTCGGATGACCGCTGTGCTGAACGATGATCCTGAGGCAGCTGAGATGGTCCAGCTTCTTGGGCAGCAGCTCAGGTACAGCATTCATGCAGGAGATGAAACGGTGACGGCCAGCCAGGAATTTGAGCATTTGCGCATGTATATGCGGCTGATTAACGACCGCTTCGGCGATCGGTTTCAACTGGAGCTTCCGGAGGGAGAAGCAGCCTGGGGCATAAGGGTTATGAAGCTGCTGTTCCAGCCCATTGTGGAAAATGCCGTCAACCATGCGTATGAGGATTCACGGGAAACGATGCTCATTCGCATTGACTGGGGAATCGTCGGCAGAGAGCAGTGGTTTACCGTTGCCGATGATGGCTGCGGGATGGAGGAAGCACAGCTGCTTCGGGTACGCAATGCCTTGTCTGCTGCCGAGCCGCTAGAGCCAAACGGAAGAGGCATTGGACTGCGCAATGTGCATGAGCGCCTGAAGCTGCGTTTTGGCGTCAGCTATGGCTTAACGATCGACAGCGAGCAGGGGAAGGGAACACGGGTAACGATTCGGATGCCGCTGGAACAGGAATGAAAAGCGCAGCGAAAAGGAAGGAGTGGCAACGATGAATATAGTTGTTGTAGACGACGAGGAACGAATTAGGCTGGGATTATGCAAGCTCATTGAGCAGGCAGGCGAGGAATACCGAATTATTGGCGCATTTGGCAGCGGGCAGGAGCTGCTTGACCAACTGGATCATCTTAATCCCGATTTTGTGCTGACGGATATAAAAATGCCGCAGATGACAGGGCTCCAGCTCATTGCCAAAGTAAAGAAGCTAGGTAAAAATATTAAATTTGCTGTGCTGAGCGGATTTAATGATTTCGAATTTGCCAGAGAATCGCTGCGGCAGGGAGCAGAGGATTATTTGTTGAAGCCAGTAAACCTGGATGAGCTCATTCGCCTGCTCGCCAAGGTGAACAGCAAGGTGAAGCAGGAGCGCAGCCGCAGCCGTCTGGAGTCGGGCGATTTAATTAGCCTGCTGCTTTATGCGGATGAGAAGCAGCTCCCTTCCTATGTCGTAGAGGATGTATGCGGAACGCTCGATCAGCTGCCCTTGTTTTTCCATCACTACGCGGTGCTGCTATTAACGACTTCCCCAGAGCTGGACGAAGTTCAGTTGGAGCGGTTTATGGCTGACTGGCTGCGTGAGCGAATGATTATTACTGGTGAAGGCGGCAGACGGATTATCCTCATTGCCATTCACGATTCCGACCATGTCGAGACCGTCAGGGAGCTCGCTGTTATACTGCTTCAGCGAATGCCAGCCTTTACGCGTGCAAAAGTAGGCTTCAGCAGCATTTTCCGTGGCAGCAGCTGGCTGACAAATGCTTATAGCGAAGCTTTTTCCGCCTATCAGCATGCTTGGTATAATACGGAGCCGCGCTGGTGCTCCGGCGCTGTTAGCCGTGTTGCACCTGTTGATCATTTGCTGCGTTTGACGCATATTGTGGGCAAGGAGCTGCTGCCGGCACTGCAAATGAATGATTTCGCCTTGGCGCAGACTGCATTTGACAGCTGGCTGCAGGAGGCTGCCGCCCAGCGCATTTGCTGGAAGGAGCTGCAGGAGGCATGCTTTGGCATTAGAGCACTCATTGCCGAGGAGCTGAAAAAACGCAGCGTTCAGCTTGCATATGGGCAGGTGAATATGCCGATCGACCCGGAAGCTAGCGAAAATTGGGAAGCTTTCGCCCAAAGTATGCGGACGGGCATGGAGGAAATTAGCGCCTTGCTAGGCAGCGCGCGATCGGATAATAGAGCTATAGATAAAGTTAAATCGTATATCCAGCAGCATTTTACCGAGGAGCTTGAGCTGCAGCGCCTTGCGGATATTGTATATTTGACGCCAAGCTATTTAAGCAAGCTGTTCAAGACGGAGACGGGCGAGACGATTACCGACTACATGATTTCTGTACGGATTGAGGCAGCAAAGCAGCTGCTGCGGCAGGAGCAGGGGCTGAAAACGTATATGGTCGGTGAGCGGGTAGGGTATGCCGATCCGGCTTATTTCACTAAAGTGTTCAAAAAAATGACCGGCCTAACACCGAAGGAATATCGCGATAAAGTTAGGTGAAGAAAGTTAGGTTCCCGTTATCCAAATTGAAGACAATAAAACATAACAAAGACCATTATAATCGGGCCCGGCATCTCCTATAATGATGAAAACGCTAACAATGGTGTTCATTAAAAGAAAGCGAGGGTGGCCTTATGCATCAGTTCTCTTACAAAACGCAGCGATATTTAATTTTGTTCGGGTTTTTGACAATTCCCGTCCTACTGTCGCTGACCTTCTCGTATTACCCGGCCGTATCTTTGCTGTATTACAGCTTGACGGATTGGAGCGGTCTTGGCTGGGATATGAATTTTATTGGCCTCGACAACTACAAGGAGATTTTCACCAAGCCCGAAGTATTCGGAGCACTTAAAAACAATGCTTATTATTTCATCGGTGGTTTAATACAAGTCGTCTTTTCCTTGTATTTTGCCGTCATATTGACTGGCAAGCTGCGGGGACGCAATGGGTTTCGGGTCATTTTGTTTCTGCCCTATGTGCTGCACAGCGTAGCAACGGTCATTATGTTCAAAAACGTTTACCATGTGGAATACGGCTCGCTAAACACGCTCCTTGGGGCCATTGGACTTGAATCATGGCAGCAAAGCTGGCTGGGCGATAAGCATTTGGTCAACTTCTCGCTTGCCTTCATCTCCATGTGGAAGTATATGGGGCTGAACATGGTTATTTTCATCGGCGCCTTGCAGTCGATTCCAGACGATTTGTATGAAGCAGGTTCGATCGATGGCGCATCGGGCTGGCAGAAGTTCAGGTTCATCACGCTGCCAAGCATTCGCAAAGTGCTGGAGCTCATGCTTATTTTAACGCTGACAGGAGCGCTTGAAGCATTCGATATTCCTTATGTCATGCTGCTAGGTGCGAACGATACGTCAACCTTCGTCATTAAGACGGTGGATACGGCATTTAAATATCAAAACTTCGGCCTTGCCTCGGCGATGGCGGTTGTGCTGCTATTGATGGTTCTGCTCTTTATCGTTATTCAGCGCAAATTTTTGTTCAAAGGAGGGGAATAGAGGATGGGGCAGAGTAGAGAAGGTTCACCGTTATTTACAATTTTCAAATATGTGACGCTGGTTCTTGCGCTGTTCGTCGTCTTATTCCCACTGTACTCCATTGTAACCGGGGCGTTTAAGACACAGGTCGAGTATTATCAATCCGGCCTTGCTTTGCCAGCAAACTTCTTGAATTTTGATAATTTTCAAAAGGTGTTCGACATCGGCAAGCTCGGGCTTGGCTTCCGCAATATTGCGATCATTTTGGTCATCGCTGTAGCGGGCAACATTATGTTCGGCACGATGGTGGCGTACGCGCTGGGAAGATTTGATTTTAAGCTGAAAAAGGGAATTATGGGCATGTACCTCGTGGCCCAAGTCATTCCTATGGTTACGACGCAGGTTGCTACATTTAGCGTCATTAAGTATTTCTCGCTTTACAACACGATGGGTGCGCCAATCATTCTTTATTTGGGAGCCGACGTGCTGCAAATCGTCATCTATTTGCAATTCGTCAACAGTATTCCGAAAGATTTGGACGAAAGCGCAATGATGGAAGGCGCATCGCTGTTTAAAATTTATCGCTCGATTATTTTCCCGCTGCTCGGGCCAGCAACAGCGACGCTCGTTATTTTGAAGACGATCTCGATTTACAATGACTTTTACACGCCTTATCTGTATATGCCAAGCCAGAAGCTAAAGGTTGTATCGACGGCTATTTATGCCTTTGTCGGGCCGAATGCCGCTCAACTGAACGTGATATCCGCGGGCATTTTAATAATTTTCATTCCGACGGTAGCGATTTTCCTCTCGATGCAAAAGTTTATTTTCGCCGGGGTAACGAGCGGTGCGGTCAAATAACAGGGCGATCCAATACAAGGTTAGCGAATTGAAGGGGGAAGCACATTTGCAGCAGTGGAATGAGCAGGTTTTTGGAATGACGTGGGGCTGGACGGGAGTTCGTGGTACGTGGGCGGGGCCTGCGGCGGCGGCTTCCATCGCTGAAATGGCCAAGCTGAACGTTAACTGGACGGCGATTGCGTTCGCAGCAGTTCAAGATACGCCGCAATCGACGGAAATTCCCTATTGGAGCGAGCCGACGGTTAGTGATGAGGAAATACGCTGGGCGATTCGCGAGGCGAAAAGGCACGGCATTAAAGTATGCCTCAAGCCAGTAGTCAATGTTGGAAATGGCACTTGGCGGGCACATATCGGCTTCTTCGACCAGGACACGCCAGGGGAGCCGAGCTGGGGGGAATGGTTCGCTTCCTACGGAAAATTCATTGCCTATTATGCAGCGATAGCCGAGGAAGAGGGCTGCGAAATGTTTTGCATCGGCTGTGAAATGGTCCAGACGGACAAACGCGAGCAGGAATGGCGCGATTTAATTGCTTTGGTACGGACGCTATACAGTGGACCTATTACTTATAACTGCGATAAATATCAGGAAGAGCGAGTGGGCTGGTGGGATGCCGTCGATATTATTTCGTCCAGCGGCTATTATCCGATTGATCAATTCGAGGAGCAGCTTGATCGTATAGAGGCGGGCATTGCGAAGTGGAATAAGCCGTTTTTCTTCATGGAGGCGGGCTGTCCGAGCCGTGATGGCTCGGCTGCAAAGCCGAATGACTGGTCGCTGCCAGGCGCGCCGTCTGAAATCGAGCAGGAGCGTTATTATGAAGCGATGTTTGCTGCTTGTGCCCAGCGCGATTGGATGCTCGGCTACATGCTGTGGGATTGGCCAGCTCAGCTTTACGATGCGAAAGATGCTGCCCGCAACGATGATTATTGCATGTATGGCAAACGTTCGGCAGCGGTCATCCGCGCTTACTATGCCAAGGGACAAGGACAGCCAGTAAGCTAGGGAGGCGAAAGAAAAATGAGCAACGTAACAGGAACGCAAAACATGCTGGATTTTGTAGAGTGGCAAAAATCGCTGACGGAGGAAGTGCGCGAGCAAATTCTTGGCTTCTGGATGAAGCATGCGGTAGATGAGAAGAACGGCGGATTTATTGGACATATGGCAAGCGACGGGTCCATTTCGGAAAATGCAGATAAGGGCCTCGTGCTCAATGCACGGATTTTGTGGTCATTCTCGTCAGCGTACCGCATTTATAAGGAAGCGCCTTATTTGGAATTGGCAGAGCGGGCTTTGGGTGCGCTGCGGGAACATTTTCACGATCAGGAGTATGGCGGTTTGTATTGGATGGTCGATAAGGACGGGCAGCCGGTTCAGACGAAAAAGCAAGTATATGGGCAGGCCTTCGTTATTTATGCGCTAGCGGAATATGTACGGGCTACTGGCAAGCAGGACGTGCTGCCGTGGGCAGAGGAAATTTACAGATTGCTGGAGAAGCATGCCTTTGATCCGGTTCATCTGGGCTATATTGAAGCGCTGGCGCAAAACTGGCAGGAAACGGATGATTTGAGCCTCAGCGGCAAGGATCTCAATGAGCGGAAATCGATGAACACGCATTTGCACGTTCTGGAAGCTTATACGAATTTGTATCGGGTATGGAAGCCGGAAGGGCTTCGCGACAAGCTGAAGACGCTCATAGAGCTGCATTTGGATTACATCATTGATCCGCAAAGTCATCACTTTAAGCTGTTTTTTGATGATGCATGGAACTCCAAATCCCGCCATGTCTCGTATGGCCACGATATTGAAGGAAGCTGGCTGCTGTGGGAGGCGGCTGAAGTGCTGGGCGATAAAGCGCTTGAGGAACGCGTGCGGGAAGCTGCTATTCAAATGGCGCACGTGACGCTTGCCGAGGGCGTAGATGTGGATGGCGGCGTTTATAATGAAGCCGACGGAGACGGACATCTGGATGCAGCGAAGGATTGGTGGCCGCAGGCGGAAGCGATGGTTGGGTTTCTGAATGCTTATGAGCTGACGCAGGAGGAGCGGTATTTGAATGCCGCTTGGGGCAGCTGGCAGTTCATTGCAGCTTGCGTATCCGATAAAGAGACAGGCGAGTGGCACTGGCAAGTATCCCGTGAAGGTGTGGCAGATACAAGCTATCCAAAAATCGATCCATGGAAATGCCCGTACCACAACAGTCGGGCTTGCTTCGAAGCTATCGAGCGCTTGGAACGAATTAAAATTAATGGCATTAATAATTAATGGACATAAATAAAGCAGACATAAATAAGACATGAATAATAAGGAGGCCCTTATGAATCAATGGTTGGAACAGCTTAAAGCAATATCGGATCGGCATGAGCAGCTGCTTCATGCGCCTAATAAACAAGTTCAGCAGTCCAATGGAGTATTTGCAAGATTCGAGCATCCCGTTATTACGAATGAGCACACGCCTCTGTACTGGCGTTATGATTTGGACCCGGAGACTAATCCGTATTTAATGGAGCGAATTGGTGTTAATGCCGCTTTCAATCCGGGAGCCATTGAGCTGGGTGGGAAGTTTTATTTGATGGTTCGGGTAGAGGGTGCTGACCGCAAATCCTTTTTCGCAGTTGCTGAAAGCGACTCTCCCGCAGAAGGCTTCCGCTTCTGGGATTATCCCGTGCTGCTGCCGGAAACGGAAGATCCGGATATAAACGTGTATGATATGCGGCTTGTAAAGCATGAGGATGGCTGGATTTACGGGTTGTTCTGCACCGAGCGCAAAGATCCGGAAGCGCCAGCTGGCGATACGTCAAGCGCGGTTGCCCAAGGCGGCATTGCCCGCACGAAGGATTTGCGCACCTGGGAGCGTCTGCCGGATCTTGCTTCTCCGTCGCCACAGCAGCGAAATGTCGTGCTGCACCCTGAATTTGTCGATGGTAAATATGCCTTTTATACGCGTCCTCAGGACGGCTTTATTAATACAGGCGCAGGTGGCGGCATCGGCTGGGGCTTGTCGGAGAGCATGAATCCGGCAGTCATCGCCGAAGAAACAATCGTCGACAGCAAGCTTTACCACACGATTAAAGAAGTGAAAAATGGACAGGGTCCAGCGCCGCTAAAAACGGCTGAAGGTTGGCTCCATATTGCTCACGGTGTGCGCAATACAGCGGCAGGACTTCGTTACGTCCTGTATGCCTTCATGACGGATTTGAATGATCCGAGCAAAGTTACGTACGCACCAGGTGGTCATTTGCTTGCCCCAGAGAAGATTGAACGGATAGGCGATGTATCCAATGTCGTATTTTGTAATGGCGCTGTCCAGCTTCCGGGCGGCGAAGTGTACATTTATTATGCTTCCTCCGATACAAGAGTACATGTTGCTGCAACGAGTATCGGCCAGCTTGTCGATTATGTGAAGCAAACGCCGCCGGATCTTCTGCGTTCCCGGGCAAGCGTCGAGCAGCGCACGGAGCTGATCAGCCGCAATCTCCAATTGATGGAGCAGGCGGAATACGCTTTTCTGCGCCGCAGCTAAGCAAACTAACAAACGTTGACGCTGTTAGCATAATTCATGACAATAAAAACAAAACAGCGTCATATTATTTTGCTTTCATAGCGTATATGATTACGATGTAAGCGATACCAAATATGACTCAGGGGGAAACAAAATGAAAAAAAGCTTGGCTTTATCTTCCGCAATTTTATTGATGACTTCCATTCTCGCTGCCTGTGGCGGCAATAATACGCCGGCCGAAAGCGCTCCAGCAGCCTCTGCTTCGGCAAGCCCTAGCGATTCCGCGGCAAGCCCGGAAGCAAGCGCAGCTAGCGAGCTGAGCGGCAAAATTAAAGTTTTGACGCATCGTACCGATTTTCTCAACGATGGGACGCTAGATAAATACGCAGCAGCTTTTAAAGAAAAATATCCGAAAGCTGAAATTGAGTTTGAAGGCTTGACGAACTATGCGACAGACATCCAAGTTCGCCTAACAACGGGCGAAGCAGGCGACGTATTGATGCTTCCGGCTGGACTTGCCGTTTCGGAATATCCGAAATATTTTGAACCGCTGCCGGATGATTTTTTCACCAATACTTTTTTCGCTGACCTGTCGCTGTTCGATGGCAAACGTTATGGATTGTCGACCGGCGTAAATACGCAAGGGATCGTGTATAACAAAAAAGCTTTTGCAGCAGCAGGCATCGATAAAGTTCCAGCTACGCTTGATGAGCTGTATGCGGATGCGGAAAAGCTGAAAGCTGCAGGCATCATTCCACTTTATATGAACTATGGCGCACAATGGCCAATGGGCAACTGGGGTGACGGCTCTGCATGGTACGTTGCGGGCGATCCGCAGTTTGTATCCAAGCTCGTAACAGATGAAGCACCATTCAAAGTGGACAACGCTTGGGGTATTCTTGCCAATATCGGCCGTACTTTCATTGAAAAAGGCTGGGTTGAAAAAGATCTGTCGACAAACAACTGGGAAATGTCGAAAGGCGAGGTTGCATCGGGTAAAGCGGCTATGTACTTCCTTGGCAACTGGGTCATTCCACAAATCGTAGGCGCTGGCGCATCGTCAGACGACATTGGCTTCTTCCCGCTTCCATACGACAATAGCGGCAAATACAATGCACCGCTTGGTTCGGATTATTTGGTTGGCGTAAGCAAAGACAGCAAAAACAAAGAGCTTGCGACAGCTTGGGTCAACTTCTTCGTGAAAGAGTCCGGTTATGTAGAGCAATCCGGATTCATGCCAATCGACAAGTCGGCACAGTCGACAATTGCTCAATTGGCTGAGTTCCAAGCAACTAACCCAACACTGCTGGAAAGCGAAGCTACAGATCCAAAATTCAATGAAATTGCCAATAAAGCGCAAATCGGCATCGGTACTGGCAACTATGTACAAGAGTATCTGGTTGCTGACGATCTGCAAGCAGCTTTCGACAAGCTGAATGCGAAATGGAAAGAAGCTAAAACAGCTTTGGGCTACTAAGTATAGCAGCTTCCACTAGCTGATTTATCTTAATAGAGCAACACAAGTCATAAACAATATATTTATTAGTGTTAAATTAGCGGTAAAATGCATGGCAACCTTGCTTCGGCGGCTCAGTCCCCGGAGTAAGGTTTCATGTGTTTAGCTGACTTTTTTCATTTTCAGGAGGATACGATGAAAGAGCAATGGACGATTGGGAATTGGAGATTTAAGGAACAAGAGCAGGGAGAATGGCTGCCTGCTGCCGTGCCAGGCTATGTACATACGGATTTAATTCAAAATGGCCGGCTGACAAATCCTTTTTACGGAACGAATGAGAAGGACGCGCAGTGGGTGGACAAAAAAGACTGGGAATACGTATCGAGCTTTCAGCCTTCACCGGAGCAGCTTGCTGGGGCGAAGCAGGAGCTCGTGTTCGAGGGCCTCGATACATATGCGGATGTGTATTTGAATGGTTCACATGTACTGGCGGCAGATAATATGTTTCGTACGTGGAGAGTTGATGTTACGGACAGGTTGACAGCTGGCGACAATGAGCTGCGTATTTTGTTCCGCTCGCCGATTAAAGAAGATTTGCCGAAGCTGGCTCAGCTTGGTTATGCGCTGCCGGCACCAAATGATCAATCCGAAGTAGGCGGACTTGACGATAAGAAGATTAGCGTATTTGCCCGTAAAGCCCCCTACCACTACGGCTGGGACTGGGGCCCGCGTTTCGTAACGAGCGGTATTTGGCGTCCCGTATATTTGGAGGGCTGGTCCTATGTCCGGATTACCGATGTATACATCCGTCAGGATGAGGTGCGGGCAGAGCTAGCGAAGCTTACAGCCGTCATTGAACTGGAGGCTGAGCGCGAATGCGATGTCCTGCTGAAGCTGGCAGCATCCGATAATGGCATGTTCAGCGGGCATTCTGCTTCTTTAGCCGCAGGCAAACAGACGATTGAAATTCCGTTTGAAGTTGAAAATCCGCGCCTATGGTGGTGCAGAGGTCTGGGCGAGCCGGAACTGTACACGTTCCAGATCGAATGCTGGCATAGCAATAACGAAGTTCGATATGATTCGCAAAAGGTAACGACGGGACTTCGCACAATCCGGCTCGTTAGGCAGCAGGGCGATGTCGGCACTTCCTTTTATATGGAGCTGAATGGGGTTCAGGTTTTCGCCAAAGGCGCGAATCATATTCCAAATGACAGCTTTACGACGAGAGTCGGCTACGACCGTTATAAACATGAAATCGTAAGCGCCGTACAATCAAATATGAACATGCTTCGTGTCTGGGGCGGGGGCTTTTACGAGGAAAAAGCCTTCTATGAGTTGTGTGATCAATATGGCCTCCTCGTGTGGCAGGATTTCATGTTTGCATGCAGCATGTATCCGGGTGACGAAGCGTTTCTGCGCAGCGTGCAGCTGGAAGCTGAAGATAACATTAGGCGTCTGCGCAATCATCCGTCGATCGCCCTATGGTGCGGCAATAATGAAATCGATACCGCATGGTCGCATTATATTCCAGATGGCGGCTGGGGCTGGAAAAAATCGTACACGCAGGAGCAGCAAACGAAACTATGGGCAGACTATGAGGCGATTTTCCATCGCATTTTGCCAGAAGCTGTAGCGTCCTTGACGGTAGGAATCGATTATTGGCCTTCCTCGCCAATGGTTGATTTGACCGGCGACCTTACGCAGCACTCGGATTCTTCCTCGATTAGCGGAGATATTCATTATTGGGGCGTCTGGCATAATGTAGAGCCATTCGAAAACTATAATCGCTACGTCGGGCGCTTCATGAGCGAATATGGCTTCCAGTCGTTCCCGGAATACAAATCGGTGCGCAGCTATGCGGAAGAGGCGGATATGGAGCTGGAATCCACAGTCATGCTCGCCCATCAGAAAAATGGCGCCGGCAACCGACTCATTAAGCAATATATGGAGATGTATATGTCCGAGCCGAAGGATTTCCCTTCGTTTTTGTATATGAGCCAAATATTGCAGGCAGAGGCGATGAAAACGGCTATTGAAGCACATCGCCGCCGCAAGCCGTATTGCATGGGCTCCTTGTATTGGCAGATGAATGATTGCTGGCCTGTAGCCTCCTGGGCGGGCATGGATTATTACGGTCGCTGGAAGGCGCTGCAATATTATGCAGCACGAAGCTTCGCAGACTGCCTGCTGTCGGTAGACGATCGCAAGGAAGCAGGGGAAATCAGCTTCCACATCGTATCAGATCAGCTTGTTCCCGTACGAGGCCAGCTGCGCCTGCGCCTGTACAGCTTTAGCGGTGAGCTGCTGGGCGAGCAAAGTACTCCTGTCCGCGTAACAGCAAATACTGCGGCTAATGTGCTGACGCTTCAGCGCTCCGAGCTGCTTGGAGCTGCCGACACCGCGGCAAGCGTATTGCTGGCAGAGCTGCTGGATGAAGCAGATGGCCACACTCTGGCAAGCGAGCTGCATTATTTTGAGGCAATGAAGGACATTACGCTGGCACAGGCCGAGCTCAAAATAACAGAGTCCGAGCACAACGGCGTTGCACAGTGGACGCTGGAGACGAATACGCTGGCCAAAGGCGTCTGGCTGACATGTGAGCGTGAAGGCCGCTTCAGTGATAATTTCTTTGATTTGCTGCCAGGCACGGTGAAAACGGTCACGTTTATACCGCATGAACTGGGCGATTTCAACGCAGGTGCAAGCACGGGCGGAACAGAGCAGGATAGCCGCGTGACGGCCCGTTCAATGGTCGATTTTATTGTTCAAGCGAATGAATAAATAGCCTGAGCAAAAAATAGCGGCGTTTTTTTTAAAAAAAGAGATGACAGAATGAAGCGCTTTCAGCTATAATGGCTGCATAAGGTTTAAATTTCAATACCGCGTCATGTAAATTGCCCGTTCATTGGCGATTGCAAGCGCGGTTCATTTTCACCAAGTTAAGCGCTATACCTAATCGCTTTTTCATAAAATAGATTAACGGATAGCAAGCTACGCCATGGAAAGGATTTGTGATCATTCGATGTCGATTTATTTTCAAGCAGAGGAAAGTGCACAGCATCGTTTTGGCGACAAAGATACCGCTATTTTGAAGCTGCTGGCCGACCGTTATGTGGGTGCGAATCCGCAGGCAGGATTTATTTTCCGCGCTTTCAACAAAAATGGCGTTTTGCAAAATGCAGAGGGACTGTATGAGCTGGATCTTGCTTCACGGTTTCCTGAGGCAAAACCTGGGCAGCTGAGCTATGGAGCAGGGCTCGTATGGAGCGATGAGGAGCGCAGCTTGGATATTAATGTACGCTGCCTTGGTCCTGTGAGACTGTATTTCAATGGCGAGCTAGTTTTTCGTTCGAATGTAATAGAGGAAATTAGCCCGGATGCAACGGTTAAGCTGAGTCTAGTATTTGCAAAGGGCTGGAACAGCTTATGGCTGTCGATGACTTGCACGCCAGCGGGCTTCGGCTGTCAAATCGGCTCCGACGAGGCCAAAGTAAGGATCATGAATGTTCGTGCACCATTCGAGGAGCGTTATGGGCAGTCGGGATGGATTTTCTCGCAGCCGGTTGATTCAGCCCTTGAGGCCGGCAAGCGGGTAGAAGTGGCGCAGCCGGATTTAATGGGATCACAGCAGCAGGAGCCGGGTCTGGACTGGCTGCCGGTTATCGATTGGACAGAGGAGGAGCGCAGCCTTGGCCAGCTGGAGCGGATTTTCGGAGAGCAGCATGGCAAAGCTGCCTATGCGTGGACGACATTGTATCAGCCGCAGCCTGGGAAACAAGCAGTCGTGCTTGAAGGCGAGTCCTCTGGCGAGCTTACCTTGTGGCTTGAAGGAAAACAGGTAGGTGAAAGCACAGCGGCAGGATCGTTTCGCATTGAGCTTTTGCTGGAAGCTGGCAAGCATCATTTCGTAGCTCGCAGCGTGTGCGGCCAGCAGTCTTGGGGCTTTGAGCTGACGGCGGCTAACGCCAATGATGGCAGCGCTGTCACAATGAGCCTGCCGCAGCAAGTGCATGGTTCGGGAGCAGGACAATGGCTATATGTCGGGCCGTTTGAAGCTGGGGCGGCTAACCCTACATGGGAGCAGCTTGTTCGCACGGATTGCCTATATGCTCTAAACAAGGCATCGCAGCCTGTTCAGCAGGGACAGATGTTGCACACCTACTGGCAGCTCGACCAACCGAACACTTGGGTACGTCCTTATTACGAAAATGCCATGCTAAGCAATAAATGGACAGTCGGTACGGTATCCAATTATGCGCGGTGGGATTATCCGCTTGGCGTCACGATATACGGCTTGCTGCAAACCGGTCGTTTTCTGGATCGTCCAGATATCGTCAGCTATGCGACTCAGCATGTTGAGGCATGTACGGAAATGTACGACTATTCCTTCTGGGATCGTGAGCAATATGGGTTCCCAGCCATTAATCAGCAGCTCGTCATGATGAAAATGCTCGATAATTGCGGCTCATTCGGCTCGGCTATGCTGGAGTCTAGACAAGGGCTCGCTACTGCAAGCGTAGAGCCAATTGCCGAGCGCATCGCTGATTTTATGCTAAATAAGCTGGAGCGCAAGCCCGATGGCGCATTTTATCGCACCTGCGAGGGCGAGTATGCTGCCAATACGATGTGGGCCGATGATTTGTACATGAGTACGCCATTTCTGTGCCGCTATGCTCGCTTAACGGGCAATCGGGAGGCGCTGGATGAAGCGGCGAAGCAATTTTTGCGCTTCAAAAACTATTTGTTTATGCCCGGTGAGAAGCTAATGTCCCATGTGTATGATTTTAAATATGACAGGGCGACAGGCATCCCTTGGGGGCGGGGCAATGGCTGGACGATTTTTTCACTGACAGAAGTGCTGGAAGCTTTGCCTGCGGCTCATGAGCTGCGCGATGAACTGCTGGACTTCTTTAATGAGCTATGCGAAGGCTATGCCGCTCGTCAATCAGATCGCGGCTTATGGCATCAGGTAGTCAATCGTCCAGATACTTATTTGGAGGCGTCCTGCACGGCAATGTTTGCTTATGGCTTCGCTCGGGGCGTTCGCTTCGGCTGGGTGAAGCAGCCAGCCGCTATCACGAATGCTGCGTTCCGTGCATGGGATGGCTTGACGCGTTACGCCATTGACCGGCAGGGCAATGTGCATGGCGTATGCAGCGGCTCGCGCTACGCTTTCACAGCGGATTATTATGATCAGGATTTGCGGACGGTTGTCAACGACAATCACGGCATTGGCATTATGATGCTTGCCGGCACAGAAGTCGCTAAGCTAAAGCGGCATTTGCAAACGCAAACAAACGACGATAACGCAAAATAAGATGTGGTAAAAGCAAGGTCAAAAGAAAAAACTTGTCAGCGGCTCTATGTTGTAGTAGCCTATGGGTGAAGCGCTTAATTTAAAACATTAGGCGCCATTCTTCTGGTGAGTTAAGCGCTTAATCCAAAGCATAAAACGAGCAGAAGGCAACTTATTATAACTGTGGTGAAAAGGATAAAATCATACATTTGCGATAGGAGGAAATGGGCATGACGACGATTCGACTGACGATGGCGCAAGCGCTGCTGCGGTTTCTGGATCAGCAATACATTTCGGTAGATGGCGAGGAAACGAAGTTCGTTGAAGGGGTATTCGGCATCTTCGGTCATGGCAATGTGACCGGCATGGGAGAGGCATTGGAAAGAAGCGCAGGCAGCCTGACCTTTATTCAAGGCAAAAACGAGCAGGGCATGGTGCATACAGCAGCAGCCTTCGCCAAACAGCGTAACCGCAAGCAGATTTATGCCTGCACGACCTCGATTGGCCCAGGTGCCCTGAACATGGTAACGGCTGCGGCAACAGCGACCGTTAATCGCATTCCGGTGCTGCTGCTGCCCGGCGATAACTTCGCTTCGCGCCAGCCGGACCCGGTGCTGCAACAGCTTGAGGTAAGCAGCGACTATACCCTTTCGGCTACGGATTCCTTCAAGGCTGTCAGCCGCTACTGGGACCGCATCGTTCGTCCAGAGCAGCTGATTACGGCAGCGCTGCAAGCGATGCGCGTGCTCACAGATCCGGCAGAGACTGGAGCGGTCACGCTCGCGCTGCCGCAGGATGTGCAGGCGGAAGCTTATGACTATCCAGAAAGCTTCTTTGCAAAACGCGTGCATTATGTTGACCGCCGCGAACCGACGAAAGATGCGGTAGCCCGTGCAGCAGAGCGCATTGCAGCGAGCAAGCATCCGCTTATCGTAGCAGGAGGCGGCGTCTTGTATGCGTCTGCGACCTCCGAGCTGCAAGCCTTCGCCGAAGCTTTCGGCATTCCGGTTACGGAAACGCAGGCCGGAAAAAGCGCATTCGATTGGCGCCATCCGCTGTATGCAGGAGCCATTGGCGTCACCGGCGCGCTGGCAGCGAATGAATGGGCCAAACAGGCTGATCTGGTTATTGGCGTCGGCACGCGCTACTCGGATTTTACAACCGCCTCCAAGTCCGCATACGCGAACCCGGATGTGCAGTTTATCAACATTAACTTAAATGGCGCTGACGCAGCGAAGCTGGGCGGTGAAGCGGTAATTGCCGATGCCCGCACTGGTTTGCAAGCGCTGCAAAGAGCGCTGCAAGCAGCGAATTACAAGAGCAGCTACACCGATGCGGAAGTGGCGCAGCGCAAAGCAGCTTGGGATGCAGAGGTTGATCGTCTTTACAAGCAAGAGCTTGAAGGCGGCTTCTCCCAAACCCGGGCACTCGGCGTTATTAATGAAACGATTGATTCTTCTTCCGTCGTTGTTGGCGCTGCCGGAAGCCTGCCTGGCGATTTGCACCGCTTATGGCGTTCGACCGAGCCGAAAACGTATCATATGGAATATGGTTTTTCCTGCATGGGCTACGAAGTTAGCGGCGCTTTCGGAGCAGCACTCGCCGAGCCGCAGCGCGAGGTGTATGCGATGGTCGGCGATGGCAGCTATTTGATGCTGCATTCCGAGCTGGTGACGAGCTTGCAGGAACAGCGCAAGTTTACGATATTGCTTTTTGACAATCATGGGTTCCAGTGTATTCATAACTTGCAGCGCGAGCATGGCAGTGATGGCTTCGGCAATGAGTTCCGCTACCGCGAAGCGAGCACAGGTAGATATACCGGACAGCCGCTGCCGATTGATTTTGCTGCCCATGCCCGCAGTCTTGGGGCCAGTGCATACAAAGCAACCAATACGGAGGAGCTGCGTGAGGCTTTGCTTCAGGCGAAACAGGAAGAGCGCACGACGCTGATCGAAATTAGCGTATTGCCGGGCACGAACTCCGGCGGCTATGAATCCTGGTGGCATGTTGGCGTTCCTGCTGTATCAGAGAGCGACAAAGTTCTCAAGGCGCATGAAGCGATGCAGGCAAAGCTCAGCAAGGCAAAGCAGCTGTAACAGGTTGATCCTATTTTTGAATAAGGAGCTGGGGTAAGCGATGAAGCCATTTACATTTTCACTCGGCATTCACCCGATTAACTGGGTTGGCGAGGATGTACGGGAGCATGGGGCGGATACGACCTATGAGCAGATTTTGGATGATATTCAGCGGCTGGGGCTGACCGGAACGGAAATGGGGCGCAAATATCCGGCCGACACTGCCGTATTGCGCGAGGAATTGGGCAAGCGAGGCATTCAGCTCGTGTCCCAGTGGAAATCGGTGCTGTTCTCTGATCCCGCTTACCGCGAGGCTGAGCTTGAGGGCTACCGAAAGCATGCCGAGTTTTTGCAAAGCATGGGGAGCAAGGTCATTAGCACGGCTGAGGTTGGCGGCTCGCTGCATTTTGATCCGCGGCGTACGCCGAATGAGACGGAAGTGCTGCGGCTGGATGAAGCGGGCTGGCAGTCGCTGGCGACAGGCCTTAACGCTGCCGGAAAAATAGCTGCTGAATACGGCTTAAAGCTGGCTTACCATCATCATGGCGGAACCGTAGTTGAGCAGCCGGAGGAAATCGACAAGCTGATGGAGCTGACGGACCCGGCCTATGTGCACCTGTTGTTTGATACAGGTCATGCTTATTATGGCGGAGCGAAGCCGCTGGATGTGCTGAATAAACATTATGACCGCATCGCATATATTCATTTGAAAGATATTCGCCAGTCAGTACTCGATGAAGCCCGCTCAGAGCAGGCCGATTTCGTCACTTGTATTCGCAAAGGCGTATTTACGGTGCCGGGTGACGGCTGCCTTGATTTTGCGCCAGTTATTCAGGAGCTCACGGCTCGCGGCTATAACGGCTGGGCGATGCTTGAAGGCGAACAGGACCCTGCGACTCATAATCCATATGAATATGCGAAGAAAGCGATTGGTTACTTAACTTCGTTAAGGTGAAACGGCTGTCACCGTCCTTTGGCGGCTAAGCTACCGTTTCGAAGGTGAAATATAAGCAGATGATACGTGTGAAACTTATACATGCTTATATTTTAAATAAATCTAATTAAGTATTTCATAACATTAAATAACTTTAGGAGGTGGGCCCTCGAATGGCTTATATCACTTATGACGCAGCGAAGCCGCTGGATTTTACGGCCATTGGCCGCTTGTGCATCGATCTGAACGCGAATGAAATTAATCGCCCGATGGAAGAGACCATGACGTTTACCAAATACGTTGGAGGCTCTCCGGCGAATATTGCGATTGGCATGTCCCGTCTCGGGATGAAAACATCGTTTATCGGCAAGGTTGCCGATGACCAAATGGGCCGTTTTATTACGACGTATTTGGAAAATAATCAAATTGCCACCTCGGGCGTCGTTACGGATGACAGCGGTGCAGTGACAGGGCTTGCTTTTACCGAAATTAAAAGCCCGTCGGAATGCAGCATCTTAATGTACCGCGACAACGTCGCTGACCTGTTGCTTAAGCCGCAGGAGGTTAGCGAAGAGCTGATTGCCCAGTCTAAAATGCTCCTTATCTCGGGGACGGCGCTGGCGCAAAACCCTTCACGCGAAGCGGTGTTCCTGGCCATCGATTATGCCCGCAAGCATGGCGTCGTTATTGCCTTTGATCTTGACTACCGTCCATATACGTGGAACTCGCCGGAGGAAACGGCGATCTATTACAACCTGGCTGCTGAAAAATGCGATATTATTATGGGTACTAGAGAAGAATTTGACAATATGGAAACATTCGAGCCTAATCCGGAGCGTGATGACCATGTGACCGCAGCGAAATGGTTTAATTATGCCGCACAAATTGTCATTATCAAGCATGGCAAGGACGGCTCCATTGCTTACACGAAGGATGGCGCTTCGCACCGGGCCAAAAGCTTCCCTGCCAAAGTCATTAAAACGTTCGGAGCAGGCGATTCGTATGCGGCAGGCTTTTTGTACGGCAGCATGCAGGGCTGGTCGATTGAGAAAAGCATGGAGTTCGGCAGCGCCGCTGCTTGTATCGTCATTTCCAGCCACAGCTGCTCTGACGCTATGCCGTCCGCCGAGCAGGTTCAAGACTATATTGACCGCTGCAACCGCGGCGAAATCATCATTTAATTTTAAAACAGAGAGGATTGAGTGGATATGACAGCAACATTAAGCAATTGGATTGGTGGAAAATGGGTAGCCTCCGTATCACAGCAGACAGAAGCCGTTTACAATCCGGCAACGGAAGAGGTGCTGGCTTATGTGCCGCTATCTTCGAAGGAAGATGTGGAGCAGGCTGTAGCCAATTCGAAGGAAGCATTCACTTCATGGAGCCGCACACCTGTACCGAAACGGGCACGCGTATTGTTCAAATACCAGCAGCTGCTCGTTGATCACTGGGAAGAGCTGGCACAGCTTGTAACGAAAGAAAACGGCAAAAGCTACGCCGAAGCTTATGGCGAAGTGCTGCGCGGCATTGAATGCGTCGAATTTGCGGCGGGTGCGCCTAATTTGATGATGGGCAAGCAGCTTTCTGACATTGCGACTGGACTAGAATCTGGCATGTACCGCTATCCGATTGGCGTAATCGGCGGTATTACACCGTTTAACTTCCCTATGATGGTGCCATGCTGGATGTTCCCGCTTGCGATCGCCTGCGGCAATACGTTCGTGCTCAAGCCATCGGAGCGGACGCCGCTGCTTGCGAATCGTCTTGCTGAGCTTTTTCAGGAAGCGGGTCTTCCGGCTGGCGTGCTGAACATCGTTCATGGTGCGCATGATGTCGTTAACGGCTTGCTGAAGCATCCCGATGTAAAAGGCATTTCCTTCGTTGGCTCGCAGCCGGTAGCGGAGTATGTCTATCGCACAGGAACGGCGGAAGGCAAACGCGTTCAAGCGCTCGCTGGCGCGAAAAACCATTCCATCGTTATGCCGGATGCCGACCTTGATCTGACGGTTAAAGAAATTACGAACGCTGCCTTCGGCTCGGCAGGCGAGCGCTGCATGGCTTGTGCGGTTGTCGTCGCTGTCGGTGACGTGGCTGACAAACTCGTAGCCAAGCTTCTGCAAACAGCGGATTCGCTAACGATTGGCAACGGTTTGGAGGAAGGTATTTTCCTCGGTCCGGTCATTCGTGGACCACATAAAGAGCGGACGCTTCGCTATATTGAAATCGGCGAGCAGGAAGGCGCACAGCTGCTGCGCGACGGACGCAAAGATGCTGCGGCTGCGGCAGATGCGAAGGGCTATTTTGTCGGCCCGACCTTGTTTGACGGCGTACAGAAGGAAATGACGATCTGGAAAGATGAGATTTTCGCTCCGGTACTGGCGATTGCACGGGTTGCGACGCTGGAAGAAGCGATTGAGCTTGCCAATGCGTCGGAGTTTGCAAATGGCGCCTGCCTATTCACGAAGGATGGCAGCAACGTCCGTACATTCCGCGAAACGATTGAAGCGGGCATGCTCGGCGTCAACCTTGGCGTACCAGCGCCAATGGCGTTCTTCCCTTTCTCTGGCTGGAAAAAATCATTCTACGGCGATCTGCATGCCAACGGCACAGATGGCGTCGAATTTTATACGCGCAAAAAAATGGTGACCGCTCGTTGGTAGCCTGATAGGTAGCTTATTGAAAAACGGATAATCGCATAAAGGAGACCAATCAAAATGGTACAAAAAATTAAAATCGGCATTATCGGTGCAGGCCGCATCGGAAAAATCCATGCCGACAACTTGCTGCGGCTCCCGCAGGTGGAAATTGCCGCAATCAGCGATTTGTTCGCAAACGTGGAGCTGGAAGCATGGGCTGCTGAACGCGGCATCGCTACCGTTACGAAAGACAGCGCTGCGCTTATCGCAGACCCAGCAATTGACGCCATTTTCATTTGCTCTTCAACAGATACACATGTGCCGCTTATTAAACAAGCTGCGGAAGCAGGCAAGCATATTTTTTGCGAGAAACCGGTCAGCATGACGCTTTCACAAACAGAGGAAGCAGTCGAAGCGGTACAGAAAGCGGGCGTAAAGCTGCAAATCGGCTTTAACCGCCGCTTTGACCACAACTTTAAACGGATTCGCGAGCATGTGGAACAGGGAACGATTGGCGAGACGCATATTATAAAAATTACGTCGCGCGATCCGAACCCGCCTCATAAAGATTACATCAAGGTGTCCGGCGGTATTTTCATGGATATGATGATTCATGATTTCGATATGGCCAGATTTTTGGCAGGCAGCGAGGTTGAGGAAGTTTTTGCGCAAGGCAATATTCTCATTGATCCTGTATTCGCGGAATGCGATGATCTCGATACTGCGATTGTGACGCTGCGCTTTCAAAACGGGGCGCTTGGCGTAATCGACAACAGCCGTCAAGCCGTATATGGCTACGATCAGCGTGTCGAGGTATTCGGCTCCAAGGGCAGTGCCGCCGCAACGAATGATCACCCGAATACAGCGGAAATTAGCACAGCCGAGGGCATTGTGCGGGATAAGCCGCTGCACTTCTTCCTTGAACGTTACAATGCTGCTTATGTAGAGGAAACCCAGTTGTTTATCGAAGCGCTGCTGCTGGATAAGAAGGTAAAGGTCGATGGTCACGATGCGCTGCAAGCCGAGCGGATTGCAAGAGCGGCGAAGCTGTCAGTAAAGCTTAGACGGCCAGTGAAGCTAAGCGAGCTGCACGAGCTTACGTAAGTAGACGGATACAAGAAAGGTTGTGTGCGCAAGTGTCTGATTTAATCGTAAAACCAAGCGCTGCTCCGGGCGAGCAGGGCGAGCTCATGAACATAACGCCGCAAAGCGCAGGATGGGAGTATGTTGGTTTTCGCATCGTCCATCTGGAGCCGGGCGAGCAGCTTAAGCAGAATACGGCTGAAAATGAAGTATGCCTCGTGCTGCTGAGCGGACGCGCGGATGTGCGCACTCAGAAAGAAGAGTGGAGCAATATCGGCCAGCGGATGAGCGTATTTGAGAAAATTCCGCCATATTCGGTTTACGTGCCCAATGATGATTTTTATCAAATTGAAGCCGTAACTGCGCTGGATATCGCCATTTGCTCTGCTCCTGGCCAAGGCCAGCATCAAGCGAGACTGATTGCCCCGGATGCTGTAGGTGTAGAGCAGCGCGGATATGGCAATTTGGAGCGGCAAATCCATAATATTTTGCCAGAAACAGCGCCGGCGGACAGCCTGCTCGTCGTTGAAGTGTTTACGCCAAGCGGACACTGGTCCAGCTACCCGCCGCATAAGCATGACCGGAATGCGCTGCCGGAAGAATCGCTGCTGGAGGAAACGTATTATTTTCGCGTAGAGCCTGAGCAGGGCTTCGCCATTCAACGTGTGTATACGGACGACCGCTCGCTTGACGAGACGCTTGTCATTCGCAATGGGGAAGCGGTTCTCGTGCCGCGCGGCTACCACCCTGTAAGTGCGCCTCCTGGCTATGAGGTGTATTATTTAAACGTGATGGCTGGACCTACCCGCATTTGGAAATTTCATAATGATCCGGACCATGCCTGGATTATGACGAAGCCTGCTGAAGATACGGCTAAAGCCTAGAAAGCAGCGCCGTTTTACAAGGGCAACAACTAATAGTAGAAACCAGCTTTCGTTTTGCGGAGGCTGGTTTCTATCATTTTAAGCCAATTACACCAATTTCATTGCAAGATAACATGCTGTGATACATAATAAGTCTACCAGTTCAAAAGTAACGGAGGTCGTTTATGAAAGCTACTATTTATGATATCGCCAGAGAAGCGGGCGTCTCCATTGCGACGGTCTCCCAAGTCATTAACGGCAAAGGGAAAATCAGCGAAGAGCGGCGAAATGAAGTGATGCGCATTATGGAGCGGCTTAACTACCAGCCTAGTGTAATCGCTTCCGCGCTGACCGGGAAGCGGACGTATACACTTGGCCTGCTCGTTCCAGACATATCCAACCCCTTTTTCGCTGAAATTGCCCGCGCCGTTGAGGATCAGAGCCGCCGATTAGGCTACAGCCTCGTCATATGCAGCACGGACAATAAAGACGAGCGGGTAGAGCGTTATTTGTCGCTGCTGCGGCAAAAAAGCGTGGACGGCATCATTATCGGTACCGGAATCGATAACGAAGATATTATTAAGCCGCTGCTGACACAGTCCATCGCTGTAGCGCTCATTGCGCGGGACATGCCTGCCCTGGCCGTGCATACGGTCATCGTGGAGGATTATAAAGGCGGAGCGCTTGGCGCTAAGCATTTGCTGAAGGAAGGGCATCACCGGGTCGCGGTGCTTGCCGAGCATATGAAGGTCAGCAGCAGCCGCGAGCGGGTTAGCGGATTTAGAAGCATCGTCGAAGCAGCGGGTCTGCCCTGGTCCGATGCTTCCGTCAAGTTTTGCGACTATACGCTGGAGGACGGCAAGCGCAAAGCGCTGGAACTGCTGAAGCTCACGGAGCGGCCAACCGCATTGTTCTGTTGTAATGAGCTGCTCGCCATCGGCGCGCTGCAAGCAGCGAAGGAGCTTAAGCTTCGTATTCCACGTGATGTATCGGTTATCGGCTTTGATAATACGATTTTAGCCTCGGTCAGTGACCCGCCGCTAACGACGATTGCCCAGCCTATTGAAGCGATGGGGAAAAAGGTTGTTGATTTGCTGGTAGAAACGTTGCAGGACAAATCAGCTGCCGCAAAAGCAGAGCGCATTGTTTTGGAGCCCGAGCTGATCATTAGGCACTCTACAAGCTCCATTCATGTATAACATTGGATCATGTTTGACTTAAGGGTGAATCGCTCAAGAAGAGGAGCGGCTCGCCCTATTTTTAATCATAGCCCAAATAAAAATGAACGTCATTAAGCCTCCTTCAATAATGAGCGATACGAGCGGAAACCAATAGCTTAAATAACGATCAACCATGCTGCCTTCATTGCTGTACGGAAACATAGGGCTCAACACAAGTACGGCACCGAATACATATACCCATGGTTTATGTGACTTCAACCCAAGCCACTGCGCAGTTCCTTCCGTAATCGCGTAATACAAGGTTGAGATGGTAATGAACGATCCGGAAATGAAGATGAGCAGCAGCAGCACCTCGATCCTCTCGAAAATAATAAACTGAGTAATTCTCGACAGGATATAGATTGGATTTTCAAAATGCGCTGCCATCACGGGTCCCATCACCACTATGCTGTACAATAAATAAATTGTCATGATCGAAGTGCCAAGCACAACGGCGTAAACCTTCATTTTTAAAATGCTCTTTTGTTGTTTGATATGCGGCATCAGCATCCCCATCATTATGCAAATGCCAAACCAGCTGCCGGGATAGATGGCACCTTTTATGGCGGGAAAAATGCCGTACTCAAAGGGCGGGAGCAGATAGTGCAGCTGGATATAAGGAATGGAGCTGGTAAATAAAACAATGGAGGTTAACAAAATAATGACGCCAATAATTTGGCTCAGTCTTGCAATCGCCTCCACACCTTTTATGGCAGCCAGCCCGGCACATATCGTCATCGAGATCGAGAAGACCAGGCGAGGCGTCTCAGGCATAAGCGTCCGAGACAAAAAATCACAATAAATCCACATCGCCGTAACCATCACTCCGAGAAAAAACAGCAGGAAAATGAGGCCGACAACCTTGCCCGCTTTTCCTAAAATGGAGCGTGTATATTGAATTAACGATTGGCCAGCGTACAATCTACCCAGCCGATAAAGCAGAATAGCAACATAAATATCGATTAAAGCGCCCAAAGCCATCGACAGCCACAAATCCTGCTTAACCTTAGCGATCAGCAGGCTCGGAACCGAGAAAAATGTGAGCGAGGTAATCGATACAAAAATGATGAAAAAGAATTCACCCGATGAAATTAGACTCTTTTTCACTGTGCATCATCCTTTTTTATATTGCTGTCAATTAGCAAGCCGGATTTTACAATCTCAATCGAAATGCTGCTCTGTACCTTAATATTAGCAAGCTCCTCGTTCCAGCCATCTTTCAGCGTTTCCCAGCTTTTTGGGGCTTTGCGATGGATCGTTTCTCCAAAACCGACAGCGTCGCTCTTGTAGGAGCGAAAGAGCTTATACAGGGTTTTCTCTATGGATGCCGTAATCGCGTTGCTCAGCTCTGATTTGATTAAGTCTGTCGTCTTCTTATCCGTCAAATCCAGCGTATCGGTGGACGTCTTAATGGAAGCATTGGACTTCATACGTACGTTCATTTGCAACTGTCCGTTTTCAAATGTTGGCTTCATAGCAATATGGATGTTCTTCAAATCAAAAATGATTGATTTCTTATCCTCGGTAGTCATTTGGAATAAGCCCTGCGCGGATAGCTGGGTCAACCAGCTTACAACCTGCGTTTCCTCGCTGTTCAGCCAGCCTACCATCAGATTATTGCGAAAGACAGCAAGGTCCGTAATTTCCATCACGATATCCTTAGAGCCTGAATTGTCAACCTGAAGCAATCCAGGCACTGCTACTTGAAAGCTTGACTGCTCCAGTCTAGGCAAAAATTGATAAAGCTGGATGCCGCCGCTTGTCGGCTTGTAGGTTTTATTTTTAAAATAAGCTTTCCATTCGTCGGCGGCTACAGCTTGCAGCTCTTTGGAATCAGTCAGCACTTCCTTGACAGGACGCCGTGAAACCATCACCCAGCAGTTGAAATTCTGATTCGGCTCCCGCCAGAAGAAATCCATCTTATGATCCAGGCCTTGTCTGGCTAAACGTTCTCCAATGAGAAGAACCTTCGTCTGGGAGAAAAAGAGGCTTTTCTTCGCCTGCTTGCGAATCGTCTCAAGTGCATCTTCAACTGTTAACCCGCTTGCCGAATATGTGGCAATCGCTCTGCGCTGCTGTCCGCCTCCACCAGCGGCAACGGGAAGTGTCGGATTCACGAGCTGGACGGTAACCTGGAGCTGCCCCTGTTTATTTACATCCAAACCAATGGCTGAAACAACGGTCAATTGATCAAAATTGATTTGGCTCCAGCAGCCGCTAAGCAGCAGCAGCATACTAAGGAAACAGGCATATTTACTAAGGTGGAGAAACACATAGTAGTCCCCCTTTTTTAAAATATAAGAAAGGATATGATTTTTCCATCCTTTCTCTCTATTTCTCGGATTGAAACGCGCGGCGCCGCCAAAGGACGGAGGGCAGCCGTTTCACCTTGGACTTCAATTTTAACGTTTATTGCGAAGTGTAAACCAAGGAACACGAAATATAGCTTTCTCGGCTTCTTTTTTCTTAAACGGAGCGAATGGCGATAAATAGGGCAAACCCACCGATTGAATGGAGGCAAGCTGAACTCCCAGCATAAATAGCCCAATAATAATGCCGTAAAGCCCTAATAGCGAAGCGAGCAGCAGCATGAAAAACCGCAGCATGCGAATCGTTCCCGACAGAGAAATCGAAGGTATCGTGAACGAGGCAATCGCTGTGCCGGCAACAATCATGACCGATGGGGAAGAGATTATACCTGCTTGTACTGCGGATTCGCCAATAACGAGCGCTCCAACAATACTGATGGCAGATCCGATAGACCGCGGCATTCGAATGCTGGCCTCGCGCAGCCCCTCAAAAATGACTTCCATAATCAGCGCCTCCATCAAGACGGGGAAAGGAACACCATCTCGTGCAGACAATATGCTGCTTAGCAGCTGTGGGGGAACCATTTCCGGGTGGTAAGTCAAAATGCCGACATAGGTAGAGGGCAGCAGCAGCGTAATGAAAAAACCGGCATAACGAATCCACCGAATGAAAGTAGCCACAGGGTAAGCCAAATATAAATCCTCGGTCGTCTTGAGCAAATGAAACAGCGTACAAGGCAGGGCGAGCACAAATGGAGTGCCGTCGACCACAATAGCTACACGCCCATCCAATATAATGCCAGCCACATCATCAGGCCGCTCGGTACTGTATACCGTCGGGAAAAAGGAGGTCGGGCTGTCTTTAATAATTTCTTCAATATAGTGGGACTCCAATACCGCATCGATATCGATCGACTGCAGCCGTTTGCGTATTTCGTCAACGGTTTCCTTGTCTGCCCGGTCATGGATATAGACCATTGCTATTTTGGTATGCGACAGATTGCCAACCGTCAGCGTCTCCACACGAAAAGCCTTGTCGCGAATACGCCTGCGAATGAGCGAAATGTTAACGCTTAAAGATTCCACGAAGCCATCTCGCGGCCCGCGGATGACACTGGACGAAGCTGGTTCATCAATGCTGCGGGTTTCAAGGCCTTGCGTATTGACAGCAATGGCTCCTTCGCTGTCCTCTACTAAAATAATCGTCCAGCCGCTAACAAGCAAAGGCACGCATTCATCAGAGGTATTGACCATTTTCACATGATTTGCTGTCAGTATATAGCTGCAAAGGAGCTCATGAGGAGGCTCGCTTTGATGAAGAAGCTTAAGCTGCTGGGTTCCTGAAATAAGTGGCGAAATGACATCGGCATTTAAATTTTGCTTGCTAACGAGTCCATCAATCCAAATGACGGAGGCAGAAATACGCTCCTCGCCGATTAAGCAGTTTCTCGTTGATAAATCTGAGCTGTTGCCAAGCTCGGTCACTAGCTCATTATAAAGGTCGCGCGTCGTGTTTACCTTGCTCTTGGGCATTTTTCTGCAGCTCCTTTTGCTAAAGCTTGTCATTTTCGTACGGATCACATAGTTATTGTGGCTAAAATTGGCTATATTATTCGATGAACGCAGAGCGTAATTTGAATGGAAAGCTAGTCAATATTTTGGAAAGCAAGTAAAATGGTATTTAAGTTAAAGATCGAATCAAGTGTTGCGGAGAAAGGGGCTAATTAAAATGACAAAAACAATTGGACTAATCGTAGGAAGCTTGCGAAAAAATTCATATAATCGAATGGTGGCGCAGACGCTGAGCGAACTGGATGCTTCTATTGCATTTAAGTGGATTGAGCTACAGGAGCTTCCTTTGTTTAATGAAGATTTGGAGGCGGGAGACGGACCAGAGGCGGTACAGGCGTTTAAGGCGGCTATTCAAGCAGTGGATGGCGTTATAATTGTATCGCCAGAGTACAATTCCGGCATTCCGGGCGTGCTCAAAAATGCAATTGACTGGGCGTCCAGGCCATCTCGCGGCTCCGTGCTGCGCAGAAAACCATTTGGCCTCATTGGCGCAACGCCGGGCGGCATGGGTACCGTTCATGCCCAGCTACAAACCCGGCATATCCTAGAGTCCGTCCAGGCGCAGGTGCTTCCTTTTCAGAAGCTGCTTATTTCACAAGTTCACACGAAAGTAGATGCGGAGCAGCATCGCCTAACGGATGAGAAGACGAAGGAATATTTGCAGGCTTATTTGCAAAAGTTTGTGCATTGGATCGATCATATCCCTGCTTTAGATTAAAGAACAACTATAAAATTTCGACACCAGCCGTGGGAGAGGGGCCCAATGAATGGAATCAGCAGCAGAAAGATGGTATGAAATTGCCAATACGGTAAATCGAAACTGCACTTTAGCGGATAATTTGAATCAGCTGTATCGTTCCAGCTCCTCAGAACAGAGGATACATATGCCGGAACAGCTTGGACGCGGTTATTGGCAGCTCAATCAGATCCATTCGTCCATGGAGCTTGTCATATGTGACGCTTCATTCCATAAGGCTACTTCCTTGCAAAGCCTGGAGCGGAACAACAGCTTAAAACTAAGCTTTTGTCTTGGGGAAAGGCTTCAATGGAATGTAGAAGAGCTTGGAAAAGAATATCAGCTGGAGCACGGGGAGGTTTCAGCCTTCGGACATCTTCCCACAAGCAGCAGCTGCCAGTTTAACGTCAATCAGCATATTCGTGGGGTAACTCTCAAGCTGGATCGCCTAACGGAGATTGGCGCTTTACAGCAGCTGCCGCTGCATAAAATTTCATCCATATTGACAGAAAATCGCGAGCCTTTTCATCATTCCTCGATGACGCCGGAGATGAAGCGAATTACGCAACATATTTTTCACTGCAATTATCAGGGAGCGATTAAACAGCTTTATTTAAGCGGGAAGGTGCTTGAGCTGCTTGCCGTTTATTTCAATGAAGCGATTTTGCAAGAGCAACCACAGCCACGCTTGTCAGGATTATCCCGCACTGATATTGACAGCCTGCACCGTGCCAAACAAATCGTCGATGCGCAATTAGTAACGCCTCCTAGCTTGGAAGCATTGAGCAAGCTCGTTTGCTTGAATGAATTTAAGCTCAAAAAAGGTTTCAAGCTGCTGTTCGGCCTGCCTGTTCATGCTTATATTATTAATCGAAGATTAGACGAAGCCTATCGCTTGCTTGAGGAAGGAAAGCTGAATATTACCGCGGCGGCGGCAGCCGTCGGCTTTAGCAAAGCAAGTCATTTTTCAGAACAATTCAAACGAAAATACGGGATCAACCCCTCTGAATATTTCAAATTCTATCCGCTAAAAGGAAACCGCCGCTAAAAATCCGCTTATGGAACCTTTTACTCCCGATTTGGGTATCAGCCCAAACCCAATATATGCGATATTAGCTTATACATCGCGCTTTATGTATGAGAATGATTTTTAATATCAATTATGTTGGGACGGAGTGAAATGAAGACGAAATCAGAATTATCCGGTTTAGTTCAAATTGCCGGCGAGCGGAAAGGGCTGTTAGTAACAGCCAGCATATTCTTGACCCTTTCGAGCCTGCTGCAAATTATACCGTTTATAGCGGTATATAAAATCGTCCAGGAGCTGCTCATTCATGCGCAGCAGCCGGCCAATATGAACAAAGAGCTGCTCATCCATTGGGGAATCGTCGCTTTTGTCTCCTTGCTTGCCATGCTTGCAGCAATGTATGTAGGGGGAATGTGCTCGCATATTGCCGCTTTCAACATTCTTTATGAGCTTCGGGTGCGGCTTGCAGAGCATGTGGCGAAAGTGCCGATGGGATACCATACGAAAACGGCAACGGGAGAGCTCAAGAAGATTATTGAGGTTAGCGTGGAAAAGATTGAAAAGTTTATTGCCCATCAGCTGCCCGATCTCATTAGCGCAATCGTCATTCCAATCGTGTTAATCGGTTATTTGTTTTGGCTGGATTACCGAATGGCACTCGTATTACTGCTCCCAATTGCCGCAGGCGTGTGGCTGCAAACCAGATTGTTCGGCATCACCGCAAATTCATTTCTGACGTTCAAGCAAGCCGTTATGAAATACCGCGATGTTTCTTTGAAAATTACAGATATCTGCAAGACGTCGTACAGCCTCTTTTTTGTCATCATTATTTCGCTGTTTACTTTCGTCGTGCCGATCGGCCTATTGCTGTTCAGCGGTCAAGCAGGCAGCCAGTCCTTCGCCATTACGTTTATTTTGTTCCTCATCGTTACGCCAAGCCTATCGGCACCGCTGCTGAAGCTAATGCATCTAGGAAGCGGGCTGCGTGAAATTGTCGAGGGACATAAGCGGATTGAGGCTGTATTTGCCGAGAAGCTCGCTCTAGAGCCGGCGTCGCCCCAAGTGCCTCATCATTACGACATTGCCTTTCAAGACGTGTCCTTCGCTTATGAGCAGACGGAAAGCAAAGATTTTAAGCCAGTCCTGCAAAATGTAAATTTTGTAGCGCATGCTGGCGAGCTCACTGCCCTAGTGGGTCCATCAGGCGGAGGGAAATCAACCATTGCGAGCTTGCTGCTGCGATTTTGGGAGGTGCAGGAGGGCACCATTTCGATTGGCGGTATTCCCATTCGCGATATTGGAACAGACAAGCTGATGGAGCTCGTATCCTTCGTTTTTCAGGATGTACACCTCTTTTACGATACGATTGAGGAAAATATTCGGATGGGCAACAAGGCGGCCACCAGGGATGAAGTGCAAGCAGCTGCAAAAACGGCCTGCTGCCATGAATTTATCGAGAAGCTGGATCAAGGCTACGCTACCAAAATTGGACAAGGCGGTACGTATTTATCCGGCGGTGAGGCTCAGCGCATTGCGATTGCCCGAGCCTTGCTTAAGCGCGCCCCGATACTCGTACTCGATGAAGCAACAGCCTATGCCGATGCTGAAAATGAATACAACATTCAGCAGGGCATCGCCCAGCTGGTGAAAGGCAAAACGGTCATCATTATCGCCCATCGCCTCTCCACCATCCGTTCGGCTCAGCAGATTCTAGTCGTCCAGCAAGGCAAAATTGTCGAACAAGGCACCCATGAACAGCTGCTCAAGAAACAGGGGCTGTATGAGCAAATGTGGCTGGCCCATCAAAGCGCGGCTTCATGGAAACTGGGCGTTAGAGGAGGGGAGCCTCAGCTGTGAGAAACTACTTTTATAACATTTCCGGCGGTTCGCCTAAAAGCTTATGGCCGTCTGCTATTGCTGCTATTTTGGATGGCATCGCGAAAATCATTCCTGCCGCGCTGCTTGTAGATCTTTTTAATACGATTTACATGTCGTTTGCGCAGCCAGAGCTTGGCCTGAATACGAACCGCATGTGGGTCGTGTGCATAGTACTGTTCGCTTGGCTGCTTGTGGAATATGCAGCTTACGCTTCCCTTTACGATAAAACGTACCGGGCGGCCTACAGCCTCGCTGCATCAGGGCGATTAAAGCTGGCTGAGCATATTCGCCATCTATCGCTCGGTTTTTTCGGCAAACGAGATCCTGGGGACTTGACGAATCTTATTTTGAGTGATTATGGACAGGTGGAGCATACGATTTCTCACAATGTGCCGCAGCTCATCAGCGCTGTCGTGCTGCCCATTATGGCGCTAACCGGTCTTATATGGCTGGACTATCGAATGGCGCTGGCGATGTTTATCGCCGTTCCGCTTGGCGTGCTGTTATTGTGGCTGACGGATAGGCTTCAAGCACGGCTGAGCGAAAACCACGTGCAAGCTAAAAATGAGGCGGCCAGCCGTCTTCAGGAATATTTGACGGGCATTCGTGAAATTAAAGCTCATCATTTGGGCGGCGAACGCTTTGAGCGGCTGCGCCTTTCGTTTGACCGACTAAAACAAGCATCAATCCGGCTGGAAGCGATTATGGGACCGATGATTATGGGGGCGATGCTGCTTGCCCGATCGGGAATGACGCTAATGATTTGGACCGGCAGCTATTTGCTTGTCGGCGGCAGCTTGTCTTTGCCTGTCTTTCTGCTGTTTCTGCTCGTCGGAACGAAAATCTTTGAGCCCTTGACGATTGTGCTGATGAATTACGGAGAAATGCGTTATTCCGCCTACAGTGCCCAGCGCATTATGGATGTGCAGCAGGAGCAGACGCTGGAGGGGAGCGCAAATATTGCGGAGGCTCATCCCAGCATTATTTTTGACCAGGTGACCTTCGGGTATGAGGCGAAGACGCCTGTGCTCAGCGGCGTATCCTTTACGATTAAGCCAAAGACGATTACGGCGCTTGTTGGGGCATCGGGGAGCGGGAAAAGCACCATTACTCGTCTAATCGCGAGATTTTGGGACATTCAGGCGGGGACGATTCGCATCGGCGAGCAATCAATCCGCTCGATTGCTCCTGAAAAACTGCTGCAGCACATTTCTATCGTCTTTCAGGATGTTTATTTGTTTCAAGATACGATCGGAAACAATATTCGGATTGGAAAAATGAATGCCAGTCAAGCGGAAATTGAAGCAGCGGCGAAGCGTGCATGCTGTCATGATTTTATTTCCAGACTGCCGCAAGGCTACAACACGCCAGTTGGGGAAGGCGGATCAACGCTGTCAGGCGGTGAAAAACAGCGGATATCGATTGCACGCGCGCTGCTGAAGAACGCTTCTATTATTTTACTCGATGAGGCTACCGCTTCTCTTGATCCTGAAAATGAGGCGGCTGTCCAGCTAGCGATTAATGCGCTGGTAGCGGATAAAACGGTGATATTGATCGCCCATCGCTTAAAGACGATTCAAAACGCAGATAACATTATCGTGCTCGATCAAGGGCGTTTGGTCGAGGAAGGAACACATGACCAACTGCTGGGCGGACAGGGTATTTACTCCCGTTTATGGCATTTGCAGCAGCAGGTCGAGGGCTGGCAGGTTAAAACCTGAGCTAAGACAGCTGGCTAAAAATCTAGCTTATACATTTTGAGAGGAGAAACAACGATGAAAAAGGCAGTTGTGATGTTGGTGTTAAGTTGTATGATCATATTGGCGGGCTGTGGCAGCCAGCCAGCGAATGGGACGGGGGCGACTAGCCAGCCTGAAACGACGGCAAGCAACGAAGCGGCAAAAACAACGAAAACGGTGAAAAACCCGAATGGAGAAGAGGTTGTTATTCCGCTCAAGCCTCAGCGCATTGCTGATCTTTCTGGAGCAACCGAGGAGCTGCTGCTGCTCGGCAATGAACCTATTGCTACTGCAAATGCAGATTATGGAAATCAAAGCGAGCTGTCGCCGACCATTAAAGACCGGATGAGCAAGGATACGATTAATCTGGACTGGTATGCAGAGCCTATCAATATTGAGCTGGTCACAGCCGCAGATCCGGATTTGATTATTTTGGGAGCCACGTTTAATACGGAAATGTATGAGCAGCTTAGCCAGATTGCTCCTACCATTATTATTCCGCATGCCTATTATGAATGGAGAGAGCGGTTCAGCTTCTTGGCCGAGCTATTTAATGAAGAGGAAAAAATGAAGCAATGGATAGCCGGTTATGATGCAGCAGCAACGGAATGGAAAGAAAAGCTAGCGCCGGTCATCAAGGATGAATCCTTCGGGATGGTTGAAACGTATCCGAACAACATCGTTGTTTACTCTACTACGGGATCGGCGGAGCTTATCTACAAAGATCTAGGCTTGAAACGTACGAAGGGCATACCTGATCCCGAGGATTGGGGCGGCAAGCAAATCAGCTTGGAGGGCTTGTCCGCGATCAATCCAGATCATATGCTTTTAATGGAAAATGATGAAAATAAAATGGAGGACAGCAACGTATGGAACAATATAACAGCGGTCCAAAAAGGCAACATCTATAAAATTTCGAATGTCGATAACTATAACTATTCCTATACGGCCATAGGCCGACTGGAGCTGCTGAACCGGGTTGGCCAGCTTATTTTGGACCATCATAAGGATTCATAATTTCAGGCATAAAACAAAATGCGAAGAAGCAAAATACTCCTATAAGCAGAAATATGCACAGGAGGAGATTGCTGAAAATGAAGGCCGATGCTGTTTTTGAAGGCGGTGGTGTGAAGGGCATCGCTTTTGTAGGCGCAATTGAAGCTATGGAGGCTAAGGGCTATACGTGGAACAAGCTGGCGGGAACTTCAGCTGGAGCGATAGTCGCGGCTTTATTAGCCTGTGATTACACGAGTTCCGAAATTAAACAACTGATGCAGTCTCTAGATTACGTAAAATTACTCGGGCGCACAGGAATGAACAACTTGCCCATTTTGAACAAGACGATTCCTTTGATGGTGAAGTCCGGTATTTATAGCAACCATATTTTGGAGCAGATTATGACGGAGTGGTTAAAGAGAAAGGGAATTGAAACGTTCGGAGATCTTCCCGAAGGGAAGCTGTCCATCCTTGCATCAAACATAAGCAATGGAAAAATCGTTGTGTTTCCTAATGATTTGCCCCACTATGGTTTATCAGCTGCTGCTTTTCCGATAGCGGCGGCTGTAAGAATGAGTACTACGCTTCCTTTCTTTTTTCAGCCTTACTTGTGGCAAACCGCAATTAATAAGAAGCCCTATTACATGCTTGATGGCGGCATGCTCAGTAACTATCCAATTTGGCTGTTTGATGTGCAAGGAATTCCGCGGTGGCCAACTTTTGGTTTTCGTTTATCGGAAAAACGCACTTATGCGCAATCCCAGAACATTAATGGTCCAGTGTCGATGCTCAAAGCTATATTTAAAACGATGCTGCAGGCTCATGATCAGCGGCATGTGGATGAACATTCGGAAGAGCGATCGATTTTTATACCAACCGGAACGGTAACGACGACAAAGTTTGATTTAACGCAAAACGATAGGCAATCGTTATTATTGTCAGGCCAAGTGGCGGCGGAGAAGTTTTTAGAAAAATGGGATTTTGAACAGTATAAACATAAGTTTAGAGACAAAGAAAATGCTGCTGCTATGTCGCTGCAGCCAGATGACAGTCAGCGACATGGGGAAACAACGGTGTATCACTAAACAGTAAATGTAGGTAAACAGGCTGTGGCCGCTGCAGAGCATGATTCTGCGGCGGCCACAGCTTATTTTTTGAAGAAGAATAGCTAGTTGGATCGTATGGCAGGTTAGCAGAATAAACAATTAAGCTGGAATTAAGATAGAGTTTTCTCTTACATAAGATTGAACCGCTATAATGTGACTATGATAAGGGGAGTGGGACAGACGAGAAAATGGGTTAGACGGTTAGGGAAGACAGTAGCTTTTGGTTTGCTTGCTATCGTTGTGCTATTGGGAGCAGGAGCCGTATATGAACAAGCAAGCATCCGAAATGATTTGAAATCTTACACACCTAGCGGTAAGCTTTACAAGGTGCATGGGGAAAATATGCATGTATATACGGGCGGCCAAGGGGATGTAACCGTTGTGTTTGCCTCCGGTTGGGGCACCGCCAATCCCTATGTGGATTTTTCTCCGCTATATGAGAGGCTCGCACCTCATGTGAAATTCGCCGTTTACGACAGATTTGGCTATGGCTATAGTGATACAACAGATAAGAAGCGTGATATCGATACGATAACGGATGAAATTCACGAATTGCTGGAGACATCTGGTCAAAAGCCGCCTTATCTGCTTGTGGCACATTCGTTGGGATCGCTGGAAACCATTCGATATGCACAGAAATACCCAGACGAAGTTCAAGGAATTGTGATGCTGGATGGCGGAAGTCCGGAATATTATTACAACGATTCTGAAAAGCCAGTAAGTAGCACCCTCAGTAAGCTCCTGATCAAAACGGGTGTGATTCGATTACTATTTCAATCCGACAGCGTTATCGAAAGCTCGCTTGCTGCTCGCAACGGATTGAAGTTTGTGTCCGATGACTTAAAGAAAATTGATCATACAGCATCGTTGCTTAAGCTTGAAAATGCCAATATAGAGGACGAGCTGCTGCGTTCACAGGCTAATGCAAAGGTCGTATTGGATGCGAAACAGCCGTTTCCTTTTCCGCTTACAATATTGACGGCTGATTATTTAGGGGCGAGCGAAGAGCTGTGGACCAAAACCCAAGCAGCGTTTACATCCTGGTCCTTGCAGCCGAAGCAAATCGTTGTTAAAGACACCGAGCACTACATTCATCAATACCAGCCGGAGCTTGTTGCAGAAGAAATATTGGCTTTGGCTAAGCGCTAGACAAATAAAGGAGATCGCCCTGGTTCGGGCCATCTTCTTTTTGGCATTTGTACTGTATCGCGAGCCTTCTTGTTACTCAAGCTATGCCTCAAAAATATCGTCAATTTCCTAGCATCATGATGCAGGAAGAATAGGACAATCCCCATTTAGTTGTAGTATAATGGTTACTTCAATAAGAGATGGAAAATAGGAAAAGAGGGACCGAATGCTTACAATACTGGTTGCTGACGACGATGCGAACATTCGCGAACTTGTCTGTTTATTTTTACGCAACGACGGATTCGCAACAGTTGAAGCTGCGGACGGCAAGGAAGCTCTGGACGTCTACGCTTCGACGCATGTCGATCTTGTTGTACTCGATATTATGATGCCGATTATGGATGGCTGGACGTTATGCAAGGAGCTCAGAAGAGCCAATCCTGATCTGCCGCTGCTTATGCTGACCGCACGAGGCGAAACATGGGAGAAAGTGAAGGGGTTCGAGCTTGGGACGGACGATTATTTGACGAAACCATTCGATCCGTTGGAGTTGACGGCTCGGGTTAGGGCATTACTGAAACGATACCGGATTGGCTCCACGCAGACGATCCAGTTCGGCAACGTCATTCTTGATCGGCAGTCCTATAAGGTGATGAGAGGGAGCGAGTCGCTCACTTTGCCGCTCAAGGAGTTCGAATTGCTGTACAAGCTTGCTGGAACTCCCGGGCAAGTGTATACGCGCGAGCAGTTGATCGATCAAATTTGGGGGATCAATTACGCTGGGGATGATCGAACAATAGACGTACATATTAAACGACTGCGCGAACGGTTCGGGACTACACCGGAATTTCGCATCGAGACGGTGCGCGGACTTGGCTACCGGCTTGAGGTTTATGAATGATCAGCTCAAGTCTTACCATCTTCAAATTTATGATGAAGCAGACTAATTCCAGTCTTACGGAATGTTAAATGGGCACAATCCTGCCACTGTAACGATGGAACAAGTAAATAAAGTGCTCAGCGGAGAAGTGATTTAAGTAAATCCGAGGGGTCATCGTCGCACTACACATAATTCGGATTGTCCAAGCCGCAGTTGCAGGAGAATTCACTCAATGTCTTAAGCTCTTGTCCCTAGCTGGGGCAAGGGCTTTTTTTAAAAGCAGGACTCTCATTTGGAAAGCATCGGTATCAATAACTCGATTTAGCCGACAAAAAATCAAAATTTTGTTGTCTAACATAAAATGAATAAAAAATATCTAAGGAAACAAAATAAGGTGGCAAAGATTTTAGGAAAGGGGACTAGCAAATTGTATATTTTGTTAGCGATTTTAGGAATAGTGGCTTGTGTTTACGGGGTGTTCGGATCAATCATGGTTTCCCGAAAGCTGCAAGTGAAAAATACGACCCTTGACAAGGATGTAAGTTTAACAACGGTCAAGCATCCGATCATCGCGAATCCAATCTTCATGATATATGTAATCGCCCCTGTGATAACGATCGTGCTTGCAATGATATGGATATTCCTGAAGGAGTCATAAGAGGAGGGCACGCGCATGGAGAAGCAAAAATATTATGTTTCAGTTCAATCCAAAACTATAATGACTAGGCAAGGAGATGCCTCATACGAATTCGAAATCGAAGCAACGTCGGAGGAATTGCAACAGTTGTTGTATTTGTTTGAAGAAATGGAAAATTTCGATAACGAAAGTTTGTTAAGAAACTCCATTCCAGGAATTCCATATCATCACGATCTCGAGAATGACGGATATGATTACTATCTCAAAGAAATATACAATACAATAGGGCATCTAGGAACGGCAGAGACAAAAGAGCATATCCAGTCAATGAATCTATAATGCCGACTTTGCTTTTTGTAAAAAAACTGTAGAACAAAGGTCGAGTATTCGAGATGGATGGCGCTTTAGTAAAGTCAGAATCAAACAAGATGTCAAAAATGTAATCGCTCGCATATCCGACGTGTGCATTGGCATTTCTCTACAGGATCAGAAGCGTATATTCGAACGTTTTTTTAAATCCGATCGTTCTCACAGTTTCAAATGGCAGGATTGGAACTTTCCTAACTGGAGCAGGGGGTGAGATACGTTCCTTGAATAAGACAAGCTGTTGTCCCAATAAAGGACAAGAGCTTGTCTTGTATTTACACTGGCTTCTCAAAGGAAAAGCTTCAGTGATTACATGATAGATTTTATGTTAAATCGACAACCACTTTAACCGTACCTTTAGCTTCAATGGCTTTAGTAAAGGCTTCCTGAATATCATCAAGCTTATAAACCTGCGTAATAAGGGTGGACAGCTCATTTTTAAAGCTTGAAAGATGCTGGACCACCTTGGAAAAATCCTCATGTGTATACCCGCTGGAGCCTTTAAGCTGTACTTCTTTGGACATGACCTGCTGCAAGCTAATCGGCACATCGGTTTTATAAACTGCAATAATTGAAATTCTGGCTTTAGGCTTCACGATTTTTATGATGGCTTCAAACAAAACGGGAGCACCCGCCGCATCTATAAATACGTCTACATCTGGTACTTCAACACCATAAACGTTCACGGTGCCAAAATGTCCAGCCAATCCCTCCGCAAGTGTCGTTTCTGCCGTATTGACGGTCAATGCGCCTAATCCGGCAGCTTTGGACAGTCGCCATTCGTCAATGTCGACCACACAGACGTGCTTCATGCCTTCAGCAATCAAGCTGGCTGCAGCGAGAAGACCGATAGGACCTCCACCCATAACGACAATCCGATCTTCAGACTGCGGGTTTGCGCTGAAAGCGCCGTGTCGTCCGACGCTCATCGGTTCGATCAGTGAAGCTACCTCTACGGGAACACTTTTATCTATTTCATATAAGTTATAGTTAAGTTCAGCTTCTTCTATTAAGACATACTGTGAAAATCCGGAACACTCCAGCGATTTGCGCCTCCCGACTTTTTTGGCTGTAATCGGATTAATGCCTACACGCATTCCCATTTCAATCTGGGAAGAAACTTCGGACCCTATTTCCACAACATCGCCGACCATTTCATGTCCAAATTCCGAACCAAGAGTAATCCCCATATTGCCTGCACCGACTTTGACAATATTAATATCTGTACCGCATATGCCGCCACGCAGATTTCTTACGAGAACATCCTTTGGGCCTACAACAGGAATCGCTTTTTCTTCAACTCGAATGTCATTTTTGCCAGAATAGATCGCTGCCTTCATCATGTAACTTCACTCCTCATGAATGTTAATCGCTCAACCGCTTTTTCGCATCTGTTAAGTCGTAATCGGATAGACTAAATACTTACAACAGATTCCAATGATCGATTGGATGTCCTAATCATGCAATAATAATGTTTCAAAGTTGTTAAAATAATGTTTATGAGATATTAATCGTGAAAATAAGAACGATTCAGGCCTCATGTTACTTGATATCGCGGCTTAGCTTAAACAATTTTTTAACAACTATCTATTATGATGATACTAATGCGTCAGAAAGGATGTTTTTATGATCAATATACTTGTAGTGGAGGACGATACAAAGCTTAACCAAATTTTTTGCGCCTATTTGTCCAAAAATGGTTACAACGCTAAAGGTTGTCTGAACCCACGTGAAGCTTATGATTTAATGTATAACCATATCTATGATCTTCTCATTTCCGATGTTATGATGCCGGAGATCGACGGTTTTGAATTTGCAGAGACAATAAGGGGGATCAATAAGACCATTCCCATTCTTTTTGTTACTGCCCGTGATGATATATCCTCCAAACAAAAAGGTTTTTTTGCCGGCATTGACGATTACATGGTTAAACCGATTGATTTGGATGAACTGGTTCTGCGGGTGGGTGCCCTGCTTCGAAGAGCGAATATTGCCCATGAAAAAAAACTGAGGGTAGGAAGCCTGCTGATGGACGCAGACGATATGACCGCTACAGTAGATGGCAAGGAAGTACCCGTGACGGTTCGAGAATTCAACATCCTGTACAAAATGCTTTCCTATCCCAAACATACCTTTTCGCGTGCCCAGCTTATGGACGAGTTCTGGGGCATTGAAAGTCAAACCAGCCTGCGCGCTGTGGACGTATATATTGTCAAGCTTCGGGACAAGTTTTCCTGCTGTGAAGGTTTCAAAATTATGACCGTGCATGGGCTAGGCTACAAGGCAGTGCTGCAATGAATAAGAAACAGAAACCAGATGCGAGAATGAAGTCACCTCTTTTTTCATGGAAAGAATTTGTGGTCACTTATTTAGTGTTGTCTACGTTGACTGCGGGACAAGCGCTAATCTATGATGCTTATCGGCCAATAGAACACGTGCCGTGGCCATACATTTTCGGAATCTCGGGCTATTGGATTATCGTTAGCCTTATTTTTTGCCTGGTTACCGCAAGGCAGAAGTACAAATCCTTTGACAAGCCCATGCGAAAACTCAGCGAGGCGGCCAAGCAGGTATCAGAAGGAGACTTTTCGGTCTATCTCGAGCCTATACACAGAGCGGATAAGAAGAACTATGTGGATGTGATGTTCGAGGATTTCAACAAGATGGTGGAGGAACTGAACAGCATTGAAACGCTGAAAAACGACTTTATTTCCAATGTATCCCATGAAATCAAGACACCGTTGTCCGTCATTCACGGTTACGCTACGGCACTACAGCAGGATGATTTGCTGCCGGAGCTGCGAAAGGATTATACCGCTACCATTATTTCTTCTACCAATAAGCTAGCAACACTCGTCGTCAACATCCTTAAGCTGAACAAATTGGAAAATCAGGAGATTGTGCCTGTTGCCGAGCCCTACGATCTGTGCAGGCAGCTATGCGATTGCGCGCTATATTTTGAAAATGCATGGGAAGAAAAAAGGATCGCATTTATGGTGGATATAGAGGACCGTGCCATCATTCGCGCTGAAGAGAGTATGCTGGAGATCGTGTGGCATAATCTTTTCTCCAATGCTTTAAAATTCACTTCTCCCGGAGGAACGATCACCCTAAAGCAAATTTCGGATGAACATGCGATCACTGTCATGGTATCAGACACGGGCTGCGGGATGGACGAGGAGACGATGAAGCATATTTTTGATAAATTTTATCAAGGCGATCCTTCCCATCATGCGGAGGGGAATGGCCTCGGTCTTGCTCTTTCGCTCCGCGTAATTGAATTGGTAGGCGGTGTCATTTCGGTTAAGAGCGAACCTGGAGAGGGCACAACCTTTACAGTCCAATTAAAAGTTGAAAAGTAATCAGTGCGCAGCAGGGCAGCCTGGATTCGAACAATCGAATTCAGGCTGCTTATTTTGTTTAGCCGTATGGGAGCAGCAAGGGGTAGGGGGAAAACGCTTGTATTTGGTTAAAGTTGACAAGAGGAGAGTTCTCCGTTTAATCTTAAGAAGAGATTATGTGGAAAACTATCCACTTAATCTCAATAAAAGGAGGGGAGCAGGATAACGTAAGTCTCCATTTATATAACCCATTTTCATTAAAATAAAAGGCAGTAGCGAAAGGATGGTTTAAGATGAATTATTCCGATAATAGTGTATGTGAAAAAGCAGCGCTTAGCCTGTTTAGTAGTGACAGTCCTGAAAACCCATTTCCGATTTTCGCGCAGCTGCGTGAAACGGGAGCTGTTATTCCTATTACTGTGCCTATGGGTGGCACAGATCGCCAGCAATGGTTGGTCACGCGAATGGAAGAAGTGTCTCAGGTACTTAAGGATCATGCCCACTTCACTGTAGACCCAGAAACGATCGGTGGCAGCAACGAATTTAAAAAAGCCTTTATGGAAAACGCAGATGCATCCGCTCCAGATACCTTTTTCACCGGAAAATCCATGCTATCTGTCGATGATCCTGATCATCGGCGGTTACGCAGGCTGGTCTCCAAAGCCTTCACGCCCAAATACATGGAAAGCCTTCGACCGCGTGTGCAGAAGATTGCGGATGAATTGCTGGATAAGGTGCAAGCTCGCGGTGAGATGGACCTTGTCAAAGATTATGCCTATCCTTTACCCATTCACGTAATATCCGATATGCTTGGGGTACCTGAAGCAGACCGCTCGCAGATCCATGACTGGTCTAAAGCGATTTCACATGGTTTGGGTCTTGGTGTGCGCGCACCGGGAGTAGAGGAACATTTGCGTGCTTTCGGTGAATACACGGCGGAGCTTGTTGCTGACAAACGCAAGCATCCAGCTGATGACTTGATCAGCCAGTTAATCGCCATCGAAGAAGAGGGGGACAAGCTGAGTCAGCCAGAGTTGATCTCCATGATTACCCTATTGATCTTTGCAGGCCATGAGACGACCTCAAATCTCATTGCCACAGGAACATTGATGCTGTTAGATCATCCGGAGCAGCTGGAGAAGCTCAAAGCTGATCTTAGTCTGGCTCCGTCCGCCTTCGAAGAGCTGCTTCGTTTCAATGGACCAGCTACCATGTCGGGACCTCGCTTTGCAACGCAAGATATTGTACTTGCTGGTCAGCTGATTAAAAAGGGAGATATGCTGATCCCTTTATTGAAATCTGCAAACCGGGATGAATGCCCGTTCGCACAAGCAGAAGAACTGGATATAACTCGTACGATTAATCGCCATCTTGCTTTCGGTCATGGCATCCATTCCTGCTTGGGCGCGCCACTAGCTCGTGTAGAGGGAGACATTGCATTTCAAACGCTGCTGAGACGGATGCCCAACCTGCGGCTCAGCATTCCTCGGGAAGACATCTCCTGGCATTTCGCGCTGAGCTCACAGAGTTTAGCTGCCCTGCCAGTCGTTTTTTAGGGAAAAGACTACAAAACATGCTTCATTCAAAACAAGCCTAATTCAAGCGGCAGATTGCCGTCGATGAATTAGGCTTGTTCTCATGAATGTGATGTATTAAAGAAATGTCTGGCATAGCTGCTCCAAAATCCGGTCGGGCGAGTTGCCGCGCACATTTTTTTGAAACAGATACGAATCGCTGCTGAGGGCGTTCATAAGCATATCTGTTTTGAATAAGCTGAGGGGCTGTGGTTGGTTGGTTTCTGCTATCCATTCTTCAATCAGCCCAAGAAGCAGCTTATGAAATTTGTCATAGATGGGACTTTTCGTTCTGGGGTCCGGCACATTATTAGCTGAATTCTCGACACCGGCAAGCAGCTGCGCATTTTTCTCTCTGAACTGAATAAACACAGCAAGCAGCCCACGCAATCGGTCATAAGGCGGGCGGTAGGCATTCTCCTGCAAGTATTCCTCAATATCCTCAAACAACACCGTCACGTTGTCTTTGATTAAATGCATGCACAGATCACTTTTGTTGCGGTAACGCCGGTACAGGGTTCCCGCTCCGATTTGCGCTTCGACGGCGATCTGGTTCATGCTGACCTGCTCGACGCCGTGGAGCTGAAATAACTTGTTAGCCGCATCCAGAATACGCTGGCGGTTCTCGGCGGCATCACGGCGCTCTGAACGGTAGATTGCATTTGTTTCATTCACTGTTTATCACTTCCCATCCTTCATCTGAGCCCCTATTACAAGTGGAGAATTATCCGCTTAATCCTAGTAAAAAAGAGAGGAATGTGCTGACTGAGGAAGTCTGCATTGAAACAGTAGCAGTATTTTTTCTATGAGTCAACATCTAATGCAAGGTGGAGTAAATATTTATTTGTACAAATAAGATCGAAAAAAATAAAAAGAAAATAAGAATAAAGTGAAGGGATACCTAATAGATATAAAACGGCTGCTTGATATGAAACTTTTTTCTTCTTTAACTTAAAGCAATAAGAATAAGAACACAACAAGCCGACGGATGACCTCTTGAATCTGGAGTTCATCTGTTTTTGTGAGGATGTGGAATGACTGAACTGTAAAATAGATGCAATATTTACAAATAAAACAAACCCTCTAAAGCCTTCCCATCCACGGAGGCTTCTTGTTGTGTGGCTGCAATTTGCTAATGTTTGAGAGATTGCCGGAAAGGGTCATTTTAGCGTTAAAGTAGTGTTAAAGAAGTCATCCCAGCATTAGCGCTTTCTACCATATTCAAGTAGGATATTCTATGCACATGTTTTAGCATTATCGTGATGGTCACTACATATGAGGAGTGATTGAATGCAAGCAAAAAGCTTGGTTCACCAGTTATTCGAGCAGCAGTCGGAACGTACGCCTAGTCGTGAAGCTGTTAGATTTGAGGAGAAGTCAGTAACGTACGCCGAGTTGAACCGCCGCGCGAATCGGCTAGCGTATCGCTTGCGTGCGATCGGTATCGGTCCTGACGTGCTGGCAGGCATCTGCATGGAGCGTTCGATTGAACTGGTCGTCGCGCTGTACGGCGTCCTAAAGGCAGGGGGCGCTTACGTGCCGCTGGATCCGGATTATCCGAAGGATCGGCTAGCCTACATGATTCAGGACAGCAAGGTAAGACGAATCATTACGCAGCGTCAATTTGCGGAACAGTTCGCTGGGTTCGACGGTGATGTATTGATTTTAGACGAGTCAGAGCCATTGGATGGATATGGAGATGAGGAGGGAAACCCGAATATTGCCTTGCATGAGAGCCATCTGGCTTACATGTTCTATACCTCCGGATCGACGGGAAGGCCGAAGGGGGCAATGAATACGCACGCTGCCATTCGCAATCGGGTTCTTTGGCTGCAGCACACTTTCGAAATGGAGGAAAATGATAAGCTTCTTCAGAAATCTCCATACAGCTTCGACGTATCGGTATGGGAATTTTTCTGGCCGCATATATGCGGAGCATGCCTTGTCATGGCCAAGCCCAAAGGCCACCTTGACAACGAATATATGTGGGAGGTCATCAAGCGCGAATGTATTACGTTCGTGCAATTCGTTCCGACGATGCTCCAGACGTTCTTGAGTGCGGAGCAGGCTCAGGACCTCCCCTTTCTGAAACATGTTTTCTTATGCGGGGAGCCGTTGTCTGCCGCGCTGAACGAACGGTTCTGCCGTACGATGTCCGCGCAGCTTCACAACTTGTATGGTCCGACCGAGGCAGCGGTATTCATTACCAATTGGACCAGCGATCGCAGCTTGAACCGTTCGGTCATTCCAATTGGCAAGGCTATCCCTGAGAATGCTATGTACGTATTAAACGACCGCTATGAACCGGTCGCACCTGGTGAGATTGGCGAGCTCTTCATCAGTGGCATCGGGCTCGCGCGCGGTTATTACGGCAGACCGGACCTGACGGCCGAGCGATTCGTGCCCGATCCATACAGCAAGGAACCGGGGGCACGGATGTACCATACCGGAGATCTCGGGCGCTGGCTTACGGACGGAAACCTGGAATGTCTGGGCCGCAACGACGATCAGGTGAAGGTACGGGGCTTCCGTATCGAGCTGGGCGAAATTAGCACGGTGCTTGAACAGCATCCAGGAGTCAATCAAGCTGTGACGGTTGTCTGCGAGGATCAGCCCGGAGACCAGCGCATTACCGCCTATTTCATTCCAAATGCTGAGTTCGCTCCCTCGATCAGCGAGCTGAGGAGCCATCTACAGCAGCATTTGCCAGACTATATGGTCCCTTCTTATTTCGTTGAGATGGAGGCCTTCCCACTTACCCCTAGCGGCAAGACGGACCGCAAGCTCCTGCCGAGTCCGACGCTGTCACGCCTGATGATTGGCCAGGCGTATGTTCCGCCGGAAACCTATATCCAGAAGGAGCTTGCCGTGATTTGGTCAGGTTTTTTCAGTTTCGATCAGCTCGGGCTTGACGACGATTTCATCGACTTGGGCGGCCATTCGCTCGTCGCAACTCAAATTCTTGTCCGGTGTGGACATGTTTTCGGCGTGAAGGTATCGCTGAAGGATATGCTCACACAAGGAACGACGATTCGCGCCCTCGCGTCAATTATTGAAGCCAATCTGCTTGCGGAGACTGACGATGCCGAGATCGAAGCGCTGTTGAGCGAGATGGAGCACCTGTCGGAAGAGGAAATTGAGGCGCTGCTGAAGTAACAGTCAGTAGATGATCAGGAGGAGACGATTCGTGGCAAATTTCGTTCTTAGCACGCATATGACGAACGGAGATGTACTGCCGTTTCTGCGGTTAGCGTCTGCACTTCGCCGGCGCGGTCACCAGGCAACCCTGGTGACTCACGGCGTATTTGCGCCGCTGGCCGAGAAGTCCGGCATCGCTTTTCGCGGCATCGATAAACCAGAGGAATACACCGAAATCATGAAGGATCTATACATGATGGAGGATCCGCTGAACAAGCCCGACCTCTATGAAGCTTACCAACGCAAGTATTATTCGAAAGAGAAATTCCAGCAGGAGTATGACATCCTGACGGAGCTGTGCCAAGCGGAGGACTCCGTGCTGATCTGCAAGGAGCGTGACGGCTTCGTTGCAATGATCGTATCTGAGATGATGCATGTGCCAATCGTCACGGGCGTACTCGCGCCCAGCTATGTGACGCAGCTGCATATTTGGGAAGAGCTTGGACTGGACTTTGCGATATCACTTATTAACACTTTTCGCAGCGATCTTGGACTTACGCCAGTCTCAAGCTGGACATCATGGATGGGCGCCGTGAAAAAAAACATCGGTTTCTGGCATGAGAGCTTTGATGCTGCTGTGGAAGCACCAGAATGGGCGCTGAAGGTGGATACCGTCGGATTTCCGCTGGCCGATGCGATCGAATATGAGCCTTTGCCAAACGACCTGCTAGATTTTATCCGCGCCGGCGAACCGCCTCTCTTGATTACGGGCGGGACAGGGAAAATGATTAAGCCGAATTTCTACCAAGCGGCAATCGAGGGCGTCAAGCTGCTGGGGCAGCGAACCATACTTGTTACGAGGCATGAAGAATTCATTCAAGGCGAGCTGCCGGATCATATTCGCTGGTACAAGATTTTGCCGCTCGCCAGTGTATATCCGCTAATCAGCAGCGTCATCCATCACGGCGGAATCGGTACGATTACGGGAGCCATGACCGCCGCTGTGCCGCAGCTGGCGCTCGCAGCCGATACGGATCGTCCAGATAACGGAATGCGGATCAAGCATCTGGGCATAGGTGATTATTTGCCGCCGCTTCAGTGGGAGCCCGCGCTGATCGCAAATGCCATAAAGGGCATTCAGACAAGCACAGTGAAAGAGCGCTGCCGCCAGTTGGCAAGGGTTATTGCGGAGCATGATACGATGGCAGCGGCCTGCACGGCCATGGAATCGGTAATCGGCAAGCCCGACTGCGCCATTGCCTCGGATCAGCTTATTGCTGATTACGTTGCAGCGCAGCGCCAGCAGCCCTTGCCGAGCGCAGTGACCGCGCCTGATCATCGCCTGGATGAGATCAATCAGTCACTATCAGCAGGCAAGCGTTCACTGTTATCGCAGTGGCTGGTGCAGCGCCAGCTCGGAAGTCATCCCCTGCCTTTGAAGGAGGCGCACTATGAGTAAAACGATTGATCGCATCGAGCAGCTTTCGCCCGAACGACGGGCGCTCCTTGCCCTGAAAGCCAAACAGAATAAGGCAAAGGCTGCCGCAGCTTCGTCGGTAATCCCAAAGCAGCCTAGGCAAGCAGGGGCTAACAAGTTTCCTCTATCATTTCCGCAACAGCGAATTATGTTTTTCGAAGAATATATGCCGGGGACGGAGCGGTACAATTTTGCCAACGGCTACAAGCTCATCGGCAAGCTGAATGTCTCTGCCCTGCATCGCACGCTGAACGAGATGATCAAGCGTCATGAAATCATGCGCGCTGTTGTTGCTTATGAGAACGACGATTACGTGCAGATCATTCGCCCCGAGCTGAAGATCGACCTCCCAATTATCGAGTTGGCTGATGAAAACAAGGTCTATGAGCTTATGGAGAAGGAAGCCACGGCACCGTATGATTTCCTGAACGGGCCGCTTGTGAAGGCAATGCTCTTCCGCTTGGATCCCGAAAAGCATGTTCTCGTCTGGATGACGCATCACTTAATCTATGATGGCTGGTCAGCCGACGTGTTCGACGAAGAGCTCGCCGCGATTTATCGTTCCTTTGCCCTGGAAGAGCCGCTTTCCCTTCCGGAGCTGCCGATTCAATACCCGGACTTTGCCGTCTGGCAGAGGCAGTGGATGACAGGATCGGAATACGAAGAACAGCTGCGCTACTGGAAAAATAAACTGATGCCAGCACCGGCGACGCTGGATCTGCCGACGGATTACCCGCGCCCCTCGATTCAAGTTGAGCGCAAAGTCGGTTTCTTCAGCCTGACGCTCGATCCATCATTCTCGCAGCGTATCCGCGAAGCGAGCAAGCAGCTCGGCTGCACGTCTTTTGTCCTGCTGCTAGCCGCTTACAAGGTACTACTCGCAAGCTACAACGGCAAGCAAGAAATCGTTGTCGGCACGCCCATGGCGAATCGAGGCAAGCAGGAAATCGAGAAGCTTGCTGGCTTCTTCGCGAATACGGTCGCGCTTCGCTCCGCGATTGATATGGGCAGCAGCTTCAGCGACTTTATCTCGGCAGTCCGCGAGACGGTGCTGGAGGCGAATGATCATCAGGATTTGCCATTTGACAGAATCGTCGAAGAGATGAATCCAGATCGTGTTATAGGCCATGCGCTATTTTTTGATACCATGTTTCTGTTCGAACGGCATGGGCAGGCGCTGAGAGAACTGCCTGACCTTGAGATTGTACCGTTCGTGGGTGATCGTACGCGAGGCGGGATGCTGGATCTGACGATGACGGTATTCGAAAATCAAAAGTTAGGCATGGAAGTTACATTGACGTATCGCCTAGATCTATTCCGCGAGTCGACAATCCAGCAAATGGCGGAGCATTACTGCATGATTTTGGAACGCGTAATAGACAATTCCGCGATGCCGATATATGCAGTTGCAGCTCTCTCGGGCGAACAGCTGCAGAAGGTTCTGGTCGACTGGAATGCTGGCGAGTCTACCGGTACAGAGCTCCAATTGCCGCATCTTCTCGTGGAGCGTCAATCGGCTCTTACACCTATGGCCGCAGCTGTATGCTCAGAGGGGCGTACACTTACCTATCTTGAGCTGAATGAACGGGCTAACCGCTTGGCGCACCATCTGCGTGGTATGCAGGTCGGACCTAATACAACCGTCGGCCTTTACATGGAGCGCACTGTCGATATCATCGTCGGCTTGGTCGGCATCTTGAAGGCAGGTGGTGCCTATGTGCCGCTTGATCCTAAGCTGCCGGTGGAGCGCTTGCGAATGATTGCGCAGGAGGCTGAGGTATCGGTCATCGTGACCGAGGAAGCCTTCGCCGATCTGCTGCCGCAAAACGAGGAGGCAGCGTCGGCGCCCATACGCATGGTTTCGCTCGACCGGGATTGGGATAAGATAGCGCAAGAAGATGCGAATAATCCCGAAGTAATCTCAAAGCTGGACGATCTTATGTATGTGCTGTTCACGTCCGGATCAACGGGGAAACCGAAGGGCGTGGCGGTGGAGCACCGAAGTTATGCCAACTATTTGGAAGGCATTATGCAGCGTTTGGCGCTGCGGGAAGGCCTCCATTTCGCCATCGTCAGCACGCTTGCTGCCGATCTTGGAACGCCGATGATCTGGGGGGCATTCGGAACAGGAGGCACCCTGCATGTCATACCGTATGAGCGTGCTGCTGATCCCGATGCTTTCGCCGCTTATTGCGAAGCGCATCCGATCGATGTTATGAAGATCGTTCCAAGCCATATGGAGGTGCTGCTCGGCGTAGCAAATCCCAGCGTCATCATACCGCGTGAATGCTTGATTCTTGCTGGCGAAGCCTCGCATTGGGGGTCAATTGCAGACATTCGGCGCCTTCGTCCGGGCTGTCGGATTCAAAATCATTATGGTCCTACGGAGACAACCGTTTCCGTACTCACCTATGAGGTGCCAGTAGGTGGAAGCGAGCAAGATCATCTTGCAGTGCTTCCGCTTGGACGTCCGATACCGAACGCGCCGGTCTATGTGCTTAACGCTAATTTGCAGCCGGTTCCAGCTGGCGTCATCGGCGAGTTGTACATCGGCGGTAGCGCCGTGACGCGCGGCTACTACGGCAGGCCAGATCTGACGGCCGAGCGATTCGTGCCGAATCCGTTCACAGATCGACCGGGAGAACGGATGTATCGCACGGGCGACCTGGTTCGCCATTTGCCTAACGGCATGATTCAGTTTATTGGACGAATGGACCAACAGGTCAAAATCCGCGGCTATCGGATCGAGACTGGCGAGATCGAGCATGTTCTGCTGCAAATGGGAGGATTACGCGATGCGGTCGTGACTATTCGCGAAGATGAACCGGGAGACAAACGGCTGGTTGCCTATTTGGTACCGGAGCAGCGCTTGTTACCAGACGCTCAGGAGCAGGCTGTACGTGGAGCGCAGCTTGATGTAAGCGCGATTCGAAAACACATAAAAAGCATTTTGCCCGACTATATGCTGCCTTCGGCCTTTGTCGAGATCGAGCGGCTGCCGCTTAACGCGAACGGCAAGCTGGACCGTGCAATGCTGCCTGCGCCAAGCGCTGCAAATCGAGCGGGAGACAATGGCTTTGCTGCGCCGGAGACCAAGGAAGAGCATGAAATCGCCGCTGTTTGGCAGGAAGTATTGGGGCTCGAACAGATCGGCATCAACGATGAATTTTTCGACCTTGGCGGTGATTCATTCAAGGCGATTAAGGTCGTACGCAAGATGGGCAATTCCTTTAGCGTAATGGACCTCTTCCAGTATCCGACGGTGCGTGAGCTGGCCGAGCATCTCGCATCCGGCGCTACACGGAGCGACGATCTTCTGATCGAATTCAAAAAGGCATCGAATATCGGGGGCAAAGCGATTACGCTAGTCTGCGTGCCGTATGGCGGCGGCAGCGCAATTACGTTCCAGCCAATGGCGAAGGGATTGCCTCCCAACTACGCCCTGTATGCGGTCGAACTGCCCGGGCATGATTACAGTCGACCTAGCCAGTTGCTGGCCTCGCATGAGGAAACGGCGGCTCGGATTGCTCAAGAAATCAAAAGCAAGGTCAAGGGTGAGGTTTATCTCTACGGCCATTGCTTAGGTGGGGCAATGGTGCTCCGCACCGGGTTGCTGCTGCAGGAAGCAAATGTAGAGGTAAGCGGGATTTTTATGGCGGGCACCTTCCCGGGAGCAAGATTGCCATTCAAGCTGACGGAATGGTGGCATCGCTTGTTTCCGCGGGAGAAGTGGACGTCTGATAAGTTCGCACGCGACATGCTCCGCGCCTTTGGCGGCTTCGATGACGAGATCTCTCCGGAGGAGCAGAAGTTCGTTCTGCGCAACCTGCGGCATGATGCACGGGAGGCGGAGGATTATTACACGGCGCTCTACGCATTGCCGAATAAGCCGAAGCTGAAGGCACCTGTAGCTTGCATCGTGGGTGGCGCTGATCGAATGACCGAGTTCTACGAGGAGCGTTATATGGAGTGGTATGATTTCAGCGAGGATGTGCGATTGCATGTTGTTGAGCATGCCGGGCATTATTTTCACAAGCATCAATCGGACCATGCCGCGAAAATCATGTCGCAGCAGATTCGTGCATGGGAGGAAGAGCGTGACAACGGGGAAAGCCGAACGACAATGAGCCCTATTTCTCAGACTGCTTCTGCTCCTCAGCAAGTACCAAAACTTGCGATGGAGCACAAGCAAAAGCAGAAGGATATTCAGCCGAGCGTGAAATCTTTTCTCACGGTGACGCTGTGCTTAATCATCGCTACAATTGGCACGTCACTGACCGGATTTGCGCTTGGCATCTGGGTATTTCAGCATACCGGGTCGATTTCGGATTATGCGACGATCTCGCTTTATGCGATTTTGCCCACGCTGCTGCTGCTTCCGGTGGCCGGTGCGGTTGTGGACCGCTATGATAGACGAAAGGTAATGCTGGCGGGACAAATGTTAGCGTTAGGCTCGGTAATTTTCCTCGCGACTATGCTCTATCTGGATGCGTTGTCACTATGGGCGATCTATGTGGCTGCAGGCATCGGATCAATTTCAGGCGCTTTCACGATGCCAGCTTATCAGGCAGCAACAGCGCAACTCGTGCCGAAAAGGTACTTAGGACATGCAAACGGATTAGGACAGCTTGTCATGTCCTTGAACGGGATTATGGCACCAGCGCTAGGAGGAGCTTTGGTTGTATTGATCGGTCTGCAAACCATTGTTGTTATCGATCTAGTGCTGCTGAGTTTATCTATAGTCATCCTTTCACTGATCCGATTCCCTAACCTGATGTTCAAGAAACGTGAGGAACCGATGAGCAGGGAAATCGTCGGAGGGTGGAAGTACATTATTCAAAGGAAGAGCATGGTCGCGATGGTCGTGTTTTTTATCGTTGTCAATTTTTTCATGAGCTTATATAACGTGCTGACAACGCCGTTTCTGCTGCAGTTCATGACTGCTGACAAAGTAGGCATCGTTATCGCGTTTGAGGGTGCAGGGTTATTTATCGGCTCGATCCTTATGACGATATGGGGCGGGTTCGACCGCCGGGCGGACGGAATGGTCGGTTTCGTTATGCTGACCGGTTTATCGATAGCGGTTGCCGGGATCTATCCTTCGCTTGTAACGGCAGCCATCGGCTTGTTCGGCTTTGGCTTTGCGCTGGCGCTTATCAATACGCACTGGCTGGCACTCATACAGACGAAGGTAGGGCTTGAGCTGCAAGGCCGCGTATTGGCAACGAACCAAGTTATGGCCTTCAGCATGCGTCCGCTTAGCTTCCTCCTTGCAGGACCGCTTGTTGCATCTGTTTTCGTTCCGCTTGCATCGGCGCTGCCAGCTGGTACAGAAGCTGCCGGGCTGTTTGGATCGGGAGGCGGAATGGGTATTGGGCTGTTGATCACTTCGATTGGCGCCATCTTGTTCATCTGGGGATTGCTTGGCATGCGTTATCGGCAGCTGCGTCATATGGAGACAATTTTGCCGGATGCCGTGCCGGATGCCGTTATTATACGAGATAAGGATCAGTTGCAGCAAATAGCAGACCGCCAGATGGGCGTCGGAATTTAATTGTGGAATAGGGGAGGTTACTTTTGATGGAGAACGAAATACTAGAATTCAGCTACAAAGTAGTCGTCAATGTCGAAGAGCAATATGCGATATGGCCATTGCATCTGAGCAATCCAGAAGGCTGGAGCAATGCCGGCAAGAGTGGGACGAAGGAAGAATGCCTGGCTTATGTGAAGGAAGTATGGAGCGACCTGACGCCCTTAAGCCTGCGTCAAGCATGAAGTTGTTCCAGCCATCTGTGCGTTGCGCATGGATCGGCGTTCGGTCCAAGAAGAGCTTGAGCGTATTGCCCGCCTGCTATTGAAGTAGTAGAGCGAAGGGTTCCCAATTACACAGCTTTGCCGGGCGTTGTTCGTAAACAGGGAGCATCATGCATTGTACAGCGAGCCTGTTAATGAGCTCGCTCGGATGTTCTATTTGATTGGGATGGGCAAAAAGGTTAGGGTTAGCCATTTCGAATGGTTAACCCTTTTTAATGCAATTGTCGACTATGGATTTGGGTAACTATGATTCAATAACAATTATTATGTTAACAAAGGGATGCTAATCAGATAAATGATAGAGAACCATCTCCTAGGTTACCTATGAGATGTACGATTGATGGTGGTCATTACATGCGAATGGTCGTATATTATTAGTATGTGGATTATGAGAGAGAACATGGACCACATTATGCAATGATAAACGATTCTACATAGAAGGAAGGGGAAAAAAATGGATTTTCAACCGCTTGTTTCATTTGTTGACCGTATCACTTCCTGGCGAGTTCCATGGGCAGAGGTACTGGTGATGTATCAAAATGATACCGTTTTCCGTTACCGTAGCGGCTATGCTAACCTGGAGGAACAGACGCCTATCAGTGATAAAGCGATCTTCAATCTCTACTCCTTGACGAAAATAATGACCTGCGTGGCGGCGCTTCAACTGGTGGAGAGAGGCGATATGCTGCTAAGTGATCCGGTTTCCGACTATCTGCCGGAGTATGCCGAGATGACGGTGAGGAAAACTTTGCCGAACGGGGAAATTAGGCTTGAAAAAGCAACCCGTCTCATTACGGTACGCGATTTGTTTACGATGACTGCGGGGTTCTCCTATGATATAGGTTCTCCATCTTTTAAGGAAGCTGTGCATAACACCAACGGAACACTACCAACACGTGCTTTCGCGAAAGCGCTTGCCAAGGAACCCCTTTTGTTTGAGCCAGGCACGCATTGGAACTACAGCATGTGCCACGATGTGCTCGGGGCATTGGTGGAGGTTGTCAGCGGAAGACGCTTCGGTACGTATCTGCGAGAAGAAATCACCGGACCACTTGGCATGAACGATACAGCGTTCGATCTGAACGATGAACAGCGGACCCGACTAATTCCGCAGTATATGTACAATGACGAGCTTGAAAAAGCCGTACGTATGGATGGAAACGGGTACCGGATTGGTAGCGAATTTGAGAGTGGTGGCGCCGGATTGTTGTCCACAGTTAGTGATTACTCACTGTTCCTGAACGCACTGACTGGGTACGGCACGAGTCCCGAAGGCGTGCGGATTCTGTCACAAGCTTCGGTAGAACTGATGCGCAAGGACCATCTGAACGAGCAGACCCGCGACGATTATTCATGGGATCACATGAGTGGATACGGGTATGGCCTTGGTGTCCGTACTCATGTCTCCCAGTCATTAAGCGGCTCACTGAGCCCGCTCGGCGAATTCGGATGGAGCGGCGCTGCCGGGTGCATGGCTATCATTGACCCGGATTCCAAGCTTACCGTTATGTATGCGCAGCACCTTCTGAACAATCAGGAGCCTTACGTTCAGCGACGCTTGCGAAATGTCGTGTACTCCTGCTTGTAATGTGGAAGCTGGAGTCTTAGCGCGGCATATCGTTTGATTCGTATCGCGGGACAAGAGTTTGGTTACCGACCATTGTCATTCAAGACAAGACGTTCGATGTTTTCTCTGAAAACTTGAACGAGATAAGAAAGCCCCTGCAGGGTTATGCCAATTTATTTGATGCGCATCCTCCGTTCCAGATTGATGGAAACTTCGGTGTGACATATGACAAAGCACTTCTAAGCCAGGTTTAATGACCTGTTTAGAAGTGCTTTTTGATTAGTAGCAGCCTTTCTTCAGAATTTCTTTAGAAAAATTCTTATAGGTTCCTTAGTTTTGACTGGTATTCTTCATCTATGGAATTTGAGATGAGGAGGGTCAACATGATCAGCGAGACATTCATGCATTTAATTGATCAATATGGGTATTTTATTTTCTTAGTTGCCTTTTCTCTAGGGCCTTTCGGAATCCCAATACCAAACGAAATATCAATATTAACTGGCGCTTTTCTGAGTAGTAAAGGTACCTTAAATCCTTGGGTAACCTATTTAGTTATATTGCTTGGACTGTTAATAGCTGTAACCGTGTCTTATTTCATGGGAAAAGTCTTTGGGAAACATTTTAAAGAAAAAATAGAAAAAAACCGTTACTTTCAAAAAGCTCAAACCATCTTGCAGCGACACGGAAATTGGGCAATGGTCATTGGTTTTTTCCTTCCTGTGGTCAGGTATATTATGCCTATGCTTGTTGGGTTAGGTAATGTCAAATTCAGAACATTCATTCTCATTTCCTATTCGAGTGCTTTATTGTGGACAGCGACGTTTTTTGTTATCGGAAGATTTTTCATCATCCCATTATTATAAATTTGAGTCAGTTGAAAAATCGTTTATCCGAGAAGTTCAGTTTAGGCAGTATCGATTTTGTCCTCCTTAATTTCCCGCGTGCTTTCGTTTATACTTGTCGTAAAGAGCAAAAAGATAACCATGAGAAAGGGAGCAATATATAATGAACACGGTCCTTATTGTAGATGATGATTCAGAAATTCGAGATATCATACATGTTTATCTCCGCAATGAAGGGTATTTTGTTCTTGAAGCGGAAAACGGTTTAGAAGCGCTACATGTCATCCAAACAAACTTAGTCCAGTTGGTCATTTTGGATGTTATGATGCCTAAACTAGATGGCATTCACACTTGTCTCAAAATAAGGGAGTCTTATGACGTTCCCATCATTATGCTTTCGGCTAAGCAGGAAGATATTGATAAGATTACAGGGCTTACAACAGGGGCAGACGATTATATGATTAAGCCTTTTAACCCCTTGGAATTACTTGCAAGGGTCAAGGCGCAATTTCGGCGAAGTTCAATGAAAAATAAAGAAGAAATCCAAGCTGTCACTCACCTCAAGGATCTCGTCATTGATAAAGTCAAACATTCCGTATTGTTAAGAGGAAAAGAACTTTCGTTAACTCCGTTGGAGTTTGGCATTCTAGAATTGCTCGCAAGTTACCCTGGACAAGTATTCAGCTCGGAAAAAATTTACGAAAGTGTGTGGAAAGAACCGTATGGTTATTCAGATAATACTGTGATGGTCCATATTCGCAACTTGCGGGAGAAAATAGAAATAGTTCCAAGAGCACCTCAATATATTAAGACGGTATGGGGAGTTGGCTATAAAATTGACAAATAAAGTACATAAAAGAAAAAGTAAAATTCAGATCAATATTTTATTGAATTCCGTTTTTAGTTTTTTTATTTCCATTATCCTAACATCGGTTCTGCAGTACTGTGCTTATCTTGCTAGTGTAACTGTAAGCGAAATATTAGCATACCTTACTGTTCCAATGTTTACAGGAATTTTCGTTTCTACTTTTTTTATTTTGACACGGCGAATTGTCTCAGATCTTATTACATTGGAGAAAGGGCTTCAAATTATTTCGGAAGGAGATTTAGATTACCGGGTACCTGTCGTTCGAAAAGACGAGCTCGGAAGGGTTGCGCTAAATATCAATTTAATGGCTGAACGTTTACAACAGCAGATCGCTAAAGAGAGGGAGGTTGAAAGATCTAAAATGGAATTAATCTCCGGCATTTCTCATGATTTGCGAACGCCTCTTACTAGTATTATTGGCTATATTGAATTGTTACGAAACGATTTATTTCAATCAAAAGATGAATATCGGCGATTTATTCAAAATACGTTTAATAAAGCCATTCATTTAAAGAGCATGCTCGACGATTTGTTTGAATACACTAGGCTTACTTCGAGTGAAACGCGTTTGGATCTTAAAAGAATTAATGTGTGTAAACTTCTGGAACAATTGCTTTTTGAGTTTGAACCGATCGCTCAAGAAAATGGAATAACGGTTGCAAAAAAAATCGGGAATCCTCCTATTTTCACTCTTCTTGATAGTGAGAAAATCGCCAGAGCCATTGATAATTTGCTTATGAATGCCCTTAAATACTCTTTAAAACCTGGAACTGTTAGCATTAACATAGAATCAGACGCTTCAAACGCTTTTATCGCGATAGAAAATAAAGGGAATCCACTTACACCAGAACAAGAAAACAATTTGTTTGAACGTTTTTATAAAGTTGACGAAGCTCGTAGTACAGAAGGTATTCAGACTGGAGCTGGATTAGGTCTTTCCATTGCCAGAAACATTATTGAATTGCATGGGGGAACCTTAAAACTCAATCATAAAGATGGCAACTTCAAGTTTATCTTAGGACTGCCTATAAATAATTATTCCGATAATGAACAATAAGATTTCTGAATAATTACCTCCCGACTAGAATGATAATGTTCTATGTCCCGTAAGACTCATTGTTCAAAATAGCCTAAATCTAGGAGTCAATAACAGGTAAACCTCACTTTCGAGTAAAGTGGGGCTGTTTAACGTTTTCTGAATAAACATCGCATCAATTCATCTGATGCCATGGAATCTTTACTGGGGTAATACTTTGAGGAATTACGTATGTAAAGGTCAATGCTCACGTATATGCGTTTAATGATGGTTCTGCAGCATTACATGAGCATCTAGGCTTCGTTCATGAGGGAATCCAAGGCTTACCGCTATTTTTATTATTAGGAAAGTCAATATTAGGTAGTTTCATTTTACAAGCCGCCAACTAGCGGCTTTTTTTGTTAGGGAAAGTATGTTGAATTTGCGTTTAGCTGACTTCTTATTTCTTTCGAAAAATATAAACAAATGATGGAGGGAAATTCCAGCGAACAAACTCACTTTTTTCGAGGATCAGTTGCTCGGCAAATTTCTTTTTCATTCGACGAGAGCAATGATAGGCAACTAAATATCCGCCTGGCCTGAGTGCTTTAATAATCTGATGTAGTATATTTTCCTTGATTCCATTTGAAAAATTAGAAAATGGTAATCCAGAAATAATACAGTCAAGCTGATGAACGCTTTCTTGATTCATTTTTTTTATTAAATAGGATGCATTAGAATGGAACATGGAGCCCGGGTATTTTACTTTTAGGTTCTCCCTCATTTTTTTGTCTCTTTCAAACAAAAACAACTTTGCGGAATCAGTTAGATGTGTATTAATGTGCGTTGTTATGGCACCAGTGCCTGATCCAAGCTCTGCGATTGCCTTAACTTCATTCCAAGGTATGGACTGTACAGTTTTAGCTGCAAGAAATCTTGAACTGGGAAAAATACCTCCTACTCGCTTTGGATTTTTAAGAAATCCTTGAGTGAAGTGCACTCCTTAGAATAGACCTTGGAATAAACCCTTGGTTTATCCGATTAAATTCTAAAGGGGTGCACTTTTATGTAAGCAAAAAAAGGACAGAAGTTAAACATTTTCCTAAGTTACTGAAACAGAATGCCATTCTGGTGCTATCGAAAACCGTAGAACATTTAGGCGTACAAGATAAAGGTCAAATTAAGATTTGGATGAGGAAATGTAGTGAAGGCGGTCACGAAGCATTTGAAGACAAGCGAGGAGAAACTCATTAGCTGATTACTGGGCTACGTTCTTTCGGGATTCTGTAATATACATAAAGTCGGAATCATGCTAGTCAAGTCGGAATTTTAGCATTGTTTCCATAGCTCGGAGTAAGCTATAATCAAAAATTAAAATAAGCGCAAGGGGGCTAATTATGAGACCGTCTCATCGACAATGGCAGTTTTCCATCTATAAGCGGTTAATTATAGCCTTTATCGTTGCCACCATTCCGATTTATATTTTGGCAGGCATCTTGTACAGCTGGGCGACGGGCATGCTTAGACAGGATATTGTCAATTCGGCTGAAACGCAGTCCGAAAATTACATTAGGGAGTTAAATGGCACGTTCAAGCGGTTTAATTCCCTGCAATACGATATGATGAACGACATGTATTTGGTTCAGCTCGTTAATGCGTACGATATTTTAGAATCGTATCGAAAAATCGAATTGATTAACTTTCTCCGCGCAAAGCTTGTCTCCATTCGGAACAGCAGTGACTTGATCTTTGACGTCCGGTTGTATTTATCATCGATACATGTGGAAATATCGGCGGTAGACGGGTATGGTGAGCTCAAGAAAAACGCGGTTCCGGCAGAAAAACTGAAAAATCCTTATAATGTGATCTCGTACAAAAACAAGCTGCTTATCGTCGCTTTTCCGCTTGATAGCTCACTCAGCGGGACACCGGAGCTTGTCGTGGAAATCGAATTGCGGGCTACTGAGTTGAAACGGAGTCTAAAGGCTGCAGCAGAACGCGACTTTACGGGAGCAATGGTGCTTGGCCTCAGCAGCAGTTCAGACAGGATCATATCTGTCAAAAAATCAGAGCTTTCTCGATTAATGGAACAGAGTTATGCTTCTAACGTGGATGCGGAGAAACTGACGGAGGGTTCATTTTCCGACAAGGCTGAAGATTATATTTATGTGCGCTCAGTTGACAAGGAAAGCGGCATTTTTTTGGATCATTTTCTGTACAAGCCAACCATGTTTCGATCTGTCATTCCGTATATTCAATGGTTTTGGTTGTTTTTTGCTGCCACCATTATTATGGTAGGGCTCTATCTCTTCTATATTAACCGGGTCATAAACAAACCATTGGTTAAAATCGTGCGCGCATTTAAACGAGTAGAGGAAGGGAATTTTGATCTCAATATCAGGCATCACAAGGATGACGAATTTGGTTTTTTATATGAACGCTTTAATGAAATGCTGGTTAATCTCCAAATTTCGATCGATGAGGTGTACAACCAGCAAATCCATCGGAAAAATGCGGAGCTAAAGCAGCTGCAATCGCAAATCAATCCTCATTTTCTCTATAATTGCCTGTTCAGCATTATCCGGTTAATCAAGATGCAAAAAGAGGATGAGGCCGTGCAGTTTACAAATCAGCTCGCGAAATATTTTCAGTTCATTACACGCAATACAAGGGATACGGTCCCTTTAGAGAATGAAGCTGCACATGCTCGAAACTATGTCATGTTACAGCTAGCACGTTTCTCTGACCGGGTGACCATCGATTTTGGAGACATTCCGGAGAGGCTGAAGCCCATATCCGTACCGCGCCTGATCATACAGCCGCTTGTCGAAAATGCATTTGTACACGGACTTGAAAATGTGACAGAGGGCGGTCTTCTGCGGGTTTCTTTTGTTGAGCAGGCTGGTAAAGCGATCATTGTGGTTGAAGACAACGGGGAAGCTAGCGAGGAAGGGCTGGAGAAGCTGCAGGCATTACTATCAGAGGAGCAGGAGGCTGCGGAGGTTACGGGAACATTAAATGTGCATAGAAGATTGAGATATAGCTTTGGGCTCGGAAGTGGTTTGCAGGTAGAAAGAAGTGAGCTTGGCGGCCTAAAGGTTAAAATGATCATTGAGTGGGACGGAGAGATGGCGTATGTACCGAATGCTGATCGTAGATGATGAAAAGCTGCTGCTCGATGGCTTGTATGAATTGTTTTTGGAGTCTGAAGGGCATCGCCTTGAGCTTTATAAAGCCTCTAGCGCCATTGATGCATTGACTGTGATGTCGCAGCAAAGAATCGATATTTTGATGTCGGACATCAAAATGCCGAAAATGACTGGTTTGGAGCTGGGAGACCGAGTAAAGCAAAGTTGGCCGGAATGCAAGCTGATTTTCCTAACGGGCTTTGACGAATTTGACTATGTGCACCACGCCATCAACAATGGAGCCCAAAATTATATATTGAAATCCGAGGGAGACGAAGCGATCGTAGAGGCAGTTCGCAATACGGTGGCGGAGCTTGATGAGCAAATGGCTGTTGAAACCCTGCTCAAGCAGGCCGTGGAAACGCAGCGACAGCAGGTCGTTCATCATCGCTCCTTGATGCTTTCTGATGTGCTTGATGGACTTCAGCCTTTAGAAGAGCTATCTCAAACAACGATTGATCTGTTCGGAATCAGGCTAATGGCGAATAAGCCGCTTATTATGGTGGCTGCGCGGCTGGATCTGGCGTCGAGTGCCTTGCGGTTTTCTGAGAAAGAGCTGATGTTGACCGCGCTGCATTCAGTCTGTGTTCGTTATTTATCAGGCTACGTAAATATGATGGATGTCGTTTATAATCGGGAATATTATGTATTGTTCCTGCAGGCGCAAGAAAATACGCCCCCTCATCCCGATGGATTGAGGACATTTTTGCAAGGCTCGCTGGAGACCATTCAAAAAACGGTGGAAAAATCAACCGGGCGTACCTTTTCTTTTGCGTACACAGATAACGCAGTCGATTGGGAAGGAGTGGCAAGGCAATTCACCACTCTGAAAGCGCTGCTCTCCCAATATTACGCGGAGAAGCAGATTATCGTGACGGACAAAAATCTGCCGTATGATGCACAATCGAATGATGAGGAAGTACGCGGTTTCATCGATGTTTTTCACAAGAAAGCAAATGCGCTTGATCTCTATTTAGAAACAGGCAAGAAAGAGGAAGTACAGGCAATCGTTGCTGAGCTGAGCATGTATTCAGGCTGGCCTGCCATTGATGAAATCAGATATATGGAGCTGTATTCTGCAGTCGCGCTGCGTTTTTTGTCGGCTGCCAACAAATACGGCCTGGATCGCGACCCGCTAGCAGGGCCGCATGTCGCCAAGTTGCTTCATGCAGCAGCACTTCCTGTGCGAAGCGACGGCATTATTTTGCTTGAACATATGATTAATGTTTTTGAGAGCTATCATAATGCGCAATCCTCCCGCTTGCGCGGCGATGTGCTCGGAGTGGTTCTTACGTACATCGAGATGCATTTGGATGGCGATCTGTCCATGACGAACTTGGCGGAGCTGGTTTATTTGAATCCGGATTATTTATCTCGTTTATTTAAGCAAGCCAAAGGCATAACGATTAGTGAATACATTGCCGTTCTGAAAATTCAAAGAGCGAAAGAGCTGCTTTCTGAGCCGCAATTGCTTATACAGGACATAGCCAAGTCGCTGGGCTTTACGTCGGCTGGCTATTTCAGCCGCTTCTTCAAGAAGGAAACAGGTCAGACGCCGCAGGAGTTTCGGACAAGCGGGTAAAACAGACATCAAACGGCGCAGACGAATGGTGAAGGGAATTGGTTTATTTGAATAACAGATTAGCCCGTACGGTTCTCGTTCCACTCATTATGTTGATTGGTTTATCGGCTTGTAGCGGAAGCACAGTGACCATGGACAAAAGTGAGGGCCCAAGCGAGAAAGGTCATGAAGCTGCTCCGCTCATAGCTCTGACGACTGGCGTCGGAATAAGCGATGTGATTGCGCCGGAGTTTTCGGAAGCGAAGTGGGAGAACAGTGTTTGGTTGCAAGCGTACCAACAGGAGCTGGGAATTGATGTGAAAGCGGCATGGTATACCAAAGGTGCGGAAGCCGCCAGACAAAAAGTGAGCGTTGCTATAGCTTCAGGCAAAATACCCGATGTGATCGCCGTTAATCAAGAACAGCTGTCTGCCTTATCCAAAACAAGCTTGTTTACGGATTTAACGGATATATTCGAGCAATACGCATCGCCGCTAACGAAATCGATTATAAGCGCAGATGATCTACGGGGCTTGGAGTCAGCGACCTTTGATGGAAAGCTTATTGCGATTCCCGGGCTAAACTCAGCCATTGACGGTGCTTCTTTCCTATGGATTCGCAAAGATTGGCTGGACCGGCTCGGGTTGCAGGTGCCTAGTACGACAGAGGAGCTCTATGATGTGATTCGTGCTTTTACACTGCGGGACCCGGATGGCAATGGCAAGCAGGACACGGTGGGTCTAGCGCTCAGCAACTCTTTTTTAAATACGGGTTTGGCTGAGGCGATTGGCCTATTTAATGCGTTTGATGCGTATCCTAAAATATGGGTTGAAGGGGAGAAGGGGAAACTTGTTTATGGGAGTGTACAGGCGGAAGTAAAGCCTGCGCTTGCCTTTCTAAACAAGCTGTTCGAAGAAGGGCTGATGGAGACGGATTTTGCCGCAAAGGATTCCGGAAGAGCAGGCGAGCTTGTAGCCAGCGGGAAAGTTGGCGTTATGTTTGGCTCCATGTGGAACGGGATGTATCCGATGCAGTTGACTAAAGACAATGATGCGGATTCCGACTGGCGGGCATATCCGATCGTTTCATTGGATGAGCAGCCTGCCAATCCGCAGGTCAAGCTCAATGTAGAGAACTATTATGTCGTACGCAGCGGCTATGCTCATCCGGAAGCGCTATTGAAATTGATCAATTTCTGGACGGAGCTTAATTACGGTGATACAACCCAAGAAAGATTTGACCATTTCCTTGGACCTTTACCTGCTCCAGGGCATCATTATGCGGTGGCAAAGGTATGGAAAGTAGAGAAAAACCTCCAAGCCCATTTGAAAATTATGGAGGCATTCCAGACAGGAAATCATACCATTTTGAACGCTGAAGAAAAAGGTTATTACGATAATATTCTCAAGTACCAGGCAGGGGATAATTCCAAAGCCCAATATGAGAAAGTATTTGGCAGCACAGGCTCTTACGCGGTCATGAATGATTACAAGCAGCGAAATCTATTTAAGATGGATGAATTTTATGGAGCTTCAACAGATGCCATGAATACCCGACTTCTAACGGTGGATCAGTTGGTAGAAGAATATTACACAAAGGCAATAATGGGAGTAGAGTCCCTCGATGGGTTTCAAGCCTTCATCGCCAAGCTGAACAAAATTGGTTTGGATGACGCAACAAGAGAAGTGAATAAGTGGAAATCTGGTAAGCTATAACATGTGAGTAAGGAAGAAGCTGGAAGCGTTCTCGAGATAAGAGGCTCAGCTTCTTTTTTTTGCGTTCACAGCGATTAGGAAGTCGGTAGAGTGCAAGAAATCTCGGAATTTTGAAATCGTTTTCTTTTTGTGCGAAGTGTAAGATGAACTTGTAAGCATTTCGCGATAAACAGAGGGGGAGCAAGCATGATGAAGAAAAATAGGAATGTGTATTCTACAGCAGCAGTCGTACTTTTAAGTGTATCTCTTCTAGCAGGGTGCACGGGTAATGGCAGCAATACGGCTAATAACGGACAGGCAACAAACGGGGGCAGTAATGGGGCGGCAGTAGACAATACGCCCGTAGATCCGACAGCAAAGTTCGATCCTCCTGTTGAACTTACGGTTGGCGTGATGATTGGTGATCCAATTGCCGACGGTTTTACAGAGGAGAAATGGGAAAACAGCGAGTGGATCAAAGCCTATCGAGATGAGCTTGGCATAGAGATCAAGCCGCTATGGTATACCAAAGGTGCTGATGCCGGTAAACAGAAAATAAGCGTAGCGATTGCTTCTGGCGATATTCCGGATTTACTGGCCGTAAGCCAAGAGCAGCTGGCAACGCTTTCCAAGACCCATATGTATGAGGATTTAACGAATATTTATGATCAATATGCTACACCGCTTACTAAGGAGATTATTACGGAGGAAGGCAATTCCGCATTGGAATCCGCAACCTTTGGCGGCAAGTTGATTACAATTCCCGGAACAAACTCGGCCATCGACGGCGCTTCCTTCTTGTGGGCCCGTCAAGACTGGTTGGATAAGCTAGGCTTGCAGGTTCCGAAAACGACAGATGAGCTTTATAAAGTAATGAAAGCGTTTGTTGAGCAGGACCCGGACGGCAATGGCAAGAAGGACACAGTGGGCATGATGCTGAACAGAGATTTCTTGATGCCAGGCGTAGCTGAAGCACTTGGTATCTTCAACTCATTTGATGCTTATCCAAAAGCTTGGGTTCGTGGAGCTGATGGCAAGCTTGTATACGGAAGCGCACAGCCGGAAGTGAAGGACGCACTCGTTTATTTGAACAAGCTGTATAAGGAAGGATTGATTGAAAAGGATTTTGGAGCGAAGGATTCAAGCAAAGCTGCTGAACTTGCCGCTTCTGGCCGTGTTGGCATTAATATTGGGGCGATGTGGAATGGGATGTTCCCACTGCAGCAAACAATCGATAATTTTCCGAGTGCCAACTGGCTTGCACATCCGATTGTTTCCAAGGATGACCAACCTGCTAATCCGCAAATTAAGCTGAACGTGGAAAACTATTTTGTTGTACGCAAAGGGTATGAGCATCCGGAAGCTATTATGAAGCTGTTGAATTTCTGGACGGACTTGAATTACGGCGATACGACACAAGCGGAGTTCGATAAATTTATGGGACCTGAGCCTGCTCCCGGCCACCACTATGCGGTTGCAAAAGCATGGAAAGCGCAGAAGAACTTGCAGGCGCATCTTAAAATTGTTGAAGCGTTCAAAACAGGCGATGCCTCTAAGCTGAATGCAGAAGAAAAAGGCTACTATGATAATATCGAGAAGTTTAAAGCGGGTGACAATGCGAATGCTCAATTTGAAAAGGTGTTTGGCGAGACAGGCTCCTTCAAATCGATGAATGAGTACGTAGAAAACAACTTATTTAAAATGGATGAATTTTACGGCGCTTCTACAGATGCGATGAAAAACCGATTGAAAACCATTGAACAAGCAGTAGTAGAGTACTATACGAAAGTGATTATGGGCTCGGATTCGGTAGACAATTTCGAAAAATTTGTTGAGCAGCTAAATAAGCTGGGGTTGGAAGATGTGACGAAGGAAGTTAACGATTGGAACGCAGCTAAGAAATAAATGAAGGCGGAGGGGCAACTCTAGTCCCTCCTTATTTTTATTCAGATGGATGGAGTGTATGCAATTATGGAAATGAAAGGAATCCGCAAACGCCGGTTTTCCACTGGTGCTTATCATATGATGCTTTTGCCAGCGGTCATCCTTGTGCTTATTTACAGCTATGGACCAATCATGGGTATTGCCATCGCGTTTCAGGATTTTGTTCCTTCTCGCGGCTGGTTTGGTTCAGAGTGGATTGGACTCGAAAATTTCAAATATGTGTTTGGGATGCCTGACACGATGAAGGTAATCGGTAATACTTTACTGATTTCGTTTATGAAAATTATCGTAGGCATTATTTTTCCGCTGACGCTTGCCATATTGTTAAATGAAGTGAAAAATGTCTTATTCAAAAGATCGGTTCAAACGATTGTCTATATGCCTTATTTTCTATCTTGGATTATTTTATCAGGCATCCTCATTGATATTCTTTCGCCGTCAGGTGGCATTATAAATAACTTCCTTCAATTTCTGGGTATGGAGCCTATCTATTTTCTCGGTGAAGGGGGCTGGTTCCGTTTCATTATTGTAGCCTCTCATATATGGAAGGAATTAGGTTTTGATACGATTGTTTATCTTGCTGCTATATTGAGCATCGACAAGTCGTTGTATGAAGCAGCAGCCCTTGACGGGGCAGGTCATATGAAGCAAGCCTGGCATATTACACTGCCGGGCATGAGGCCAATTATCGTGCTGCTAAGCGTGCTTAGTCTCGGAAATGTTTTGAATGCCGGCTTCGATCAGGTATTTAATTTATATAGTCCGCAAGTGTATTCCAGCGGGGACATTCTGGATACTTACGTGTTTCGGATCGGGATGGAGCAAATGCAATATGGCGTAGCGACCGCTGTTGGATTATTTAAATCGGTCGTGTCGCTCATCTTTATATGTGTTTCTTATTTGCTGGCCTACAGAATTGCCAACTATCGCATCTTTTAAAGAAAGGGAGGTACTCTCACGATGATCGAACGGCGCACGCCTTCTAGAGTTTTATTTTTGTACGCGAATTATGCTTTTTTGACGCTATTTTCACTAACTTGCCTCTTCCCTATCCTTCATATGGCGGCGATGTCGCTGAGCAGCAACTCAGCAGTCACGGCTGGTTGGGTGACGATTTGGCCAGTTGGCTTTAACCTCGATTCATACAAATATATATTTGGTAATCATATCTTTCTACAGACGGTGATTGTCTCTTTTGAGCGTTTGTTTCTAGGCGTATCGATTAGCCTCATTCTCACCGTACTGGCTGCTTATCCATTATCTAAGTCAAACTTGAAATTCCGTTCGAGAACGATTTATTCCTGGTATTTTGTTATCACGATGATCTTCAATGGCGGATTAATCCCGACCTTTATGGTTGTCAAAGAGACAGGTCTTATGGATTCCATTTGGGCACTTGTTATTCCTTCAGCAGTAAATGTATTCAATATCGTGCTCATGCTCAATTTCTTCCGTACGCAGCCGATTGAGCTGGAAGAATCTGCTCAAATGGACGGAGCTGGTGTATGGCGGACGCTTTGGAGCATCTATTTGCCGATCTCGAAGCCTTCCTTGGCTACGATCGCATTGTTTACAATCATTTTTCATTGGAATTCTTGGTTTGATGGCATGATTTATATGAATTCACCTTCTAATTACCCGTTGCAAACGTATTTAAGAACGGTCATCGTCGCTAGAGATTTAACGAATATGAATGCAAGCGATCTCTCGTTAATCGCCAATATTTCAAATCGGACGGTGCTTGCAGCACAGCTATTTGTTTCCATGCTGCCAGTCCTTTGCATTTATCCTTTCCTGCAAAAATATTTTGTTAAAGGTCTTGTTCTGGGAAGCGTGAAAGGTTAGCCAATTTTGTAACGATAGAGGTGCGAGATGAAACGGGATGAATTGAAAGCATCATTCCAGAATCCGGGTATCGATTACCGATCGGTACCTTTCTGGGCTTGGAACGATGAGCTGAAGCAGGAGGAATTGGACCGTCAAATTGAGGGGTTTCATGCGCAGGGGATGGGCGGATTTATGATGCACGTCCGAGAGGGACTCGAGACGCCTTATCTCAGTGAAATGTTTATGGATCGTGTAAAAGAGTGCGTCGCCAAAGCGAAGGAGATCGGTCTTAAAGCATGGCTTTATGATGAGGATCGATATTCCTCTGGTATGGGAGGAGGGATGGTTCCACGGCTTGGCGGTGACGCAGTGCGGGCTAAGGCACTGACACTTCATATATGCCGGGATTATCGTCCAGGCGCTAACCTCCGTTTTGTTTACCGAGCCGTCATCAAGGGAAATCATCTTTACTCGCTGGTACAACTATCCATAGATGAACCAAGCGAGTATCTTGAAGCTGCTAACGAGGTTTATCTTGTATTCGAACAACGGATTGCTGCCAAAAATGACTGGTGCCATGGCGATACGTATACAGATTTGATGAATCCCGAAACGACCCGCTTGTTTATTGAGGCCAATTATGAGCCTTATCGCCAAGCTGTTGGAAAAGAGTTCGGCAAGACGATTCCTGGTATTTTTACAGATGAGCCCACGGTTAAAGGTTTTTCAGAACGTTTAAATGACCCGGAGCTGACCTGGATGACTTGGAGTGAAGTGATAGAGCAATCGTTTGAACATCGAAGAGGATATCCAATCGGAAGCCTGCTTCCCTATCTTTTTTTTCAGGGAGAGGGCTCGGAGCAGATCAGACATGATTACTGGCTCACGATAACGGAAACGTTCAGCGAATCGTATACGAAGCAAATTGGCGCTTGGTGCAGAGAGCAGGGAATCCAATTCACTGGACATTTCCATTCGGAGAGCAGTCTAATCGGTTCCACTTTGAACAGTGGTGCAGTAATGCCGCATTATAGGTATTTGGACATTCCCGGTGTCGATACCTTATGCGAGCAAACGGATGAGCATCTTACGATGAAACAGGCATCCAGCGTTGCAAATCAACTTGGGAAAAAGAGAGTCATAACCGAAACGTATGGCGTAACGGGTTGGGATCTCACCTTTGAGACACGTAGATGGATTGGCGATTGGCAATTTGCGCTGGGTGTCAATGTACTGACGCATCATCTTTCCTGGTATTCGCTGCGCGGCTGCCGGAAGCGCGATTATCCGCCATCCTTTAATTATCATACGAACTGGTGGGAGCACAACCGCGGCATGGAGGATTATTATGCCAGATTAAGCGCCGTGCTGAGTGAAGGCAAGCTAACTCGTGATCTATTGGTTATTCATCCCTCTACATCGGTGTGGACGAGGCTAGGGTATGACGTGAAGATAACCGATTGGAAAAACAGTGCCGGCAACGAGCAGGAGCTTCAAAAATATGACCGTGATTTCAACCTATTCGTGAATCGGCTTGTCCAGCTTCACCATGATTATGATCTAGGCGATGAACTAATCATGAAGGAATTCGGCAAGGTGAAGGGGGACCACATCGTTGTGGGAGAGGCCATGTACAGCTATGTTGTGCTGCCTTCACTAACGAATTTATTATCCTCTACCTTGGAGTTGCTGCTTGAGTTTATGAGTCATGGTGGTAAAGTAGCTTCCTACGGTGAGCAGCCTTCGCTAATTGATGGCAAGACATCAGACAAGCTGGCTGCACTGCTGCTGCACGAAAGATTTACGCAAGCAGCCGATTTGAAAGAATTGGAGAGGCTGCTCGATAATGAGACAAAGCGTTCTCTCCGCATTCAGGAGCATCCTGGATCGGAAGCCCCATTCTTTATTCATATGCATCGTTCACTTGAGGGGCAATCGATTGCGTTCATCGTCAATAATGATCGTGAAAGAGGCTCTGAGGTTCAAATTATACTAGAAGGCGGCAGCTACTTGCAGGAGTGGGATGCTTGGACAGGTGAGATTAAAACGATTGAAACCGAAGCGACAGAGCATGGGGTCAGCTTTCGAGCTTCATTTGGTCCTGCTGACTCGAAGCTGTTTGTATTATTTTCGAATAAGCCGGAAGATGAAGCCGGGCAGATAAAGATATTTCCAGCAGGAAAGACAGACCTTCATTTGGAGCCTATAGGCTTCCAGCGCACAGCGTCCAATGCATTGATATTGGATCAATGCCAGTATCGTTTTGGAGAAGAGGTATGGACAGAGACGATGGAGGTTTGGAAGGCTCAGCGCCTAATTCGGGAACGTCTGGGGATGCGGCAGGTGTTTCATTCCGGTAATTTACAGCGCTATTTCTGGATTCATGAGCCGCATTCGGGGAATGGAACTCCTATTTCGCTACGGTTTACCTTTAACGTAAAAGTTTTGCCGAGCAGCGATGTGTTTTTTGTGTTTGAGGATGCGGAACGCTTCAGCTTTACTCTTAACGGAAAGGAAGTGCCTGCAGAAGCCGAGGGTTATTATTTGGACGTCAGCATGAAGAAGCTTAAGCTGCCTGCACTGACTGTTGGAATTAACACAATAGACATTCAAATTTCGTATCAAAATGATATGGAGCTTGAGAATGGATACCTCATCGGCGACTTTGCTGTTAATGAGCATCGAGAGCTGATAAATGAACCATTAAAACTAACGTATGGAGATTGGCGCAGCCAAGGCTATCCTTATTATTGCGGAAGCATGAATTACCTCTTCGAGATGGAACATCCGCCGGAGCATAGCACAGGATGCAGGCTCGAGATTGGCCAGTACCAGGCTGTTTTGCTGGAAGTAAAGGTGAATGAATCCGCAAGCAAAACGGTTCCTTGGCGAAGCGAAGCGTTCATAGAGCTGGATACCATACTGAAGCCAGGCTTAAATGCTATAGCCATTAAAGTCGTGGGCAGTCCTCGCAATTTGTTTGGGCCGCTCCACCTTGCTGATCCTCGGCCTAGCTGGATGGATTGGTGGTCATTTCATCCGGAGGAGGGCGAATATACGCCCGAGTACCAGGGCAAGCCTTATGGACTTATGGAACCGCCAAAATTAAAGTATGGTCTTAAGTAAATATCAGGAGAGTGAACATCATTCGGCCTATTCATTTGCAAATTAAAAACTATGACTCCCCTCTTGCGATCGATACGGATTGTCCGATATTTGCTTGGCAGCTGGAAAGCAAAGATCACGGAGAACAGCAAGCATATTATCGTATAGTGGTTGCTGAATCGGAGGAGGCCTTGTTAGCGGAAACAGAATTATGCTGGGATAGCGGCAAAGTGAGCTCCTCCGAGCAGTTGAATATACATTATGCGGGGCAGCCGCTCCAGAGCCTTACTGTTTACTATTGGAAAGTAGCCGTTTGGAATCAGGCGGGCAAGCAGGCATGGAGCGAGCAGCAGCTACTGTTGACAGGCTATTTGCATGTAACGGAATGGAAGGCAAAGTGGATCGGCAGCGGAAGAAAGCAGCCTTTCTATGCCCGTCATGAATTTCAAATATTAAATAAAGTAAAACGGGCTTATGCTGTCGTTTCAGGGTTGGGTCATTTTAAGTTGTTTATGAATGGCAGCAAAGTAGGCAACCATGAAATGGACCCTGGCTGGACGAATTATCACCAGTCCGTGCAATATGTGTGCTTTGATGTAAAGGATCATATCTGCATGGGAACCAATGTCATTGGCTTATCGGTCGGCAATGGCTTTTATGCGGGAGATGCGGGCGGAAGACATTTCTACACGATAGGAAAAGGGTATGAAGCATTCGGAGAGAACCTGCTTGCCATTGGAGAATGGCATATTGAGTACGAGGATGGCTCCAAAGCGCTAATCCTTACGGAAGCAGACCGCTGGAAGGTTAGAGATAGCGCAACGATGCTTGCGAATGTGTACGGATCTGAAAATTTTGATGCAAGACGTTACCCGGTCGGCTGGTATGAGGCTCCGTTTGATGCTGCAGAATGGGAGCAGGCAGTGGTGTTGGCAGCTCCATCAGGCAGATTGGTTCGCCAAAATCAGCCACCAATAACCGTGCGAAAAATATATGACACCATTGGAATTGAGGAGCCGCTTGAACAGGTATATGTCTACGATCTTGGACAAAACATGTCCGGCATGTTTGAGATCCATGTGAGCGGACCGGCAGGCAGCAAAGTGACGATCAAGCCGGGTGAGTTGCGAAATAAAGATAATACGGTTGCAACGCCTTGGGATATTGTTACTTTTTCTGAATACATCCTTGCCGGCACGGGTGAGATCGAGGTATGGAAGCCTGACTTTTCCTGCTACGGGGCCAGATGGGTGCAAATCGAAGGCTGTACGCGTGATGGTGGAGACCCTGCCAAGCCTGTCATACACGATGTCAAAGGTTACTTTGTCACTTCTGCCGCGAAAAATGTGGGCGAGTTGGAGGCGGATGATCCGCGCATCACACAGCTTGCCAAAATTATCATTAAAGCAATCGAGAGTAATTTACAGAGCGTACATTCGGATTGTCCGACGATTGAGAAGCTGGGCTGGGTAGAGACGGCCAGTCTGATGGGACCCTCCATTATGTATGTTAAGCAGGTGGAAGAGCTCTGGCTGAAAATAATGCGCGACATGATGGAGGCTCAGACAGAGGAAGGGCTCATTCCTGATATCGCTCCTGAGTATTCCAGGTTTGAAGAGGGGTTCCGTGATTCCATCGCATGGGGAAGCGCGATCATCCTCGTGCCAGAGCTGCTGTTGCAGACATACGGGAATAAGACCGCTATAGAAGAGGCATATCCGGCTATGAAAGCTTATATGGCTTACTTGCATACCAGAGAGATTCATGGCGGATTCATTGGACATGGATTAGGCGATTGGGGCATTGCACCGCAGACAGGCGGTGATTATGTTGAAAACGTGGAAACCGCCTTCTATTACGAAGCCTTCCGTTTGATGGCAAAATATGCTTTAATGCTGGGATATAACGAGGAGCATACGTATTATGCTGCCGAGGCGGAGCGAACTAAACAGCTTTATAATGAGCGTCTGCTTAAACCAGTTCCAGGTCAAAACCGCTACGCCTATTGCAAGCTGAACGGCGAATATGATCCAGAGAACCAGGTCATGCAGGCGATGCCGCTTTATTTTAGCTTGGTTCCGGAGGAGAAGCTTGCTGATATTGAAGTCGCATTGCTTCAGGCGACAGCCAGCCATCAGCTGCGCTCGGGAGAGATTGGGCTTCGTTATTTATTTGGCGCATTAGCCAAAATAAATCGAAACGATATCGTATTCGATATGATGATGCAGCCGGAGCATCCGAGTTATATCCGGTTTGTGGAGCAGGGCGAGACGGCTTTGCCTGAATTTTGGACGGACGATTCTAGGTCACGCAATCATGATATGATGGGCCACATCTTAGAGTGGCTATATAAGCATATGCTTGGTATCTCATCGATAAAAGACGCTTATCAAGAAATTGGGATCGCGCCGATTTATTTTGATAAGGTGCGTTTTGTGCGAGGAAGCTATCATTCCGTTAGAGGTATCATCCAAGTCGATTTCTCGCATGGGCAAGATGGAGTGCGATTACAGGTAAGTCTGCCTCCTAACACCATAGGTCAAGTTAAGATTCCACTTGCTTCAGCGAATGCCAAGGTATTAGAGGCTGGGCAGGAAAGGGAGTTCGATCCTGAATGGGAGAATGGCCAGCCTTATGGGGTAATTAAAATCAGCTCTGGCAGCTATAATTTCTATTCCCCGAAAGAATAAGTAGGCTTGCTTAGAACTGAACTGATCCCTGTTTATGAGACGGAGATCAAAAAACCTTTTCGTACTAAATAGCCAAGTGAAGCTTCTATAACAAGTATAGTGTTGTAAATAGTAAAGTACCTTAGAACTGCTAAAAAGACAGATAGATTCCAGGCCTTTTTGGAAACTGTCTGTTTCTTTCTTTTTTATCGTGGCTATATATCCATCAATATTCTTTTCGTTCCAAGGATACCCTCTATCTTTACTTTTTAGCACTAATGTAATTATATTCTTAACAAGAATAATGCTTTTTCAACTCGGGATGGACCCGATCATTATCTTACGTACAAATGGAATTATTGTCCTTCTTTGAATGTGCTATGTTGCTTAATTAAATTATGATAAATTCACTCTAATTCAGTTATTTGTATGTTTATGTGTCTTATAAAGGCCTCAAACGAGATTCGAACCAAGATCCCGTCGTCTAAACTTTAGGAACCGTTCAGGCTTACAATACTACTATGGTTAGGCTTTCTTGTTGGCTACAAGAAACTCGTAACATTTTATACATAAGGGATATAACTGCAAACGATCTTCAATTGTTCTTAGGAACTCTACGACATCCTCAAAAAATTGAAAAGAGTACCAAAAATCATCCTAAAGCCGGCAAAGTATTTGAGGGAAGTTCTTCAGAAACGAAACAATTTGGCTGAAGAAGCGTTATTTATTTCCTTGAAACGAGGACAAAGACTTACTAGAAGAGCAATTGAGCTTATTATTGAAGAAATTGCACGTGACGCGGGAGTAAAAGCAAATAATTTAAAGGTCACACCTCATAAGCTAAGGCATACTTGTGCTGCGGTATTATATAATGATGGTGAAGGAGCAGATCTTTTGGCAATAGCAGATTTATTAGGTCATGCAGACCCTAAAACTACAACTATTTACACCAAGGTAAGCACCGAGAAAATGAGAAATATCATTATTTCAAATCCATTAGAAACTACATAATAAATAAACAGATTAATAAACAGATAGGATGTTTAACGATTCAGACTATGTTATCATTGTGTCATTTTATCTAAAGGGGTAAAGTTGCTATCAATATAGGGATAAACTTTGTGTCACTGGACATCACTGGACAAATGGACCGATAAACCCGCGTGGTTACGCGGATTCTCACAGACATCTTCACAAAACCCGTATTTCTTTTAGTTTAATTCCAATGATTTTTTGCTGTATAAATATAATATTTTTATATATTGTGACACAATTTATTTAAAAATCGAAAAAACAGGTGAAGATATGGAGGATCCGCTCTCCATCGGCACCATCGGGCTGATCAAAGCCATTGAGAGCTACCGCGCGTACAGAGGCACGAAGCTGGCTACTTTGCTACCCGCTGTATCGAGAACGAAATCCTGATGCATTTAAAAAACAAAAAGGACGTATCCCTGCATGACCCTATAGGGACGGACAAGGAAGGTAATGAGATTACGTTAATCGATATCCTCGGCTCAGAGGCAGATGATGTGATCAAAGAGTTGGATCTGAAGATCGAGAAGAGCAAGATTTACCTCAATCTGGATATTCTGGACGACCGGGAGAAAGAAGTCGTAGTGGGCCGCTTCGGCCTGGACACCGGCAGGGAAGAGCGGACGCAGCGGGAGATTACGAAGGAGCTGGGGATCTCGCGGAGTTATGTACCTGTTAAACCTTATTTCTTTCAAAATAAGTTCACATCATTTTTTTCGCTTTAATCAGGCGAGCGCTCTCCCGTTATATTGGGAAAGCGCTCGCCGTATTAACACGTTTTTCTATTAACTACCGTATTACCAAGGCAGCTCTGTGTCCATATGAAAGAACTTGCCTGTCGGTCCGTCCGAAGGTAACGTGGCAAGCATTACGCTTGTCTTACCGCCATCTTCAAGATCCATATCAGCGTATTTTCCGCCCAGTGGAGTCTTCACCCAACCAGGGTAAGCAGAATTCACTTTAATTGGTGTATCCTTCAGCTCATGTGCAAGATGGGTCGTAAAGGTATTCATTGCCGCCTTCGAGGCATCGTAAGCAAGAAGCTTGACATCATAAATTTGAGCAGCGGGATCGGAATGGAGTGTATTCGATCCAAGCGCACTGGATACATTAACAATTCTTCCGGCTGGCGCTTTGCGAATCAACGGCAGCAGTAGCTGAGTTAATTCAACCATGCTGAAGAAATTGGCATCGAAGGTTTCACGCATAACGACCGGCGAAACGGTACTTGTTTCATTAATGGGTGCAAGATCTTCAATCTCTATCTGTATCCCAGCATTATTAATCAACATATCAAGCTTACCGTACCGCTGTTCAAAAAAATTGTAGGCAACTTGAAGGTCTTCGGCTAGATTGACGTCCAATTTGATATTCTCCGCTTGGATTCCCTCCGAACGAAGTGTATCCACAGCAACCTTCCCTTTCTCCAAATCGCGTGACCCAATAACGACAGTGGCTCCAAGCTTACCTAATTGACGTGCCGTTTCCAATCCAATGCCACGATTTCCTCCAGTTATAAAAGCAACTTTGCCGTCCATGTTTATAGTCATTTTTAAATTCTCCTTTAAGATTTATTTTATACAGTCCTTTGACTTAGCCTTGATGATTTTAGGATTGGCATCATACCTAAAATTAATGCCGCTTTAGATTTAAATCGAGAACGATCGTTCTAATTATGTTAAAAAATTTATCCCAGGACTGCTAAAGTTGTATTAATAATGCTTTCCAGCTTTTCTTTGTCTTCTGTCGTTTTAATCATTACACGCAATCCCACCTAAGCATTATGCAGATAGAGGGAAAGGCTCACAGCATCATAATGTTCGGGAATTTCTCCCGTTTTCTGAACTGAACGCTCACCTGCAAATCATACAACAATTGCTCTGAAGCAAAAAAACTGCTCATGAATTTAAACTGCCACTTCTGGATCGAGCAGTGACAGTTCAACGGCCGAATTTACCGTTAAACAGCCCTTGGGTTGATTCTCTTCACAACTGACTATCATTTCAAACAACTGCTGGATAGCCTCTTTGGCAGAATTTGAGCGATGAATGCGATTCGTAATATTTGAATTCAAAGTCAAAGTATATCGGTTCAAGACATCCATAAATAACTGATGCTTGTCTACGAACGTATCATAAAAGCTTCTTCTGTGAATACCCATGCCCTGGACAAGCCCCTGTATGGAGGTTTTTTCGTAGCCTTGACGCCAGAATAAGTCCATTGCCTTGTCTAATACCACGTTGATTTCAAACTCTTTGCTTCTCGCCATGATCATTCTCACGCCCTTTTGCTGCCCCACCTCCTGTCTGCAAATTCATATTATCATATTGAGAACGATAGGTAAAGTATTGTTTTGAATTGAGCTGCAGCCCGCAGCAATGGGGTTTATGTGTACATTACGGATTGCACGGTGAAGAAAATCGTTTCCATTTAATCGACCAATGCAGATGATATTGTTAAGGAAGTCTATCTGAAGATCGAGAAGAGCAAGATTTACCGCAATCTCGACATTCTGGATGACCGGGGGAAGGAAGTTGTAGTGGGCGGTTTGGCTTGGACACCGGCGGGGAAGAGCGGACGCAGGGGGAGATTGCGAAGGAGCTGGGGATCTCGCGGAGTTATGTGTCGCGGATTGAGAAAAGAGCACTGATGAAGCTGTATCATGAGTTTTATAAGGTGAAGCGGTAAGAAATGAAATGATAATTACAAAGTAGTATTTTAAAATAAAAACGTTAAAAAACGACTTGTCTGCGGATAAGTTGCTTTTGTTTTTTAGGTGAACCCCTGATGAATGCGGATTAGTATATCCAACTGCTATATCTCTACGAAAAAAAGGGATTCACGATGAAGTTGGAATTCGACGAAGCTCCAAAAAGGGTTTGGACATTCTTGGTTTTAGAGAGAGTTCTTTTGCGGTTTTTTTGAATCCAACTAGAGGTTTGGATTCAGAGACCCTGTTTGATTAAACTCCAGATGCGTTCAAACCTGTCCTGGTAGTCTGGTAAATTCCAGGATTCTTTGAAGGACGGGAGGCTAAACACCGCAAACGCGGAGAGAATCGCTTCTGCCCGTTCCAAGTGGGGATCGTGATAGTCCATTAAGCCGTCAATAATTTGGTAGGAATCCCAGAGAACGTCACGTAATACCAGTGGATTGCTGTCAACATATTGCGTATTCAAGGCGAACATTTTGGCATTCTCGTTATAGGCACGTTTTTTTGCGTTAGCAAATGCCCAAAGCCAATCGTGGAGCAATTCCTGTGGATTAGCCATATTAGTCATGTCTATTTTGATTTGTTCTGAAATCATCCGGTTGAACCAGCTCTTCGACACGGCTGCCCAGAGCTCTTGCTTATTTTTAAAGTGTTTATAAAGCGCTGCGTGGGTGATACTTAATTCATCCGCAATTTGTGAGAGGGTCACTTCGGATTTTTCCGTGCGTTCAATTAATGTCTCCGCTGTTTCAATAATGAGCTCTTGTGTGATTTTAGCCACTGTGCTGCCAACCCTTCTTTCTTCAATAAATCCCCAATAATCGTTTATACACCTGCCTGTATTTTATCATATAAAACAATGAGTAACAATTGTTGACTTTTGTAACCTCTGGCATTATGCTTGTCACATAAGTTACAAAAACAAATAAATGTTACTTATTATTCAGCGCATAGGAGGCTATTAATTATGAAAGCAGCACAGATTACCAAATATTCAAAAAAATTCATAGTAGAAGTCAATGATATTCCAGTCCCGGAAATAAGTGATAACGAAGTCTTGGTCAAGGTGAAAGCAGCGGCGGTTAATCATTTGGAATTGCTCATTGGTACCGGGAGCGTGAAGCTGATCCAGGATTATGAGTTCCCGTTGGTACTGGGTAACGAGCTGACAGGTGTTATCGAAAAGGTTGGTAAGAACGTCCAGGGATTTAAAGTTGGCGATGCAATTTACTCACGCCTGCCACTACAAAAAATCGGTGCCTTTGCGGAATACGCGGCGATTCATGCGGATGCCATCGGGCACTTGCCCGCTAATCTCGATTTTGTGACCGGTGCTGCTGCGCCATTAACAGGATTGACTGCTTATCAAGGTTTGCATGAAGAATTGGCTGCCAAAGCTGGCGAAAGCGTGTTTATTCCCGGGGGTTCTGGTTCATTTGGCCAAATGGCCATTCCTATCGCCAAAAGCATGGGGCTGAGGGTCATCGTTAGTGGAAATCCGCAAGCGCGTGAACGGACAATGGCGACTGGAGCAGACCAATATATTGATTACACGACTGAGAATTATTGGGAGCAGCTTAGTAATGTAGATTATGTGATGGATACGTTGGGACCAAGCGAATTTGATCATGAACTTTCCATTATTAAAGCAGGAGGTCGCCTTCTTTCTCTGCGGACCGGACCTAACAAACGTTTCGCCGAGCATATGGGCTTGCCAGGTTGGAAACAAAAGCTCTTCACCATTGCCGGGGCTAAGTATGATCACAAAGCGAAGAAAAAGAAGATTCAATATCATTTCATTTTTGTTCGCAGTGATGGCGAACAATTAAAGAAAATTACGAAGATTATTGAAGATAACGGGATTGTACCAGCGGTGGACCCGACTGAATTCCACATTGAAGATATTAATGAGGCTCTGAAGCTTGTTGCGACTGGTCATCCTAAAGGAAAAGTCATTATCCGATTTTAAGGGGAGCACCTAATGAAAGCTGCACAAATTTCTAGATATTCCAAAACACTTGAAGTGGAAATCAACTCAGTCGATGTTCCATCAATCACATCAACTCAGGTTCTGATCAAGACTAAGGCAGCCGGTGTTGATCCACACCTTGTCTTGGCGATTACAGGAAAAGTTAAGTTGTTCGATCATTACAACTTTCCATTGACTCTAGGCAACGAGTTGGCTGGAGTTGTGGTTGAAGTCGGTACCGGTGTCCAAAATTTCAAAACAGGTGATTTCGTGTACACTATGCCACCGCTAGATACAATGGGAGCGTTCGCTGAATATGTCGCAGTAGATGCATCTATTGTGGCTAAAATACCAGCTAATTATTCCTTTACAGAAGCAGCAGCCGTACCATTGTCTGCTTTGACGATCATCCAAGCACTTGATATTTTAGGTGCTCAACAAGGCAGTAAATTATTTGTCTCTGGAGGTACGGGGGGCTTTGGACAGATTGCCATACCTTACGCGAAGTCACAAGGACTGTTTGTGACCGTCAGTGGTAGTGGATCAGCGCGTGATTTGGCCAATCGACTCGGTGCAGATGAGTTTATCGACTATGAAACGCAGGATTATACTCACATACTGAGAGGCTATGATTATGTTATTGATACCCGGGGCGCCAGTGAAATTAGTAAACAAATTAAAATATTAAAGCCAGGTGGTAAATTATTGTCGTTAAATGCTGGTCCCAATGCCCGTTTCGCTAAACGAAGCGCAGACTTGTCAACGGCGAAGAAGATTCTTTTCAGTTTACTGGGGTTGCCTTTTGATGGGCTAGCGAAATGGCATAATAAAAGTTATGATTTCATATACGTTCAACCAAGTGGCAAGCAATTAGCAGCTTTCACACAGTATCTTGAAAAAGCAAAATCTAAGCCGGTAATTGATTCTGAGTACCCCTTTGATCAAGTGAATGCCGCAATTACTAAAATTGCGACAGGCCATAGTCAAGGGAAAGTCATATTGAAAGTAGATGATGAAGAATGAAATTGAATAATAGAACGATACTGGTGACAGGCGGCACGTCTGGAATTGGCTCTGCTTTTGCAAAACGTTTTCATGAGATGGGAAACACAGTGATCATCACAGGGCGCTCACAAAAACGCATTGATCAAGCAGTAAAGAACAATCCTGGAATCATTGGGATGGTAGCTGATGTTAGTGATGCTAAAAGCGTTGAGCAACTTGCCAAAGAATTAGCTAAACATTATCCCAAACTGGATATTGTTTTCAATAATGCTGGTATCATAAACGAGTTTGACTTATTCGATGAAAGTATTACCTACGAGTATCTTATTTCAGAAATCAACACAAACTTGAATGGTACAATATATGTGACCAAGGCTTTGTTGCCACTATTAGCCAAACAAAGAGAGGCAATGATTGTTAACGTTACTTCACTACTTGCTAATATTACAGTAGCCAACGCACCGACTTATTCTGCAACGAAGGCTGGCATACACATGTTCAGTGATGCATTACGTGAGCAAATCCGTTACAAAGGAAAAAATATTCATGTGATGGAGCTTTGTCCACCAGTTATTTCTGAAACCAATCTCACGGACACTTATGATGAAGGATTGATGAATAAATTGATCTCTTTCCCCTTAACAAAGCTTGTTAATGTTGGTATTAAAGGCATGTTGAGAAATAAACTACGCGTGAACGTAGGTTTTACCAAAGTTATGCGCTTTTCAATGAAGTTCGCCCCGGATTTTATCACGCATACTTGGGGTCAAATGATTCTTAAGCAAGGTAATAAGAAAAACTAATCTTATACATTTTTTACGGACTATAGTTCGTTTTCATTGATTGTGATATTGAATGGATTAGCAATAACATTTTTATTCTTTACCGATCGTTCTCAATATGTTATATTGAATACGGGAGGAGGGAACCAGAATGGCACGTTACAAAGAATTTGAAGAAAATGTAGTACTAGATAAGGCAATGAAGCTCTTTTGGGAACAAGGCTATGAAAAGACATCAATGACGGATCTAGTTGAGCATATGGGTATCCATCGGAGAAGTTTGTATGACACCTTTGGCGACAAACATACGTTGTTTCTGAAAGCAATGGATCGATTTCGAACTAAAGTAAATAGCGAGCTTGCAGGAGTAGTTAAAGGCTCTGAGACGGCTGTTGAGGCTCTTCAATTGATTATTAGTTACATGATATATGGGAATGAAGATTCACCTTCTGGTTGTTTAATGGTGAATTCTGCCGTGGAATTAGCTATGCGCGATGTAGATGTGGATTCAAAGGCCACTGAATCATTTACACTAGCAGAGCAACTGTTCAAGGATATTATTTTGTGGGGACAGGAGAATGGAGAATTAAACCTAGATTATGATGCCTCAGTACTGGCAGAACATCTGAATGTGGTGGGTATTGGGTTGAGGGCAATGGCGAGAACTTCCATTCCTAAAGAGAACCTGCAACGTACAGCCAACATCTCTATAAAACTTTTAACTAAATAGTTATAGGTTAATTGTCCTTTATGTATCAATGTTTATAATTTTTAGAATGATCGTTTTAATATATTGAACCAACAAAGTTTTCTTCTTGAAGAGACCCTTCTTTTTACCAAATATAGAATGATCATTCTTGTATTATAAAACATATCCCTCCATCTAATAAGAAATTGTATCTTCGTAATGAGAAGAATCCAGAAAATGTTGTTTTGGAATTGGAATACTATACTACAAAATAAAAAGGAGTAATAAAAATGAAAATTTCTGAACAAGTCGCATTTGTCACTGGTGCCAACCGAGGTCTTGGTCGATATCTAACGCTAGAACTTCTGTCCAGAGGAGCAAAAGTTTATGCAGCAGCAAGAAATCCAGAATCTATTGATATCCCAGGTGTAATCCCCGTGAAACTGGATATTACTAATCCTCAAGAGGTGATTGAAGCTGCTAAGATCGCTCAGGATGTAACACTTCTAATAAACAATGCGGGGTCGTCAACAGGTGCTTCTTTACTTGAAGGAGATCTAGATCAAATACACTTAGAATTTAACACGCATTTCTTTGGTACTCTTTCTATGGTTCGTTCTTTTGCACCACTTATAACTAAAAATGGCGGTGGTTCGATTCTGAATATTCTTTCCTTATTGTCTTGGTACAGTTCGGGTACTGTGGGCGCTTATACGGCTGCAAAAGCTGCAGAATGGGCATTGACGAACGACCTACGTTTAAATCTCCACTCTCAAAATATTCGAGTAGCGGGGTTACATGTGGGCTATATGGAGACAGACATGACATCGGGCTTAGAAGTTCCCAAAGTTAACCCCTTGGACGTTGCAAAAGCAGCGATTGATGGTATAGAATCTGACAATTTTGAAATTATTGCGGATGATGCTAGTCGTCAAGTACAAGGTGGACTTGCCGGTGGTGTAGCTGCACTATACCCCCAACTTTCCTAAAATAAGGGGCAGTAATAATAAGGAATTTCACTTAAAAACAGAACAAAGGAGACAATAAAAATGATAATTTCTGAACAAGTCGCATTTGTTACTGGAGCAAACCGGGGATTTGGCCGCCATCTTGCCCTTGAACTTCTATCAAGAGGGGCGAAAGTGTATGCAGGTGCAAGAAACCCGGAGACTATTGATATTCCAGGTGTTACACCAGTTAAGTTGGATATTACCAACCCTCAAGAAGTTGCAGATGCTGCTATGATCGCTCAGGATGTTACCGTGCTAATTAACAATGCAGGCTCATCAACAGGGGCGTCTTTACTAGACGGTGATTCTGAAAAAATAGGTTTGGAATTTAATACACACTTTTTCGGTACACTGTCCATGGTTCGGGAATTTGCACCGATCATAGAGAAAAACGGGGGAGGATCAATTTTGAATATTCTTTCCGGATTATCATGGTTTAGTTCGGGAACTTTAGGCGCGTATACGGCTGCAAAGGCTGCAGAGTGGGCATTAACGAATGATTTACGATTAAATTTATATCCACGCAATGTAAGAGTAGCTGGTCTACATGTTGGCTTTATGGAGACAGACATGACTGCCAACGTAGACATGCCTAAATCCAATCCTGCAGATATCGCGAAAATAGCTATTGACGGTATAGAATCTGGCAGCTTTGAAATTATCGCAGATGAAATTAGTCGTAAGCTACAAGGTGCACTTGCAGGTGGGGTATCAGCGTTATACCCACAACTTTCTAAATAAAAAACTAATTTAAACTACAGAGGAGTTGTTTGAAATGAGTAAATTGTGGACTAAAACAAAAATCGGAAAAATGGAATTGCCTCATCGTTTAGCTATGGCACCAATGACACGTAGCAGAGCAGAAGAGGACGGTACACCAGGTGAACTAAGCTCCCTTTACTATGCTCAAAGAGCATCTATGGGGTTAATCATTAGTGAAGGCACACAACCTTCTGATGATGGGCAAGGTTACTTGAATTCACCTGGTATCTATACTGAAAAGCATATAGAAGGTTGGAATAAGATTACGAATGCAGTGCATAAAGCTGATGGTTATATATTTATCCAATTAATGCATGTGGGCCGCATGTCGCATCCAGATAATACACCCCATCATCGTCAACCTGTTGCTCCATCTGCAATCGCGCCAGGTGTGGAGATGTTCACCGCTAAAGGAATGCAGGATATCCCGGTTCCGCGGGAGTTAAGTAAAGAGGATATTCAAACAACCATTGCTGATTTCCGAAAAGCAGCAGCAGCGGCTATAAAAGCAGGAGCAGATGGCGTCGAAATTCATGGAGCGAATGGTTATCTGATTAATCAGTTTCTTGGAGAGAATTCAAATACACGGACAGACGAATATGGAGGCTCTATAGAAAATCGTAGTCGCTTCGCGATCGAAGTAGCGAAAGCTATTATCGAAGAAATTGGAGCAGAAAGAACCGGCTTCCGTATTTCGCCAGGAACACCTCTTGGAGGAATACAAGATGGGGAACAAGGTCCTGAACTTTATCTCCACCTCGTAAAGGAATTAGCTCAATTGGATTTAGCTTACCTTCATGTCATGCATCTTGGAAATGAGAAGCTTCTCCAAGACATTCGCACAAACTGGACAAACGCATTATTGGTCAACAGAGCAGGGCGTGCTATTGATGATATTAGTGTAGATATTGATAGTGGCACAGCTGATCTGGTACCCGTTGGTGTATGGTCTTTGGCTAATCCAGATTTTGTGGAACGTCTCAAAGTAGGGTTCCCTTTAAATGAAGTTGATCGTAATACTTTATATGCTGGTACCGGAAGTAAGGGTTATACAGATTATCCTACGATGGATGAAGTGAAAGCTCAAAGGCAGTAACACAGCAGTAAGAACATAAATACCACATGGCGTGCCACTGTAATGGCACGCCATGTGGTATTGTAGATGTCGGGGGACAAGAACATATTCCCATTGAAAGTCACTAATTTAGCGGCTTTTTTTGTTTTATCGCAAGTTCGTGTCCCGAGCCAAGGACAAGAACTTGTACCGATTGCCGTAATGGAAAAGATTATAGTCCGATTACCGATTAGGCATATGTCTAATCGATTTTCGCCAGCTAATTCATTTAGCTGACGGTCAGGATAGCGTAACTATGGCGATTTGAAAAACTGGAACCGCAATCAATATATATTCGCAAATAAGGTTCCTTTTAAAGCATCTTCAAATATAAAAAGAAAGTTTTTATCCTAAATAAGGATTAGCACTTTTTCTGCAACCAATTTAGTGACCTTTCTTTATAAAGAATGATGCCAACATCAGTGATTGTCGAGCAAGATTTAAATTTTCTCTTCTATTATAGAGGTACTCTGTACTCTCATTTGTTCGTTGGTGCAGTTCAACATGTAGTGCTTTGATTTGGTCAGATAACTTAGGTATAGGACCATCAACTTTCACATTGCGAATGATCTCCTGAATGTACAAATTGTAGATAGGCGCTGGGGGGACGTTTAGTTCATTCATCCATTGAACTAGTTGAGCAGAAGAACTCGCATATACAATACGGCCTAATCCAACCCAAGCATGAGCAGTTGCACACATCGGGCAATGTTCCCCGGAAGTATATACAGTTGCTTGTGCGCGCTCCTCTGATGTCATATGCTTAGCAGCCCATCGTGCCAAAGCAAATTCTGGATGTTGGGTAGGATCACCCCCAGAAACATGATTAAAGTCTTCTTCCAACACATTACCTTGTTGATCGACTAGAAGGGAACCAAACGGTTCATCTCCGTTTACTAGTGCAACTCGCGCAAGTTCCACACAGCGTTGTAAATGCTTCAAGTCTTGTTCTGAAATCATTATTTCATCAATTTCTTAAATTTTGGATTTTTGATATATGTGTAACGATGGAATTCACCTATAACTTTCTCCTTCATACATCGCTAAGTCTAAAGAGATGTATATTCCTTCATTGAAGATTGTGGTCTTGATCCTCTTTGTCTTATGCTGCTAAATGAGATACCGTATAAAATAATAATAACTCCAAGCCATTGAGACCAACCTACGAATTCTCCTAGTACAAGTGAAGACATTATAACGGCGCCATGGGTAATTCAGATGCGGTCATAATTGTACCCATTCCTGATCCAATATGGGGTAGTACCAGCCTAGCTGACACGACCCGCAATCGCATGGATTAAATTAGGAATTCATTAATAACCTCGTTATACTCATTTTGAGCATCGGTAATTGCCAGTTTTGAGTATACTCTAAAGATTTTCTACTTTCATGTCCCGGAATAAGGTTGAATAAGTGCGTCATCTATGCCCTGCTTTTTTCGCGAGGTTAATAGAATGTGACGTAATGAGGAGAAAGGTTTTGAGATAAATTGGCTTCCTTTGAATATTTTTCCAAAATCTTGCGGATTCCCCTGTTTGTGTACTTTTTCTTCCATGAGGACTCAAACAAATAGGCCGCTTGCTTATTTTTCATAGTATCAGCGTGCATGGCCAGCAACTCTTTGAAATTATGAGGAAATGGAACAATGCGGTCTTTTTTAGTCCAGTGTGATCTTATTTTCAAAACGGGGTTCAACTGATCCGTTGCATAGAAAATTTATTTCCAATTCCTCCGACAACGGTTTTTCTTGATAAGGCTGATACCAAAAATATGCATCCGGACCGTGCAGTTGTACTTGATAAGGTCTCTCTGGCGATGATGGGATCAAAATACCCAGCGTGCCTAATACATCAGGAAACTCCTTGCGGTTCATTGATCCAACAGCTGAAACAAAAGAGTGATTCGTTAAATAATGACCGATGGCTCGCCCCCGGATTCCCGAATGAAGCAACAGACGTGGGGTTTCGAATGTGCTTTTCGATAATACGACCGTCTTTGCTTTAAGAACATAAGCTTTTTTGTCCGGAGATATAGCTTTTACACCGGTAACATACCCATTCTCTTCGAACACTTGGACCCGCCCGGGCCTTGACAGCCAAATCGTAAGGTCTGTTGTTCATCGCTTCAGCCAGAAAGGAGGTAGAACTGAAAAATACATCGGAAGGAACCTGCCCATATGCGGTTGGCTGCAGGTTGGCGGCGATCGGAGTAGTCGTGGCTGTGGGAAACCCGTTTTGATGCAGTCGATTCCGCAAAATGTCAGTGAACGAAGAACCATCGGTATATCTGTTCGTGACGCTCATGACCTGTTCGGCGATGGAATAATAAGCTTCCATTTCCTGAATTGGAATAGGCCAATATTCTAATTGATGTAGGTCCATACGGGGGCTAATTCCATTCCAGAATAACGTTTTTCCCCCAAGGGTCAAAATTCGCCTTGCTCCTGAAAATTCCGGAAGTGAACCCATTAAAGGTTTTGATACATATTGGAAATATCTTTGCACCCGTTCGCTATTCATAGAGGGAATATTGGCCGCATTCGTCGGCAGCAAAAGGTCTCCGCTTCAATGACGCCAATCCGTTTATTGCTTTTTTGCCTCTGTTCGCATAATCGCCAAATGACAGTCCCTCCTCCTGCGCCAGTACCGACGATGAGGACATCATATTCGATGTCGGCCATTTGTTCCAATGAGGTAAGGGGAAGCCAATGATTTAAATATATTGGCGGAGTCAATGGCGGTGGGCAAGAGGGAGAGTGGTACTTTGGTGTTTTCGTTGCAGGTGAGTAAGGAAGGTAGACCGGTTTACCGGTTATGTTCAGATCGGGATTTGCAATGTGCGAATTCAGGGAGATAAGATTTTCTGTTTGCACATCGTTTTTGTACGCGATTGTTCTTAAGGTTTCTCCCTCATGAGCAATCCAGATTCTCATCGTGATCACCACCTTTTGACCAAATCTTTTTAGATATATGCAGATTGTGATGAAAAAATGTCATTCTATGCTAAATGCAGAAGCAGATCATGGAACGGAGACCTGTACATGCTTACTGCTGCAAACAGTAAGCATGATCTGCCGTTTTATCCAAGACTTCAGCCCGCATCGCGCCACGACGCCGTAAGCTTTGTTGTCAGTTCGGTTGAATTTTCGCAACGTTTCACCTTGATCATGCTGGACAAGATGCTGCTCGATGCCGCTCATGAGATGTAGCGGCTATCTATGAACTGCTTCAGCATCAAGGCGTCAAACCATTTATTGATCTGAACAAACGGGCAACCAAGTACATAGATAGCGACAGCAAGATTTCACCCACCGGCACCCCGATCGTCCTGCAGGCAAGGAAATGACGCTTTATGGCTTTGACAACACTAGGACGTGTCTGAAAACTCATTACTGAGTCCATTTGAAAATGGCAGCCACGTATACAAACGACAAGAATGACTTTGCTAGCTTGTCATAACGGGTAGCCACGCGGCGAAAATGTTTGATTTTTTGAAAAAGCACTCCACTAAGTGGCGTTCTTTGTACAAATACCAATCCACTTTCCATATGCACAAACTGATGCTCATCCAAGAATTGAACAACTGGACTATGATAATGACCCGTTGCCTCTAATACGACTGCCGCACGTTTCCCAGTAAAAGATAGGGCGTTCCTCTGTCTGCAAAAGCTTGCGCGTGACTTTCCCCTTTGGACACATCCAAACTAATGACAGGGTTCACATAATCACTCCCATAATATTTTTCGCCGGCAACCCCTATAACCTTCTTGTCGTCCACATTATCGCATGTGATTCGGGATCATGGTCCCAACCAGCCTAATCATGGTTTAACAAGTAGGGGGGATGAACTGTATAGCTCTCGGGATCCAACTCCCACGGGCAGAAACGTTCGATCCCCGGCTACCGCTATCTTACGATCACACAAAAATAAGGTCTACCAGAAAGATCTGGTGACCTCATAATACGATTGGGCAGGTTAGTTTAAGATAAACCATGCAAACATAATAAAAATGAAAAAGCTAAAGACCAGTATAGGCTTTAGCTTTTTCTTAATTCTTTATATTTTTTTCCCCACTTGCCCATACTATCTAGTATAGGAATAAAACTTTTCCCTAAAGGGTATGCGTCAAACAGCCCCCATCATGCAGTCATGTTGAGGGCTGTCGTATACTATAGCTATTGTTGTTTAAATACTCGGCAGGCGAGCGGTAGCATCGGCGACCACGGAAGCAACTTGTCTAAGACTTCGGGATCGTTTGGATCTGTCAGCTGAGGCGGTTGCTCGAAGAGGTACTGCACATACTTAAATGGATTTAGGCCATTTTCTTTTGTTGTTTCCATCACACTGTAGATCTTCGCGCTGGCTTTGGCTCCGCGAGCTGTGCCCGCGAAAAGCCAGTTTTTACGATTATGTGCTTAAGCACATAAACGCAAAAACTTCCTCTTCAGCAATACGCCGCGCGGAGCAAAAGCAAGTGCGATAATCTACAGCATCGCGGAAACCGCAAAGGCGAATGACCTGAAGCCGCAGGCTTATCTGCAGTATCTATTCGAGCAGTTGCCGCAGCAACTTGAAGATGTGAAGGATCATGAAGCCTTGCAGAAACTGGCGCCATGGTCGCCATCACTGCCGCTCTTCTGCCGCAATTTCAAGAAATAATCTCGAGCCAAAGCCTCTTCTAGATAAGCATGGGCTATTCGGCATTCCTTGAGTTGCGATGTCTTCATATTCTCGAAAAATCGGTAGTTCCATCATCTCATATGCTTCATCTTAGTTCCATGTGTGTCGGATTTGATGCATACTGAATAACAGAGAAAAACAATTGCTCCCGCGCCTTCGCTTGGGCTACGTCCTCCATCAGTGGATAAGATGTACACGGTAATATGAACCATTATTTCCAACTTGGGCGAGTGACTGCTATGATCTCATGAGGAACTATAAGCATACTAAGAGAAAAAAGAGACAATCGTTAGAAAACGATTATCTCTCATCGGAATAATTGATGTTAAAAGGTTAAGTTAATGAAGTTGTTTAAACACAAGGATTTCCGAGTGTTTGAAGGCCTTTTTCTATATCTGGATAATGATGATTTGAGGGCGTGGTCACACGTTTGGTCACGCTAAACTAGGATACTCATGTTATGAGAGGCCCCGGGACGAAGGCTTAAAAAACATCATTCAACGTTTATTTCCACTCTGCAACATCGGCAATCGGCTTTCGTGTTGAAGGGCGGCCATCAGAATCTGCCTTACCGATGGATACCAGCATAACCGAAACGTAACGTTCCTTGTCCAATCCAAATATTTCAGCAATGTTCTCCTTATCATACCCACCCATGGCACAAGTGTCATAACCGTAAGAACGCGCAACCAGCATTAACTGCATAGCCACCAGTCCGCCATCGGTTAAGGCCACGTCTTTACGAAAATGATCCGGGCTATTGCTATAATGAATATTGATAGCCTCAAGGATATATTCTTTCACAGATTCAGTCATTGACCCCTGTTTTACTTCTGCATTGAAAATTTCTGGCGCACTCGCAACATGCTCTAGGTCACCAAAAATTGCAATTACAGCAGATGAAGTTACTATCTGTTGTTCATTGTATTGTTGCCCATTGAATATGGCCAAAGGCAGCAATTTGGATTTAGCCTCTTCGCTTTCAATGACCAGGAAACGCCATGACTGCAAATTATAGGACGAGGGAGCCTTGGTCGCCTTGGTTAATATATCCTTCATTTCATCGCGGCTAATCTTAACAGAAGTATCGTATTTCTTAATCGCCCTACGTTCAAAAACAATTTTGTTGAAATCGTTTATCCGATTTCCATGCTCATGTAAATTCATGCTTCTATTCTCCTTTTTTGTTGGATTTATATTCGATTGCAGGAACATCATACCGCGAGAACTAAGGGTCAACTAGTACGGTGTTTATGCTACTATAAAAACTATTACCTTAACTTAACTCACACGAAATCCGATAAAACAAATGCATTCGTTATAAGATTCTGGTACAATTTATTAAGCATAGATCATTGGAAAGGGGATGCGACTCTTGAATGACGAACTGCGGCGTAAGGAGCTTGCTGAATTTTTGAAAAACCGTCGCAACAGGACAAGACCAGAACAAGTTGGACTGAGTAACAACTCTAATTCTCATAGAAGAACTAAGGGCCTTCGCCGGGAGGAAGTGGCGGTTTTGTCCGGAATCTCAGTGTCTTGGTACACATCCCTTGAACAAGGGAGAGACGTGCGTATATCAGATAGTGTCATCGAAAGCTTGGCCCGTACTTTAAAGTTAAGTCGTGATGAAAGAGCTCATCTCTATGTCATAGCGGATCGCAAGATCCCTCTGGAATCGGTTTCAGATGCGTCATATCTGCAAATATCCACCCCTGTGCTTCAACGCATCGTTGATCAATATATACATCTGCCAGCCTACGCCATTGACGGTCAGTGGAATCTGTTAGTTTGGAATCAGACAGCCATTGAAGTATTTGGATTGCAGTCTAACAAGATGAAAAACTGTTCGGGAAATCTGATCTGGTTAATGTTCAACGACCCCGTTGTACGAGGCCGTTATGCGGACTGGGAAGACTCGGCCCGAAAGCTACTCGCAGCTTTTCGTTACACTTTTGCTCGGCGGACGGAAGATCCCTACATCATTGAAATTATTAAGAAGCTTTTGGAAGTGAACGAAGACTTCAAAACGATTTGGGAACTCCATGACGTCCAGTGTTTTCGGGATGATAACCATTTTAAAATACAGCATCCCTCTGCAGGTGAAATTAATGTTCGTTCCAACACGTTTTATGCAGGCGAATACGACGATGTTACCCTCATTTTGTATACACCTGAAGACGATATGGATGAGAAAAATTTGATAAATTTAGGAGCATTCAGGCCAATAAATTCATTGAACCCCTGATTATTTGATGATACACTGTTTGACCAGCCATTTCTTTTAGACGCAGAGAAAATTAAGTGGATGCTTCATCGAAAAGAACGATTTACATTTTCATCCCCTCATGCCATTGAGGATTCAGCCGAAATATGGAACCAGCTTAGAAAGGACACGAATCAGACCGTTGAATTTATTGAAGGCTGTAACGATGAGGAACTTTATATGCACTATGCCTTTGATCAGTGGATGGAAAGGCAGAAACCAAGAAATCCATGGGCTCGATATGCTGACGATGGAGTCATACACTGTTGGAAGAAAGCAGAAGCTGAACAACTCCTTGAGGAGTTGAAAAGTCGAATGAAAACCTGCAAATTGGAAATACACCCGGATAAAACCAGAATCGTATATTGTAGAAGTGATCGATATCAAGGAGGACATGAGTATGAAGATTTTACCTTCCTAGGATACACGTTTCGCAAACGGTATATGAGAAACAAGCAAGGGGAATTTTTCAATGGTTTTTCACCGGCAGCCAGCAAAAGTGCAGGACAAGTATTGCGAGAGCGCATACGTAACATACGTACTTGCAATAAATCGGTTTCCATAGAGGAATTAGCTAAGTTAGTGAATCCTGTAATACGTGGTTGGTTCAACTATTTCTCGAAGTTTGCTGCTGGCTCAGCCAAAAGAATCCTGACTTATGTAAACCTCACTATAGCCAGATGGACGAAGTCCAAGTACAAGTCGATGAAGGGGAGCACGCTAAAGGCAATGAGATTTTTGAAACGTATTGCAAAGTGCAACCCGAATCTCTTTTACCACTCATAGACATGTTCACAAAACCCGTATTTTATACATATGTACATAAGTAGACTCAAAGCCTTACCACGTTCGGTCCATCCGTAACGTTCTGTCGGAGGACAAGAAAAAGCGGTCAAACTTACATCCCTTTTACTCGAAGAAAAAATCTTCATTCTAAAAAAAACTTTTTACTGCAAAAAATTTCATCACAAAAAATAGAACAACCGATGGAAAATCAGGAGTGGTTACCTGTATTCCATCGGTTGTAAGAGACAACTTATGAAAGAAGACGAGTTTAAACCCCTCTTCAAACTTGGCAGCTTATTTCCTGCTCGAAAATGGTTTCTCATGGAGTGACTTAGCAAGACTTCTTATATTCAACTGATCAAGTATCGGGATCAGTCTCCACTCGAAATCGTTCTGCTGTATATTTCTTTTTTGTTTATCATTCCGTTCAAATTAAAAGATCTTATTCGTTCTCCAATTCATAATCTTTCAAAGCATCTTGACACTGCTAATCCGCACTAAAGAAACCACCAATTGACCGAAGAAGTAACATAAACCAGTTTTCTTTCTCCACTGTTCGCTCAGTGATTAAATCAACAGTTCTTAATTGTACGACGCTTTGCCCTTTGACTACGTAAGTAAATGTCGCCGTTCCAGCTTTTGTACCAGCTACTACAGGGGCAGCGAGCCCACCTGGAACTAAATTGACTGTAGCAATAGGTTGTGTAGATACATCTGATTTCGGGAGAATAAAATAAACATCATCTTTTGTTACTATCTGAACATTTTTTTCTTTCCCGCCCTTGACAGGAAATGTTTCCATCCCAGTGACTAAACTCCCAGCAGGAATTACTTGATTCATTGTAAAGTGATTGAATCCATAGTCTAATACCTTTGCCGTCTCTTCGAAGCGGCTCCCCATCGATGGAGTCCCCATGACAACACTGATTAAACGCATACCATTGCGCTCTGCAGTTCCGGTAAAGCAATAGCCTGCGCTTTTGGTATATCCTGTCTTGAGCCCATCCAAGCCCTCATAAGCATAACTCGGAATAGCTTTGTTAGTCTCTAGCATCCGGTTTGAATTGACAATTGGATCTTTATCGGACTTACGCATCTTGTAAAATGGAATGGATGTGACATCAGCATAATCTGGTTCATCTTGAATAAGGTTTTTCGCCAATGTGGCCACGTCTTTTGCTGACATCAGCGTTTCTCCCATTTCATCAGGGCGAAAGCCTTCTGGCATGTCGGCGCGGCTCAGTCCGGTAGCATTGATAAAATGGGTTTTAGTCAGTTCCATGCGTTTGGCTTCCTCATTCATAAGTGTTACAAAGTTCTGTTCTGTGCCCGATACATGCTCAGAAAGAGCAATCGCAGCATCATTCGCGGATCCCACTGCCATTGCGGTGTACAGTTCTTTTACCGTATGCTGATCTCCTTCTGCAAGAAATGCACGGGTACCTACGCTTTTAGATGCATGATCGCTGACTGTAACGATGTCATCCCAGGATAGTTCTCCTGTTCTAACTTTTTTGGCAACAATGTACTCTGTCATCATTTTGACCATACTTGCCGGCGCAAAGCCCTGATCGGCATTGATGGACAATAGAACATCTCCTGTAGTTTGTTCAATGAGAATGGCGGATTTAACATTAAGATGCAATGATTCCACAGTCGGTATGTCAGACATCCCCGATGAGTTAAGTGTTCCTTGGTTCGTGGCTGAAACTGAGAGCGGTAACACATATATTGCCAGTATACAAACGACGATTACTGTGATTAATGGTTTGAATATTCTAAAAATCAATGTTCTCTATCCTCATTTCTGATCATTGGACGTTCCAAATCGATGTGTCCCATTAAGCTTTCTTTATGTTCTCCATCAACCAAAAGTTCAATAGAGCTCACCTCACCAAATTGAAAAAATGTATGTTTTAGCGCTTCAATGGCGAACTGCTCTCCACCTGAGCCAAGCAGGGCTGTCGGGGGAACATGAAGATCAAGTATAATGTTTCCATGCGACACTTCAAGCTTGTTTAAGATTATCTCATCTTTCCACATCGGTATATTGCGATATATGAAAATTATAGAACTGAATGATTTAATGTCAACCTTAATTTTTTTCTAGTCTTAAGAAATTCTTTAGAAATTACTTACCCCGTTCTTCAGGATTTGTTTTTTATGATGGATTTAAGTGAAGCAATGAAACTTGCTTTACTGTGTTTGAATGACCGTTGGAAAACGTTGGAGGGATAACCCATTATGAACGAATACCATTCGAGATTTTTTGGGAAAAGCAATCTTCATGTAAAAATTTCAATCCATGTTTGCATCAGTTTATTCCTTGCCTTCTTCCTAACATTAGGCTTCTCATATGATCTTGCGTATTGTCGCGGAAGCGGATGAACACCATAAACAAATTGGTCCCACTTTCTCTCGGTTGTAGGCCCTTTCTCCATGGACCTAAAAACAATGCCATTCGTTAGGTCTTTCAGTCATTTTCGTACATCTCTAATTTCAATACATACATGCTCGATTCGAGGTTATAAATGCCGAGTATATCAGGCGTAACCTCAAATGAATTCATGTCATCCACGATATCATTCCGTCCACCAGACGCCAAGAGAACACCCCAATTTGCATGAGACTTTCCATCCGCAGAGAAATGACTATCACTCATATCGGCGGTTAATACCGTAACACTTGCACCGGGATAACAGACAAAAACACTGTATTCCCTTGGATTACCTCCGTCATCGTTCATGCTTTCGGTTCGAACTTCGTAGACATTTGCTACCTCAAGTTTAAGTCCGCCATGGTTAAAAGTTTTAGTTTCTCCGTTTTGTGTCGGACTTGGTGTAGGACTTGGTGAATTAGAAGGTGTTTCAAGTGACGTTGAAGTCGGTGTTGAACTCGAATCAGTATTGGAGGGCATAGCTTCAGTAGGTACATTATTGTTATTGCAGCCAGCTAACAACATCAACATAGTAATTGTCATGAGTATTACCATAGCACCTAGCATTTGATTAGAGTAGTTCATACACGATCGCCTTCCTTATCAGCATAATTTCTTTCACCATTTAGAAGTAAATATTTGGAAATTGTTGCGTTCCCATTAACGTGATAAAGCTGCCGATAATGCCAGCAGATTCTTCGTAGGTGTATATGGAGCTATCGTTTTCCGTTAGAGCTTAACGCCACCGTGCCAGTATAGAACTTTATTTCATCAGACACGTACGGCGTACTAATGTTTACTGGTGTCTATATATAGTATTTTATACATATGTATACAAATCGACCGAATCCCTTGTCCCACAACTGTTTGTATAACTTTGTCTGAGGACAAGAACATTGTTCCTTAAAGATTGTTCGATCCGTTCTCCACTTGTTAAAATTGGCCCGTATCTCCCTATTATTCAACATTCAGATTTTACAGCCACTTTAAGAAAATTTACGGCATTAGTATTTCCACCTTCAAAAACCAAGGAACTAGGATATTGAAAAGAAAGTAATTTTCTATATGAAGAAGAGGCACTCTTAAACAAGCGCCTCTAGTAAGTTCTTTTTGTTTTTATTCTATCCTAAAGGATACAAAGTCGAACGAACCGTCGCCTTCATAACGAAAATACAGCGCATGTTCCCCTGGTAGAATGTGCAGCGGTGCCGAATACTCTCTCCAATTTTCAGCGGGTTGAATTTCAATATGTGCAACCTGCTCTCCTCCAACCATCGTAGATACTTTAAAAATCCCACTTGCTGTTCCACGTACCCGCACAGTAATTGCTTTTTCACTCCGGAATACAAAATATTTGTATCCTGCCCATGCACCATCTCGTATGTTGGCAATATACTGATTGCTCTCCTCTTCTCTATCCGTTCCGCTTTGAGTAAAGTAAGGATGGTTGCCGGTAGTGTCTTTTTCTTTACCGTATTCATAGGTTCCTTCAGGTCCAGATAGATTGCATGCTATGCGCGCCTCATATTCCCCTGTCCCAGTCAACGGCCCTTCATTAAGGCCGCAACTGGTCATTTCCACCTGTGGTATGCTACCGTCCGTCAGTATCTCAATCCTTTCAGCACAACCCTGCCGTGAAAAATGGTGTCCATTCGTTTGTCTATGATAAAATACGTACCATTCTCCATTGATTTGTACAATACCACCATGTGTATTTCCGGTATAGTTTAACGCTTTCCCCGCAGAATGTTTACCCACATCGCCATTGCTCACAATGGTACCTCCAAATGCATATCCGCTATCAGGCCTATCGCTGACGGCATAACATAGCTCATGACTTTTTTCAGAGGAATATATTATATAATATTTATTTCCTATTTTACGTGGGCTACTAGCTTCGTAAAATGCGTGCTCTTCGAAACTGGTCGCTTTGGCCGTACATGCACCAGGAACGGCCACAATGGGTGAGCTTTTTAGCGTGAGCATGTCCGGTTCCAGTTCTACACAATAAGCACCATCGATCAGGAGTAAACAGATGGTCCGTTCCTTCCATTCCGTTCAAATAAAAGTGATATATTCCTTTGGCCGTAAAACTAGCTCTGGCCTGGGCAAGGCCCTTCCTTACAGTGAATTCCTTGCGAATATAAGGGGCAGGTTTATATACATCAATTTGCACTTCCTTTTCCGGTTCTATCCAGAGGGCATGCCAGTCACTGGTATGCAGCAGCCCCATTTCGAAGAAAGCGTATTCACTAAATAATGACACTTCATCGTGATTGCCCCAAACCTTAACCCTCCAATAAACGCGTTGCAGCGTTTTCAACGACGGACCCGCATACAAGATGGCTTGGGACTGGTCAGACTCTATCTTGCCTGTATCCCAAAGCAAATCGTTAAAATCTTTCGTTCCGGATGCCTGAGCTCCTTTTGTTATGAGCAGCGTTCCTCCTGCATCAAAAATGTGGTGTAACAGCCTTCTCCCGAATTCGGTATTTATTAGGCTATATTTTAGCTTTAATTTAAAATTGTTTCAAGAACAACCTGACGTGGCAGCCTCTCCTCGAGCCTTTCTTTCATAAAAAAAACGTTAACCTTAATAATAAGATTAACGTTTTTTAAAATTCAATTTTTCACATAAAATAAATAGCCGCCGGAGGCAAGATTCTAAGACGTAACTCTACCTTGTAAATCTTCGTTATTCAAACGATCACGAACCTCGGTTAATGCGAAGCCCAGCAAATTCTTACCTTTCCAAAACAAAGGATTATTTACGTGAGGATGGTCTTTTGAAAGTCCAATTCCCCAAATCCGATCCACTGGACTAGCTTCTACAAAAATCCGGTTTTTACTTGCCTTTATAAAATTCAAAAGTTCGGGGTTTTGTCCGAACTTGGCTAGGTTTCCTTGAAGTACGATATCATAACAACGACTTTCCCAAATGTCTGCATCAAAACCTTTAACTGCACGACCGTAACTCTTCATTTCTTTCGGGTGCTTTGCCATCATTATTGCCTCAAGCATTTCGTTGTCATAAAAAAGCCGTGCCTTTTCAGCCATCATATACTGCTCGGCGCAGCTGTATAGCTCCCCTTCCACTCTAAATGAGCTTTCCCACCACTGGCTTAAACAGCTGGCACTTATGGTGCCATCTTTCATTGATGTATGGCCCCAGAAAAATAGAAACTTTAACTTCGCTCCAGACTCATAAGCAACTTGCAATTCTTTTAGTGAATAGTACATAAAATCTCCTCACTTTAAACAAGTAATTCGAGATCGATTAACTTCATAAGCCCTGATTCAAGCCTATTGGTAATAGAGCTGCGGATTCTCTAAAAGTTAAATGTCACTGAATCACCTTTATCCATTTTAGGAATAGCGTACCACATGATAGGTTGATAGGCAAAATACGATAGACTTAAAAAAGACTGTGAAACGATTTCCGTATACCAGCCTTTTAATAATATTCGTTCTTCTTAGGCTTGATAGCGAATAAGAAGTAGAGCCACCGTTCCTGTTTCATACTCGGAAGCGCCATTCCGATGACCGTGAACCATTTCATGACTGTTTTTTCTTGCCGATGTTCTTCCGCGAACGATGTCGAGCATATCGCGAATAACGGAATGGCAAGCAAAAACCCCTCCGAATATTCTGGATGCTGGCAAGGGCTGCTAAATCCAATTTTTTCTTATCCATTATAATTTGCTCTCCATTCGATATACGTACGAATATACCTGAATTCCGCTCCTTCCCTTGTTAACCATCCCCTTGAGAATCAACGAATAACCAAATAATAAAAAATTGCGGCACATTTTCCAATTATACGCTAGCGATGTGAATAGAATAGTTTTCCTTCTATAGGGAATAAGAAGAAGAAAGGATTTTATTTTTGGAGGGAACATACGATGGCAAATATCCCAGCACTACCTACATACCCAGAGCCGTTTTGGATGAAATCGGCTGAGAGTCTTCCTTCCTACCCTAAGCTGGAGGAGAATATCGAAACCGATGTTGTCGTGGTTGGAGGGGGCATTTCAGGAATAACGACAGGATACTTGCTCGCGAAAGCAGGGTTGCGAGTCGTTCTATTGGAGGCCAGCACTCTCTTCAGTGGGACAACCGGTCATACAACTGCTAAAATAACCGCTCAGCATGACATTATCTACGATGCGCTGATTAAACAACAGGGTTATGAGAAAGCAGAACTCTATTACAAAGCCAATGCAGACGCGCTTCAATTTATTCGAGATACGGTCAATGAACATGGGATTGAATGCGGCTTCACCGAGCAGGATGCCTACGTGTATACAAATACAGATTCTTACCTGTCGAAGCTTCAAGACGAAATGGCTGCTTATGAAAGGCTCGGTATAACCGGATACTATGTTGACCATATTCCTTTGACGAACATTCCGGCAATAGCAGCCGTCGTCATGAAGAAGCAGGCACAATTCCATCCTTTGCAATATTTGAGCGCGCTTGCCGGCAAGTTCGTCGAGGCTGGTGGCCGGATCTACGAACATTCGACGGCAACAGATATTCAACAGGATCAACACCCCGTTGTCTCAACAGCTAATGGCTACCAAATCACTTGCGATCGCGTCGTCATCTGCTCCCACTTTCCCTTCTTTGACGGATATGGCTTTTTTTTCGCCAGAATGCATGCGGAGCGTTCCTATGCCCTTGCCGTAAAAAGTAAGGTTAACTATCCAGGCGGCATGTATCTTAGCGCGGAGGAGCCAAAACGTTCCATCCGCAGTGCTACGGACCTGGACGGCTCCCCGCTCTTGATTATTGGCGGTCAGAACCATAAAACGGGACAAGGTATTTGTACGATCAACCATTATGAAACGCTGCAGCGGTTTGCAGCAGAGAATTTCGGAACGGAAAGCATTTCTTATCGCTGGTCTGCGCAAGATTTAGTGACTGGAGACAAATTGCCTTATGTAGGCCGTATTACGGAGAACAATCCGAATATCTTCATCGCTTCCGGCTTCAAAAAATGGGGAATGACAACAGGCACCGCAGCTGCTCTTCTCATACGAGACCTTGTTCAGGAGCACGACAATCCGTATACCCAGCTTTTCGCGCCATCCCGTTCCCTGTCTCTCAGCACGCTGAAGAATCTCGTCGTGGACAATTTGGACGTGGCCAAACATCTAGTCAGCGGTAAAGTAGAAATGGTGCATCGAAAGCCTCATGAGCTGAATTCGGACGAAGGTGCCGTAGTCAGCGTGCATGGCCGCCGAGCAGGCGCTTACCGCGATACGGAAGGAAAACTGCATGTCGTAGATACGACTTGCACGCATATGGGCTGCGAAGTGGAGTGGAATGACGGGGAGCGAACATGGGACTGTCCTTGCCATGGATCCCGCTTCTCGATAACAGGCACAGTACTTGAAGGTCCGGCAGAAAGGCCGCTTAAGACGATTGAAGTTAGCAGTTAAATCCACCATAGACACCGATAAACCCGCTGGAGCAGATTTTACTGCCCAGCGGGTTGTTTCTCTTATCTATTTCGGACGAAAATCATGCGGCATTATTCATTAAGGAATGTTGGAACTTAAATGACTAGAACGACAACCTCGGCAGAATACAACCCGTCTGCGTAAGCCGTTAATACAATACGGCCCTTTTCTCCCGATAATCGAATAATTGTGCTGACGCAGCCTCGGTACATATGCATCCAATTTCGGTCATAGGGCTCGCTGGAGCACAGGTCTCCGTTATCCACTCGCACAATCTCAGCAGGTCCGATAACTTGGAAGGTGACCTTGGCACTTTCACGGAATACGGGCGTCCCCTCTTGGTCGATTGCCCGGACAGTTAACAAACGATGGTAACCATCCTTGGCTGGCAATTTGACTGTTTCTTCATCGAAGCTCAGTCTCACCGTAGGGCCGGCTGTTTGCAGCGTATAGCTACAGGCCTCTTGTCCGCCATTGAACCCTCTAACTTTCACGGTGCCTGGCAAATAAGGAAGGTAACCCGTAATCATGCGGCTAGGGTAAGAGGAAGGTTGCTTTACATGGTACTGCTTGCCATTAAGCTCTAGCACCACTTCCTCGCAGTTAGACGCGATCATATACGGAATGACCGTTTTGTTGAATTGCTGGAAATTCCAATGGCTTGCGTATCGCGGAGCATCCCAATGCTGCTTGACGCCCTCGTCCTGCAAGGAGTAATCCTGTAAAGCAAAATATACCATTGGCTTTTCCGACCAGTAGCTTTCGTATAGATAGGACAACGGCTTGCGTTCATTGTTCGTCCAAAATAATGAACCGGCCCAGCCTTTCGCAGGATATCCCATGGATTCACCCAAATAGTCGATGCCCGTCCAGAGCATCCCGCCGATGACGTAATCGTGCTTCTCCACGTCCATCCATGGCACCTCGTCACTGAAATTTTGCATTTGCTCGGGATGTCCCCTGAAAAATTGATACGTCTCCGTGCCCAGAATCAGCTTGTCAGGAGCAACTTTATGGATGCCGGGATACCATTGCTCCTGATAGTTGCAGCTGATGACATCGACAATTTCGGCGATCCGCCGGATTCGTTCAATCCTCTCGTCCTGATCGTAAATTTCCGTATCGCTCTCCGTGTCCACGAACTGCTGAATATCCTCCACTTTGGAGAGATCGACGTTGTCCTCGTATTTGAAGTGCGGATTCATCGCGTAGGAGACAGGCCTTGTGTCGTCAAGCGTTAGAAGATGATCCTTAAGCATTCTCAAGATGCTCAGCATGGAAGCCTGTCCTTGGTTCTCCACTTCGTTGCCGACGCCCCACATGAAAATACAGGGATGATTCCTGTCTCTTCGCACCATACATTCCAAATCGCGCTGCCACTCCGTCTCAAAGTATCTCCGATAAGACCCGCCCGTCCACTTGTCGAATGGCTCCTCATAGACCAGCAGCCCCAGCTCATCGCAAAGATCCAGCAGCTCCGATGCAGGGATGTGATGAGAGACGCGTACAGCGTTGCATCCCATTTCCTTGAACTTAAGGAATCGCTCTCTCCAAATTTCTGGCGTGACAGCTATACCGAGAGATCCGGCATCTTGATGTACGCAGAAGCCTTTGATTTTTGTCACTTGACCGTTCAAATACATCCCTTTGCCTGCAACCATTTCAATTGTCCGAATGCCGATTCGCAGCTTGTAAATGTCTGAAATCTGTTTATCTTCGTGCAGAGTCAATTCCACATTGTAGAGATGCGGCTGCTCGGGACTCCACAGCTTCGGAGACGGAATATCAATCGTAATGCTGCCGTTGTCAGACTCTCCCGTATAAGATAGTCTTCCGTTTGTCATATTTGCACTCACAAAGCCAGCGACCCCGGTATGAATCTTTACCACTGCGTTGTCGCCTTCAACCTTCGAGACTACCTGTATATGCTCCGGATTCAAATGTTTTTCTTGCAAGGTCAACAGCTTGACCGTCCGGTATATACCTGCTCCCGAATACCATCTGTCCGCTGGCATAGATGTATTATCCACTTTGACCTGAATCAGATTATCGCCCGCATGGACGGCATCCGTAATATCAAGGGTGAATCTGGAATAACCATATTTCCTGCCTCCTACAGAAATGCCATTCACCCATACCGTACTGTTCTCGTATACGCCGTCAAATTGCAGCTGATAGACGTGACCTTCCTTCTTCTCCTCTAAAACTAAAGTTTTTCTGTACCAGCCGATCCCCCATCTATCCCTGAACCCCTGTGGTTCGCCCTGCTTCATATGTCTATCGATCGGAGCGGTTATCGCCCAGTCGTGGGGCAAATGAACGGGCTCAAAGTTATCGTCTGCTGGCTCGTTTTTTGTAAATTCCCAACCATTCATCAATAGTGTTTCGGCTCTGTACATTCTATTGTCATCCTTTCGCTATTTCGTTTGGCAGCGTTGTAACAAGTGATACTCTGTTATATTATTTAGTGTAATAGCCCGATAATAAGGAAACAATCTAATGATTTTACGAATAACATTAAAATATTAAGGTGATCTGATGACGAAAAGATATATTCCAGTCCTGACTGAATTAGACAGAGAATTGCCTTATTATGTTGTGCAGGCCGGACAGCATTGGCTGCAGGAGAATGTCATACGCCCCCAAGGCTATTTATATCAGTGGATTCAATGCGTTGAAGGAGAAGGGGAATTAATGGTCGAAGGCAAGGTCTATCGGGTGAAGGAAGGAATGGCTATGCTTCTATTTCAGGGAGTTCCCCATGAGTATTATGCAGTAAGCTCCTCCTGGATCGTCGACTGGATCGTCTTCGACGGCCATCAAGTGCAATCGTTCCTGAACCGCATTGCTGGCATCTCAGCATCCGGCGTATATTATGTATCCAGACCTGAAGCGCTATTGGCCAGAATAAGGAATGTCCTTGATATTGGGCAGTCGAACGCCGGATTGAAGGGTATCCAATGCTCTGGAGTGATGTACTCCCTGCTTACAGATATTGTGCAATATGCATCGGTCCTCCCCAACCATAGCGCCACCAGCCTCAATTTCAAGCTTAAGCCGTTATTCGATTACATTGAGCAGAACTTCAGCCAGCCGCTCACGCTGGAAATCTTGGCCGAGGTTATCGACGTTACGCCGCAGCATTTATGCACCGTTTTCAAAAAAACAACCGGTATACGTATTTTTCAATATATTCATTCCGTAAGGATTAAAAAAAGCAAGGAGCTTCTTCTGCAGCATTCTCAAATGCATGTGAAGGAAATTGCTTATCTAAGCGGCTTTGAAGATGCCAACTACTTCTGCTCTGTCTTCAAAAAGCTGGAACAAATTACACCGAGCCAGTACAGGAACATTCATTTTTGATTCATTGAATGGAAACAAAAAACCACGTCTTAGTAGGTACATTGTACCCCTTAAGACGTGGTGCTCCGATGATACTATTTTTACCGATGGTCACGCCTTGAGTAATCTTAACGTCTGAAAATACTAAACCTTCCCATATTCAAAAGCTAAGACCAACTTATTACAGCTCATCTGCAATCATTTTTGCCTTTTCCGCAAGCTCCCTCATATCATCAGGCGGAACAAGCTCTGCTAAATCGTAGGACAGCGGATTACGGGAAAACTTGTTCAATTCATCCCGAAGCAGGTTTCTTTTTTCTTCGGAGGCATCAATATAAAGTTTGCGCGGCTGCCTAGCCTCATCCAAATCATGCAAATCGACATAGCCTGATTTAAGACTCTCTAACACAATGGCTGAAAGGTCGATTAGTGCACCGCAGGCAATATCAAGCTCTACCCGAAAGATGCTGTTAGCACGTTTCATATCATATCCAACATTTCCGCCGTTTTTCAAGTCTCCCTCAGAAAGCAGAATATCGAAACCCAAGTCCTTTAAGATCTGATTGAGCGTCACATCCGTTAAGTCCAATTGTTCCAAATAGTCTATTAATGCCAGCGAATCATCGGAACCGCCAATTAAATCTCCCCACCATTTGCTTATGTACATATGTTCATCTCCGCTTTCTTTTTAGGCATTCTAATTTTCCAAATAAAAAGGGATATCAAAAACCGGACTCAGTGATTTATTTATATATGAAAATACGTAAACAGCTACTTGTTGAGGACTAATAAGTTATTTAATTGAATAATCGTTTCTTTAGAAACTTTTTTACCGTATAGGTCTTCATTTTGCTTCCAATATAGCAATGTCTTTTTCATAGAGATGGCGAACTCAGGATAAGCAAGGTTGTAATGGACCCCAATTCCAACTGTAGATAGTAGGCATTGTGTGTATTTAGGGAGCTCGCCCACAATTGTGAAGAACATATCGTTATACTCAAAATAAGAAACACGCTCTTTAGCATGATCATAGCTCAACGGATAGGTAGAAATTCGGGCAGTCTTACCCTCAAAGGCGGCATACTTGTTGGCCTCTCCCCATACTCCCTCCCAGCTAAAGTTGGTCAGGCGAGAGGCTAGAAAATCGTTATAATCGGGTTCAGAGTGCTGCTCCATATCGGTGAATGCTATGCGCATTGAACCTCGGTTACGATAAAAGGCGCAGTCGATAATGATAATGCCGCCGTATAAGCCATTAGGATATTGAAAAGTAAGGCAGCTGCCATTGTGATAATCACTTTCAAATTTCGTAGGCGGCTTGACCCTCTTTTTTGCTATACTTTTGGGTACACTAATTTTGGCGATGAATGTATGTAAGTACTTTTTTCGCTGGTTAATAAATGGTACATTTGCTCCAAGCTGTTCACAGACAGTTAAGTCACTCCCACTCTCAATGATCTGAGCGACTTGCTCTAACAGCGAATCCTCTAAGGATTTCGTTTCCCAAAGGCAGTAGGACAACGCAAATAATACATTGTTTCTATCATCTGCATTATTTAAGCTATCAGTAAATTTCTCTTGTAGCTCGCTGACAATCTGAGTAACTTCACAACCCCGATTATACTGCTCATAGAAATATTCCTTGATCTCACACGAGGTGTCATTACCAAAAACCTCAGCACTCCAAGTTCCCATACGCTCATCACCTCTAGAAAGTTAGATCGGCTAATGTCATTTCAATACAACAGAGGATACTGTTGTACCTTGATATTTCCAATCAGTCTAATTCAGCTCGTGAAAATAGGTCTTTTATTAATGAGTCATCTTCACATGCTTCCTTAAAGGCGATTGCAAAACTAAGTATGGCTTCTCTATTGTCTGAATAAGCAGCGAACATATCGGCTTCAGGGTCAAATCGCACAATATCAACTAAATGAGGCATTTTTTCTTCAAGAAACACGGCTGCTAATGAACCCCAATCATAGCCATTGCCCTCAAATCCTTCATCGGCTCGTGTTTGAAAAATTTCATGCTTATATTTGCCAACACTTAAAATCATGGATATGCTTCCATTATTATGAGCAACTAGCCCAAATGGGTTTATTTTTTCATTAACTTCTAACAAACCCTCATCCTGTTCAACTTTAACGATATGGATCGTTTCATTTCCTGCTCTACTAGCGGCGTTGCGGCTCATTTCTAAAAACCTCCTGCCATGTGCATCTTCAGGGTCTAGTGCTACAGCTTGTTCAAAAGCAACTATCGCTTCCTTATACTGTTCAAGGTAATAATAAGCATAGCCTATTCGGTAATGCCAAAGAGGGTCGTTCTCGCCTTGCTTTTGCACAGATAAAAAATATTTGATCGCTTCATGATAATTATCTTGATTATTCAATGCTCTTGCCAAATGGCAAACTAAGTCGTAGTCCCTGTCTGCTTCGGGTATTTCCATAATTTTATTAATAATTTTCTCATACTGGTCCTTGTTATGCCAAAGAGTGAGCTGCTTTAATAGATCCTTATCCATCTTTGTATTCTCTCCTCTAACTTTAATTAATTGGATTTTAAGCAAGTCATTTTAATTTGGGTGAGGTTTTCTAAGTTGATTTCAATTTGTAATTCAGTATGCTCATTAATAGCGATTAGGGTTTTATCTTTAATTTCTAAGTTCTTTATAGGATTTGAATTTTCAAAAAATATTCCCCATACCAAATGGTCTTCAGCATCCGTACAAGCAATAAATCCTTCATTGCCCATTTGACCATCACCGCCATATATTTTCCCATCTTGATAATCAATACTGACCCATTCATCAACGATCGTCCAATAATCATCATTATACTTTGCTATGCTTTCAATGGTTGTGTCACATAAGGGAGAGCAAAAAAATTCACTTTCTTTTGTGTTGGGGTTATATGTACTATAACAATTTAAAATAGTTACAGTGCCATTTGGAAAGATGATGCAATTAATGCCGGGCAGTTCATGTTTTTCAAGATTCCAATGTTCCGCAATAAAAGTATTCATAATATATCCCCAATTATTTAAAAACTCTCAATTTTTGAAAGATAAAAGTCTTCCCAATTATCTCTTGTGTTCTGTGATTGTGGATTAGCAGGAATGATAATTTTTTCCGTTGGCAAGTAAAAATAATTCTTTTGGGTATGCTTTTGCAATCCTGAAATTTTCTTTAAGTCTCTTTGAAATGCTCGATAAAAAGATTGTATCTGTTTGTTAGGATTCTTTGATATCATGCGCATTTGTATAAGTTCTCGACTTTTATAGGTTTCTCTGCCGCCTTTAACTTCAATAGAATAGGAGCTTGGTTCATCGTAAAAATATCCAAATTCGTTTATTTGGGTTATATCTTGTATAGGGTAGCAGGAAAAGAAGAAAGAGTTATATGCAGAATCATTAAAATAACTGGAGAACAATTCGTTTTTTTCACTTTCAAAAGATGAATATTGACGTTCACCCTGTGCGTTAACAAATATTTCAGCATACAGTTTAACTCCATGACTCAGCATTACTTGATGGCTCTCAGTAAGAAAATCCATAACAGGCATTGAAATATTAAAATAGATGGATATACTATTTTCCTCCTTATCCTAAATATAAATGAATAGGGTGTTATTCAAGTTGGAAATTAACCGCCACCCTCGAATCCCTCGTCTAACCTACCAATCACGTTCTTGAATGGCTACTTCTGTATCTATTTCGATACTAAAAAAGGCTAAAATATCTTCAACAGTTTGTGCAATTGATTCTCTCGCAACGGTTTCAATTTCGCTGTCATTTTCGTCAAACTCTTCTGCAATAACATTGATTGCTTGGATGGCGAAATCAAGCTTTGCTTGAATTTCTTCGATATCTTGATTTCCTTGTTCCAAAAATTCAACAACTTTAACTAGTTCAGCTTTGACTTTATCCACAAGAAAATCAGGGAAATATGCATCAATATACATATCTTTTAAATATTCAATTGATGCACTACTTTTGTCTTGCACTCTTAGCTCCGATGGTTTCATTTTGTCTGACTTTCGTTCGACTTTACCTCGGCTCCAATCTAATAATGTTAAAGTCGATCTATCTCCTGGATCTAGCTTATCTGTAATTTCAAATTCTCTTAATGCTTCCTCATATTGTTCAAGATAATAGTAGGAGTAGCCCACACGAAAATGCCAAAGAGGGTCATCCTCACCTAGTTTTGCAATAGTCAAAAGCTGTTGAAGTGCTTCATCGTAACGTTTCAGATTATTCATAGCTCTTGCCAATAAACTGATCGTATTATAATCTCTGTCTGATTGGGGAATTTCCATAATTTTATCTACTATTTTTTCATGTTCATCTTCTTGATGCCAAATATTAAGTTGTGCGAAAGGGTCTTTTTCCATCACTCTGCCTCTTTTCGTTTGTAAGATAATAACACTTCCTCATTTATTAAGGTTCCGCCTAAATCCAATACAATGGCCTGTATGTCCGATATCTGCCTCCTCTATCAAGTAAACCGGAGTCTTTATCTTCCAATTATAACCTATGACAAGCGCAGGTCATAGGTCCACTATTGAATTAATCTGCCGATTAACTTAATCTCCACTTTTATGCAATCCTCGTAGGAGGAGGATGAGTCTCTTCTTTCATTTTTCACTTTTACTTAACGATGGGATGGGGACAATGAAGTTTTCTGGTGATATGAAAATGAAAAAAGACCATCTCGATACATGAATCGAAATGGTCATTACATTGGCTCGAGTAAGAAGCTGAAATTGTTACGTCCACAGTTACTAAGCGTTGCTTCGCATTCTGCCCCTATTGTTGAGGAAGAAATAAGTTTTCTCTATCAAAATAAATTTTAAGTTTTATAATGATGCCCATATGAATATAAACAGACATGATGGTGTCATCATGTCTGTTTATATTTTAAATTCTTTTATACGCTGAATCGCCAAAAGGCTCGGACTGTAATCCTGATTATGCAATTGCGCTTACATTTTATTTTATGAAACAGCTCATCGTTCGTTTATGACGACTGTCAGTTCAACATTGAAATGGTTGAAAAATGAGCTGAGAAAAATGATATAAATCATTTTTCCATACCGGCCAATCATGGCCTCCGCTCTCCTCGTACCAAATGTGAGGTACATTCTGCTGGGTCAAATACGCATGTGTCTGGTCGCTGACATGTTTTAGATTATCCAAAACTCCGCATGAAAGCCAAAGCAGCTTGAGTTTTGCGGTTGTTTCCTCAGGATTCGGTACTAGCCGCTCAGGTGCCTTCGTATTAGGAGCGGAAGAGAAACCGCCAATCCATGCAAAATGGTCGAGATTCCCTAACCCAATATTGAGTGATTGCCCTCCTCCCATAGATAAACCGGCAAGAGCACGATTTTCTCTTTCAATCTGAACCCAATAGTTTGATTCTATAAATGGAATGATCTCATGCAACAAATCGGATTCAAAGTCCTCGAAAGCTTGCAGCTTGTCGGGATCGAATAGGTTTCCCTCCGCTCGATCATTCGGCATTGCCCGACCGTTTGGCATGACCACGATCATAGGCGCAAGCTTGCGTGCTGCGTACAAATTATCAAGAATAACTTGCGGATTGCCGTGATGGTACCATTCCGTTTCATCCCCGCCAATACCGTGCAATAGATAGAGTACGTTATACCGTTGATTATCTGAATATCCCGGTGGGGTGTAAATCATCATTTTGCGTGAGGTGCCTACCGTCATAGAGAAATATTCAACCGTGTCTATTATCCCACGGGCTATGTTATCCCCATATTGGTCATATCCTGACGGTGCGGTATTCAATATTAAATTATATTTAGCCATGTTCATAATCTTCCTTTCCTGAATGAAAGTGCTTCACTGCCAACAGTGTATTACTTCCATTCAGCGCTAACAACCTGTTAATTCATACTTCTTTCTCATACCCCAAAGTAGAAATTGGCGGGGCATACTCCCATAATCCGACAGGTTGCCGTCGACCATTGTCTAGTAGTAAGCTCATTTTGTAAACGCATACATTTAGTTCCATTTTAAACCACGTCCCCGAAGAAAGAAGTATTGCCCTCTCCACCCTGCCTAATTACTATCATGATTTGCATAAATCAAACAAAATAAAGGAGATGTAATGAATGAGTAAGAAGAAATTTAGTTTAGGAGTCAAGATTATGCTGCTTCTCGCATTAGTGATGTCGCCGATGTTGCTAAGCGGAAAGCCGGTAGAAGCGTGGGTTGGCATGCCAATGTCCAAGCTCCATGTTAGTGGTAATCAGCTGGTGAACACCAACGGTCAGCCCGTATTGCTCAGCGGGTGGCATCAGCCTTCCGGTGCTTACTGGACATACCAGAACAGCAACTACTATCTGAATCAGAACGGCGGGAATCGGCATGCAGCTATTCTGGCATATTTGAAGGATATTACCGATACCTTTACGAGCACTTCCGCCAAATACGGCAACAACCATGGATGGTATATGAATCAGGTCCGTCTATTCATTGACCGGGAAGACATGGGAGACGTTGCAGCGGGCACCTATAACTTTGCTGGTTTGCAGGCCGTCACCCAGAACGTAATCATTCCTTACATCAACTATGCCAAGACCAAAGGTTTATATGTTACACTCGGCCTCGATTACACGTTGAATAACAACCAAGCGACAACGCCCGACAATCTTGCTAAATTCAATCAGATCTGGGGCTACCTAGCTGACCAGCCGGGCATTAAGAGCGCGGATAACGTCATGTTCGAGCTAATCAACGAGCCTGTACTATCCGATGTTAATGGTGTTTGGGGCGGACATCCTTCCCAGTCCAATTTCGTTGCGCACTGGAACTCGCTCAAAAATTTCCAAAACGCAATGATCTCCACGATCCGCAGTAAAGGAGCAGATAACGTTGTCTGGGCAGCGGGGCTCGGCTGGGATCAATACTATCAATTGTGCGCAGCATATCCACTTACGGATCCACTGAACAATGTTGGTTATTCGGTCCATTGGTATCCAGGCTATGGTGCTAATGACAATTACACGCTTTTACAGCAGCAGTGGGATACCAATATTAAGCCTTGCGCTGATAATTATCCAATCAATATTACAGAAACAACCTGGTTTAAAACACAACCCGGAGACTCCTCCTATTGGGAGCTGTTTAACGGGTCAAACGAGGGATTCGGCAAAAACACTAAAGCGATCTTCACAGCGGCAGGTAATGTGAGCATTGCTGTCCATATGAACGGATTTTTGCTGAATTCCGGCACGAGAAGCTCGTTCGCAGACCCGACAGCCGGCTTGCTGTATGATGGTAATACAGCCCGCGATGGCATGGCCCGCTTTATTTTTGAATGGTATTATGAACGCGCTCAGTTAAATCCTTGGAATGGTGTCTGGAATGGAGTGACGAATGGTGCGACGTACAAGCTTGTAAACCGTGCATCGGGCAAAATGCTCGAGGTTCCGGGCGGGCAAAATACGAACGCCCTGCAGCTTCAACAGTCGACGGACAATAACACGACGGCGCAGCGCTGGGTCGTTACGGATCAGGGTACCTACAACAACTATTATGAGTTGCGGAGCGTGAGCTCATCTGATAATAAAGTCATGGATGTTCGTAACGGAACAAAAAACAACGGGGAAGCGATTCAGCTTATGCAGGCTCTCTCCAATACAGCACAACAGTTTCGCTTGATCAAGCTAAGTAACGGATACTGGAGCATTCTTAACGTGAACAGCAACAAAGCAGTCGAAGTGCTGGGATCCTCCACCGCAGATGGAGCGAAAATCCAACAAAATTTATACCGCGGCGATCTGAACCAGCAATGGCAGTTGGTTCAGTGAAGTTGGAAGGGCAAGTCCATTACGGACTATGCCCTTTCTTTTGCTTAGTGTGAGCTAATAGCAGGTTAAAATATTATCATTAAGTACACTTACCTAATCTTAAGCCCCTAGTTGCCGTCGCTCACCGAAGAATAATCTGCTCCCGACTAGGACCAACAGATACCGTTGTGATTGCGACTCCGATCTCCGACTCGATGAATTCGACATAACCCCTTGCCGCCTCCGGTAAATCTTCCATTTTAGCCACCTGCGAGATATCGCACTTCCAGCCCGGAAGCCGCTTATAAATAGGTTTGGCCGAGGACAAATTCTGTGGGAAGAGGAACTCGTTCGCGACCTCCCCCTCCGTCTCATATCCTACGCATATCGGAATTTCATCCAAGTAACCTAGAACATCCAAGTTCGTAAGGGCGACGGAGGTTGCGCCTTGGATCCTGCAGCCATAACGCGTCGCGACCGCATCGAACCATCCGACCCTTCGCGGCCGGCCTGTCACCACTCCATATTCGCCGGCATCTCCCCCGCGGCTTCGAAGCTCCTCGGCCTCCTCGCCCTCCAGCTCTGCTACGAAAGGACCGGCACCGACACAGCTGGAGTAAGCCTTAGTAACCGCAACTATCTTCTCTATCGAATACGGCGGAAGCCCTGCACCGACCGAAGCATATCCGGCAAGCGTAGATGAGGAAGTGGTGAATGGATAAATGCCGTGATCCGGATCCCGCAGCGCCCCAAGCTGACCCTCAAGCAAAATCCCTTCTCCATTTCGATATGCCTTATGCAACAACGATGTGGTGTCGCACAGGTAAGGTGCTATAGCTTCCGCCTGCTCGCTTAGCTTGGATAACCAGTCCTCCACCTTAATGGAAGACTGTCCGTAAAGATGCTCAAGCAGAATGTTCTTGCTCTCTAATAAATGCTCCAACCGTTCACGAAGATGAGCCTGGACGAACAACTCGGAAACCTGAATTCCGAGCTTCGCGTATTTATCGGCATAGAAAGGAGCAATACCGCGTTTGGTCGAACCGAAGCTGCGTGCTCCCAATCGCTTTTCTTCAAGCTCATCGAGCATCCGGTGCACTGGCAATACAATTTGAGCCCGCTCCGAAATACGTAATTGAGGACGTGGAACCCCTCTTACCGTTAAGGAATCCAATTCTTGCAGCAGCACATCGATATCTACCGCTACTCCCGGGCCGATAACGTTTACGACATCCGGATAGAAAACCCCTGAAGGTAGCATCCGCAGCGCGAATTTGCCGAAAGGGTTGATAATCGTGTGCCCCGCGTTGCTCCCGCCTTGGTATCTCACCACATAGGAAGAATCGGCCGCCATCACGTCTGTCATTTTCCCCTTGCCCTCGTCTCCCCAATTCGCACCTACAATTGCTGTTATCGTCATATCCTTGACCTCCGATCCTAATTTGCTTACAGAGCTAATGATAATGGAAGTAAAGTATATTAGAATAATAGATATTAGTTATATTAGGTATAAAGAGAGGTAATGGATATGCAAGTAAATCTGGAGTGGTACCGTGTCTTTTATTGGATTGCTAGAACAGGGAGCTTATCGCGGGCAGCAGATCAGCTTCATATCACTCAACCGGCCGTCAGTCATACCATTAAACAGTTGGAGAGCACCCTTGGTGGGCAGCTGTTTTTCCGCACTCCGAAGGGTGCTACCTTGACCAAGGAAGGAGAGGTGCTTTTTCACTACCTGGAGCAGGCTTTCAATTTCGTTGACATCGGAGAGAAGGCCATTGCAGAAATGAACAACTTAAACAGCGGAGAAATCGCGATTGGGGCAAGCGACACGTTGTGCAAACACTACTTATTGCCTCATCTGGAGCAGTTCCATGCCCAGCACCCCGGAGTACGGATTCGAGTCACGAATCGGACGACTCCGGAGACGCTAGCGCTGCTAAAGGAAGGCAAAATCGACTTTGGCATCGTCAGCCTGCCCGCTTCCGACAAACAAGTTGAGTTCCGTAAGAGCACGCCGATCCAGGACAGTCTTGTCGGGGGGATCCAATTTCGGGATTTGGCGGCTGACGGCCCGCTTCCCATTGAGACCCTCATGCAATATCCCCTTCTGCTTCTTGAATCGGGGGGCAGCACAAGACGGTACCTGGATGACTATGCCGCTTTACATGGAGTGAAGCTGGAGCCTGAATTCGAACTGGGAAGCGTGGATCTTCTCGTTCAATTCGCTCGCAGCGGATTCGGCCTTGCTTTTGTCGTTCGGAATTATATCCAAGAGGAGCTGCAGTCCGGCAAGCTCTTTGAAATATCATTGGATCCGCCGTTGCCCGAACGGCAAATCGGTATTGCAACGCTTAGAGGGGTCCCTCTGTCTTCGGCGACCCGGTCTTTTCTGGCGTTATTGCCTTGAAAGCCGTGCCAACGTCGCATCGTGCCATTGATTCAGAACATTACAATATTTCGATATACCCTTCTGTTCCATGCACGCGAATGCGTTGCCCATCTTTTATTAGTTTGGTAGCCTTTTCTACCCCAACAACTGCTGGCAAGCCATATTCACGCGCGATAACGGATCCATGGGTCATTAGTCCGCCAACTTCGGTGACTAGTCCTTTAATAGATACAAACAAAGGTGTCCAGCCAGGGTCAGTAAAGGACGTGACTAATATATCTCCATCTTCTAGAACCGCATCTTCCATCCTTAAGATGACACGTGCTCGCCCCTCAATCACTCCGGAAGAAACAGGCAAGCCTGCCAAAGCTTCGGCTGGGAGATTTTCTCGTTCGTATTTACCCGAAATCATTTCACCATCAGACGTAATAACTCGTGGTGGAGTTAGTTTTTCATATATGTTGTACTCGTCCTTTCGTTTGCTGATGATCTGGTGATCCAGTTTACTTGTGCGTACGACATCGCTAAATTCGTCAAAAGTGAGATAATATACATCTTCTTTCTCATGAATAACGCCTGCTAGTACGAGCTGCTCGGCTTCTTTCAGTAAAGCTTGCTTATATACGAAGTAGCGACTAATCATGCCGTATTTTGGATATTCACGATACCCGATGAAATTCCGGATTAGACTAATCACTCGTTTTGTCTCTTCGGCTTTTCGCTTGCCATCCGGTAATGTTTTCAATCGATCTAATAACTCTCGTTCTTTTTCTAAAGCTTCCTGTCGTCCTTGCTCAAATTTCCGTTTGCCCGCATTAGGCTCAAAGTTTTTGATGTGACCTAGAATCATCGGGACAAGTGTCATTGGTTTTTCACTCCAACGAGGTTTCGTCATATCGATTTCTCCGGCACAGCGCATTCCGTATTTATGGAGATAAGCAGAGATAGCGTCTAGGGTTTCCTGTCCACCTTTAAACGTAACGAGCTCATACAAAAAGTTATCGTCTTTTACATGCTGTAAATAATCAATGACTTCTGGAAAGGGGCGAATCACATCTGCGACATCCAATAGCGCCAGACCCATTTCCGAAGTAATATTGTTTGGAACAGATTGCGAAAGCGTATCTGCCACGTTTTTTTCACCTAACCACTCTTTCATTTTTTCATTAATCCATGCAGAAGCATCCATAGCAGTCATAAACACAGCCGAACTTTGTGGATCAAATAAAAATTTCTTTAATTGCTGGATATCTTCTAGAATAAAATCAAATAAAGCTGATCCTGTTTTCGTTTGGATGTTTTGTTTTAACTCTTCTATCGATGTTTGATTACGCTTAATCAATTCAGATACGATTGCCGGATCGTTTTCGATTTGTGCTTGAAAATCCGAAGACGCTATACCTTCATTACTTTTAATGGGACTAGGTATTTTTTCAACATCATCTGGTGACGTTTTTATAAAACCTTCTCGCGCAACGATGGTCAAAAGTGCGTCTTTGATGAGTGGCTCGGATTTTCCGAGAGCATCTATGATCATCTTTCTTCTGTCAGGCGAAGCCAAAGTTTGTGTGATATCAACAAATAGTCTTCCACCAGCTTTACGCATAGGTGCACGTGTCGTTAACAGGTAAAAAGACAGTCCCAATGGTTTTATAGGGTCGGTCATCATTTGTTGGTGGCCGACAGATACATAGACGTGATTTTCTTGATCATCCGCTTCAGGGATCGGGTATAAAGTAGTGATTGGCCGGCTCTGAACAATATAAAAGGTATCATGAGCCAAGCACCATTCGATATCTTGTGGGCAGCCGAAATGTTCTTCAATCTTTCTTCCTATGCGTGCTAGTTGTAAAATTTGTTGTTCAGTAAGGGTTTGCGCCTTTTGCTGATCAGGATCGATCTGCTGTGTCTCTGTTCCGCCTTCTTTTAGTCCATAGATAGCCCATTTTTTGATTGCAATCTTCTTATCGACGATTTCCTCTTCCTGTACTTTATAACTATCGGGAGATACCAAGCCAGATACCAATGCTTCTCCAAGTCCAAAACTGGCATCGATGGATAACAGCTTTCGGTTAGAAGTAATCGGATCAGCAGTAAATAAAATCCCTGAAGCCTGTGGGAAAACCATCCTTTGAACAATAACGGATAAATAAACTTGGCTGTGGTCAAATCCATTTTGCATACGGTAGATCACCGCGCGATCCGTAAAGAGGGAAGCCCAACATTTGCTAATATGCTGCAAGACTGCTTCTTTGCCGATAATATTTAAATAGGTATCTTGTTGGCCAGCAAAAGAGGCATGTGGTAAATCTTCAGCCGTCGCACTAGAACGCACTGCATAAGCATGTTCATCCCCAAACTGGGAGAGATAGTGAGTAACTGCTTTTACAACATTGGCAGGAATTTCTGCTTCCATAATGATCTGTCGAATCATTCGGCTGATTTCACCAATTTGATTTCGATCCTCTACTTTTAGCAACGTTAGTCGATTGAGCAAAGCATGGTACGTTTCGTTTTGTTCGATGACTTTTTGATATCCCACTGTTGTAACACAAAATCCTTCCGGTACTTGTATTCCTTCTATTTTGGATAATTGCCCTAAATTCAACCCTTTTCCGCCAACGAGCAATAGCTGCGTTTTATCCATTTCCTGAAAACCGAGAACCAAAGAACTCATTCAACATCTCTCCTAACCATTAAATTGAGAAAAAATCATTTGACACGAGTTCATCGACATAGTACAATTAAATTATAAGATGTGTTATCTATGTCAATTCAACTTTTGAGAGTCGTATTCAGATTGTATCATCGTGTCTGTTTATATGCAATATTAAAGAACCTGATATAACTAATCAGGTCCTTTTTTGATTTCCTAATATGATTAGTTGTATCAAAAAAAGTGGACATTTCCTTTCTCTAAAAAGGATGTCCACTTTTTTTGTGCGAATTCTTTCATTTTATTCTTCTATGACTATTAATGTATGATCATTGATTTACCAGTGAATATCTACGCCGCCTTCAACATGGATATCTTGCCCTGTAATCCATCTGCTATCTTCTGAGGCTAAAAATAAAATAACGGGGACCACATCGTCTTCTGGTATTCCAATTCTGTTGAAAGGACTAGATTTCGCCACTTCCGTCATAATGACATCATAAAGTTCTTTCGGAGAGTCATTTATTACCGTATCCGTTATCGCTATAGGACTTACATTGTTCACTCGAATATTATATTTTCCCCATTCAATAGCGACAGTACGAGTTAAAGCCCCAACAGCGCCTTTAGCTGCAGTATAAGATGCATATCGATCTAAACCTTGAACGGCTCTGCTTATAAAATTGATAATCGATCCACCATTTTCTTTCATCAAAGGGAAACAAAGCTGCATCATCGTCCATGTTGCATATAGTTGTGTTTTTAATGAATGATCTAAATCCTCAATCGTTTGCTCTAAAAAAGGCACCATATAGTTCGAAGAAGTGGCCCCATTAATTAATACATCTACATGGCCAAATTTCTCTTGAATGTTCTGCACAAATTCCTTCATCTGCTCTTGTTCTTTTAAGTTTGTTACTATTGCTAATACATCTGTGCCTTCTGCCTCACACAGCTTTGCCGTTTCCTTTAATTTCTCTTCTTGAATATCACAAATGGCTAGTTTTGCCCCTTCTTTGGCAAAGCAGATCGCATTTTGTTTTCCAAGTCCTGCAACTGCTCCAGTAATCACAACAACTTTATCTTTAAATTTCACTTGCTACACCTCCGAATGTTATGAAAAACAGATCCTGTGTCCATATAAAATGACACCTTCACTGTAACAAACTTCGAAGCGGCAACATTACAAGCTTGATGCTTTTTTATATCAGATTTGCACGTGAACTTTTAGATGGTCCAAATTGGTGTAAATAAGAAATAGACCATACTTCGCCAAGGAGATGGTCTATTTCTTTTCTGAACTTACACGTTTATTTTTGGTTATTACGTGCTTCAGCCTTGATCATGTTTGAGATTTAGGCTTGAGACGGTACTGATGAGGTGTGATTCTCATTTCTCTCAGGAATATATCGGTAAAATGGCTTTGTGAGCTGAAGCCGAGCTTTTGTCCAATATCATTCAATGTCAACGAAGTATGTTCGAGAAGCTGCATAGCCGCGGAAATCCTTTCCTTACGGATGCGATCAGAAAGCGTTTCTCCCGTCTCTCGTTTATATGCATGGGAAAGATGGCTTCGGCTAAAGTGCAACGCCTCCGCGATTTCGCTGACAGTCAGAGAATCGTACAGATGTTCTTTAATATAATGATGACACTTCCGAACTAACGGTGAATAGCTTTTATCCTCTTGGGCAAGCGCGACATTGCCGGCATACTCAAGGAAAACTTGTTGATGCAAATCTAATAAAGCTTGTACAGATTTGGCCTGTTGCGCCTTCAGGATATAATTACGGTAAATACCTGAAGCCTCCATATCCGACATTCCTCCGTCTACGGCAGAACGCACAATTTGAGGCCATAAAAATTGAACAACCATATAAGTAAAAGATAATTGATTGCTAAAAATCAGCTTTGTATAGGTTTGAAATTCGGGGGTACTCAGCTCTCTCTCAATTTGTTTGCGACGACCGCCGCGAAGGCAATCTAATAAAAACGATAGGATGGAATTTCCTTTCAGTCTCGCATACTCATCAGAAATAACGGTTTGAAAGTCCATTGCAAGCGCCTCCTCATTAAATCACTGTATCTATTCTACCAGAGAGTTGAGGAGGTTTTCATCTTAGAGAGTGTGACCATTTAAAGAGTAAATAAATGATCAGCATCGATGAAAATCGATAGGCACCTATTTCTTACCAACCGGTCGAGATTCAATCCATGTAAGGTTATTAGTCCATAAATATTGCAAGTTTTATTTTGCGATTTTAAACCATGGGCCTGAAGCTTGAATCACGTTCCAAAGTTTTTCCGGAAGCTCAAGCTCACTCACCTGCGACGCTCTTATCGCGGTTTGGATCTCAGACTCTTGTCCCTGTTGAAGCTTTTCAACCCAGTCTGGATTCATGATTAACGCGTGGCCAATCGCAGCCAAGGATAATCCCTTATCTAATGCTGCTATAACATTATCCGGAGTTACCATAGTGCCAGCAGCCATTACAGGTATTCTGCCGTTTACATGTTCAACCATTAATTCAAGATAGTTTTTTTCATCTTGACTATCAACTGGCTTTGATAATATGGCATTAACCAATGACGCATGCACATAATCAACGCCCTCTTCAATGAGGTGCTCAATCAAAGCATAGGTATCCTTCATTCTTAGACCGCCTTCTTCTGATTCGTCAGGAGAAATTCTGTAGCCGAGAATAAACGGTTTTGTTGCATGTTTTTTAATAATATTGTTTATTTCTTGAACGACTGCTAAGGGGAAACGCAAGCGATTTTCCAGTGATCCTCCCCATTGATCCTCACGCCTGTTGAAGAAAGGAGAAAAGAAGTTCTGAAGTAAAAATCCATGCGCACCATGAATTTCAACGCCATCAAACCCCGCTTCAATGGCTCGTCTTGTTGTTTCTCCAAACGCGTGAATCACTTCCAATATCTCATCGTGTGTAAGTGCTCTAGGCTTAACGGAAGGAGCAAATGCTGTGGCTTCAGTCTCTACATCGCTGGAACTAACGACCTCCCCATTTGGAGTCAATGCTGGCAGCGCTTTGTTCCCTGCGTGAAAAATTTGCAGTATAACAGGAGCTCCCCCACTTTTCGCTGCATCCGCCAATTTACGCAAACTTGGAATAAAAGTATCATCATAAGCGGCGAATTCATTCGTAAAACCAATACCGTTCGATTGGACATGTGTACATCCTGTGATAACTAAACCTACGCCATTCACTCTTTTCTTGTAATATTTCACTTCATCATCTGAAATCGTGTAATCGTCATTACTCGCCCAAGTGGTCATAGGTGCCATGACGACGCGGTTTTTGATCGTGATGCCATTTTTGAATGTAAAAGGTTCGAACAATTGATTGTATTTTGAATTCATTTCATTTCCTCATCTCATTTGATTTATTGAGAACTGATTATATTTAATTATTTCGACCTTTCTTTAAGTCCATGTGTCATTAATAAATCGAACATTCGTTTATTTTTAGCTGATTAATAATACTCCCATTTCTTATCAGTCGGCTGCCTATATAATAAACGATCATTCGATTAAAATCAATGCTTTTTATCAGAGGGCAGCCATTCTACTGGAATGTTTCTCCCTCTGATGGTTTTAAATTATGCTTTTAAAGCATCCCAAGTCATTTGAATTAATTCATTCAAGCTATCTTGCTTCAACTCTATTCGACCACCAAAATGTTCTTTAACATATTGCATGGACGGGCTAAACATAAACATATGAAGCAGGCCTGTATCCACTTGTTTGAAAACATGTTGACTCTTTCCTTTTTCAAGCAAGCTAAAAATCGGCTCGAACATCTCTATTCCTTCTTTTAAAGATAACTTATGAAGAAGAGGTGAGTTTGAAAATTGTTCAATAAATAAAAATTCTTCTTTATTGGTTAAAATAAAGTTTATAAACTTTTTCAACGCATGTTCGAAAGCTGCTTGTAAAGATATTGAGTCATCATAATTATAAAACACTTCTAGACTCATCTTCTTCTTAATACTCAAATACAATTTATTCAGCATGTCCTCCTTATTTTCAAAATAAACGTAAATCGTTGAAGCAGATACGCCAGCTTTTTTCGCGATCTTGGACATCGAAGTTTCAGACAAACCATGTTCATTTATCAGGTGGATCGCTGCATTAAAAATGCTCTCACTTTTATTTTCATCTTTATGTCTCATGCGCCTATAATAAACGTTCGTTCGATTAAAGTCAATTCAAAAACCTCATCTATTGAAAGGGCCCGATCTCTCACACTACCATCTTATCGGCAGCATCTTACCTCGCATGATGAAACGTACAGCCACCTTATCCCCTTCGGCAACCATCTCCTCCAACGTCCACTTTATATCAGGGAAGCCACTTCGCATCATTCCGATGATCGCGAGATAGCCAGCTGGCCCCCGCATCGGCTCGGCCTGTCCGGGGACAAAGAAGATAGCACCCGGTGCAATAAGCTCATCAGCTAGCTTCTCGCTAGCTGTATTAATAAACTCCGTAAATCTGTGCATCTGATGTTTGTTAGTTTCAAATAACATGGTGAAACTCCTTTCTAGACTTCCATTGTTTTTAAGGCTTAGGGAAAGCTTCGTTTTTCGAAACATTTATCATCGCATGGGGGAAACTTTTCTTGAAGTACTTTTCAACTCTGCCGTGGATATCCCCACGGTACCAATCCGACAGCCCATGTGCTGCAAATAATTCAGGCATTCCTAGCCGCATTGAACGCTTTCCCATCGAACCGTCCCCTATATTCAGCGTATCAATCCAAATACGATCGACTATGCCGTTCAGCAATTTAGGAAACTCAGGAGTAAACGGCAATACCGGTGAAATGGATGCCTGCGCAGCTATTCCGGATTCATATATTGCTCTTAAAGCTCTTAGGCGCAATTTGATCCCAGGCGCATACGGCGAAAAAATTTGCTTAATATCCTCTCGATCTGTTTCAATCGTCATGGATACCAGGACATCACAAGTCTCCTTTAATTTAAGTATCAAATCAAGATCCCTTGTAATGAGTGGGCTTCGTGTCTGGATTTGAAGCAGATCAGGCGGCGTTTCGAGCATCGCTTCTAAAATCCGCCTTGTAAGGGCTGCCTTCCGTTCAATTGGTTGATAAGGATCAGTAGCCGAGGACATAAAGATCTTGATCGGTTTATTTTTTTGACGCAGCTTGATGACTTCATTCCGGTAATTTTCAGCCGCATTTGTTTTGATCTCCACCCATTCTCCCCAAGGCGTCTCTTTAAACTTTTGAATCGGCATTTCTCTTACGTAACAATACCTGCATGAAAATGCGCAGCCGCTATACGGGTTCAAGGAATGGGTATATCCAATATCTAAATAACCTTTGGCTTCATTTAAAATTTTCTTGGAAATTATATCTTTCATTTCAATTGGCATTTAAATTTACATCCCTCTCTATAAGATCAGGATTGAAAAACATGGAGGTATTCCGTGTAATCGTCGTCGCTGAAGACATTAAAGATGATTTTCTCAAAATGGTGGGCATGCGTATTCAACCACTCATTGACGGTCTGGACAGCTATTCTGGACGCTTCTGGCTTAGGAAACCCAAATACCCCTGTCGAGATTGAGCAAAAAGCGACCGTTTTTATATCTTCTATTTCACTGGCCAGCTCCAAACAAGCTCGGTAACAAGCAGCTAAATCTGCCTTTTGCTGCTCTATCAATTCCGTTCCTTTGGATACAATTGGACCTACTGTGTGCAAAACAAACCTTGCAGGCAAATTATAACCTTTTGTGATTTTTGCTCCACCTGTAGCTTCTGACTCGCCTTGATAAGCCATAATTATTTTGCAGTCTTCCCTTAACTGCGGACCTGCCGCGGTGTGAATAGCATTATCGATACAAGCATGGTATGGTTGAAAACAGCCCAACATATATTGATTCGCTGCATTGACGATTGCATCTGCACCTAGCCGTGTAATGTCGCCCTGCCATAAGCTGAATCTATCAGCTTGACTAAAGCTGCACCGGGGTACCAAAGTTGAAACGCAATCTAAATGATCCACATCAACAGTCCCTTTTTCTTTTAATTCGGTTTGCAAAAGAGCGTCTAGCTTGCTTAAAAAGTCCACTGCTAATGGTGTCGGTTCCCTGACCGTGAGAAGCCCCTTTAGTAAATTGCGTTTTTCCATATAATTAGAGGGAATCACCGTTTTCTGCACCTGCTGTTGTTCTTCCAGCAGCGTTTCTAATAAATCGTTTACCATTTGCTCTTTACGACAGAAATCATTTTGCACTGGTATATAACGGTCGTTCAATTGGATGAGAGAAGCATACTCCATTAATGTTAGTTGCACCCTTTTACATCTCCCTCAACATGTGCTTTATTTCGTAACCGCTAATACAACCTCTTGCATATCTTCGGTAAATGAGACTGTTTTAGCATTTATTTCCTGCATACCCTCTGGGTGGTCTTTGTTTAGCCGAATTAAAATAGCCTTCTCATTATGATAAGTCATTGTTTCAAATGGATAACGAATGATGCCAGGTGTATTAAACCCAACTCCCAATTCCAAAAAGACGATCTTCTTTTCTTCAGCATTCAACAAAAAATTTTTGTATGACGTATCCCGATCGTGCCACTTTTCATCCTGCACAAAATACCGGTTCATTCTTAAATTAGGATCCATCTTTCCGCCGCAGATCGGACATTTAGGTACGAGTTCTGCTGGAATTTGACAATTAACGGTCTGCTGAATCATATCCTTAACGATTTGTTCATTATAATAAAGTTTGTTATGGCAGCCTTTAGCACACTGTAGATAGCTGTAATTGCCTTGTATCTCAAATACGCGATCTGGCGGAAAGCCTCCCTTTTCAAACTGGCTTTCGACGTTGGTCGTGATGACAAAATACGGCTTGTTTTGAACCAATCGAAATAAATCCTGGTAAAGCTTGGTCGCACCCGCTTCATAGCGGCTTAAACTAATGTGCTTGGCCCAGTAAGCCCATTTCTCTTCCTCTGTTGCAAACGGATAAAAGCTGGACGTGTAAAGGTCAGTGAAGCCATACTTTTCAATAAAGGGGCCAAAATGGTCGGTAAATGGTTTCCCGCTATATGCGATGCCCGCAGCTGCCGATAAACCTGCCCCTCCGCCTAATAAAATGGTATCCGCTTCCTCCAACGCCGCTTTTGCTTTGTCCAAACGCGCACGATAACTGTCCATCATTTCGATCTCTCCTCGGTTCCTTCCAGATATGGATTGCTCTTTAGAAAATCACGGATTGATCACAACAATCTTTCCGCTTGCCTGATTACTTTCCATCAACAGATGTGCCTCATGGATTTGGTCGAGCGTAAATATTTTGGCAATCGGCGCTTTGATCTTATGCTTCTCGATAAAAGCAAACAAATCTGCAAGCAAATTTTCTTTAATGAGCTCGCTTGTAAAAGCTGTAAAATAAACGCTTGTCGGTATATGAACCAACGGTTCAAAACGTTCCATCTCCCACTCATTCCCTAATATCCCTGACATGCATAAGATGCCATACTCTGACACGAGCGACAGCGAATGTTTCAATGTTGCCGTTCCTACTAGCTCCAAAATTTTATTTGCACCTTTTGGCGCAATGGCAAACAGCTTTTCGGTTAATGATTCATCATCGAGCAGTACATAATCTGCGCCAAACTGCTTTAAAAAATCTGCTTTATTTTTATCTCGGGTGGTCGATATAACAGTTGCGCCGGTGGACTTGGCGAGCTGCAAGGCGGCCAAGCCTACAGAACTGGTTCCTCCACGGATCAGCAATGTTTCCCCCTCTCTCAGCCTTAGACATTCAAATAGCGAAGCATAAGCTGTATAATACATTTCCGGGCTTGCGGCAAGCTCTACCCAGTCCAGCTCATTTTGAATAGGGTACACTTGAGTACACGGGATAAGCGCATATTCAGCATAGCTGCCGTCAAATTCACGTCCCAGTCCTCCCATCAAAGACACAACACGCTGCCCTTTTTTATAAGAACTATCCGAAGGATCATCTATTTCCCCCGCACATTCAATTCCAATCACTCGTGGCAGTTTAACGGATGGAGAATGGCCTTGCCTTGTATACATCTCCGAACGGTTAATGCCAAATGCTTTTATTTTGACACGTACCCAGCCTGGCAGCACTTCGGGCATGGGAATTTCACACACAACCAAATCCTGAGGTGCACACGCTTTTTCTAGAACGATCGCTTTCATCGATAAAACGCTCCTTCCATACTCACTCTAAAATTTATATATTTTCTTCTCGATTTGAATCAATAAAGCATTAGCACCGATCGCCAACCCAGCGGATAATAAGCTACCCCACAACATTTTGTTAACATTCATTGTACGAAGTCCATCGAACAAAATGCTGCCTAATCCGCCTGCGTTGATGAATGCCGCGATTGTTGCCATGCCGATCGTAGACACGACTGCAAGTCTGATTCCGGCAAAAAGTGTTTTTATGGATAACGGCAGCCTGACCTGAAACAGAACTTGTATAGGGTTCATTCCGATGCCAGCAGCTGCTTCAATAATAGACGGATCGATTTCAGTTAAACCCGCAATAAAATTGCGCAATAATAAATATTGGTTGTATATGATTAGAACGATAATGGCTGTCCCTGTTCCCAATCCAGTTACCGGAATCATAATCGCGAAAAGCGCCAGACTAGGGATGGAGTAAATGACGGAAAATCCATGAAGCAGCATTTTTGAAATGATTTTCGAAGACATGGCTGCTATCGTTAAAATCGCAGCTAGTAGAACTGAAATAATCGTAGCAGCTACTACCATTTCCAAATGTTCCAGCAGTGCCTTAACCCATTTATCAGGATGGCGTATGGCATATTCAATCAAGCCAATCCCTCCCAGAAACGTTCTTGCTCTCTCGAAGAATAAAGGAGTGACGATACGAAATCATCTGCAGGATTTTTTACAATATTGCTTGGGGTATCAAATTGACATATTCGACCTTTGTTCATGATCATGACTCTGGTTCCGAGTTTAAATGCTTCGTTGATATCATGCGTGACCAAGAGAAAGGTTTTATTTAACCCGCCATGTATTCTCAAAAGCTCATCCTGCAAATTCAACCGGTTGATCGCATCGATTGCGCCAAAGGGCTCATCCAGCAGCATAATCTTGGGATCCGTCGCCAAAGCTCGAGCCAATCCGATTCTTTGCTGCTGGCCACCTGACAACTCGGACGGATAGCGATTTCTAAATTCCTGCGGCTCTAACCCTACAAGCGATAACAACTCATCTACTCTAGTATGAATTTGAGCTTTATTCCATTTCAAAAGCTTTGGCACTACCGCGATATTCTGAGCTATGGTCATGTGTGGAAATAACCCAACCTGTTGAATGACATAACCAATACGACGTCTAGCCACTACAGGGTCAACCATTGCAATATCTTCGCCAAATAGCTTTATCGTCCCCTCATTCGGTTCATAAAGACGATTTATCATTTTTAATAAGGTTGTTTTGCCAGATCCTGAAGAGCCTAAAATCGTGACAAACTCCCCCTCTTGGATCGACAAACTCACATGATCGACCACGTAATCTCCGGAATGCGAATATTTTTTACTCACCTTATTGAACTCAATTGCTGTAAGAGACATGTTCTCCTCCATGAAACCGCTTATTTAATCGATTCGTAAAAGGCTTTGGCAACGTCTTCATATTCCTCTTTATCCACATCGACTTTGGCGTTGAGCGCTGTAATGGTATTTGTATCTAATGCCGCACTTACCTTATTGATTATTTCTGCAAGGTTAGGATTAGCGGTCAATACCGTGTTCTGAATAACGGGAGCTAAATTATAAGGCGGCCATACACGCTTATCGTCTTCTAATAAGGTAAATTCATCCTTATTCACTAATTGGCCTTCCGTTGTATAAGCTGGCGCAACATCCGCTTCATTATTCCGGAGCACTGTATATTTCAAGCTATTGTCATACACTTTCGATGATTTCCAATTCATTTTTCCATATACTCTTTCTAATGCCGGGATGCCATCCTCTCGTTGGTCCACTTCTCCTTGTGAGGCAAATCGAAGCTCGGCTGCATGCTTTTGCAAATCTGAAATGGTGGTTATACCAAGCTTTTTGGATACATCGGTACGAATAACAAGTCCCGCCCCGTCGCTCGCTTGGGAGTAATTGAGCCAGGTGATTTGAAATTGTTTGTTATATTCTTCCTTCACCGTCTTATAAACTTCATCAGGATCGGTAATGAGATCCATCTTTAGTACAGCCAATAAACCGGTGCCCGTATATTCAGGATACATATCAATTTCATGATTCACGAGCGAGGTATGAATCACGGAACCTGCAATGCTAGGGACTCTTTCCACTTGAAACCCGGCATCTTCCAAAGCTAAGGCGTACAGTTCTCCAACAATTAAATTTTCCGTGAAATCCTTTGTTCCAATGCGAATCGTTGCGCTGTTGCTTGGGTTTGCGCTATTGCCTCCGCACGCCGCTATCATGAGTGCCAATACCAAAAAGGTTAGGATAACAGTGAATGGCTTCATTTTCTTCCTCATTCTCATTCCCTACTTTCTAACAAATTTATATTTGAACAAAAACCTGTCCGTGAGATCAAGGGACAATCCAGCTGCAACCGCCAGCATGGCAACCGAGATGCCGCCAACCAACAGCAAATCCATTCGATTAAGGCCTAAGCCTGTGAAAATAATTCCTCCAAGTCCGCCCGCACCGATTTTGGCAGCCAATGTCGCACTTGCAATGATTTCGATCGTTGCCGTCTTCATTCCGGCAAGAATGATGGGTGCGGCTAGAGGGAATTTGACTTTCCATAATACTTGCCGATCTGACATACCTGCTCCATAAGCTGCTTCCAATAAAAATGGAGGAACTTTCTCTAGTCCTGCAGCAGTGTTCATAAGAATGGGAGGAGTCGCTAATAAAACTAATGCGACCATTGCGGGCCCCGTCCCTGTCCCCATAATCGGGATTAATAGCAGGAGAACGGCCAAACTCGGAATAATTCGCAAAGCTTGAAACAGGGCTACCATCCATCTTTCGTATTGCTTATGCTTCACACAAAGGTGTCCGCAAGTTATCCCAATTAATGCAGACAGCAGTAGTGCCCAAAAACTAAGCTCCAAATGCGATTTTACAGAGAACCAATAGTCCTTAGAGTGATTGAAAAAATAATCAGATAGTTGCATCCATAAATTGACGCCCAATGTGACTCCCCCTCTATCCTCGAAAAGTCATCGTATAATAGCTGCGACGTTTTACGGGGATGCTAAGCGCCCATATTTAACATAAAAGTGCTCATAAACCTATTCACTCAAGCATTTAGTTTTATATAAAACTAAATCATCAAAAAAATTAGAACTCGATCTTTCGAAGAAGTTCTATGATTTGATTTTTTTCCTCAATAGCGAACTTGCTATATATTTTGTCTATTAGGGATTCAGATATTTCTTCAAAAACTTTTCTAAGATCGTATCCTTTCTCTGTAAGAGTAAGCCGATATATACGAGTATCCTTGAGATCCTTCTCTTTGCGGATGTATCCTTTCTTCACCATCTTATCAACCAAAACGGTTACCGTTGACTTGTCTCGGTCAATTAGCTTGGATAGCTCATGCATAGTAAGGCTTTCTTGCTGATACAGTCTAAACAAGATATCACCATGTGATGGCGCAATATCCTTAATATTTCTTTCTCTTAGCTCACTTTCTATAAACCGATTACCCTGACGATGGATGCGGCCAACTAAAGATAAAATGTATGTTTCATTCATGAGCTTCATTTTAGTTTTATATAAAACTTTTGTCAAGCACCGTGCTGTTGCTTAAATCAGTCAAGCTGCAGTCAAACAGCTGTCCTACCGAGTTGTTAGAATAACGCCAGAGCTTCTGTATTCAAAACAACTATCCGTTCCGGCTTATGCTGTGTGGATCGGGTAACCGAGTGCTACTTCCGCTGCTTCAAGCACGATCTCGCCAAGTGTAGGATGCGCATGGATCGTTAGCGCGATATCTTCAAGAGTTGCACCCATTTCGATAGCAAGAGCAAGCTCAGCAATCATATTAGAAGCTTCAAGACCGACGATGTGCGCACCCAATACAAGACCGGAATCCGCATCTGATACGATTTTGACGAAGCCTTCATTAGCATTAAGCGACATTGCCCGTGCGTTAATAGCGAATGGAAATTTGCCGACCTTAACGTTAAGACCTTTGTCCATGGCTTCCTTCTCACTCAAGCCTACGCTCGCGCATTCAGGATCGGAGAAGCAGACTGCTGGCACACATTTGTAGTCAATAACGCTTGGTTGACCGGAAATTGCTTCAGCTACGACACGTCCTTCGTACATGGCTTTGTGCGCAAGCGCAGGTCCAGCAATGATATCGCCAATCGCATAAATATGAGGAATGTTTGTACGGCATTGCTCATCAACTTCAACAAGGCCACGATCGGTCATTTTAACGTTTATAAGGTCAAGACCAAGCTTGTTATCGGTATTTGGACGACGTCCAACCGTTACGAGCAAGTAGTCAGCCGTTACTTTCTCTTCTTTGTCGTCAACTGTATAGGTTACAGTTACGTCTTTATCAGTTTGTTCAGCACCTTTTGCTTGTGCGCCTGTAATGATATCAACGTTCGTGCTTTTCAGTTTCTTAGCGACGATGGATGACATATCCTTGTCAAAACCCGGTAAAATAGCGTCGGAGCCTTCGATTACCGTTATTTTTGTACCGAATTTCGAATACATCTGTCCAAGCTCGATACCTATATAACCGCCGCCTATAACGACGAGGCTCTTCGGTATTTCAGGCAAGGACAAAGCGCCTTTCGACGACACGATACGGCCGCCGAAAGGGAAAGCCTTCAGCTCGATTGGGCGGGAACCTGTAGCAATGATGCAGTTACTGAAACGGTAACGCAGCGATTCCTGATCATTAAATACGCGCGCTTCATTTTCGCTAATGAACGTTACTTCGCCTTGTAAATATTGGACTTTGTTTGCTTTAAATAGAGAAGCAACGCCGCCTGTCAATTTCTTAACGACACTGTTCTTAAATTCTTGTACCTTGCTAAAATCAACCTTGGATTCGCCTACTTCGATTCCAAAAGCAGAAGCGTGGCTGTGCGATTCATATTGATGTGACGCGGAAATAAGCGCCTTCGACGGGATACAGCCTACGTTCAAGCAAACGCCACCTACGTATTCTTTATCTACAACAAGTACATTTTGTCCAAGCTGGGCAGCACGAATAGCTGCTACATAACCGCCGGGGCCTGCGCCAATGTAGAGTGTCAATATCTTGGTAAACATCATCTACGACCATTTCTCATACTCCATAATGAATAATTCCATTTAATAATCAAGTTAGCTACTATAAATAAAAACTAGAACGTTCATTCTATATATTCCGCAAAAATCCCTCTTACATGAAGTTGAATTTGCTATACTCATCACCTCATATTAAGCGTATAATTGGATGTTGAACGCTCATTCATCAACTATTCGTATCCGTTAGTTGAATAGCTGTGGACCAGGGGGAGACTCAAGAATTCAGAAACAAACGTTCTAATAAAATGAAAAAAATACATTACCCTCGTAATCAGAGGTGAATTCACCGTTCTGCTACCCCATAGAATAAAAAGAGTCTCATCGATTTATCCAATAATTGCTCGAAATTCCATCTCCCTGTATTATAAATACATCATATATAGAACTATTGGTAAAGAATTTTTCAATTTTTTTAACTTAAGTCAGATCAGTGACTTTTAAAATCATATTTTTACCCTTTCAACCTAAAATGCTCAGCGAAGTATGAATAATACCCGATAATTTCCCTTTATCAGTTGCTGTTTTTACCATCGTACGTAATCCTAACCAAACATTTATGAAGAAATGAGAAAGGGCTTCCGGGTCAAGATGAGCTTCAATTTCACCTGTTTGTTGACTAATAAGAATGAGATTATATAACAACTTCTCTGTTTTTGAATAGCTATCTTCAACAAGGGAAGAAACTTCTGGATCTAACAAGCCCAGTTCCACACCCGAATTAACGATGAAACACCCTTGGGGTTCTCCTTCTTTCTCTATAGAGGACTCCAAAAATTGTCGAATTAATTCCTTAACCGGTTCTTGCTTTTCAACCAATAATCTCAATTTTTTGTTTTGAATAGCTTCGTATCGTTGGAGTGCCTTCATAAATAAAGCATGCTTATCTCCAAAAGTATCATAAATGCTTCTTCTGTGAATTCCCATAAAATCGACTAATTCTTGCATCGAAGTTTTCTCGTACCCTTGCATCCAAAAGAGTTGTATAGCTTTATCTAATACTTCATTGACTTCAAATTCTTTATGTCTTGCCATTTTCATCACCTCATGCATTCATTATACATTTAAGTGAATGATCAGCAAAATCAAGGGTAAAACTTGAATAAAATCAAGTTAGATTTATCAATTTTATGTTGTTGTTTCTCCCTCTTGTATAGTCATAAGAATCTTTCCTTGAGCTGTCCCTTTTGCGATTTTGGCAATAGCTTCGTTCACTTGCGAAAACGCAAATATCGAATCAATGGTTGGTTTTATGCCCGCTTCATCAATCCACTGGGCGATGTTTTTTAGTTGATTGCCATTTGGCTGAACATATAAGAAATCATAAGTTTTTCGTTGAATATGTGCCGCCATATCAAACGGCATTCCGATTGCACCAAAAAGGACTCTCTGCATCGTTGAAAATCCGCCATGTTGAATTGCAAAACGTGTATTTGGCACAGCATTCAATGATAATAATTTTCCGCCAGGTTTTAAAATACGTAATTCTTTCCTGAACTCACTTACACCACGGGTATCAATCACGTAGTCGAAATCTTCCAGCACCTCAACATAATTTTGCTTCTGATAGTCGATGAATTGGTCAGCACCAATGGATAGCGCTAAATGCCGAGATGATTCACTACCACTGACAGCTACAAAAAGCTTTTTTGATCTCGCAAATGGAATGGCGATCTGTCCGAATCCGCCTGTTCCACCAGAAATGAACAGTTTTGCCCCCGGTTTTACGTTCAGTACATTAAGTGCCTGAACAACGGTCAGAGCCGCTAGTGGAACGGCAGCACCCTCTTCAAAAGTAAGATGTTTGGGCATTTTCGCGACAATACTTGCATCAGCCACAACATATTGTGCAAACGCACCCATTGTACCTAATGGCATCAGCGCATATACTCTATCGCCCTTTTTAAATGCTGTCACCGCTTCGCCAACCGATTCAATTTCACCTGAAAGTTCATTTCCGAGTGTCAAAGGAAAATCATATTTATCAAAAACGCGCACCTTTCCAGTGATCGCTAATATAAGATGCGGGTCAACGCCTGCCACCTTTGTTTTGATTAACACTTGATGTTTGTTTATTTTTGGAATGGGCACATCGTTGATGTGTGCTTCTAGCTTTTTTGTGTAGCCGTATATTTGGACTGCTTTCATCATCTTTTCCTTAAAAATGAATAATCACCTTCCCTTTTGGACGCCCATTTGCGACTAGTTCCAGCGCTTCATTAACGTTGCCTATTGTAAATAGTGTTGGATGAATCGGTGGAACAATATTGTTTTTTTCAATGATTTCGGTAATCTCTTTTAGCTGTGCGCCGTCAGAACGAACGAAGATAAAACGGTATTCCACATCGTGTTTTTTGGCTTTATTGTCATACTTTGCACCAGCAAGAGAAAATAGCTTTTGTTTCCACCATGGCAAGTTATTGTCTTGTGCGAAACGTTTATTGGGTCCTGTACGGAGAGAGAGCAATCTTCCGCCCGGTTTAATGATTTTTAATTCATTGTCAAAATGTTCGGGTCCCAAGGTATCAATCACGTAATCGACATTCGACAACAAGTCTACATAGTTTTCTTTTGTGTAATCCAAATATTGGTCTGCACCAATTTCCAAAGTGCGTTCGCGCGTGTGCGCGTTACCGCTGACAATGACATTTAAACCCATTGCCTTTGCGATTGGGACAGCCATTTGACCAAAGCTGCCCGATCCACCAGGAATGAAAACAGATTGACCAGATTGTGCCTCAAGTTCTTCATGTAGACCTTGATACGCTGTAAGTCCAGTCAGTGCAGCAGCAGCTGCTTCCACGTAAGATAAGTTCTTTGGCATAGGGGAAATTGCGGCAGCATCAATTGCGGCATATTCCGCAAAAGCACCAATTTTTTTGAGTGGGAGACGTGTATAGATATCGTCCCCTACGTAAAAGTTAGTTACATTTTTACCCACTCTTTCTATAACACCTGCCAATTCATTACCAAGCGTTAACGGGAAATCATAATCTTGAATCAGTTTCACGCTACCTGTGATAACCAACATTTCAAGCGGATTGACCGCTGCAGCTTTGACCTTTACCAAAACCTCGTTGTCAGAAATTTTTGGAATTGGAATGTCATTGACTTGGGCATAGATTTTTTTTGAATACTTGGTGATCTGCGCTGCCTTCATGAGTGTGTTCATATTAATCAGCATCCTTCCGTTTAGTTACCTTCATTGGGTTTCTTCACCTTATTATTTTCACTTTCTAAATACCTTAATCGAAATATCGTTTCATGAACGCTATCGCTAGCTTCAGGTGCAGATGGATCAAAACACAAAAACCAGTGCTTGACAAAAGATATGAATTTATACGAAAATCCATCTATTTCCATTGTTGTAAGACCTACCCACGACTCCAGAATCATCTGGACTTGACCGCTGTAGCTGGTGTTCCCACAAGTTTTACATCGGCCTATAACGTCCGAATGCAGTAAAAGCCTAGCAGTACAACGCAATCCATGCATCAAGCACTGATTTTTAGGTTGATCCAAGAAACTATACAAATATAATATTCATTGACCTAAAGCATTTTTCTCACAACATGGATGACTCTCGGATACATTTATGGCGTACAATTTTTTAGTTGTACGCCATGTTTAAACTACTGTCCATATTGTCGTTTACGTTTAAATCTATTTTGTTATTGCCTCTTTTTCGTTATAAAAATAGAGAGTCACTTCCAGCTTCAAACTGTTTGTGAAACCTTGATATTTAGCATATAAGCTATACTATATTTACCCCTTCTGAGATTCTAATTCTTTCATCGTAGGATAATCCGTATACCCCTTGCTTCCACCACCATAAAATGTTGCAGGATCTGCTTCATTTAATGGAGTACCTGCTTTAAGCCGTTCCACAAAATCCGGATTAGCTAATGACCATACCCCAACAGGTGCCAGATCAGCAAGATCACTATCGATATCAACGCTGATATTTTCTAGTGTCCGTCCAGCACGATTCACTAACAACGGATTTGTCCATAAGGAACGAATGTTTTGAAGCAATTCATCATTTCCGAGGTGCATAATATGAAGGTAGGCTAAATTCAATTTTGCTAATTCTTTCGTCAGGTAACGATAAAGATCTGGTCCCTGTTCACCATCTTGAATCCCGCCAAGAGGGGTCCCTGGCGAAATACGGAAGCCTGTTTTCTCGGCCCCAATCTCGTCAACGATCGCTTTTGCTACTTCAATGGCGAAACGAGCACGATTTTCGATAGAGCCGCCATATTCATCCGTCCGCATATTCGAATTTTCTCCGATAAATTGGTTAATCAGATAACCATTTGCTCCATGAATTTCAACACCGTCAGCACCTGCTGCAATAGCTGCAGCCGCAGCTTTACGATAATCTGCAATGGTCGTTTGAATCTCTTCCTTACTCAACTCGCGTGGTACAGGGATATCCTGCATGCCTGTAGCCGTAAACGTTTCTACTCCTGGTGCAATTGCAGATGGTGCAACGGGCTGCCGATGATGTGGTGTATTGTCAGGATGCGACACACGACCGGCATGCATTAATTGGATATAAATATACCCTCCTGCTTCATGCACGGCATCGGTAACCTTTTTCCAGCCTGCAATATGCTTTTCCGTATAGATCCCAGGTGTCATTAAGTAACCTTGACCATCATCTGAAGGTTGTGCACCTTCCGTAATAAGAAGTCCCAGGGATGCACGTTGAGCATAATAAAGTGCAGCCAACTCTCCAGGTGTACCATCTTCTTGCGCTCGACTACGTGTCATTGGTGCCATCGCTAGTCGATGGGGCAATTCCATGTTACCGATTTTCGTTTTGCTCCATAATTTCTCCACTTTTATTCCTCCTATTCAAATGAGTTGCACGGATGTACAACTGGATTTAAAATTCTGAAATGACCGGATAGATTTGCCCTCTCAAATTGAAATCATAGTTCTGATCTACAATTCCTACCACTTCGTTGCTCTCATAAAGATCCACCATGAAGCCCGCCATTTGCTTGGCAGTATGATACTTAGGCATGTTGGCTTTGTAGTCAAAATCTTCAGCATCTATTGATTTTTTCACAAATTCTGTTTCCGTGATGGCTGGTGCTAAAACCTTCGCCTTTAACTTTGCACCTTTCAGTTCCAGTTCTTTGGCAAGCCCTTCAGTGAAGGAACTAACATAATATTTCGATGCAGAATAAGCAACACTGCCTACAGCAATAACATAGCCAAGTGCTGAGGATACGTTAATTAATTGAGTACCTTCTACATCAGCGTAATCTCTCACATATAGCGTTGTAAGGATGGTCAAGGATTCGATGTTAACACGCAGCATAGACTCCACTTTTTCAAGATTCTGTTCAGCAACAAAGGAGCCTTCACCAAGCCCTGCATTATTAATCCATGTCTCGATTTGATATTCCTTTAAATCGTTATACAGAGTATAGGCCTGATCAGTGACCGACAGGTCGCTTGTAACAATAACAACGTCTAAATCAGAACTTATTTCCTTAACTTTTGATTTAAGTTCTTCTAATTTGTCAAGTCTTCTAGCTACAATAATCAAGTTTTTTCCCTTAGCCGCAAACGCCAATGCTGTCTCATAACCTATTCCTGAACTTGCTCCTGTAATAACTGTGTACTTCATACGATTCTCTCCCTTTTATGAATCATTATTTTTAATATTGAAGAATGATCATTCTAATTTGGTAATAAAAGAACGGTTAGATCTAACTTGGACTAAGCATATCATTTTTAGAACGATCAGTAAAGTATTTTTTTATTAAGCGGCACGCATCTCCTGCTTGTTAAACCTGCTGTCAGCAGACGATTTAGCATTGCTTTGCATGTTTATAAAAAATCAGATCAGTGTCCCGTTCTGTTTTGTGTGGATCTAACCATACGAGTCACCCATTTGCGTGGCAGCAACCGCGGAATGAATGCCATTAATCGGTTTCGCGCCCCTGGTATGATGATGGTATCGCCGCGTATGAAGCCTCGATAACCTTCCTCGGCTACTTGACCAGCCTCCATAATAGCGCCGCTCTGGAACATTTTCGACTCCCCCATACCCGAACGAGCTACGAAGCCGGTAGATGTAAGTCCCGGACATAGCGCCGTTACAGTCACGCCCGTGCCACTTAGTTCGTTTTCAAGAGCCTCGGTGAACGATAGCACATATGCCTTCGTCGCGTAATAAATCGACATCATAGGTCCGGGAAAAAAAGACACCAATGAAGCCACGTTCATCACGCCCCCTTGGCCCCGATTGACCATATCTGGCAAGAACAGCTTTGTCATAATCGTCAGAGCCTTTATATTGATATCAATCATATTCATTTCTTGTTCCAAGTTCGTTTCCAAAAACGTCCCGTACAAACCGAAGCCGGCATTATTGACAAGATAGTCAACGACGATCCCCTTCTCCTTGAGCTCCGCGAAAATCCCCTCCGGTACGCCGGGTAACGTGACATCTTTAGCGATGACCGTCGCATAGGTGTCATATTTTTTTTTGTATTCTTTACTAAGTTCCACAAGCTTACTTTCACTACGCGCCACCAGCACCAAATCATATCCACCCTTGGCGAAACGATCCGCCAACTCTTTACCAATTCCACCTGATACTCCCGTGATAAGTACAGTTTTCCCCATCTTATAAGTTCACCTCTTTTTTAGTATTAACCATTCTTCAGCATTTAATAAGATTATTAATTTGAATGTTGCTTCTCCATATAAAAGACCTTTTATGGAGAGACTGCACGTACGAGAACGATCATTCTAGTAGTGGCAACAAACATTCATTTCATCATTCCTCTAAAAGCTGCATTGATATGCTGGCTATACGTTGAAGTTTCTCTCTGGGAATCGAGGTTCTTGCCATACTTCTTAATCCAACTCCAACATTATGCAGATATTCTGACAATGCCCCTGCATCATATTCAGAGCTGAATTCACCGTCTCGCTGCCCCCAAAAAATGATTTCCTTGAGCATTTGCTCTGCTGTTGTAAACGCCTCAGTAGACTTTTTATTAACATCGGCATCACGCGCTGCCAACTCAACCGCCGAATTCACCATTAAGCAGCCGGAAGGCCCGTTCTCTTCCCCATAGATCAAGATGTCAACAGCAAATTGGAGTGCTTCCGTTGCGGTCTTGGAGCTTTTAACTCCTCCTGCAAGAGAGGAGTTTATTTTACTTTCATAATGCTCCATCGCCTTTAGAAAGAGCGTATGCTTATCGCCAAATGTGTCATACAAGCTTCTGCGGTGGATTCCCATATGCTCAACCAAATCGGACATGGATGTTTTCTCGTAGCCCTGTTTCCAAAAAAGCTGCATCGCCTTATCCAATACCTCGATCTCATCAAACTCCTTGTTTCTTGACATGTCAATTCCCTCCTGTTAATAATTTAACATATCGAGAACGATCAGTAAAGAATGAACACATTACATACAGTTTAATCCTCATCAGTAGTACATCATCAGATATGAAGCTGTAGATCAAGTGAACCCATTTAGCAGCTTGATTTTATGTTTTAAAAATTGCTATCTTATTTTTTTCCCCATTGATTCTACGCTTGTCTGCTCCTAACCAATCAGGAACCCAGCCTTTTTCCATCGCATCCAGAGTCACTCCTGGTGGAACAATCGCATCTATCGCATCAAGTACATCATTGCTCAATCGAACGTCACTGCCCTTTAAAGTTTCCCGGAGCTGTTCGATCGTTCTAGCCCCTATGATGGAAGCAGTTATGGAAGGATGAGATTGTGTAAAGGCCATGGCAAGATGCGGTAAAGTTAACCCTGCTTCTTCTGCAAGTATTTGAAGCTTTGCTATGGCTTCAAATTTCGTCCGATTTTCTTCCCGATTAGGGTCGACAACAGATTTTAGGCTTCCCGCAAAGGTGGCCGCTCTTGAATCGGAGGAGGACGCTTCCCCAAATTTATATTTTCCAGTTAATAGACCACCTGAAAGCGGGCTCCAAACCAAAACACCTATTCCATATTTTGCTGTGGCAGCAAGCAAATCGAATTCAATACTTCGGTTTAAAATAGAGTACGGCGATTGCTCAGAAACAAATCGTGCTACATTTTTACGATCGCTAGTCCACTGAGCTTCTGTTACTTGCCATGCTTGAAAGTTGGACGTGCCAACGTAGCGTATCTTCCCTTCTCTGACCAGATCCGTAAGCGCATCAAGAGTTTCATCAATATCAGTGTTAACATCAGGCACGTGTAGTTGATATAAATCGATATAATCGGTTTGAAGTCTTCGCAAACTATCTTCTACAGCTCGTTTGATCCAATATTTTGAACTTCCTGATTGATTGGGCCCACTGCCCATGGGAAAACCACCTTTAGTGGCCAGAAGGATATCCTCCCTGCGGCCTTTTAGGAGTTCACCTAATATTTCTTCTGCTTGACCACTTGAGTAGACATCTGCTGTATCGATCAGATTGACTCCTGCAGCCAGAGCTTCATCCAGAATAGGTTCACATTCTTTCTTTGTGTTGTTTCCCCAAAAACCAAATGTGCCTGTACCTAATACAAAACTGCTTACTTTAAGACCTGTACTGCCTAATACGCGATATTCCATATTCACTCATTCCCTTCTATACGTGCAATAATTTATAAAACGTGCATGATACCCTTAGGAAAAGTTTCTTCCACCGCGCCTCTTTGTTCATACAAGTTGTACCAGGCTTCCGCTACTTGATCTGGATCAAAGCCTGTACCTTTCTTAATCAAAGGACTAATGGATAAATGACCAACAAATACTCCGAGAGGAAGCAAGCGTTCGTGTAAATTAAGGATATAGTTTCGCAAGCCTGACATGGCGATACCTGAACTGCCGAACATGGGGCTTGGACTCATAGCGGAGAGATCGCTTGTAAATAAAAGTGTCCCCTCTCCTCGTTCAATCATATCTGGAATGATTTGTCTTGCCGTATTAATGGCTCCGATGACCACGTTGTTAAAAATGTGAAGAACGCTCTCATCAGTGGTATCAAGAACAGGTGTCACAGGAACATTTCCGCTATGCGGACTAAACTCCACAACATCAATGGTACCGAATGTATTCTTGATTTGTTGAAAAGCCCTGGTAAGCTGCATTTTGTTTGTAACATCAGCAGCAAAACCTTGCGCTTCAATCCCCATTCTATTTAGCTCCGCAGCATAATGATCCAACTTCTCCTGCGTTCTGGAAACCATAGCTATACGGAATCCGCGTCTTCCAAAAGTCTTAGCCAATGAGAAACCAAGACCAGGTCCAGCACCAATTATCGCAATTGTTTTCAACTACTAACCTCCTCCTTGTTTATATTCCTTTAAAAATTCAAGAACGATAATTCTAAAAAAGGTTCAAATAGCTATTCCAAACAGGGATGCAACTGCGTGCTCTTTCTACTATTCACTTCTTGCCGTTGTATTTCCCTTGCTTGCATCATCAGTATAACATATCTAGAACGATCGGTAAAGAATTGATTTTTACAATGTTTTTTCATCAGAAATGCTAACAATTAACGTTTGTCTCTAAGGAGTACTTGAACAAATCTTGTCAAATAACCGATTGAGATACTTTATGACCAAATTATCAACCGTTCAAATTTAGAGACTGGCAGTAGATGCCGTTAAAAGTGAAGCTAATCAACCATCAGTTACTAAAGCTAAAGGCTGCCGATTTTGCTGGCAGCCCTGGTTGAGCATATGAAAATTTAACCTTTAGTATATTTTCCTTGTCACGCTAAGAAATTATGAATTCCACACATTACGAAAGTGGATTTCATGCCTTACATCAAGTATTTTCCCGTAATCGACTGCTCCGCATTGATGATCTGCGGAGGTGTGCCCTCGAACACCACCTGGCCGCCCTTGCTGCCTCCGTCCGGTCCCATATCGATGATCCAATCCGCTTGGCTGATCACATCGAGGTTGTGTTCAATGACGATTACCGTATTGCCGGCATCCACGAGGCGGTTCATAATCTCCAGAAGAAGACCGATATCTGACATATGCAGACCTGTCGTCGGCTCGTCCAGTACGTAGATGCTGCCCTGCTTATGCAGCTCGCTTGCCAGCTTGATGCGCTGGCATTCCCCGCCCGAGAGCGTGCTGAGCGGTTGGCCAAGTGTTATATAGTTCAGCCCCACATCGCTCATCGCCTGCAGCTTGCGTACAACGACTTTTAGCTCGAAAAAATCCAATGCCTGCTCCACAGTCATTTCCAGCACTTCTGCAATGGACTTGCCGTTCAGCTTGTACGCGAGCACCTCTTCCTTGAACCGTCTGCCTCCACATACTTCGCACGGCAGCTTTACGCTGTCGAGAAATGCAAGGTCTGTATATACAACACCGAGCCCTTGGCAGTTCTCGCAGGCCCCCTTGGAGTTGAAGCTGAACAAACCTGGGCTTACCTTGTTCGCGGAAGCAAACGCCTTGCGCACATCATCCATAATACCCGTGTAGGTCGCGGGATTCGAGCGCGTTGACACGCCTACCGCCGATTGATCGATGACGATCGCATCCAGATGCTGGCTGAGGAACACTTCATTAATCAGCGTGCTTTTGCCCGAACCGGCGACACCTGTAACTACCGTCAGTACGCCGGTTGGAATATCTACACTCACGTTTCGCAAGTTGTGCAGTATGGCATTCTTGATAGACAGCTTGCCAGATGGCTGCCTGCAATCATGCTTCAGCTGGAGCGGCCGCTTCATATGGGTGCCTGTCAATGTACCTGCCTCCAGCAGACCTTGGAAGCTTCCTTCATATACGATGTTACCGCCGCGGCTGCCGGCGTGTGGCCCAACGTCGACAATATGATCTGCGAGCTTAATTACATCGGGATCATGCTCGACGACGATGACGCTATTGCCCTTGTCGCGGAGCTTTTGCAATAGCTCATTTAACTGGTGCACATCGCGGGGGTGCAAGCCAACACTCGGCTCATCAAAAATGTAAGTGACGTCCACCAGACTGCCGCTCAGATGCTTAACCATCTTTACGCGCTGCGACTCGCCACCGGACAAAGTATCCGTCTCACGGTCCAATGTCAAGTAGTCAAGTCCGATATCCACCAGATGCTGCAGCCGCTCTGTCAGCGACTTAATGACCGGCGCGGCAACAGGTTCGTCAATCTCCCGTATGACGCGGATGAGCTGTCCGACCTCCATCGAGGACAGTTCTGCAATATTGAGTCCATTGATCCTGCAATTGAGTGCAGCCTGACTAAGCCTCGCGCCGCGGCAGCTGGAGCAGGGGCCCTCGGAGATGTACGGCGCAACAGTCTGTTGTGTACGCTCGGACTTCGTCTTCACATCCTGCTTAATGTACTTGTTGGTGAACTTCTCAATGATGCCTTCCAGTGTAATGTTCATTGCCTTGCCGGCGAACTGCATTTCTACTTTTCCCGCCTTGGCGTACAGCAGCTGCTCCAGTTCCTCATCCGAATAATCGCTCAGCTTCTTGTCGGCATCGAAGAACCCCGTCTGCATGATCAAGTTCCAATCCCAGCCGTTCACCGAATAGCCCGGCAGCAAAATTGCCCCTTCATTCAACGACTTTGACATATCCACCGCCTTGCTCATGTCGACGCCCAGCCTGCGACCGAGCCCATTGCACTCCGGACACATGCCTTGCGGATCGTTAAATGAGAACATATTGGCTTGTCCAATATAAGGCTGACCCACTCGGGAGAAAAGTAGACGAAGAATGGGAGATATATCGGTAATCGTACCCATTGTGGAATGGGAACCGCCGCCAAGCCGCTTCTGATCCACAATTACAGCCATGCTCAGATTCTCGATTCCGTCCGTATCCGGCTGTGGAACACGGGGCAGAAAATTGCGCACGAACATGCTGAAGTTCTCATTCAGCAACCGGGTGGATTCTGCGGCGATTGTATCGAAGACGATCGATGATTTGCCAGATCCGGATACCCCGGTGAAAATCGTGATCTTCCGCTTGGGAATGCGCAAGGAAACGTTCTTGAGATTGTTTTCTCTCGCTCCCGAGATTACGATATACTCCTGATTAGATTCGCTCATGCTTTACATCCTTCCGATCGTGTTAATGGGGTGGGTCCATAATTTAATGTAAAACTCATTCTTCTTCCTCATCAAATAGTTCGTTCAAGCGCAACATATTCGTACTCCAAAACTTGCTGTAGAAACCTACCCAATCTTGAATTTCTCTGAGTGGAGAGGCGTTTAGCCTAAATCGTGTTTCTCTGCCGACTTTTCGATCAAGCACTAGCCCAGCCTCTTTAAGGATTGTCAAATGCTTGGATACGGCTGTTCGCCCCATTTGAAACTTTGCCGTTAACTCATGAAGCGGTACCTCGTCTGTTTCTGCTAACAGCTGAATCAGTCGGCGTCTAGTTGGATCTGCAATCGCGTCAAACACATCCCGCATCGGGTTGTTCTCGCTCACAACACCCTCTCCTAAAAATTATTACCAAGGGACAACCGATAATTTCACAACCTTCTTAAATGATACGGCTCTTCGGATGTAGCGCCCACGAGGCGAGAATTATTAATTCGACACCATTTAGTGTCACTTGGATAATAGGTCACCATTTGGTGTCGTGTTAACAACAATTTTTAACTCCATTTATGTTGAATGTCAGGATAATCCAGTCCCTCGAATAATGCTAAATAGTCAAGGGCAGACTTCTTTTAACTTGCTCTGCAAGATTATTAAACGGAGGCCATCTGCATGCTAATCGGCAGTCATGTATCTATGGGTGGCAAAACGATGCTGCTAAGAGCAAGTGAAGAGGCTGCATCCTATGGTGCTAATACATTTTTGATATATACAGGAGCTCCTCAAAATAGTAAAAGAAAGCCCATAGCAGCCTATAATATTTCAGCGGGCCATGCACATATGAAGGAACATGGCATTAGCCATATCGTTGTTCATGCCCCTTTCCTGGTCAATTTGGCTAATACGATTAACAGTAAAGTATTTGAACACAGCGTATCATTTATGTGTGACGAATTAGAACGGACAGAAGCTCTAGGCTCAGATCAGATTGTTATGCATCCGGGGAGCCATGTCGGGGCAGGAGTGGATTTGGGACTACAGATCAATCGCAAATAACTCATTACTGGACCAGCCCTGACTGCGCAAATAACTCTCAATGTAAGTGAAATTGCTATCCGAACCTCCCAATCCGTGCACGAATACGACAGCGTGCGTGCTGTGGCCGCAGAAGCCTTCGAACTTGGCTCTATACCAGATGGAATATAAATGAATCGTTAGTCTCATTTTTTTAACATCAGAATCGGGATAAATATAGTTAATATGACGTGAAAGGAATGAAATAGATGCAAAATTCATTCTCAGATTAGGGAAATATTTATATCATTGAAATAAAAAAAGCCACCCTTCAGGTGACTTCCTCTGTCCATCCTATTAACCGCTATTCTTATCTCTTCATCTGCTAGGCTTCCGCTTGCAGCCATTCGGATGCCAGACCTGCTGTCTGCTTCGAAGTGGCCGACTTAGTAGCGCCGTTCACAGGCTTCATGATTCTGGCAAGCATTTTCTGCTTAGGCTTATTCCATGTCTGCCAATCGTCTAACAACAGTCCGCCGGTATCTCCACTGTTCGGATTGAGGCTCCAGTAGGTCCAATACAGATCATTCTGCCCGATGTAGTCGACAAGAGCATTTTGCCACTTGCCCTCCTTCGATGTTGAATCGACATTGCGGCCGCCGAACTCCCCGAGCAGTATAGGTGCGATTTTTTCCTTATGAATATAGCCCCAATTAGCATCCCATACGCCAGACAGATTCGCGGGAAATGTCCGATCTGCGAACCACGGCTGCGACGAAACGCCTGGGCCATAATCGTGCGGTGAGTAAACGAGCTGGTTAGGCACTTTCAGCCGGACTGGATATTTGCGAACCCCCAACAGATTGCCGCCCCACCAATAGGAGCCGCTCTGACCTTTTACATTCGCGTCTACCCCTTCCACAATGATCAGCCAGTCCGGATTGACAGCGAGAATCGCATTGCCCGCCCGCTCCGCAGCCAACCGCCAATCGCTGTCTGAATCGCCGCAGCCCCAGCATACGGAACCGTGCGGCTCATTATGCAAATCGGCGCCGATTACCGTGTCGTTGGCCAGGTAACGCTTTGCCAGCATCGTCCAATCTTTTATCCATGTTTTTTCCGGTACCGCTTGTGTATACCATCGCTCCGCTTGCTCCGAGGCCTGTGGGCGGTGACGGTCAAGAATGATTTTCATACCGCGCTTTTCCGCCTTCTGAACAAGCTTATCCAGCAGCTGGAGCGGCGTCAGACCCTTTAGGTCGGGATTTTTCACATAGTCGATCCCGCTTGGTTTTTTACCAGGAAGCAGCATTTCGTTCGTATAAGGAATACGCAGCAAATTGTAGCCTTCTTTTGCAAGCTGGTCCAGCATGCTGTCCAATGATCGCGTCCACAAGCCATGGGGTGAAAAATTGCCTGTCTCGAATCCAAACCAGTTCACCCCGTTGAAACTAGCCGGTTTGCCCTCGGCATCGACGATTTGATTGCCTGACGTGTGGTAATAACTCAAGGACGTTGCGGGCTTGCCAGCAGCAGTAGCCCCGGTGCTCGAGATAAGCACAGCCACCAGCAACAGGCACGTTCCTATCCATTTCATCCAATCCTCCCTTTCTATTATCCAGAATTAACCTTAACGCGCAGCGTGCAGCCTCGCAGGTATATCGCACCTGACATGACCCACTCTTGGAATATATCGGATAAATAGTGTAGTTGCTGCAGCTTAATTGCATTAAACCCTCTTTTTCTTAGCGGTTCTCGGAAATCCCCCTCAATATCACCCTTCTCTACTTTATGTATATGACTTCTTTTAATTGGAACTATATAAAAATTTTGCTATACTAACAGATGCTAGATTTATGCTCTATGAATTGAAATTCTACTTTTTCTACTTTTACTAGTATCCAATGAGAAGGAGGAAAACAAGTTATGTTAATAAAAAAAGCAGGAAAAACAGTTGCCGCCACCCTTCTTGCCTTATCCTTGATCGGTACTGCTCCAAATATCGGTGATGTCTACGCAGCACCTGCAATATCGGTCACGCTGGATAATGTTCTACTGCCATTTGATGCAGCACCGCGGATAGACAAAGGGGTTACTTATGTCCCCTTCCGGACGGTTGGAGAGGCTCTTGGAATCCAAATCACTTGGAACAGCAAGACACAAACGGTCAAAGCGGCAGGCAGTCTTAAAGGGGAAATAACGGAGGTACTTCTTCAAGTGGGGAGCACTACGGCTACCGTCAACGAGAAAAAAGTGAAGCTGGCTGCAGCGCCGATTCAACTAGAAGGCCGTGTGCTTATCCCGCTCAGTTCGTTCAGCAGCCAATTCGGTGTCGCTGTGGCCTGGAATCAAACAACACGCACGGTTTCCCTTCTATCACCACAACGCGAAATGCATTTGAGAGCCTTCTATGCCCTGCAATCTTTTCAGGAAAGAGATCTGGTTTCATCCATGAATTCTGTAGCTTTTGGGTGGAGCCGCATCGATCGCGAAGGCCAGTTTACCCTGCAAGGTGACGAGTACCGACTGCCTGCTGCGGCAGGTGACGTTACGCCTCAATCCATTGTGGCGGATGCAGCGAATCAGGACATCAAACCGTACCTTATGGTTTATGCTTTAGACGGGAACGGTGAACTAACCAAGGTTTTGAGTGACAGCAGCTTGCGCCAGAAGTCTATACAGGGCATAACGGATTCCGTTGCGGAGAACGGTTTTGGCGGGATTGTTCTTGATTTTGAGGGGTTGGGATATAAGCTGGATGCTTTGCAACAGCAGAAGCTGCTAAACGATTACGTTAAGCAGTTGAAAAATTCCTTGCCTAAGGATATCTCCTTATCTTTAGCAGTGCCACCATTGAATAGCGCCTATAAAGGCTACGATTATAAGACTCTCGCTTCCATTGCAGATGATCTTATCATTATGGCTTATCAGTTTAATCCGATTGGGACCAAATCACAGGTACCCGAACCTAATAGTCTTGTAGATGAGGCGATTCAACTTGCACTGGATGCTGGTGCGCCTAAGGAAAAGCTCCTGCTTGGCATCAGCCTAAGCAGTGAAACGCCCTCTTCCATCAAAGATAAGCTAGGTCTTGCCAAGCGTTATGATTTGAAAGGAGCGGCCTTCTGGCGTCTAGGTTTATTCCGTGCCTATAACGACCAGATGGAAAGCGCTGTGAATACTTCGGTTTTAAAAGAGTAAACTTATCAAAATGCCCTAGTTCCTAAATTTCTATTTAATCATCTGCCATTCATTGAACCGAATCTCCTGACACGCTCATTTGCAACATTGGAATCAAATGATTCCCCAAAATGCTTGAGTGAACAAAGGAAATATCGGTTCAATTCCTTTAGGTGGAGACAGGCTAGCACAGCAGCAAGCGGCTGCGTTCCATGCATCAACATAATTTAACCGAATATAGGGGCTATATGAGATTAACCGGCTTGAGCACGAGATCTTTTTGAAACGCGAGTACCTCATCCCAATCCCCATGAAAAACCGGTATCCGGTAGTACCCTACTCTTTCATAAAGCGCCGCCGCTTCAGGCTGCTTGGGACCTGTCTGCAGCTTCAGATTGCTGTAGGCAAATTCGAGCGCAAGACGCTCCGCTTCAGCCATAATTGCCTGAGCAACACCCTTCCGGCGGAAATCTGAACGTGTGTATACGCGCTTGACCTCCACTGATGTTTCATCAAGGGGCCTGATTGCCCCGCAGCCTACAGGATACCCATCCAGACGGGCAACAATAAAGGCTGATCGCGGTGCCTCCACGTCGGATAGCTGGAATCCTGCTGTCCCATCACCGCCATATAACAATCCTAGTTCTTCGCTTAGCTCCTTAATTAATTGCTCGGAATCCTTGCTTCGTACATCTTCAGCAGCAGCAACCACAATCGATGGCATATTAAAAACCCCTTTATCTCATTGGATTTATTGGTTTTAAAGTGTTTTATATAAATTATCATGAACGATCCTAAGCGTCAATTACTCCATCGATTGAATTTTTCGATAAGTATTTCATGAAAAGCTATAATCATCTGCCAAATCAATCCCATTCATTTGAATGATACATTTTTTCAAGTTATAACACGCAACAGATTTGCGGAAAATACGGGAACTGTTTGCGGTGCTATATCCAAATAAAAGAATTATACTAAATAAAAATAGATCGTACTTGAGAGCAGTTCTATATCGAATACAAAAAAACAAAATTGGAATATAACGGAACTTAATTTCCGATTCATAATTGAAAATGATTTGTATGTATGTCATACATATTGCAGGAATATCGTCTATTGGTTTTCGTCAATCTAAGGCTTTTCCTACGCATAAAAATGAGGTGTTTACTTGACAAGCAAGCTATTATTGCTGATTTCTCCCGATTTTAGTAAACTAGGGTCAACGATCCAAGAAGAGGTTTTCAAAGATTTTTATCATTTAACTTACGGTCCAATCATGTATATGGTCAAGGATCACAGCGCGGCGGAGGATATTATTCAGGAGGTCTTTTATAAATCCATCTCCCATACGCCACAAGTTCTGGATGAAAGGCAGTTAGTAGCATGGATCAGAGTTTTAGTGAAAAATAAAACGCTAAATTATTTGCGAAAACACAAAAAAATTCGTAACGAAGTAGAGCTGGAAAGTGTTTTTATTGAGACGGGTGCTATGCAGTCCCCTTATTCTGCGACGGTGGAGTGCGAGGTCGAGGCGAAGCTGCTGGAAGAGGAATTAATAACGTGCATGCTGGAAATGAAACCGGAATACCGTCTCTTAATTGAGCTTAAGTGGAAGCGACAGTTCTCTTACCGGGAAATAGCTGAACATTTAAACTCGACAGAGGATATTATCCGCCAGAAGCTGTACCGGGCTCGTAAAGCACTGAAAGACAAATGGGATAAGAAACGAGGTGATGCTGATGGAGGACGAAGAAAATGATCCGTTATTTGAGAAGGCCTTCGAGAAGGCTATCCAGCAAATGCCGCCAGCCTTTCATTCTACCCATCACAACTCATGGCAAATAACGCAAAAAAAATTAAAAGCACTTAACCGCAGAAAGCGTCGAAATCGAGCTCTATCCTATGTCGCCCTAATAACGGCATCCATTATGATTGGATCCTTCCTGTTCGGGACTCCAGCAAAGACCAAGGCCTTTAGCCCTATATATCAATCGATCGTCGAGCTGCCTGGCCAAATGATTTCGTTCTTCTTCGGAAATCAGGATAAAAGCGATAAAGGAGCGAAGACTATCCCTCCTGAAGAACGGGATACCTCGCATGACGAAAGCAACAATGAATCATCTATACATCCCCTTTCAGGGCAAGAGTCTCATACGATATCGGTTATGGAGGATGAGGTCAATAATAAGCTTACCTTTACACCTCCCTCCTTTCCTCAACTGCCAGAGGGCTATCAATTAAGCCGGATAGATATTTCCGTACAGCCCAACGATGCTAAGTCCAATGAAGTGCTGTATGTATTTAAAAATGAAGAAGCAAAACTGCTTAGAGTCAACTTGCAGCAATTGGAGTCGGGCTCCGTAGTCGGCTCGCTTGCAAGTGCAGCTAGCTCCACCGTAGAGAACATTCCACTTCAGCGCGGTAAAGGTTATTTAACCAGCATGCCGAATGAAACAAAAAAGCTGGAATTCATGTTAGCTAATCTCTATATTCATATCGTTGGCAATCTCTCCAAAGCTGATTTAATCGCATTTGCTGAATCGATGAACCAAAAATAAAACAGGGGCTCCGCACAGCCGGCCCCTGTTTTATTTTTTTATGACACAAGAATATGTTCGCTTGTCACTTGGCCCTGCTCATAGTTGCCGTTTTCAATGACCCAATGGATGGTACGTACACGATAGTAGTAACCGCTATCTGCGCTCATCGTCACAGAACTGCTAAAAGTATCTTTATTCAAATCGCTTCTGTTCACGCCTGTTCCGTGGGTCACCCATTCCATCCCCGTCCATCTCTCCAAATAGAATGTAATTCCGAGGCTATCAAGCTGATAATAGCCATATGTATAACCTGAGAGCGTCACAGCTTGATTATTCACCTTAGTAATGCGGTTTGTTCCATCAAGCAAGTAAATATGACTTGGATTCATAAAACCCTTCAATGATAATGTTGAAGGTGGTGGTGCCGTAAGCGCAATGCCTTTGCTTATGGTCGGTGCCGCATAGGTGGTAGTCGAAAATAATAAACTGGCAATAATCATTATTCCCATAGCAGCTTTCGACAATCTATTTTTGAATAATATCAATTTAAATCACCTTTCTTTTTCTGGATATAGTGAGTTTCTTCTTTATTTGCTGCTTCAATAATGCTTCGGATGCTCGCGGCCACCTTCTCCGGCTCTGACAGCAGAAACATATGTCCTCCTTCAAAGCGATGCAGCCCGACATTATGGCCCCATTTCCTCCATCCGTCAGCTTCCTCCGCGCATTTATAGTCTTCAGCACCGTAAAACACGTGCATAGGCGCCTGAAGCAGCGTGTGATCGTTATGTTGAAAGGTTTCGAGTGCCTGAAAGTCCGCCCGGAAAGAGGGCAGGAAAAAGTCGAGCATTTCCCGCTGCTTTATTAGCTCCTCGGGTATGCCGCCTATGGGAATGACGTGATCGAGAAAGGCGTCATCATCAAGATGCGCTGTTCGCTCACGCTTGCTTTGTGGCGGCTGAATAGCTGAAATAATGACCGCTTTAGCGACTATTCCTTGCTGCTCCAGCTTCTGTGCCAAACGGTATACAACCATTCCACCCATGCTGTGTCCAAACAGGACGAATGGCTGTTGAAAATACGCAGCAAGCTCCCTCGCATACAGCTCCACCAATCCCTCCAAATTTGGAATCAAGGTCATGCTGTTCGTTCCATGTCCAGGAGGTTCAACCGCCAGCAGCTGGCAATCATTTTGAACAAAATGGTGCAACGGCCAGAATGCAGCAGAATATCCTCCTGCGAATGGAAAACAGATAAGTGGAATTTTTCCTGTTCCAGTGCTAAACGTTTTGAGCATTGGATTCATTTGTTCACGGGCCTCCATTCTAATAGAAAGCGGATGGTTTGAGCATTCAGTCTGGCGAAGCCCCCTTGCAGCATTTCCCCATGCTTTCCAAAGCCTTGATGCTCCACATATTCGCCCGTTCCCGCAGCCCTTTTCCAGGAAGAGAGCTCTGACGAATGTGTAAATGCGGTTTCGGATTGAATCAGATGAATAGAAGCATGAACTTGCCCCTCTGCAATCCACTCTACGTAATATTTATAATAGGCCGCTGTTTTACGAACGATTCCTTCACGAACTGCGTCTATTTGCAGCGCAATATTTTGCTTATTGGCTTCCATAAGCTCTGCAACGTCACCTTCCACTGTACGGCCCTTCAAATCACTCACGTTATTTTTCCAATAAGAATCAATCATGATTAGAACTTCTACTTGCCTGCCGCAGCGTTCCAATTGTTTGGCAACTTCAAATGCTAGAGCGCATCCAGCAGAATAACCGATCAAGATGAAGGAGCCATGCGGCTGAATGCTCTGCATTTGGCTGGCATAACGAGTGATGCGATCCTCCTCTTCAATAAAATCAAAAGCGTGAACGCGATAATTAGGCAGCTGGTCTGCAAGCTCCTTGAACACTATGCCATACCCAAGCACCGGAGGGAAAGCAAATAAATGGGGGCCACCCTTAGGGTTAAGCAGCGTCAGATGCGCTGAAGCTCTAGACACCGTTTGCCCACTTTCAGCCCATTCCTGCAAATAAGCTGCAATTTCGGCAATTGTCGGCGCCTCAAACAATAATTTTATGGGGATGTCGATCTGAAATTCCTTTAGCATGATAGAACAAAGCGTCATCGCTTTCAGCGAATGACCCCCTAGAGCAAAAAAATCATCATGAATACCGACTCGTGCTACCCCGAGTACCTGAGACCATACTACAGCGAGCCTGGCCTCCGTATCATTGCGAGGAGGTGCGTAGTGTTCGGATTCATTCATGAACTCCGTCATTGCAGGCAAGCTTCGCCGATCCACTTTTCCATTGACGGTCAACGGCAGTCGCTCAAGAAAAACAATGGTTGGCGGAACCATATAGTTTGGCAACATGCTTAGCAAATAATTGCGAAGCTGATTCTTGCTTAACTCCATTTGAGGCTTCAATACAACATAAGCGCAAAGCGATGCCTCGCCCGAAGCACGCCATGCAACAGACAGGAGCGCTTCTTTAACCTGCTCAAGTTTTACAATCTGTTTCTCGATCTCACCTAGCTCAATACGATGGCCGCGAATTTTCACTTGATCGTCGACGCGCCCTATAAACTCGATATTCCCGTCAGGCAGCCACCTTGCCAAATCACCACTGCGGTAAATACGCTCTCCTTGTACAAACGGATTTGGAGCAAATTTCTCTGCGGTTAAAGCTGTCCGATTCAAATACCCTAGCGCCAGCCCCTCACCGCCCAGGATAAGCTCCCCGACCGCTTCAATCGGCTGAAGCTGATCCGTCTCATTTACAATATAAGCTGAAGTCTGATTAAGCGGCTTGCCAATGGGGATGGAAGCCATATCCTCCGAAAGCGCATGAACCGGATAGAAGGTCGCAAACACCGTACTTTCCGTTGGGCCATATACATGAATGATTTTATCCGGTCCCATGCTATGCAGCGCTTTGCGTACATGATTCACCGATGAGCGTTCTCCGCCGAACAGCACCTTGCGGATGCTCTTCATCCACGAATCCTCCTCATCTACGAGCAGATTGAACAGCGCCGTCGTGACGAACATGACCGTAATTTTCTCTTCTTTAATGAACTGTACAAGCTTGCCAGCATGCATAATCGTATCGCTTGGAGCAAGCACCAGTGCAGCCCCATTTAACAATGCGCCGAATAAGTCAAAGGTGAAGCCGTCAAAAGCATAATTGGATAACGACAGTACTTTGTCATTCTTAGTTATTTCAATATAGTTCGTATTAATCGCAATCCGCGAAATATTGGCATGTGTGATCAGTGCCCCCTTAGGCTGGCCAGTCGTACCAGAGGTGTACATTACATAAGCAAGCCTGTCCAAGCCTCCGGGAGTCGTCGCTAATGTGTTTATTGGCGCATCCTCAGTGTCCAAATTGCTGGCGGCAGCTTCATTATACAGCTCTGGTTCATCGAGGTACAGAAGGGTTCCTTGATACTCTACTTTCTCGATAACGCTTGTCAACGAATACTGCGTGAGCAGCAGCTTCGCTCCGCTATCCTCCAGCATGTAGCTGATTCGCTGCTCTGGGTACGCAGGATCGATCGGGACGTACGCCGCCTCAGCCTTAAGAACGGCTAATATAGCTGCAATCATATCTGATGAGCGGTGAACGAGCAGACCAACGATAGTCCCGTCGTTAACTCCTCTGCCGCGAAGCACGTAAGCGAGCTTATTTGCACGAGCGTTCAGCTCAGCATAAGTAAATAATCCATCTGGAGCAGAAAGGGCAAGATGTTCCGGCGTATTCTCCACCTGCCATTCGAATCGCTGAGCAAGCGTCATATTGCTTGCTGCTGCCATTTCCCCGTCCCGGCCATCCAGACGGTTAAAAGCGAATAAGCGATGTGCTTCTTCCTCAGGCACAATTCCAAGCTCACCAAGCGGCTTATTGGACTCCCTCACGAGCTGGCGAATCATGTGGATGAGCTGCGCCTTCAAGCGATTGATGAAGGAGCTTTCATACACATTGGCATTGTATGCTAGCTTCATCACCATCTCCTTGCCAGGCCCAGCGAGTAAATGAAGATCATAATGGCTTTTTTCGAAAATATGAATGTCATCCATCGCAAATCCCAGATTCTGCTCTTCACTTTGTTTGCCAGCCTCTTGAAGCGGATAATTCTCGAACACAACAATATGATCAATTAACGTCTGCTGGCCTATTCGGCTCTGGATATTATAAAGCGGCACGTACTGATGCGCTTCGGTCTGCACCGAGAGTCTCTGCATTTCCGTTATTAATTGCTTGAAGGTCATATCCGGTACGATCTGAACACGAGTTGGGATTACGTTGATAAACAGGCCCACCATGCTCTCCACACCGCTAATCTCAGCGGGACGACCCGATACAACTGCTCCAAACAACACATCGCTGCTGCGCTGATAACGGCTAAGCAGAATAGCCCAAACGGCTTGAATCGCTGTGCTTAACGTAACCTGATGCTCTCTTGCCAGTCTAGAGAAAGCCTCACTGTCTTCCTCTCCAAGCTTAAAATGAAGCTCGCCTGACGAATAACCTTCCTCCCTGCGTCTGCTGCGCTGCTCGGCGAAAGACTCCTGCCCCTCAAATTCAGCTAAATAGCTCGACCAAAAGACAAGCGAAGCCTCCTTATCCTGCTTGCCAAGCCAGTTGATATATTCCTTATATGGTTTCGAGACGGGCAGCTCGTATGGCTTATGATTCAGCAAGGCGCTGTATATCTGAAACAGCTCCTTTACAATAATGCCAAAGCACCAGCCGTCCAGCATAATGTGGTGATAGCTCCATATCCATTCATACGTGTCCTCACCTGTCTTAAAAACGGTCGTCCGCATTAAAATATCTTTGGACAGATCAAATCCCAGCATTTTATCCTGCTGCTTGAAGGCAGCAAGCTGTCGCTGCTGCTCTTCTTGGGGCTGATCACATAAATCTATTTCCTGAACATGGAACGCTCGCTGCTTGAATACAACCTGAACCGGCCGGTTGATTTTCTCGTGGAGGAATACGGTACGAAAAATATCGTACCGATCCATCAACACGTTCATGCTTTGTTCCAGCAAATCTTTGCGAAATGAGCCTTTCACCGAAATGGCCAGTTGCTCCATATAATAGCTCTGTCCGGGGTGCAGAAGCGTGTGAAACAGCATGCCCTCTTGCATAGGCGATAAAAAATAAATATCTTGTACTTGATCCTTCTGAAAAGTAATCCCGTTCACCTGTGCTAGGCCTCCTTCTATCCATTCCGCAGCAAATTAAGCTGCGCGCAAATTCATTCTCTTAGCCAAACTTCTCTGCCAGCATGTCAAAAATATCTCCGACCTCTTCGAGCTGCAATTCACTCGCCGTAAAGTCGCTTGGTGTGAAATCTCTGTCCGTCTTGGCTGTGCAACACTGAATTAATACAAGCAAATGATGGTGGAAGCGATCCATCAGCTGATCTATCGTAGCTCGCAAATATTGCTTTTTATTGTAGGCGCAAGACACAACGAGGCGTTCGCCTCTTACCATACCGCTTAAGCTGAGCGCATACAGCGCTTCAGATTCCGGGCTTGTTTGCGCGCCCATATCGTATACGGATGGTGAAAACAAGTCTGTTTGCACCTCGCTGTCGAATTGCCCCAAATAGTTGAAGCTGATTTCCGGTTTGAATGAGAAGGTGAGCCCTGCTTTATGCTCATCAGCTGCCAAATATCGCAGCAGGCCATAACCGATTCCCTTATTGGGAATATGGCGCAAATCTTCTTTCACCCGTTTTATTTGATAGGCTAAATCGTCCGTATAGCTCATGTCGAGCACAACCGGATATTGGGAGGTAAACCAGCCTACCGTTCGTGATACGTTAATAGCTACAGCTACCGGCCTAATCACCTCCAGCTTGACTACTAAATCGGCTGGTTTGCCATTTTGCTGGACAACGGTTTTGTTCCCTTCCTGCTGCAATCCATTCCCTCATGCGATCTAAGCTTGAGAAAACCGCTCAAATTGGCAATACTCGTTCCGGGGTAAAACTGCTCGGTATACCAAATTCGTTTTTGCGCATGTGTTAATGGATAATAAAAACGTTTCATCAAATTACCCCCAATAACTTGTTTTGATAAATAAAAAACTGCCCGGATTTTGGACAGTCTGCTCCCATTTTCCAGCAACCTGTCAACCGTAGCATCGTCTGATGCCTTAGGCCATGGCTTTGCGTCCCTATGTTTCCATAGGTATGCCTTTATCCATTTTATGTTTGTTTTATTCCATTCCTAATCTATAAACAATCCGTTCATCAAATAGTTACGTTTTTTACATTTTTTTATATTTTCATTCGACAAAAAGTTTTTGGGAGAGGGGTCCTATTAATATGAAGAGAATGAAAGTCTATGGGAGGAGACGAAACTTGGATAGACTAGAACGAAATAATCCTGCGCAGATTTATCTTCCTTGATACGTAACGCTATGAAAATTTTAAAACAAAAAAGCCGCCATTTAGGCGGCATCAGGCTGTCGAGAAGGTCTCGACAGCCATCTTTATAAGCATTCAGTTTAACGCATCACCGCGTTTCTGTGGTATCGATTTTTCCTTTATTGTCTAAAAGGTTCGGCATATGTATTCACAAGATAATGGGCGTCCAGCCATTGATCCGCTTATTCTTTTCAAGATCATCTTTCTGGGCTATTTCTTCAGGTGTCAGCTTTATGGAAAGAGCAGCTGCAGCATCCTCAATATGCGATATTTTTGTAGCACCAACAATAGGTGAGGTTACAGGTTCTTTCTGAAGAGTTTCAGGCTTTTATCAATCTCGCTCATAATGGCCTTTCGAGAAAGTCCGGCACCGTTTGGACCTGCATGCGCCCATTCACCTTAGTAGCCAGCACGATTTCATCCCGATTTGCATATTCCTTTAAAGCAGGTCCAATAACCGCCTCACTTGATCCGGCTGAATATACATTAGCTGTATCAAAAAAATTGATACCAAGCTCTAGTGCTTTTTTAATAACGGGACGACTGTCTGCTTCATTAATAATCCATTGAAGCCCTCCTTGCACGGCTACTCCGAAGCCCATACAGCCCAGACAAATTCGGGATACATCCAAGCCCGTATTTCCGAGTTTCACATATTCCATTTGATTGTTCCTCCATTTATTCATTATTTTTCAACAAACGTTTCACAAATAAAGTGAACAGCAGCAAGGAAATCGCAACAGACAAAGCGCTGACCGTGAATAACGCCTGATAGCTCATATACTGGGAAACCCAGCCTAGCACGATCGCACCGAGCCCGATGCCAAGATCATTAGCAGTCGATATCGAGGCGTTGGCAACTCCGATTCGCTCTGGATGGGCCAGACGGATCGTTGCCGCTTGAAGGGCCGGCTGCGCGGAGCCAAACCCGATGCCATATAAAATCGCCGCAACAAGCACACCGCCTAAGCCGGTCGACATGCTGAGCACAATCAAGGCGCCAATCGTAATGACAAGGGCTGGTACGATAACAGAAATCTCTCCGTATCGATCCGAAAGTTTTCCCGAAATGGGACGGCTGAGTGCCAGTGATGCAGCAAAGGCCAGAAAGAATGCGCCGGAATTGACCTGAATCGACTTAGCGAACAGCGGAACAAATGTTGTAATGCCCCCATACGCGATAAACAGAAAAAAGACGGATGCCGCAATCGGCAAAACCGATTTTTCGAACAATTCTATTTTTCTTACGCCCGTTTTGGGCTGGAAGGGCATTTTTGCTCCTAACGTCAGGAGCAGCGCTATCGCAGAGAGGACGACGGCGATTAAAAACAAAGCGCTGTACGACTGGTTCTCTGTCACCCAGAGCCCGAACATCGGACCGACTGCCATAGCCAAGGTCATGGATGTGCTGAACCATCCCATTCCTTCGCCGCGGCGGCCCGCTGGAATCATGTCTGTAATCGCTGTCATTGAGGCGGTTGTAGAAACGGCCCAGCTCATACCATGCAAAATTCTGAGCCCCATCAGCACAACAATTCCTCCAACCCAGTTATACATATACATTGCCAGGATGAACAGAATAAGCCCCCAAATGAGAAACGGGCTCCTGCCGAATCGGTCCAGCATCCCGCCGACGATGGGGCGAAAAATAACGGCGGACAGCATAAACGCGCCCATCGCCAGCCCGACCTGCGATTCGCTGCCTCCCATCTGTGTGATGAATAGCGGCATCGTCGGATACAGCATATAAAAGGCATTAAACAAAAATAGGTTTCCTATCGTCATGAGCGTAAACGATTTCGTCCATAGACGTTCCATTGTTCTTTCCCCCCGTTTTTTACGTATAATCCCCGATGCGTTTTTCGGACATCAAAAACATTGAATTTCTACTATTCCTTGATTCATTAATGTACTCACGTCTATAATTATAAACAGACACCGAACATCTGCAATTGCTAAATGAGCTGGATTTGTTAAGTAATGAACAGTTGCATCATCATTGTCAATTATTAAAGAAAGATTGGTGATTCCCAGTTGGCTAAAGTGGATCGGAGAATACTCAAAACCCAGGAAGCGTTAAAAAAAGCGGTTATTGATTTGATGTCGGAGAAAAATTTTGATGATATTACGATCCAGGATCTTTCCGATAGGGCGAATGTGAGCCGCGGAACGATCTATCTTCATTATTTGGATAAATTTGATCTGCTGGACAAGCTTATCGAAGAACACATCAACGTCTTAAGAGAAATGTGTAAATCCGCAGCCGAATTGGAATTTACCGAAGCCACTTTGATGTGGACGGAATACTTTGAGCTTCATTATTCCTTTTTTTCCATGATGCTGGCGAGTAAAGGCGCCCCCTACTTTCGCGGCCGGTTTCTCGACTTGTTTATCGAAGAATTAACGAATGAGGTTGAGGTAACCAAAGGGAAGAATGAGAAGTTAAATGAAGATCTTCTAGTCAGGTTTATTGCCTCTGCTTACGTAGGGGTTGTGGAATGGTGGTTTACGAATGACAAGCCTGTCCCCCATCATGTCTTGGCAGAGCAACTGGGGACGTTGCTTGAGCGAAATGTGTAAGAAAAGGCCCCCATTATGCTGAGGGCCGGAGGCATCCCTTTTTACAGGCAGGCGCAGCTTCAACAAAAGTCCTCGCGTTAGCTGCATGCCTGCACTTCTTATCTAGAGTGCTGTTTGGTCGGACGATACATGTACATTCTCAGTAAAATAGCTAACAAACTAAATACCAAAAATATAATTCCTCCTAACACGATGTATCGTGTACCCATCCCTGATAAAAACAATCCTAATACGATGGGGTAAGTCACGACTGTTCTCATTGGATTTTTAGAGAGCAGCCTCCCTCCGATTAAGTTGCCCAGCAAACTGGCCAAGCCATATAAAAATAACGTCAAGCTTAACATTTTCCCCGAAATATGAGTAATGGTTTCAAGGTACTCTGCAATGTAACTGCTAACACTAGCCCCTGCTGAGCCTAAAAGTACAACAGCAGCACTATTTGGGGCAATATCCCAACGATCCCCATATCAATCGTTAAAATGCCGAAAACCCCGATAATTAAAATATACATAAATAAATGATTTTGCTTGGCCATGCCTAATGACTCCTTCACTTTCTGAAATTCCACAATATCATCTGAACTTATACATTGATGAATTATTGCTCGTAAAAAGCGGTTATTGCGTTGATGTCTGAAAAAAATTTCGATCAAATTACAATACAGGATATTTCCGACAGAGCAAATGTTAGCCGGAGAACGATATATCTTCACTACATGGATAAATGACGGAGGGGAAAAATCGTGGAATCAATGAAGATGTAACGGTACAATTTTTTGCACCAGCTTACGTAGGAATTGTGGAATGGTGGTTTCTAAATGGAATGCCCTATCCCCCACGTGTCATGGAAGAGCAAGTAGAAAAGCTGCTGGATATGAATCTTTCATAGTTCGATTTGCCGCAGGCAGACACCCGTAATGCCTATCTTAAACGCAATAATCCCCCAGACAAAGGCTGGGGGATTATTGCTATGAATGAAAATTAAACGATGAACTATTCATACTTTCCTATCCTTGTTCTCCTTTTGAGAAAGCTTCTTTCAGTTTGTCACTCATCAAGTGCCAGGCATCTTCCGCAACAGCTAGATCACCATAATGGGTGAATCCGTGCGCTGCTCCCTGATACTGTTTATGCAGCACCTTCACACCGTGTTGTTTCAGCTTTTCAGCATAGGCGCTGCCTTCTTCAGCCAACGAATCTTTCCCAGCGGTAATAACCAATGCTTCGGGCAGTTCTTGAAGGGCTTCTGCATAAACAGGCGAAGCTAGCGGACTATGGGCATCGTCTGCGGAAGCCAAATACATGGAGTTAAACATTTTTGCCATTTCCGCCGGGATCGCTTCCTCAAAGCTTGGTTTTAAAGCAGGATCCATTGCCAAATCCAATGGCGCATAATCAATAATTTGCAATACAATCGGAAGCTCTCTCCCACTCTGTTGATTTAACAAGCACACAGCAGCAGCCAAATTGCCACCTGCACTGTGTCCTCCGATCGCCATGAGCGCTGAGTTGATTGAAAATGACTCTGGATGCTCGTGAACCCACTTCGCAACGTCATAACATTCATGAACGGCTGTCGGGAACCTATGTTCAGGAGCGAGCCGATAATCGACATTAATGACGACACAGCCAGCCCGATGGGCAATCAATCGACACCAAGGATCATCCATTTCTGCCTTTCCCAAAATAAAGCCGCCTCCGTGCATATTGATGTATACAGGTAGAGAATCAGACAAAGCAGATTCCGGTGTATACACTAGGACACGGGTATCCCCAGCTCTGGTAGGGATAATGACCTCTTGCCTTTGTACAGCAAAGCTTGCGCTTGGCTGGAGCACAGCTCCCGTACCCACCACATTTTCACGAAATCTTCGCACCATTTCCAGTTGTTGCTTATGATCCATTTGCTGTCCATCCATTGTTAAACACTCCATTCTATTTTTTAAAATTTTATTTAGAGCTTTTCTCAATTAATTCCTGCAGCCGAATGCTGGAGTTGTTAATATTGCCGATAAAATTGTAGATGACATCGATATTTTTCTCCTGCTCTTGTGTCGTGGTCAGTACCCCTTCGGTTGCTGCTGCATGCTTTTGAGAAATACCCGAGATATGATCAACCTGCATCCGCACTTGAGAAAAGATTACACTCATTTGATCCGTCATGTCCAATTCCTGGGCTATGTATTGATCCATCTGTTGAAAAGTAGACCTGATGCTGTCAAAGCTCTCCAGCACTTGACCGGTGAGCGCCTCCCCTTCTTTAGCTGCCACGCTGCCGTTGCTAGCCTTTTCAACCACAAGCTGCGTTTTGCTTTTAATATTATGAATAATCGTGTTGATTTGTTTAACCGAGTTTAAGCATTCCTGAGCAAGCTTCTGAACTTCATTCGCCACGACCGCAAATCCCGCTCCCGCGTCCCCCGCCCTGGCGGCTTCAATATTAGCATTTAAAGCGAGAATGCTGGTCTGATCGGAAATTTGCTTAATGGCTAACAGGAAGGTATTCACATCATCCACGCTTTTGTTTAATTCCTGAACGGTAGTTAATGAATCCGATACGGCCGAGTTGATGATATTCATTTGTTTGCCCATTTGAACGATTCGCTCCGAGCTTTGGCGAACGGCCCTTCCGTTGCTGCCTGAGAGGTCGGCGAGATTGTGAGACAGCTGATTGATTTCCGACATCTTCCCATCCGCATGGTTCATCATTTCGCTTATATGAGCCATGCTTTCAGACTGATCTCGAATTCCCACCGTCACTTCCTGTATGCTGGACGTTATCGTATTGCTCATCTTCTTTAAAACGCCAATATCGTGATTACAGTTGGCAATATCGGCATTTAACGAGGAAGTGTTCTCGTGAACGACACCGACCATATTATCCCGCTCGTCCAACAGCTCCCGGGCTTCGGCTTCTTTATGCCGGCTTACATGAATGAGATCGTTTCCGCGTTTACAGACAAAATATAACGCTACAATCGTCAGTTCGATGAAACCGATCGTCATATAAAAGGTTGTATCGAATTGCTCGTGTTTGGAGTAATAAATGACAATATAGGATATATTGTACAAGCCTCCGAATCCGAATAGCAGCACTCTATTCAAATAAAGCGAAACGACACAAAGCACAACCATAATGAGCATGCCCGCACCAGCCGATTCGATATAGGCGGTTGTGCAGGTTAATATGGCAATCATCAAAGTAACCATCGTCTGAATCGGGTATTTTTTTCTAGACATTAGTACAGTCGCAACGACCAGCTCCAAAAACAGCGAGAAAACCACTTCAACTTTAACTTGGCCGCTAGCAAGAAAGAAACAGAAGGATAACAAAGCAAGCCATAAAATGCAGGCGATAATTGGGTTGACCTTTTCAGTGTTGCTTCTCAAAAAGCTGTTTTTCATTTGTCCTTTTCCCCCGAATGATAGTGTCTGATAATTTTTATAATGATTAAACAAATGTTAAGCACAATCAAACCAATTACATAGATGGGTCCACACCCTCTTCCTCTGTCAAAGACTCCTTCTTTTTTTTGCACAGCATATAAATGCCTATGAGAAAAAATAAAGCACTGCATGCCATCCCAAACAAAGCGCTGACGCTTATGGCATAAGGTGAAGCTTGCATCGTAAGCAAAGTCGTTTGAGTGACAACAATGGACACCATTGCATCAATAAAATTAAACATTTTTAGCGTTGAAATAATGGGATTTTTCAGATGCCGGTAAACGATATTCCCATAGATGGCTACTGCCAGCTTCGTAAAGGCGATGGTCGCTACCAGATAAACAATAAAACCGTCGAAGATAAAGACGTCTCTAGCCAGATACATGCGCAAACAGACCAGCATATAGGAGACACCTAGCAGGCAGAGAAAAACGCCACTGCGTTTATACACGCTGAATTCCAAGTCATGCTTTTGCTCAGGAGATTCGATCTTTTTGGCCACGGCATACATGTGAAGGGCCTGTCCTTTGGCGGCGCAAAGGATCAAATAATACAAGGCATTCGTAATGAACCAGCCGGAAAGGAGATAAAGGCCAAGGACTAGCTTGCCAATGCCAATAAAAATATTAAGGACAAGTGATGCGGTGTTTACGATGGCAGTTCGATCCTGAGCATTTCTGAGATAATGAGCTAGCATCTCCTAAATTTATAGCCTCCCTTCGGATCGTCATTCCTTTACTTTGCCAGCAAGTTATTTCCTTTCTGGCACACCTCATAAATTTCGTCATATTTTTGATCAATGAACGGAGCAACTTTGTCCGTTTTTTTCTTGCGAATGCTGCTGTAGCCATAATACGGAATGATCCACCCTGTGATACCGATGAGGGCCAAAATAACCGTGAGCAGCAGCATGCCTGCAGCATAGGCAAACGCCGAGCCAGCCATGAACCCCGTTCCGGCTACACCGACAACATAAGCAGTTGTAGAAGCAGCCCTCGTTATAGAACGTTCCAGTCTCTCGATATCCTTTACACAGGCTTCAAATTGTCGCTGCAAACGGGTCAGTTCAGCTTTATTGCGAATGTTGCGGTCCCGCTTATACTTCATCGTTACAGCACCGACGCTTTGGATTGGAGTCGCTTTTCCTTCCAGCGTCCAGCCAAAATGGGTATAGCCATCTGCATAAAGGGATTCTTTGCCGCGCTTTACCGTAATATCCTTGTATTCATAGCCTACAAAGTTATTTTCATTTTTAATAATCTCGCTCAAAATCTCTATCACTCCTTGCATAATCACCCTTCATTTGGTGTACCTATCGTATCGAACATTTGTTTATAAGTTGCTTATGAAATGTTTGAGAAATGTTAATACGTCATGATTTGCATAAAAAAAGCCTGAATTCGAGGTTTTCGAATTCAGACTGCTTGTAAGCGATAAAGACAGTTTCTCATTTTTCAACTTTTGTCACTTTGATAAGGCTGGTACAATTTCTTGAATGTCCTCGTTAAATGAAATAATAGTGCCTACTTTTTTTAAAAAATGATCTGGATCGCCTTTTTTCAATAAAACTAAAGGTTCATCCTTTACACCCAAACCTATAAACAGCCGCTCCTTGCCGATGGATTCGAGCACGAAGTTTTTGTATAACGCTTCTAATTCATAAAACTTCTCATCCTGCACAAAACATTTGTTGATTCTGATGTTTGGAGCCATTTCGTCGCCGCAGACAGGGCATTTAGGCACAAGCTCATGAGGGATTTTACACTCCACTGTGTTCTCGACCATATCTCTGATTAGTAATTCATTATTGTAGAGCCGGTCATGGCAGCCGACTGCACATTGCAGGTATCTGTAATTGCCATGAGTTTCAAATACTTTGTCGGGTGAAAAACCTGCGAGCTCAAACTGGCTGTCGAGCGTAGTGGTGAGAACGAAATATTTTTTGTCCTTAACCAAGCGGTATATGTCCTGGTAAAGCTTTGTCGGCCCCGTCTCAAAACGATTAAGGCGAATACGTTTTGCCCAATACCCCCATCTGTCCTCCTGTGTAGGAAACGGGTAAAAACCGGAAGAATACATATCTGTTAAATCGAATTTGCGAATAAATGGGCCGAAATTATCTGTAAATCTTTTTCCGCTGTAGGTTATACCAGCAGCAGCCGAGACGCCCGCTCCACCGCCTAACAAAATATATTCCGCCCCTTCTATTGCCTCTTTTGCCTTCTCGATACGCAATTGATAATCGTCCATAATCCTCATCCAATCCTTCTAAAGTTATATTATTCATTTCGAAAGCGGTTACAATACTAAAGCTGCTAGGTTAAAACTCGATTGCTTGCTTCCCCCTCTGCTATTCGATATTATCGCATTTGGAGTTAACTCCATGTCAAGAGCTTTTCGGAATGCCTTGACCATATTTCATGGAAAAACAAGCAGTGAAAGGGTTGGCAGAAGATGAAAAGTTGTTTGTCTTTCATTAAAATAAAAAAAGTCGCCCTATTGGCGACTTTCTCTGCACAGACGACTCTACTCTATCCTAATTTTCTCCAATCAGCTGCTTCAGCTTCGGAAATACCCGTAGCGCATTGTTATAAAAAACATCCTCCCAGTGAGCCTGTGGAATCAGATGCTTCACAAATCGGATATAAGCATCCAGCTGAACAAGCGGCCAATCGGTACCGAACACAAGCCGGTCATATTTCTCGGCAAACACAAGAGCACGGCGGAAATGATCCGTATACGTTTGCTCCAGCAGCAACCGTTCCACCTTTGCGGCATCGCCTACTATCCAGCCCGACAGATCTGCGTAGAGATTCGGATTTTTTTCCAGCAATGCGGCTGTTTCCATGACCCAAGGATCACCGAGATGACAAAGCATAAAGGTAAGATCACGGTGCTTCAAAAAGGTTTCTTCCATCGACAGCGGATGCGAATATTTCAGTAAGCCTTTATCCGAATAAGTCAGTCCTCCATGAATGACGATGGGCAGCTGGTACGCGGAAGCGAGCCTGTACACCGGGTCATAAATTTCATCACCGACATTGTAGTGGTAATAACCCGCATACAGCTTAATACCAACGACATCCTTCGAGCGCAACGATTGTTCCAGCGCTTCGAGCTGACCATCCAGATGCAGGGTTAATGGATTAATACCGACACAAGTGAATAGATTGTCAGGAAGCTGGCCGCTTAAATCAAGCAGCATGGGATTAAGGGCTGCCGAATCCGGGAAGGCCCCTTCAACCGTTTCCGTAACGCCCATCCCTACACCAGCGATAACACCAGCGTTTCTGAACTCCTCCAGCAAACCGCTTGCTGTGTAATCAATAGCGGCCAACGTTTGTGCCGTCTCTTTAAAAGCTGCAATATTGGAAAAATGGACATGTGCATCTATAATTTTCATCAAAGTATCCTTTCTTAAGTCAGCTGGTCAAAACGAATGTTGAGCAAATCCTGATAAGCTTCCTCTGGGGCAAACAGATCAGAAACGATATAGAACTGGGGCTTGGCGAACTGCTGCTTCCCGTCTTGCAAAAATAGTTTTTCTCTTGCTACGGATGCCGCTACATGGGTATTCATATGCAGCTCGCTTGAATCAAGCTCTGGGTGGGCCATGAAGGTCAGGCGCTGCTTCCGCTCACGGGAACTATACTGGAAAATCCCGTTTGGGCTGCTGGCGCTATACTGAACCCTGCCAGCCTTATAGGTAATATTTTCACCATTGCTATTTTTAACATGCCCCCTGCTATCCTTAATATCGCTGCTGGCCCGGTAGAAGGTCGAACTGGAAAGGGTTAGCGGATGCAAAGGCGCACCTGTATTTTGCTCCACCCGAATGACAGTTGCAAGTACAGGTACCCCTGGCAGCATTAAGAAATAGTGATGGAGCACAAGTCCTCTGAATTTTGCATGGTTGCTGATCGTCACACTCATTCGGATACCCGACCAGCTGTTTCCCAAATTATCTGTAATCGCTGCAAAGGCTGTCTCACGCGGCTCTTCCATGAAGCTCGCTGCGGACATGCCGGATACTTCTGCTGCAATGCCGCCGATCCAAGGATTCCACCAAGACTTAGGCCCTGGATGAGGAAAGGAAGAATCGAGCCATTCCACGCCGTGATGCTTTAATGAAAATAGGGCCGGGGCAAAGCTGCTGCTTGCCTGAATTTGCATAACCCCATTGCCCGCAGTAAGTACCTCGCCATATTCCGTCTGTTCCGTTTGTTGTGTTATTAGGTGATCCGATACTGGAAAAACAAGGCGACTTCTTCCTGTCCTATAGGATTCCATGTCGAGACGCATGGTTAGAATATCCGCCTCAAGGCTGGATTTCCAAGCAAGCGGCGTTACGAGTTCGGTGAGCTTCTGTTCGCTGGATATGAGGTGTTTTGCCGTATCTATGCTGTCTAGTGCAGATGAGATCTCAATTTCACCTTCCAAAAAGGCATTTTTCCGCTCCGCAATCCGGATCTCCAGCGATCCTTGCAAAAAAGGATTTCCCTGATTCACAATCGTCTCCAGCTGCTCGGTAGTCTCCAGCTCCTGTGAAGTTCCCCTGTTCAGGGCAAAAGAACGGAAATCACGCCAATTTCTCCACGTTCCTAAAGCAATGCGGATAGGCTCAGTCTGTGCCATACCTCCCGCGGGAATAACGCCCAAAGCATGCTCAATGCCATAATACCAGCCCTCTGATACGATCTCCAATTGTTCAGGCCAGGTAATTCCCCGTGACGATGCCCCGTTATGAGCAAAAATCCAGTTTTCCGTAAACCGATTTTTCTCCCAATAATCGGAATTGGAGGCGTCTGGCCCTTTGCTTAAATCCACATACCGGCCTTCATATGGAATAACGCTGTCTTCAAGGTTGAAGGTAAAGCCTTCTTTCAAAAATAGGGGTTCCTCCCGAACTGCTGCCGCCTTGTTCCGTACAACATGATGGCGGGTAATTATACCATTGCTGTACAATTTGACGACTAGCGTTAGCAGCAGGTTTGCGGAAGTCAAATCATACTGGGCTTCAAGCACCATAGCTTCGTCATGACGGCAAGTTACTTGAGATACACGATTTTTCTCAAATGCGCTGCTATAAGGCAACCCAAACTTAGGATAATAAAGATTTATGGTGCTATGAGTTCCCTCGTAAATGGAAAGTGTGTTGCTTGATTTGCTTAGGCGAGCGGAGTATTGTCCGTTAAAGATTACCCAATCCTGATCGGTTTCGCCTCCGAAAGCAGCATGTATTCCCGGAAACACAAGACTGACCTCCTGCTGCGATACGAGTAATTCGCCAGTGCCGACCACCTTGTGAATAGCCAGATGATGATGCCAAATGCCATAGGCCAGCAATCTAGCTTCAATGGTAATGGTCCTCCGGCCTTTAGCGGGTACCTTGATACGGACGGAGGGCTGGCTGAAGGAAAGAACAGCATCATCCGCCAGCTCGAAAGCAAACTCAGCCTCTGTCTCGTACTCATTTTCTACCGTCAAATCAAGCGCAATAGGTTTACCCGCATAAATGGGCCCAACTGGTGCTTGAAGCTTTAGCTTCGCTGGAAATTTTGGCTCAATGCCAATTTTGAAGGCAGCTGGCAGATCATTAATGAGCAGCTCGGCTTCAACAACCGGATGGGTCTGAAATAAGTTCTGATCCTCTTGAGTGGCATGGACAAAAAAGCTGCCTTCTATCCGTTCCTGTGACTCAACCACTCTGGATTCATGCAGCTCAAAGCTAATGGCAGCATTGCCGACGCTCTTGATTTCCAAAACTAGAGCCTTCCCGCTTTTATTGACGGCTTCATATACGATAGGATAACTAGCACCGAAAGGCAATTGATGGTGATCAGGAATCGTTGCCTTAATGAGGTAGTCATTCGTTTCAATTAGTCTTAACCCGCGTCCTGTCCGCTCATATTCCATCCTCAGATGTAAATTGCCTTTTCTCCACTCATAAGTAAAATAATCAAAACCTTGTTCCTGACGTCCATCGGGACTGACCGCAATTTCGCGTATGCTATCTGCGTACCAGTTGATTTCTTCAAAATAAGCCTGTACAGCACCGGTCTGCAATACGGATGGAATCAAGTTCATTAGATGTGTGGTGTCATCCCGTTTCTCCCAGAAAAACCCGCTCTTCTTATAGGCAGGGACTGCTTTCGTATTGCCTGGCCATGTATAGAGGTCAAGTCTAGGCCAGCCAAGCTTCAAGGTCTCCTCTATTGCGCGCAAAATAAGTCGCTTGCCGACTTTGTGTCCATGATAATCGGGCCGGACATTTAGTAAAGGGATGTACAGGGCACCAGCATCTTCCTTGTAATGGGAGAAGCTGCAATATCCCACAACCTCCCCACCAGCTATCGCCAAAAATACATGAAGAAAGGTACTGTTATGATGTTCTTTAAGAATGCTTTCCTCCGTCTGGAGCGAGTTGTCTCCACCCCAACTCTCATTGCTTGTATTCCACATTGCGGCGATGGAGGCTGCATATCGGGGTTCATATTCGATGATAGTCATTTCTTGATTTCTATTCATAAGAGCACTCACCTCCTAAATTCGTTACACAGGGCTGAAACAAATTTCGACATTTTACTGACTGAACGTTCAGTATATATTGTATCATGTGCGTTTTTGCTGGTCAATTTTGCTAAATCTCTCTTAATCAATGCAATGAACAAAACCGGTCTCCAAAGGATGGAAACCGGTTATCGACCTGTAAATGAAGCCACTAATCCTGTCAACATTCACTAACATATAGCAAGCACTATTTCATCATATCAGCAATAAGCACTTTCTGCCCTAGCCGTGCGCTCTCCAGCGATGCAAGCACCATGGCCATGCTGTAAATATTGTCGCTGCTGTCGGTTTCCGGCTTGCGCCCTTCATCAAGCGCTGCGAACATTTCGTCCAGACAGCCTTCGTGGAACTCATTATTCATCTGCACAAGTCCGCCATCTACACGCACATAATCGCGAATGAATTTGTCCGATTGATCGCCTGGAGCAACAACCTCGGCATAAGGTTCACCGATTCCATCCCAAATGGCTGTCCCATATTCTCCTGTAATACGCCACTGGGCTTCCCATGAGGTAATAGACCCTTCCGCACACCATGAGCCGCGATAATTAAAAACCGAGCCGTCGGACATTTCAAAAATACAGAGTGCTGCCGCATTCCCTTCATACCAGGAGCCCGGAGGATTAAATTCGTGGCAGTAGACCGATACCGGATTCGCTCCCGATAAATACCGTGCCTGGTCGAACGTATGAATCGCCATATCGAGCAGCAGCGGACTGCTCATCGCATCACGGAATCCGCCAAAGTGTGCGCCAATAAAAAAATCCGCACCGATAAAGCCGGTTCGCCCGATATGGCCCTCCGACATCAGCTTGCGCAAAGCCCGAATGCGCCCATCGTAACGGCGATTTTGCATAACGGCATGCGTACGGCCCGTACGCTGTGCCAGCTTCACAATAGACAAGCATTCTTCCATCGTTTCTGCCAAAGGCTTCTCGCCAAATACGTGACAGCCCTGCTCCAGCGCTGTAGTGCCGATCGAATAGTGGCTGGACGGGATGGTAATATCAAAAACAAGGTTCGCCCCCGTCTCCGCAAGCGCAGTCTGCAAGCTGGTAAAGGTCGGACAGCTCAATCCTTTACGCTCAGCCATCGCTTGGGCAAATTCCTGTTTTATATCGACCAGTCCGACGATTTCCGTATCCTTCCTGCCTTGTGCATAGTCCACCCATTTGTTAGCCATTCCGCCACAGCCCGCGACGACTACCTGATATTTTGCTGTCATTATGCTATTCCTCCCGCTTCTCTTCAGCTAGTATTTATACGCTTGGATTTGGAATAAAATCGCCACCGCGGCAGCGCTTCAAATAATTTAATGCGTGAACCTGACCCGTCATTTCCAGCTCGTCCTTGTACACAGGATCATGCCAGCCCTCGATGTCAATCGTGCCTTTATAGCCATTTTGACGCAAAATCGTTATAATATCGCTCCAGTTGCTGTCACCAAACCCCGGCGTCCGGTGCCACACAAATGGCTGAGGACCATGCACACCGTGCTCCTTCACAATATCCCAAGCGATTGTTGCATCTTTGCCATGAACATGGAATACTTTTCTTGCCCATTTGCGGAGCTGCGGGATCGGATCAATCAGGCTAACCATCTGGTGGCAAGGCTCCCACTCCAGGCCAATATTATCCTCTGGCACCGCGTTGAACATAAGCTCCCACGCTGCCGGGTTATGCGCGATATTCCAGTCTCCCTGCTTCCACGTGCCCCCCATATCGCAGTTTTCGAACGCGATCCGCACGCCTTTGTCCGCCGCACGCCTCGTTAGCTCCCCGAATACTTCCTTAAAACGCGGGATGGATTCATCAATCGGCTGATCCGTCAATCGGCCAGTAAATCCAGATACAATATTAGCGCCAAAAAGTGATGCATGGTCGATTAAGCGCTCCCAACTGGCTAAAGTATCCGCATTGTCGCCCGCTCCCGTAAGCGGATTGCCAAATACGCTAAGCGCCGACACCACAAACCCATGCTCATCGGATAGAGCGCTTACACGTTTGGCCAACTCCGGCAAATTGGTTTGGCCCGTCGTTTGCCAGAACGTTAAATTAAAAGATTCAAAACCATGTCCCACGATTTGCGGTATAATCCTATCGGCATTCCCGCCGCCTACCAACGTACCTATTCGCATTTGTTCACTCATCCTTGAATATCACTCCAATATTGGCTTATAGTATGCTTAGCACCTTCATTATAACGAGAGAATTACGAGATGACTCTACACAATCTTGAGCAAAAGTAGTCTAATCTTGTGGTGGTGAATTTACTATGACATATCCTAAAGAGCTGTGGGAAAATACGCGACTAGAGCATAAGGCGTATCCCATTCAATTATTTCATAACCAGGTGCTTGGAATTAAACCTGGTGACAGCATGCTGTATTTGCACTGGCATGAGCATTTCGAGATTATTCTGATGAGAGAAGGCCATGCGCTGCTGCATATCGACAGCAGACCTTATGAGATATCGCCGGGGGAGCTAATCATTATTCCTGGAGGCGGCCTGCATGTTGGCTATGCGCTGAGTGAAGGCGATATTCGTTACGATTGTATCGTCTTTAATGCCTCATTGTTCAATGAATGGGTTCATGATCCCGTGCATGCGCAGCTTGTTGCCCCTTACCTGGAGGGGACGCTAAGATTTCCCGTCAAACCGCTGGAGCATGAGCAGCATGCCGAAACTATTATAAAGCTTCTGGATGAGCTAGTGGGAGAGTTTGACGGTAAGCAGTCAGGCTATCAACTGCTCGTCAAAGCAAAGCTGTATAGCGCGCTAACGCTGCTTGCCCGCCGTTACGACAGCCAGCCGCCAAGCAATGGCAGAGGCCCAGCCGCCTCCCACCTCGCTAACCGTGACCGCTTCAAGCAGCTGATCAAACGGTTGGAATCCGATTTTCAAACTAAAATAACGGTAGAAGCAGCGGCACGGCAGGTTAATCTGAATCCATTCCATTTCTGCAAGCAGTTCAAAAAGCTGACTGGACGCACCTTCGTCGAGTATGTCAACGTTTGCCGCGTCAACGAGGCGCAGAGGCTGCTGTTGCAAACGACATCCACCATTGCTGAAATTGCAGCAGCGGTAGGCTGCGACAATCCAAATTATTTTACAAAGCTGTACAAACAATACAAGGGCATAACCCCGTCGGAAGCACGCAAACGTCCATTGTAGCGCAGCACAGCGGTTCCATCATCTGATTTATAGGTGGACTCCGCCTCTACCGGAAATTTTCGACATACTCATGCAGAAAAGCTTCTAGCGTGCGTGGCTCTCTGCCGAGCAAGCGCTTCACAGTGTCATTTGGATTTTCTGGCACCACCGTAGACATGGTTTGAATTTCCACAACGTGGTTCGCGAGCCAAGCTGGCATATGCCCGTGCTCAATAAGATTGCGGAGTAGTACTTGGGGTTCCATGTTGATGTAGCTTATCTGCCGATTAAGCAGGGCGGATAGTTGACTCGCGATCTGGGGATAACTGAAAATCTCCGAACCTGTAAGCGTATATACTTGGCCTGATACCTCGCTGTTGGTCAGAACTTCTGCGGCAACATCTGCGATATCGCGGCAGTCAATGAAGTTACAAGGTGAATCGCCCATGGAGCCAAAAAAAACATTTTGGGTTGTGATCGTTGGTGCAAGGCGCATTAAGTTTTGCATGAACGCATAAGGTCGCAACACGGTGTAGGTGAGACCCGATTCTCTCAGCGTTTTCTCGATTTCTTGATGCCAGCCCGCCACTGCCACGGGAGAGCTCTGCTCAAAGGCAGGGCTGGATATTTTTACGATGTGCTTGATTCCAGACTCGGCGGCAATCTGAATGATTGAAGTTTCCAATTCGATTTGTCTTGGACTATTGGACATGGCTAGAAAGAGCTGGCTAGCACCTGTAAACGCGCGGCGCAGCGATTCGGGGTCGGAAGCATCCGCCGATGAGACCTCGATAGTCGATCGGCCTTTTTCACCGATCTGATCACGCAACTTCTCTGGCTCTCTGCTCAGCGCCCTGACGGGTACGCCAAGATCAACCAAACGTTCCAAAAGCGCACTGCCTATCGTACCTGTTGCTCCCATAATAATTATCATTTTTTTGTTCTCCTTTTGGATGGAAAATGAGTTGTGACGGCAATACGCCACCGCCATGTCACTATCGTGCTTGCTATGAATCCAGACAACGGGAAATCGATCCAGACACGATCGACCCAAGCAAAGTGATTGCTTGGAATCATATTTTCTAGTAATACAGATGTCACCCATGCGGCGTATAGGCCAAACGAGGACCCGGCCAATGCGAACACCCCTACCACCACCAAGTGAGGTGCACCGATGACCCATCCTACATGGCCCACTCGGCTCCGCAACAAAAGGCCAATCATCAAGGCCATCAAGGCCGATGCACCACCGATTGTGGTCAATGCCCCGATTTGAAGACCCCTATCGGCAGTAACCAATCCCCCGATACCTGCCATGCTAGCAGGAGCAGCATAGGCCATTACAACTTCACGCCATAGTACAAAAATCTTTTTCTTGGAACCAGCAGCCTTGATGCCGTAAGCAGCATCTGTCTGATTCGGGTATTTCATCTTGTTCACTTAGTTGCTCCCTTCTTCTTTGAAATAGTTCAACGATTGCTTTCAGTGAGATATAATTAGCTTCCTAACTATATAAGAGTAAAAATAGGCTAGCTGCACTAGCCCATTCTACTCATTACTGATATTTACCTTTGGTTTCGGGCTTTGTTCCCCCGTAAGTGCTGAGATACCTTGCGTAACTCGGCCTAGCAGGTCGAGAAATACGCTGCGCTCATCCATATTGAGCAAGCTCACCATTGCTTCCAGCCGAGCGAAATGCTCAGGAGCCATGTCACGGAGCTTCTGCGCTCCTTTTTCCGTCAAAATGACCGATCTCTGACGGCCATCGTCTGAGCTTGAACGCCGAGATACTAGCCCATCTCGTTCAAGAACGTCGATAAGACCTGTCACTGTAGCACGTGTAACGCCTAGATGCTCCGCTAATTGCGAAGGCAACTCTTCTCCCTCGTTATCTTCAAGATCTGCCAATAAACGATATCGACTTGTTGATAAACCGAATCTAGAGAAATGAATCTCCGAGGCATGTCCAAGCTTGGCCCCCGCTGCCATTAGCCTAGACGCGACGAGTACAGCTTGTGCGTCTATGTCTAGGTTATAGCGATCAATCTGACGCTTGGATTGTACAAGCGAAGGAATAGCGTCAATGTCATTTATTATTTTATTATTGTTGTTCATATATATAGTATGGTTCCTAACTACTTTTATGTCAACATATTTTTATAACTCATCAACACCCCGCCTTTCTTCATATTTGGAACTGTTTTTTTACATTCTTAACTCTAGTAACTGCCTAACATTCAGCCGTTAACTCCACTGCATCCGGTTTACAAATTGTGCTAAATTATGTAATGTATATATTGTGAACCTTGCATTATTTTGTTGATTAGTCGCCCTTGAGCATTCGTTTTTATCATCACTTTTGTAATGCCCATTCATTTATCAAAGGAGATGGCAAAGTTGAGTGAACGTTACTTAATTAAAAACGGCTTCGTGTTAACGATGGACAAGTCTTTAGGAGATTTCAAGAAAGCGGATATTCTAATAGAAGATTCGCTCATTGTAGCAATAAAAGAAGAGCTCGATGCAATAGATTGCGAAATTGTCGATGCAACGGATATGATCGTCATGCCCGGCTTCGTCGATACCCATCGTCATGTTTGGGAATCTTTAGTCCGAACCATAGGTACGGATTGGTCGCTGCCTACCTATTTGCAAAATATTTATTACGGAGGGCTTGGCAGCAAATTGCGGCCAGTCGATAGTTATGCGGCTAATTTGCTGGGAGCGTTGGATGCGCTGAATGCCGGTGTAACTACCCTTTTGGATTGGTCGATGATTTATTCCCCTGAGCATGCAGACGGGTTCGTTCAAGGTTTGCAAAATGCCGGAATCCGCGCCGTATTCGCATATGGAGCATCCGGCGAAACCGAATATTGGGACCGTGCTAGCCAAAAAATCGTTTCAGATGACGTGTACCGTATCAAAAAACAGCATTTTTCTTCCGACAATCAATTATTAACGATGGGATTAGCGATTAGAGGACCAGAATTCAGCCACTGGGATGCAACGGTTCAGGAAATAAGGCTTGCAAGAGAACTGGATGCGATCTGTTCCATGCATGTCGGTTTTGGCAGCTGGGGTCCAGATGACCGCTCCATTGAAAAGCTATATAAGGCTGGCCTCCTTGGTCCCGATTTGAATATGGTGCATGCGAATACAATGGGTTATGACGAGTACAAAATGCTTGCAGATTCAGGAGCGTCGATATCGATTACGCCTGAGGTGGAAATGATGATGGGGCATGGGTATCCAGCCACTGGGGTGTTTATGGAGAATGGCGGAACACCTACCCTCGGTGTAGATGTCGTGACTTCAACCAGCGGGGACATGTTTGCGCAAATGAAATTTATGCTGCAGGCGGAGCGGGCAAGAACCAATCAGAATATTTTAGCATCCAAAAACATGCCGGGCGAGTTGAGTTTAAAGGCACAGCAAGTATTAAATTTTGCAACGATTGCTGGAGCTAAAGCTTTGAAATTAGACCATAAAATCGGCAGCTTAACGCCTGGAAAAGAAGCCGATCTCATTATGGTTCGAATGACAGATTTGAATATGTTTCCCGCTTCCGATCCCGTTGGAGCTGTCGTACAATTTGCGAATCCCTCAAACGTTGATTCCGTATTTGTGTCCGGACGTCCAGTAAAACGCCACGGACAGCTGCTTCACGTCGATTTAAACCATGTGCGTAAAATCGCGGGTGAAAGTAAACAATATTTGTTTTCTGCTCTTGCAGATACCGCAAGTGGGGCCGTTTAAAGCAGCTAGATGGCTTGAGAACTTTGCGCGATCCTTCCCATAAGCTTGGAAAAGGCAGCCGTTCCTTAGGGGATGGCTGCTTTCAATTCGATGACAGCCTTAGAAAGGTTCTCACAATATACACACTTCTACATACCTATACCCCGTATAGGTATGTTAAAATCATTTTGTGAAAATAAAATACCAGATTAAAGGAGAGATCATCGATCATCATGAAAATCGCAATTATGCTTTTTGATGGGATCACAGCATTAGATGCAATTGGTCCTTACGATGTGTTCGCCGCTACACTGAAATGTGAAGTGAAGTTTGTCGCTAAGAGAAAAGGTTTAATCAAACTGGACTCGAATATGGGGTATTTGCATGCCGATTACAGCTTTTCTGAAGTTACCTCAGCTGATATTCTTGTTGTTCCAGGCTGTAGTCCGCCAAATTATAAAACGCCAATGAATGATGAAGAAACGTTAAATTGGATTCGCCAAATACATGAAACTACGAAATGGACTACGTCGGTTTGCAACGGCTCATTGATATTGAGTGCAGCAGGCTTGCTAAATGGAATCGTAGCCACCACTCATTGGGGCTCCTTCGATCTGCTCCAATCCCTTGGAGCCATACCTACAGATGAGAGAGTCGTTCGTCAGGGTAAAATGGTTACTGCAGCTGGTGTTTCCTCTGGTATCGATATGGCGCTCCAATTAATAGCATGGGAATTGGGAGAGGATACAGGCAAAGCCGTACAGTTGATCTTAGAATACGATCCTCAACCTCCATTTGACACAGGTTCACCAAAGAAAGCGCCCGCTGTATTAGTCGCACAAATAAAAGGGATGTTACAAGAGTTTGCAGAACGGGAGCCTAATGTGTAAATCACAAACCATTCGACAGCCTTTTTTTAAAAAAGACAAAAGAGACTCAGCCATGTTCCTGGCTGGGTCTCTTTTATCTTTAGAGGATCTTCATCGGCAAATGGGTTAACGACTGTCCTACAGCGGAAGTTGTAAGGTGATGCTCCAGGTCAAAGGATTCAACAGCTTCAATACCAGAAACCTTCTCCACAAATGCCTTCAAGGCAATGTTCAGCTCCATCCTTGCCAAAGGCGCACCTAGACAAAAGTGAGGGCCATTGCCAAAGGTTAAATGCTTTTTGTTATTGGCACGATGAATATTGAGCTCAAACGGATTTTCAAACATGCGCTCGTCCATATTCGCCGCGCTCATCCACGAGATGACAACGTCGCCTTTTTTCAAATCGACCCCTAATAGATTGTTATCCTGCTTAACCGTACGATGTCGTTTGGAGCAGTGGAATCGATAACGCAGCATTTCCTCAACAGCTTGAGGAGCCAGATTCGGATCTTTTCTTAATTGCTCATACAACGGTTTTCCTTCATGCAAAAAAGAATAGAACATGCTGGAAATCGTATGGCTCGTAGTTTCTATCCCTGCTCCGAGCAAAAGCATCGATGTCCGTACCACTTCGTCTTCGGTGAATCTTTCCCCGTCTACCTCTACATTCAATAGATCCGAAATAATATCATCGCCAGGATGTGTCCGCTTATGAACGACCATAGGGTATAAAAATTGATAATATTCCTGTGCGGCTGCCTGTTTTTTCAATTCAATCTCTTCTGCGTTCTCCTCGCCGGCCGGCTGGAACAAAATGTCTACCCATCCTTTAAAAAGGGTGCTGTCCGTAAGAGGAATGCCCAGCAAATCAGCCATAACCATTGCGGGCAGCGGAGTTGCCAGTGCCTGAACGATATCAATCGTCGTATTTGGTTCAATGTCCTCTACCAGCCGCTTTGCGATGTTGTTAATGCGAGGCTCCCAGTTTTTTAAGCTGCGGGGTGTAAAAGCTGCGGATAACAAGGAGCGGCTCTTGAGATGGCGCGGAGGGTCTATGCTTGAAACATTCAGTTTATCCGGAGGCGTCCCCTCCTTGTTCTTCGCTCCAACTAAAACCGTAGTTCTAGACCCTTCGCTTGAGAAATACTCATGCTTGCTCAGTACCATCTTGACATCGTCATACCTGAAGACATTCCAAGTGTCAGTGCCTTCATGATAATATACAGGGTGTTCGGACAGCATTTTCCGATACCATTCGAGTGGAAAAAATTCTTCCGATCTTGACTGAAACCGCGAAATTTCATGAACCGCAATCACTTCTTTGTACATAAAGATGCCACCTCCAGATTAATTACATAAATTCACAAACTAGAGCATACTCATTATTCCATTTTTCAGACGCCTTGTTTAGCACTTCAATACATCACATAATAATTATACCACTCGTTCATTTTATTGGAATAATTCGTAAGAACTATTTGGGAATTCTCTGTATTTAGGCATCTATTTTATACGACTAGTTCAATTTTGTGTTTAATCCGTTTAGCTCATTTCGAATGTGGTCTGTTTTGCTCTATATACCACCAGCATTCATTGGCAATCTTTCTAGCTTCATTCTGATAGACGCTGGACTCAAATTCGATTTGAAAGGCTTTTAATACTACTTCCAACATCGATATATTGAGCTCAGCATCTATAACCAACGACAGAAGTCCTTTTGTAAGTTCTTGAGCTTTGGTGGTTGCTTCCACTTGATGAATGGAATGACTGAACGTTTGAAGTTCAGCCACTAGGCTGGCTTTATCCAGCACGATTGGTTTGGACAAGGGGTTGATCAATGCAAGGTTGTCAGAATCAATCATATGTTCATGCCTCTCTAGCATGGCTCTCAACAAAATTTCGACATAATTCAACAACTTGGGTACGAGATTTTTCCAATCCGGCTGTTCGAGGCGGAAGTTCCGCCATGTATTGGAAATTTGATGGATCATGCCTAAACAAAAAATGGCTCCTTCAAAGGTATAGGCTTTTAATTCTTCTCCATATATTTGGGTCAGCCGTCCCGATAGCCAGTCCAACTGGATTCGAGTCAGATGCTGCAAATCCAACTCCCCTGAATATAAGCCTGTCCAAAATAATTCAAGAACACGCTGCTTTTCCGGGATCGTAATCGGAACCACAAGTTGATCCACGAGCAAGTCGAAATCCGAGGCATAGCTCAAGGATTCCAGATCTTTTCGAAGTATCATATCTTCCTGTGTACGTTGTTCCAAAATCGCCAGGATACAATCGTCCTTGGAACCGAAAAATTTGTAAAAGGTGCCTTTGGATACGCCTGATTGGTCCAAAATCATTTGAATCGAAGTATTTGCTACACCATATTCCTCAAATAGCACAAGTGCTGTATCCAACAATCGTTTTTTACGTTTATTCATAAGCTCCCCCTGGATTCTTTTGCATTCAGATGTATAAAGTGATTGTATCACCCAAGTGGGGAAAGAAAACAGAGTTACAAAAGGCTCATTCGAGTCATTGGAAAACGGAGCCCCAATTACTCCCATCATACGGTTGTTCTTCTACCGTTGCTGCTGCATTATGTGAAATCTGGCTCTTTTATTGATCTTCAATAAAATGACCGCCTTTTAAATGAAATTTTTCCGGACTCACCCGAGCTGATTATTTGTGCTCCGACAACCATTTAGAAATGCTTTGAATTTCCGCTTCGGTTATTTTTGTTCCGAACTTCGGCATACCTTTTCGGCCGTCCGTGACAATCCGAGCAATCTCTTCCTGCGTTAATGTGCTGCCAACGCTTTGCAGGTTCGGACCCGCCCTGCCCTGCAAGTCCGTGCCATGACAAGTCACGCATTTTTTCATGTAGAGGGTCTCTGCATCGCTATTTTGAACCCTTTCTCCTTCAATATTGTTGTTCTTCGTGTTGAATCCAGTGGTTGATTGGCCACATGCCGACACAATCAAAGCTCCTATAATGACGCCTATCACTGCACCGTATCTGAGCCTTCTAATCATTTCACTCCTCCTCCTCATTCCGTTTCAACTGCTATCATAACGAATCATCGAATTTTTAAAATGACTACTTATAGCTATTTCAGCCTCTGAAATATGGAGGTTTCACAACATTTGATCGGTGAAAAATAAAAAGAGTCGAATCTTATCATCAGACAAGATCGGACTCTTTTATTTCCAAATAAGAATGTCTTTTTCGATTTTGATGTAAAAAAACAAGCATCAGCAAGGCAAAGACGAGTACGACTGCAAAAATACCAGACAAACATAGCCCAAGCATTAAAACAATAATAAACGCAAGGATCGTATTTTTGACTAGAGCCATACCAACAAGAAATAAAATGACACCTAAAGTGCTAGTGACCAGAAACCTGTTATAGTTGAACTTCTCGGCAATTGCTCCGGAAAAAATTCGCCCAACAACCATGGCGATCCAAAAAAAGGTAACCGAAAGCGTGGCTGCTGAAGTATCCAAATGATATTGCTGAACGAATATGGACGGCAGAAAATTAACTAAGCTGGTTTCAATGCCGACATACAAAAATACGAAGCAAATTAAAAAGGCATATTTTAAAATAGCAAATCGCTATTTGCCCGTTTGATCGAGTGCTTCAGCATGTAGGGCTGGGGTTTGCTGTGATTTAGGGCTGTCAGGCTTCTTGCTCCAAAGAATGAGGTTTATTATGGCGAACACAATAACGATAGCAAATGACCATATCCAGGAAACGTTGGCTATTAATAAGCCCGACATGACGGGCATAAGCAAAGCTCCGAATCCAAACGCAACCTCTAGCCGACTCATCATCACAGCCCCATTATTAGATGATTCCAACAGAAACGTCCCTATAACCGTTTGAGTCATTCCAAAAGCAAAACCGTTTAATGCAGCAAGCAGCAAAATGTCCGATCTCACGTTTCTCATCCGATTCTCTGACCAGACGCTCTTTATATTCATAAATCGCTTTTTCTTTTGCTGGCAGCATAGCTCCACCATGTGTACGGATGATGAGACCAGACTCCTCCATCTTTAATAAATCTCTGCGAGCGGTATCGCGTGACACATTGAATTGCTGACAAATATCTTTAATATCGATTCGCTGATGCTGATTTAAATGCTCAATAATAGCGTTTAACCGCTCCTCTTGAAACATGCCAATCCCCCCTAAATTCCTGCTGATGAGCGTTCACTCGCAAACAACTATATAAGGCGTTTTACATCATATATTAAGTATTTTCAATCACTTATCTTCTTTTATGCATCATTATTCGATTAAAAAAATGGCTGCACAGGTTTGATTGCCTGTACAGCCATTGATATCACTGGTATCTCGTTATATGGCGGTATGCCGCCACCTACAATGCTTCATGATTTTCAGCTTGCTTCGTATCTCTCATTGAGAAGCCATGGTTTTAAAATGTTGAATGATATATTCACGAAAGTTTATCGCTGCAAGCGATAAGTACCGATCCTTCATCCATGCCAAATAAAAGGTTAATTGGCATGATGGTTTTTCAATTTCAATGTAGGTTAGGTCGGAATACTCTTCACGAGAGCCTGCCGGCTGGAAGGCAATCCCTAATCCTGAACGAATGAGACTGGCAATGGCTGCTGGTTCATCGCCTTCACATATCGTGCGAGGAATGAAACCCGCTTCCTTGCAACAGGCATCCATTAATTCTCTAAAGGAATATCCCTGTTTGAGGGAAATAAAATCTTCCTGGGCTACTTCATGGAGTGAAATCCGTACAGCACCTGCCAATCGATGCGTTTGCGGCACCGCAATCATGATCTTCTCCGTAATTAGCGGAACATGTTTAATATCATCACGGCTAATTAATTCGGTTGTGAGAAAAAAATCAATCTCATTGCGTTCCAGCAGCAGCATTTTATCCTGCTCTGTTGATGCCTGGGTAATTCTAAAATTAGCGTCTGGATATTGAGCTAAATAAGGAGAAAGCACGTTAGATAACCGATTTAGCGTAGTAACAGCAAGGGCAATTCTATTTTGCTCCCGATGAGCTAACGCCGTAACTTCTCTTCTTCCCTCTTCCAAGCTGGCCAAGGCGATGTTGACTCTCTTTAAATAGGCCGTGCCCTGTTCATTGAGGCGAATTTTCCTGCCTACCCGATCAAATAAAGCAACACCTAAATCATCCTCCAATCGTGATATGATCATACTGAGTGCCGGCTGGGCCATATTTAAATGATTAGCCGCTTTTGTCATATGTTCTTTGCGGGCAACGGTTTGAAAATATTTGAGATGCATCAAATCCACACTCATCCCTCCTTTCACTCATATAAAATTAATTATGATTATATAATAATTCATATATTTTTAATAATGAATATATTGATTTATACTGGGAATATTCTAATGCACTTTGGAGGTCGCCCATGGCACAGCAATTAGCTTTTCCCACTTCACGATCAACTGAAAATCCAGATAAGATGCTCCGCAAGGTTGCATGGGTTGTCGCGCTTGGCGTACTTCTCAATCCGCTTAATTCATCGATGATTGCCGTTGCTCTTTTGCAGATTGGCAATGCGTTTCAGGTCAATTTGGCGACGGTCACCTGGCTGCTTTCCAGTTTTTACTTAGCCGGAGCTGTCGGTCCCTCCCTTGCAGGCAAGCTATCCGATCTGTTTGGAGCCAAAAAAATTTTCATGAGTGGACTTATACTCGTTGTAATCAGCAGCCTGCTGGCAATATGGATATCAAATTTCGGCATGCTATTGGCGCTGAGAATGATGCAAGCACTTGGCAGTGCCGTTGCTTTCCCTGCTGGCATGTCCATGCTACGCTCGACCGCAGCAAAGCACAATGAGCAGGATCATCCAGACCGGATTTCCTCGGCGTTAGCCCTTGTCTCCATTATGGCTAACGTCATGGCTGCATTCGGCCCTACACTTGGAGGCATTCTTGTCGGTTCTGTCGGTTGGCCGTCTATTTTCTGGATCAACATTCCCATTGCATTGGCTACATTATTTATTGCTCGACTATGGCTGCCCAAAGACCAAGACCGGCAAGCAGCAAGCAGCGAAGATGCCTTCCCGGCCTCCACACCAAACATTTGGTCACGTATCGATATTCCGGGAATCACTCTCTTTATGATCATGCTTACTACTCTAATGTTGTTTCTGTTGTCCTTGTCAAAAGGAATGTCATGGTGGCTTCTTGGCTGCGCAATCATATCCATGCTTGCACTTGTGATATGGGAGAAGCGGGCAGCCAATCCGTTTCTTAACTTACAGATGCTCACTTCCAACCGCCGATTGCGGTCTGTGTATTTTCAGTATATTGGAGTGAATATTGTATTCTATTCCCTATTCTTCTGTATCCCGCTATGGCTCAGTCAAGTGAAAGGCTTTGATCCGAAAACCACCGGCTTGCTAATGCTGCCATTAGCTGGACTAGGTATAATCATGACTTCCGTGGCAGTCAAGTGCAACAAGCGTTTCGGCTACCGTACAACGATTATCGCTGGCAATGGTCTTCTTGTACTCAGTACGTTGCTTCTGCTGCTTTTGGGCGATAACAGCTCTATCCTTATAATTGTTCTGATTAATGCAATGCTTGGCATTCCTAATGGGTTCAACAATATGGGGCTGCAAACTGCTTTATACGTTGTAACTCCAGCGCAAGAGACCGGAGCTGCTTCCGGCTTATATGTCACATTTCGTTCAATCGGGAGCATCTTATCCACCAGCTTGCTGGGACTTACCTTCGGCGGTGCGATTACATCAAGCGGACTGCACACCATTGGGCTTATAACAGCGGGACTTTCTGTTGTCTTGTTGGTAACCAGCTTATCCCGCAAATTGATATAAACGAGCACTGAAAAAAGCTTGTCCGAATCATCAAAAATGCCCCGGAATCCTTATGGATTTCGGGGCATTTTTCAAGTAAGTACCGCAATTTTATCCCTTTTATTGATGCGTCTTCCACATGCATTCTGTCATTTCAAGCTCGCTAAAAACAGCCTCAAAAGAAGATTGCTCCGGACTGCAGGCATATACGCCAAATTGAATTTCTGCTCCGCCTTCGAACATATGAAAGATACGCATTTGTTTATAAGTGATTCCGTCATAGGAATTTTCAATACAATAATCACTTTCACGACGGCTTAATCGGTAGTACATCGTCTTTACATTTGCCGGGATGTCCGTTGTCGCCCAATCCGAAAACCCATGGTTGGTAACGACACTTCCTAACCGTTGATAGTCATCATTTTCAAATTCAATAGACGCTTTAAACCAGTTTTCGCTGTTCTGATAAAGGATAATGCCGCACTGGTCATAACGATGTTTACTGTTAAACTCCGTCTTCACAACAAATGAAAAGTAAGGCTCGACTGTTTTCAGCAATAAAGCGGGGGCGGAATCATTTTGAAAACCGTAATAGGTTCGCTGCCAAAAATCGGTTCCCGGCTCCGTTGTAATTGTAACCTTATAAGGTTCGACGGCATACTTTTTCGGTTCATTAAGCCAAAATGTATGTTGTAATTCATATTTCATTGTATAGGTCTCCTTATTCATAAAAATCGGTTTGAGACTATGCTCCTCAAAAATAGTATGACCTGAATCTACGAGGTTTGCTAGTCTCCATTATTAATTACAATTTTTCCTCGTACCTTATGAGCTTCAATCAGTATATGAGCATCAGCTATTTGAGCAAGTGGAAAAACATGCTCAATGACAGGTATGACACTCCCCTGCTCGCACCTCGTCTCCTACTTTGAAGTTCTTCACCTGCGATCCGCATTCGGTTATGATACCAGAGAAATCAGCGCCAATAATACGCGGGAAACGCCAAGGTCGATGCCTTGAGCATTTTTTGATAGGGGTATAGCCTAAGCTTTCATCTTCTCCAAACAGCTTAAAATAAAGGCTTCCTCCCGCCCCAGATTGTCCTGCAGCTTAGCGTAGATGCTGCAGGACAGCTTCTCGTCCTCTTTAAATCTGTATTTAATCACTAAATTTCGCATGGACAAGTACCGCTGCTTTAAATCCACGCTAGTGTCTAGCAATCGCTGGTCGTATAGCATATGCCCATGATCCATTAAATAGGCAAGGCGCTTTTCCATTAAAAGTTTGTGCTCATACAGCAGGTGATACGCACGCAGGTCAAATCTTCTATATTCAGCTGATGAGGTATCCATATTCTGTGGATCTGTAAGAAGCCGCTGCAGCGCTTGAAATCCGAATTCGAACGGCTGCTCCACCACCAAATCAAACGTAGGTTTGGAGTATAAATAATTTTGCATGCCAGCAGCAATTTGTTCCATATTAATATGGCATTCAAAGTCCGTGTTGCGCTTCAAAAAGCGAATTTCTGTATAGAAATCGTATTTATCGGACGCACACCAATAACCCTCCTCCAACTCCGAAAAAGGGCATTCCGCCTTTATAAACTGCTCCACAAAGTTGTCTGCGACAAGCGCCATATCCTTGTCCAAATCATATCCGTAAATTAATAGCTCATGCATATGATGACCATTTTTGTACGAATCTGTCAAGGATATATAATACCGGTCTACGAAAATATGTACATAATAGCCAAGATCTATCGACTCGATAATGACATCCTTTAATGATTTTCCCCATTTGGCAATGACTATTTCCTGAGGAAGCTGATTATAGGATAGGCCAGGACAGATTTTGAGCAGGATATGGTGATTGTCAAAAGCGAACATTTCCCATAAATAAGCATATCTGATTTGAATAAAGTTATTGAATACCCACCGCCATAACGGTTCGCTTATGATGGAAAACAAGATTCCGTATGGGGTGTACGTGCTAACTTCCGGTTCCTGAAGGTAAAGCGCTTTTCTTGACATGACCTGCCTCCATCCGCTGTGTAATGGCCCTTTCAGACTGCTGCCCTAAAAAATATGGCAGCCTGCATCGACATGGAGAACTTCACCTGTAACCCCTCTTGATAGGACGCTTAGCAAAAACATCGCCGCATCTCCTATTTCATTCTGGTCAATATTGCGCCGAAGCGGCGCCTGCTGCTCCATGGCCGTCAGCTTATCTTGAAAATCAGCAATCGCTGAAGCTGCCGATGTGAGCACCGGTCCAGCCGAGACGGCATTTACACGAATGCCATGCTTGCCTAAATCCTCAGCCAAGTAGCGCACGCTCGCTTCGAGCGCGGCCTTCGCAACGCCCATGACATTATAATTTTTCACGACACGACCAGATCCTATGTAGGTTTGCGTCACAATGGCGCCTCCCTCTTTCATTAGGCCGCGGGCCTGCTTAGCCATTGCCACTAATGAAAAGCTGCTGGCGTTTTGCGCCAGCAGGTAGCCTTCTCTCGTCGTGTCGATATATTCTCCTTGAAGTTGATCCGCATAGGCGATAGAATGCACGAGACCATGAATCGTCCCGACCTGTTCTCCAATGGTGCTGAATGCCTCTTCAATGCTCGCATCATTCAGTATATCGCATGGAACAACAGCTGCCGCCTCTATTCCGTGCTCCTGAAGCAGCTTCGTCAGTTTACGCAAAGACTTATCCTTTCGGTAAGTAAACACAAGCCTTGCTCCTTCTCGATGAAGCGATTTAGCAACTCCCCACGCTAAACTTTTCTCATTAGCAACGCCTGATACGACAATGGTACGGTCTTTCATCAGCATCAGCTCTATCTCCTCCAAGCAAGGTTATATTCCTTTATGCAGCTAGCTGTTAATGATTATTGGAGCATGGAAAGCAGGCTTTCCAGCTCCTCATAATCCAGTTCTTTAAAGATGGGGTCCGTCTGCTGGAAGGTGCATAGTGCCAGCGCATGATCATCATCTGCAAAGGTTTGCATAAAATAAGCGGCAGACGCCCCTGCTTCAAGGCTTGCCGCCACTTCACCGTCCTCCTTGATTAAGAAAGAGAAGGAGTCAAGCGGAATCGACATTCCTTTGCCTACTGCCTTGATATAGCTTTCCTTTAACGTCCACAACTGGTAAAAATACCTGAGCTGGCGGCTTCCAGCCAAACTCATCAGCATCTCATATTCAACCGGAGCGAAGAACCGCTCTGCAATCGACAAGTCTTGCGGCTTCATGAGCTCAACATCAATTCCGACCGGGCAGTCGCCGAAGGCGCAGACTACCCAGTCTCCGGAATGTGACACATTAAACTCGCAGTCAATGGTAGCGTTATCTAGCAGCGGCTTGCCAAACTCATTTTTGCAGAAAGAAAGCTCATTATTCGACAGCTGCCACCGCTTGCAAATCGCAAGACGGGCCAAAATCTCACCCGTCAGCGACCGATAAGCGTCAATCGGCCGACGAAAGCGGCGGACAGCTTCCCGCTTGCTTTCTGAAACGTATTTCAGCATAACGGGGTAAAGCGCCGCAGCTTTCCTCTCATCCAGCCGCAGCATATAAACCTCAAACATGGATAAACTCCTATCGGGAAATTTTTTCTGCTAGACGTGAAGGAGCAAGATAGTCGTTTAATTCATAATACATGCCCGTCTCGTCAATAATTTGATGGAACCAGCGTGTCTGCTCTTCTACCGAAACCTTCTTCGTATCCAAAATGATTTTCAGCAAATCGAGCGCTGTTCTCATTTGTTCCAAAGATGGCTTCTCCCCTGTCTCCTCAAGACGATCCTGGATCTCCTGAATTTTGCGGTACGACTTCACAACCTTCTCCTGGTACTCCTCATTATCCCAGTTTTGGTTAAGGGTTGCTACTGCGACAGCCAGGCTTCGCGTAATAATCGTCGGGATATGCTTTCTTAGACCCGGATAAGCGGCTAAAATTTGCTCGATTTTTTTGCGATCCTCCTTCGTGCCATAGCAGAGCGCTTCAATTCCATCCACGTTCGCCTTCACCATATTGGTCAATACATTTTTAGGTCCCATTTCAACCGTAAGTGTAACGCCTTTATGTTTAAAATATTGCATCGTACGTTCCCATTGTACCGGGCTAGTTAAATGCAGCGCAAGATTTTGCGCTACTTTCTCCGAATGTGCCATCGGCTCGGCATTGCGGTTCGTAATGACCGGATATTTGAAAAAACCGTACTCCAGCCCGGACAATTTGTCCAATAATTGGTCAGCCATCGGCTGCATGAAGCTGCAGTGGAACGGTGCACTCGCAAGCAGCGGCGTTGCCAGCCCGCCATGATTCGCGAGCCTATCCTCTAGTTCCATAACCGCATCGCTTTCCCCGGAAATCGCGGTTTGATTCGGCGTATTATAGCAGGACACCCAAACCTGACGGCCCTCCTGCTCCATCGCTTTGCACTCATCCACAACCAGCTTTCGCTCAACGCCATCAATAATGGACATGGCTCCAACATCGCTTGACGCAACCTCGTCGGTCATTTTTCCCCGTTCGTGCAGCAGCTTCACCGCATCGGAAAAACGAATCGCTCCCGCGCAAGTAAACGCCGCATATTCGCCAAGGCTGTGCCCGGCAAGAAATTGAGGAACAATACCAATCTCCTGCATATAAACGCGGAAGCTGGCTACGCTTGATACGAGAATGGCAGGCTGGGCATTTTTTGCTTTGGACAGCTCTGCAAGCGAGCCTTCAAAGCAAAGCTTAGCCAAATCATAGCCAAGCACATCGTTAGCTTCCTCGAACGTTTGCTTCACGATCGTATATTGGTCATAAAGACCTTTCGACATGCCGACAAAATGAGAGCCTTGACCCGGGAACAGAAACGCCATTTTTTCCATTATTACTTCCTCCAATATCATATTAGCCGTATTTTTTCCGTAAACAGGCACGCACGACCACTTAACCTGCTATCCTGCTTCAGCTATACCCTCTAGCCGATGTTCATCGTGAACCTGTTTTGTTTATTCATCCATTCATTCAACACGGCTGATTAAGGTGAGATAGTCTGGAGCGCTTTGCAGATGGGCAGCATCGTGCTCGAAAATGAGCAGTCCGTCTCGCTCCTCCACTTCCTTAAATCCAGCAAATTTATACGTAAGCAGCATCATGCGATTACGGTCAGTAGGCACGAACTCAGCGCGCAATACCGCTCCCGCATCATGCGCCATCCTGGCGATGTATTGAAGCATGACGCTGCCTACGCCTCTGGACATGACACGGCATGACATTAACAGCAGCTTCAGCGTCCAAATATTATCCTTGCATTCAAGCAGCGTTAAGCCGATCTTGCCGTACGTGCCGTATTTATCCTCCAATTCGGAAATAAACAGCTTATGGTTCGGTGAATGGCGGAATGCATCCAATTCCTCATAGGAATACGTGTAGCCCGTTGCATTCAGCTGATGAGTTCTTACCGTCAGCTCCTCCGCCCGCTTCAAATCGTCTCCCTCAACCGAGGAAACCGTAAATACCATACTTAGCGAAGCGAGAAACTCCTCCTGTGAGCCATCGAAGCTGGCTTCAACTTCATTGCGTACGATATCGCTCATGTAAAGGCTTCTGCGGTTCCGGGAGTCCTCGGTAACAAAGGTTGGATTAAATTCCGGCCTTTCAAGCAGCCCTTCTGTCTCCGCAGCATCTATGCACAGGACGTCTGGATGGTTGAAGCTGACCTCCTCCCGCTCAAACGGCTGATCATCGATAAACGCAATCGTATCCATCCCGATATTAATCGATTCGACGATCGTCTTAATCGAAGAAGATTTGCGGTTCCAGCTGATTTGAGGGTAGATGAAATAATGATCAATCCCGAGCTCTCTCAATTTCTCCATCGCCACTTCATGCTCATTGCGGCTGGCAATGGACTGCAGGATGCCTCGCTCATCCAGCGTTTTGATGACGTTGACAATATCGCTTCGCAGCTCAACGGTTGTATCCTCCATTAAAATACCGTTCCAAATCGTATGGTCCAAATCCCACACGACACATTTGATTTTACGCTTGGCCGTATCCTTCTTCTCCTCAACATTGTACGCCACAGGCACTCATCTCCTTATGAATTGGCTGTTTGAGCCATTGTCCGCTCTGCTCGGCGGCTGGTCACGAATTGCTGCTCTGCAATCAGCATTTCATGCATCTGCGACGTTCCCTCGATGATTTCATTAATTTTGGCATCGCGGAAATAGCGTTCAACCGGATAGCCGCTATGGCAGCCGTTAGCACCATGAATTTGCACCGTATCGCTGGTGATTTTGCCCAGCATAGTCGAAGCAAAATATTTGGCCGTCCACGTTTCCATAATGCTGTCGGGATCGCCGCTATCGCGTAAATATCCGACTTTATAACAAAGCATTCTAGCCGCCTTCACCTGTACGGCCATTTCTGCAATCATCTTCTGAATCAATTGATTGTCCCGAAGCGGCCGTCCAAATTGGACTCTAGTGCTGCCGTATTCTAGAGAAGCCTCCAGACAGGCCTGAGCCAAACCGACGCAACCGCACGCTATGGTGTACCTGCCGTAATCGAGACAAGGAAGCGCGATATGCGTCAGTCCCATGCCGAGCTTGCCAAGCAAATTTTCTTGCGGAATTCGGCAGTCGGAAAGCACGACTTCGGCAATCATAGATCCCCTTGCACCGAGCAGGCCGGACATGGGCAATACCGATACCCCGATTCGCTCCCGCTCAACGAGGAATGCCGCTGGCTGGCCGCCCACTTTGGCGAAGATGAGAAACAGATCGGCAATTTGCGCGATCGTAATCCATTTTTTGCGGCCATTCAATACGTATTCGTCCCCGTCTAACTCGGCCGATGTCTCAATACTCTTGGCATCGCTGCCGGCGTTTGGCTCCGTTAGGCCAAATGCTGCCAATGCGCTGCCGGTCGCAAGCTTCGGCAGCCAGTTGCTCTGCTGCTGCTCTGTTCCCCAGCGCAATATAGCAAGGGACACCATTCCGTGAACGGTCAATAAGCTTCTTGCTGACGAGCAGCCGCGACCCGCCTCTTCGTTAAGAATGCCTAGCGTGACGTTGTCCAGCTCCATACCGCCGTATTTTTTGGGCAGCATCGATCCCAGATAGCCAGCCTTTGCCATTTTCCTAAGCATATCTGGATGAATACGCTCCTCGCTGTCATTGAGATCAGCTAGCGGCACCATCTCGCTATCAACAAACGCGCTGAACTCATTTTGCCAATTTTCCTGTTCTGGAGTCAGTTCAATTTTCATCCTTAACCTCCCGATACTTGTGAAGACTGCTGATCAACCGCTGCTTTCTCTTGAATCAGACTGACCATCCGGTTAATGGTGCGGAAGTTGTCCAAATCCATGTCACGGCTATCGATAGTAAGCGCAAATTCCTTCTCCAGAAACATAACCAGCTGCATCGCGAACAGGGAATTGACAAATCCTAATGCGAAAATATCCTCATCATCCCCAAGCTCATGCTTGCGGAAAAACCGCGATAAAAACTTCTTGATTTTAACTTTCATTTCTTCCATTATTGGCACTCTCCTCATCCCGATTCGGGTTAATCTAGTACGAAATCCAATCATTAGCAGTCATTAGCATGCATGATTACGCATTAATACGTATAAAACCCTTGACCGCTCTTGCGGCCATGCAGCCCCGCGTCGACCATTTTCCTAAGCAGCGGACAGCAGCGGAACTTCGAGTCCTGATAGCTTTCATAAAGGACATTCAAGGAATGCACGACCGTGTCCAGACCGATCAAGTCAGCCGTTTCGAGCGGCCCCATCGCATGTCCGTAGCATTTTTTAAAAATTTCATCGACTTCCTCTGCCGACGCCACCTGATCCTGCACAACATAAGCAGCTTCATTCATAAACAAATGGGAAATACGATTGGATACAAAGCCCGGATAGTCGTTAACGACGATCATTTCCTTGCCCATGCTGCCCATAAGTCCATCGACCGCACGGATACATTCCTCAGAGGTATGAAAGCCACGAATGACCTCGACCGTTTTTTTGGTTGGCACCGGATTCATAAAATGAGTGCCGATAACCTGCGGCGCACGTGTGGTCACGGCGGCCAGCTTTGTAATGGAGATGCAGGATGTGTTAATCATAAAAATGCAATCTTGCTGGCAGATGCCATCTATCAGCTCGTAAATGCTGCGCTTAACGTCCCAATTTTCCGTAGCGTTCTCGATGACAAAGCTGACGTCGCTGAGATTATGATGCTCCGTCGTAAACACAATGCGGTCCATAATTTGCTCTGAAGGCTCCAAGTTTCCCGAGGAGCCGAACAGCCCACGGAATCGCAGTTGGGTGGCAATTTCCTCCCTGGCCTGTTCAAGCTTCGCTTGCTCAATGTCTACAAGCACCACCGATAAGCCTGATTGGGCGAGCGCTTGGGCAACCCCTCTTCCCATTACACCTGCTCCGATTACCCCGATTTTCACAGCGATCTCCACTTCTTTCTTCATTGGATTTTAATAGGTCTGCTCCCTAGCCAGCTAGCCGGCCAGCAAGATAGCAAGACAGCCTTCCTGCTGGCTAGCAAAATGTTGTCTAGTAAGTCGATTGGGTACCTTCCAGCTCAAACGTCTGGGGATGTATGCCCACAAGCTTTGCCGCATATTCGCGTTCCAGCGCGAGTGCCGAATCCAGCTGCTGGTTCAGCATAACGGCAGATTTGGCGCTTAATTTGGCGGCAAACACCGCTTTTGCCACTAGAGCCCGAATTTGCTTCCAAGCTTCCAGGCTCTCTTCAACCGCGCCTTGCAGCTCCATATACCCACCGGCTAATTTCTCATAGCGATATAGGTCTACGAGCTTGGCATTTACAATTTGATTAAGCGTATCAAGCAAGCTTTCGCCATAATCTTTGATCAGTTGCCCATCCCGCAGCGCTTGTTTAACCTTCTCCAGAAAGCTGTACAGCGACTGCATGCTGCTGTCTAGAAGCTGCTGGCGATGTGCCGCGGCGGAAGCAGTCGTTTCTACTAAGCTAGCTGTTTGAGGCACTACATCATCGGAATGAATAGCTGAAAATTCATAATAAACAGGTATTTCGCTTCCAAAATGGTCCATAAAGCCAAGATGCCCCTGCAGCGCATCCTCGTAGCTCACCCATCTTTTCTCATAGGTCAGCCTTTCAATATGGTCATGCTCTATGACGCCGAACATCTGCCTGCTGTCATCAAAGCCGAATACGAGCCATGAATGCGGCCAATGCTGCTTTTTGTACGTTTCAGCCCGGTTTGAGGCGTAGTAGCAGTCAATTCGTACAATAACCGGCTTATTGCTGAGGACAGCTCGCTTGAGCTCCTCGATTACGGAATGTCCGACCGTTCTCGTTTCCGTCCGAATGCCTAATCCTAGCAAAAGCTGCTCTATTGGCCTTGCCGCTGCGTAATCTACCTGAAAGTGAACCGTATCCTCATCATATCGATAGATAACCGTATCATTGGCGAGAATCGGCAGCAGGCTTTGCTGGTAGTAGGACAGAATGGGAAACAGCGAGTGATAGAAGCACTCCTTGTAAAATAAATCGTTAAACGGTTGGATCCGTTCATCATGCTTGAGCGTCAGCAATGCCGCACTAGCAAATGATTCAGATTCAAATGCCGCTCGGCTTTTTGGAGAAAAGATTGCTGCTCCTGCTCCTTCGCCATTCATCCGCCGCAGAAAGCCCCTAATCGTCGGGTAGCGGTAAATCTCCTCGCTTTCGAAGGAAAATCCCGCTTTCTCCAGCTCTACCTCCAGCTTCAACGCTTTTAGCGAATGGCCGCCGACATTAAAGAAGTCGTCGGTTACGCCAATCGTCTCTACCTCCAGCACAGCCTTCCAAATGCGGAGCAGCTTCTCCTCCTGCTCATCTGCTGGCGGCTCGCCGATGGAAAGTCCGCTGACCTTTTCATAAGGGCTGGGCAGCTGCTTCCGGTCTATTTTCCCGTTTGGTGTATATGGAAGCTCGCTCAGCGGAATATAGAATGAGGGCAGCATATAATCAGGCAGCCGGGAAGCTATTGCGCTTCTTATGCCTTCCGCCAACAGAGCCGCCGTGGAAACATAGTAGGCGCAAAGAATGTGGCTTCCTTCACCATCCTCCTGTGCAATGCACACAGCCGCTTTAATCTGCTCCAGTCTTAATAGGGCAGATTCGATCTCGCCAAGCTCGACTCTAAACCCTCTAATTTTCACTTGATGATCCATGCGTCCCAGAAATTCAATATCCCCGCCGGGCAGCCTTCGTGCCAGATCGCCTGTTCGGTACATCTTCCCACCGTTTCCATAAGGACATAGAACGAATTTGTCAGCCGTCAGCTCCTCCCGCTTCCAGTAGCCCATCGCGACGCCGTCTCCGGCGATACAAAGCTCTCCAGCCACGCCTTCCGGCAGCAGACGCAGAAGCGGGTCGACAATATACATTTGCGTATTGGCGATAGGTGCCCCAAGCGTTATGCCGCTCGCATTCGTCACATCCTGAACGGAGGACCAAACCGTCGTCTCCGTTGGGCCGTACATATTGTAAATGCTTGCCCCGCCGCACCGTTCCCGAAGCTGGTGAAGCAGCTCATCGGGGAAGGCTTCCCCGCCTACCATAAGCGTCGTTATCTGCTCCAAGCCTGCTTCTGCCGAATTATCGTTCAGCAGCAGTTGAATCCGGGAAGGCGTCGCCTGCAGCAGCTCGATCCGATTATGCGCAAGCCACCGCTGGAGCATGGCCGGATTATGCTGCTCCTCCTCGCCCGCAATAACGACAATTAGTCCCTGCGTCAGCGGCAAGAGCGTCTCCAGCACGAATATATCGAAGCAGAGCGTCGTAACGGCAGCAATGGTTTTTCCTTCTGTGAAGGCAGGGATTCGGCCTGTAATGCCCGTTATAAAATTAACGACTGCCCTGTGCGGAACCAGCACCCCTTTCGGCAGGCCAGTAGAGCCGGACGTATAGATTAAATAAGCGGCATCCTCCGGGTCATTCACATTTGAAAGCAGAGGATCGAGCTCTCCATATACCCGATTGTCGTCGAGATTGACGGTTTCCCCCTGAAAATCAACATGGCTGATCAATCCATCCTGTGTAAGCAGGACGCCTGCGCCGCTATCGGCCAGCATATGCCTAATCCGGTCCGGCGGATAAGCCGGATCAATAGGCAAATAGGCGCCCCCAGCCTTCAACACCGCCAAAATCGCGATCATCATTTCCAAAGACCGATTCGTCATGACAGCGGCAACTCGGTGCCTTCCAATGCCCTTGCTGCGAAGCAGGCAAGCGAGCCGGTCCGAACGATCCTTAAGCTCCCCGTAAGTAAGCTCCATCCTGCCAAAACGCAGCGCGGTCCAATCCGCAGTATTCATCGCTTGGCTGTCAAACAGCTCATGTACCGTTTTATCCTTTGGATAACGTATAGCCGCCGGATTTAACCGCTCAAGCGACTCTATTTCCCCCTGTGAAAGCAAGCGTATCTGGTTCAGCGGAATATCCGTTTGCTGAATCACCTCTTCCAGAAAACCGACAAAATGATCAAACATCCGTTCCATATATCGCTGCGAATACATGGAACGTTCATAGAGCAGCTCCAGCTGCAGGCGATCGCCCTCCATAATGAAATAAAAGGTAACCGCAGCTTTCGAGTCCTGCATGTATAAAGGAGCATGCAGCGTATTCAGGGCAACGACCGTTTTGAAGGCAGGGACCGCTGCTTCGGGATTGTGCTTAAGCAGTCTGATAATGGCTTGGAAGGGAATGTGCTTGTACTTCCTTGCCTCCTGCACCGTTTGGCTAACTTGCTGTATATATTCTTTGAACGGCAATGCTTCATCGACATGCACCTGCAGGGCGATCAGCCGGTTGGGGGCAGTGTTTTCTACCGTTTGTTGTCCGGATGGCATGCCAGTGGTCACGATCCGTTCCCCCGTATATCGATGAAGCAAATAGAGTACACCTGAAAGCAAAAACGCATACAAGCCTTGCTGGGAGTACCTGCATAAGGGCAGCAGCCGTTCGGTCAATTCAGGCGGAATCGGGCCTTTGACCAAATCGACCGCTCCCGGGCGCAAGCCAGCATCCTTGAGGTCGCCCTCAAAAGCATTCGGCTCAGCGGAAGGATCAAGCTTGCTAAGCCAATACTCTCTCTCCTCCTGCCATTTGCCGCTCGTCAACAGCATATTTTCCGAATAGGAATCCATATCCATTCCCTCCCTTCTTTTCTACATGGTTGATGGGGATGGCCGCCTAAAAATTAAAGGAGATTTCCTCATCATCCTCATATAACGGCTCCTCGGTTCTACCGCTGGCCAGTTCAATGTTCTGCAGAAGGATATCGGGCTGCTTCGCGATAGCCTCAAGAATGCTCAAGTAATCCTTCAGCATTCGCTCCGCTGTCTGTCGATCATACAGCCGCATGTTGTACTCCAGCCTCAGGCGAAGCATCCCGCCCTGCTCCATAGCCTCCAGCGTCAGTTCATAATCGGTCAGATTATAAACTTCATCGATAGAATGGCCAATCGCCCTTTCATCAACAGGAACATTTTGATAAATAAACACCGTATCGAACAGCGGGTGGCGGTTTGCGCTTCGCTTTACATTCAAATGATGGATCAGCTCGTCAAGCGGGTAATCCTGATTGTCGAAAGCCTGCACTGCGCTTGCTTTTATATGTTCCAAACAGCTTAAGAAGGTCAGTTCCTTACGGGGAGCAAGCCGCATCGCCAGCATATTGATGAACATGCCGAGAATTTTGTCCATTTCCCGCTTTGGCCGTCCCGTAACCGGTGATCCGATGACCAGGTCGTCTTGCGCGGAATACTTGGACAGCAGCACGGCATAAGCGGCAAGCAGCAGCATATACATCGTCGCTCCAGATACGCTTGACTGCTGTTTCAGCTTTTCCGTCAGCTCACGGTCAACCAAGCTCATGACGATACCGCCCTCAAAAACAAAATGCTCGGGCCTTGGCTGATCTGTCGGCAGCCGCAGCACAGGGATTTCGCCCGTAAACGTCTCTTCCCAGAAAAGCTGCTGGCGCTTCATTTGCTCCGTCTGCATGAAGGAGAACTGCCATTCCACATAATCCTTGTATTGGTACGGCAGGGCCGGCGGCGATTCACCTTTGTACAGCTGAACAAGCTCCCGCATGAAAATTTCCATGGATACGCCATCTGTAATAATGTGGTGGGCATCGTAAAGCAGATAATATTTTTCCTCCTCGACCTTCACGAGGCCAAGCCGGAAAAACGGCGGTTCATTCAAATTAAACGGCTGCTTGAACCGATTAATAATGTCTTTCGCCTCAGCTTCATCTGCCTCCCAGTACCCCATCTCGAATGGGACTTGTTCCCTGATTACTTGGACAATTTCCCCATCCATGCTCGTAACAGCTGTTCGCAGCACCTCATGCCTATCAATCATGCGGCGCACAGCCAGCTCCATCCGCTCGGGCTCCACCCGGATGTTCAGCACCGAAACTCTGAACTGATTGGCGCTTGTCAGCTGCGGCTCCCGTTTAAAGCCAAGGAACATGCGTTTCTGGGCATGGGATGCTGGATAGTACGGCTTAATAGCTGCATTCTGCATAGGCGGATACTGGCTCGAGCGGATGGGGTCCCGACTGGCGGATTGCTTTTGCAGATGCTCCGCCAATTGAACGACAGTCGAATATTCGAATAGATCGCTGATCGTCACCATTTCGAACGTATGCGTCTCAATCTCGCCCTGGAGCTTCATTAATACGAGTGAATCTGCACCCATTTCAAAGAAATTGTCATAGATGTCGATCTCCTCATAGCCGAGGACAAGCTTGCAGCATAAGGCAATCTTCTGCTCCAGCTCAGAGTAGCTGCCGGCCTCCCGGCCAAGCATGACAACGCCTTCCGCGCTGCGTTCCTTCTTCTGCACATTGCCGCCGCTTTGCTTCCGCTTGCTGTCTTTCTTCGCCGCAATCCGCTTCCGAATCGAATCGGAGCAAGATACACCGGAGCGTTCAAGCAGCATAGCACCTGCGCCATCGTAGTGGATTTGTCCTATTAGCGCTCTGCTTGCACCGCTTTGCAGCAAAGAAGCGAAGCCTTCAAGCGCTAGCTCAGTCGGCAGCGTCCTGAAAATCGTATCGAATACGTGCCCGCCATCAAAGGCCATCCCAGTCTCTTTCCACGTCGTCCAGTTCACAGTAAGCGTACGCCCGCCTCTTCTTTGCCGATAAAGAGCATAAGCATCCAAATAGGCGTTGGCTGCCGCATAATCCCCTTGCCCGAAGGCACTGAATATGGTCGCGACTGACGAGAACATAATAAAGAAATCAAGTTTCTGGTCTTTCGTAAGCGCATCTAGCACCCAGGTGCCATACACCTTCGGAGCGTAGATGGCATTGAACATATCATCGCCTCTGTCAGCAAGCGGCCCGTCATTCGAGACGCCCGCACCGTGCACGATGCCCCGTATTTGTCCATACTTGCTTTTCAAATCAGCAATAACCTTCTCCATAGCGCTATAGTCGGCTGCATCGGCACTGATGCATTCTACCGTCGCACCAAGCCTCTCCAGCTCCTTCACTATGCGAAGCCGCTTTCTAAGCTTGTCTGAAGCCTCGCTGCCTTCTAGAACAGTTGCCCATTCCGAGCTCGGCGGCAGCGGAGTGCGGCTAATCAAAGCCAAATTGACCTTGCTCTGAGCTGCAAACCACTTTGCCACTTCCAGCCCAATGCCGCCTAAGCCGCCTGTAATCAGGTATATCCCTTGCTCCTGCAATTCCAAGCGGCGGCTGGTTTCTAACTGAACGTCTCGCAGCTCAGCAAATATTTCGGTATATCTGTCACCGTTTCGAAGCGCGACACCATACACGTCATTGGCCTGAAGCTCTCCGATTATCTGTCCGAGCGGAACCGATTCCTCTATATCCATATATTTGCATGACACATTTGAGAGCTCCTTGGCCATAACCTTGCCCATGCCGTAAACAGGAGCATGATCGGGTATAAGCAGCTTCTCTGCGCCGGTAGCTTCTACAGCATTTCTAGTGAGGATATGCAGCGCAAGCGGCTGCTGAATTTCCGCCTGCACCAGCGCTTTTGTCAAATAAAACAGACTGTAGGCACCGCTTGCCTGCCGCTGCTTAAGCGTCTCAAGCGAATCGCTGACGTCATGTGCGTCCAGTGCCAATAGATGAATGATTTGGCCAAACGGCACATCCTTCAATGCTTGCATAAGCTGGAGATAGCTTGCCTTGGAACCGTCTATCTGGTAGCCTTCGTTAGAATTTGCTGTGCAGCCAAAGGGCCCATCATCCTCTGCAAGCTTCACCTCGATAACGAGCCTGCCGCTTTCCCGCAAGGATGCAGCAATGGTCTGTCCGACTCCCGCCCGATCCATAAATACGACGGCTGCTCCGTCAATGCCGGATGGTTCGGGGCTTCTGCTGCACTTGCGCCACTGCATGGCGTAGTGCAGCGTAGCTTCAGCACCATCCTTTTCGCCCCGCTGCGGCATATTAAGATCAAGCCAGCAGCGCTGTTTCTCAAAGGCGTAGGTTGGCGCATACGTTTTGCAGCGGGCTTCGCCTTGATACAGCTCCTCCCAATTGACATCCGCGCCGCGGACATACAGGCTGCCAATGTCATGAAGCAGCTGCTTGTCCTTTTTTCCGGTGCCGATAAATTGCCGGACCTTCTCGGAAGCGGTGCGGGTCAGCTCCGCATGCTCCGGCTTTTTAATTTCATTTTCACCCAGTACCTGCTTATTGCCGGAGACGACCTTATGCCTGCCGTAGCGGATATCATCGTGAATGGTTTCATCAAGAGAATGGTCTGCTAACAGAGCGACTTTGCGCATTAGGTCGGCGGCATCCTCGAAAATGATGGCAATGCGGTGCGCATAATGCCCCCTCCCGGTGTTAGCCGTATAGCATAAATCCCGCAGCGGGATTTGTGCTTCCCGGTTTAAGTACTGCTCGTAGCCAGATATGATTCCAAGCAGCGGCGCGATGCTTTTTGCCGATATCGCAAGGATATGAGGCAGCCCGGCGTATACATCGTCTGCGTGCTCCGACTGCTGCGGTGGAGCATACTCCTCCAGAACGATATGGCAATTGGTCCCACTCAGGCCGAAGGCGCTGATGCCCGCTCTGCGTGGATGCTCCCCAGCCTCCCACTCCCGCAATTGGGTATTGACATAGACTGGCGAATCGCTAAAGCCAATCGTTGCATTAGGGCGGTTGAAATGGGCCGTAGCCGGTATTTTGCGATGCTTTAACGACATAGCGGCTTTGATGACACCGGCAATGCCGGCGCATTCGTACAAGTGGCCCACGTTCGTCTTAACGGTGCTGACTGCGCAAAATTGCTTGCGGTTCGTATGCTTTCGGAACGCCCTGTACAGCCCTTCAATTTCGAGAGGATCGCCAAGCCTTGTTGCTGTTCCATGCACCTCAATGTAAGACAACGTCTCTGGATCAATGCCTGCGTCCTGCCACGCCTTAAGCAGAACCTCAGCCTGGGCAGCCGAATTGGGAGCGGTTATACCGATGGAAGTGCCGTCCTGGTTAATGGCACTCCCTTTTATAACAGCATATATCCGGTCCCCATCCTTAACGGCCTGGCTTAGCGGTTTTAGCAAAACAGCAGCACTGCCCTCTCCCCAGCCAGCACCCTCGGCCTCTGCGTCAAACGTTCGCGTTCGTCCGTCCACCGCTTCAACTCCCAGCTTCAGGCCTGAGTTGTCGATAGGCAGTAGATTAAGCCTGATGCCGCCTGCAATCGCCATTTTGCAATCGCCGTTATGAATAGCTTTGCTGGCTAGATGAATCGCAACCGACGAGGAGGAGCAGGCTGTATCCAAAATGAGCGTCGGCCCCTTCAAATCAAGCATGTAGGAAATTCTCGTCGGAAGCATGGCGGCAATGTTGCCTGTTAATGCCGTTGCTGCTGATTCCGGCTCGGTTTCCAGTATCATGGAATGATAGCTCGAGCTGCTGGAATAGCCGACGTATACGCCTGTATGGCTTCCAACAAGCTTATTCCCGCCATAGCCAGCGTCCTCAATCGCTTCCCAGGCCGTTTGCAAAAAGATGCGCTGGGAAGGATCCATCAGAGCGGCCTCATTGGGCGTAATGCGGAAAAAGCTGTAGTCGAAGGAAGCTATATCGTGCATGTACGCGCCCGGCGAATATTTTAATTCCCAGCCCATTTCATCCAGCATATTGGTCAGGTAGCCGTCAATGTCAGCACTTCTCTCTTTCGGAAAAGCTCCTACTAAATCAACGCCGGAGGCGATTTGCCGCCAGAACTCCTCTGAGGAGTCAGTGCCCGCAATATGGGAGGCCATCCCGATAATGGCGATGTCCTCCTTGCGGCTCTCCTCTTGCACTGCCTGCGCCTGCCTAAGCAGCGTGACCATGCGGATGGCATCTTCTTTTTCGATTTTTCCTTCGGTAGCTCTCTTGAGAATATAGTGGTAAAGCTTATCCATAGCCTTTTACCCTCCGGGCGTCCAAAGTTGCTGCGCCAATTACTTTTTCCTCGTATCGCTGCTGTTCTGGCCGGTTTTCGTCAGCTGGTCAATCGCTTGTTCAATGGATAGTGTGCCATTGCCCAGTTCCTCCATTAGCCGCTTCGTATCTTCCTCCAGGCTTGCTCCTGCACTTACCTGCTGCAATACTTGCGACATCTCGCGGTCGTACGCAAGATGTTCCAGAGCTTCTGTGCCTGCTGCATTCTGCTCCTCTTCATCCTCCCGCATATACTGCTGCAGCTTGCTGACGGAAGTGTATTCAAACAAATCCAGCAATCTGACCTTGCCCGGATAATGCTTTTCCAGAGAAGCGTGAACTCTGCCAAGCAAAATCGAGTCGCCGCCAAGCTCGAAGAAATTATCGTCCATGTCGATTTCATTAAAGCCAAGAACCTGGCAATAGATTTCCGCCAGCTTCGTTTCCAGATCGGTGTAATCGCCGTCTTTTCCAGTAAGCTTGATTTCGCCCTCGAAGCGTCTTTGCGAAGCCAGCTGCCTGGCCTCCCACCGTTTCTGGGACCCCGTTATGGCAGCATCAATCGGCGCATCCAGGAGCTGCGGAACGAGACCAAGCTCCCACAGCAGATCCGAGCCGTAGTTAAGCTCCCCAATTAAAACGTTCGATACGCTCCGGTTCAAAGCTTCGTCCAAACCGCGCATAGCCACTGCTGTAGGAAGTGCCTTGAAGGCGCCGTCTGCATTGACGCCGAACTCCACCGCCATACCGGTTTCCTTCCACGCAACCCAGTTGATGGACAGCGCTTTTTGCTGGTTCAACGTTTTGTATTTGGCAAATGCATCCAAAAACGTATTAGCTGCACAGTAATCCCCTTGCCCCGGCACTGCGAAACGCGAGCTCATGGAGGAGAACATGAGGAAGAAATCAGGCCGATCCTGCTCGGTCAGCTTGTCGAGAATCCACGTTCCGAACACCTTCGGATGGACGACCTCGTTGAACACCTGCTCTTCCTTCAAATAAAGGAAGCCATCACCGCCTACACCGGCGCCATGGACAATGCCATTAATGCGTCCATAACGTGCGCGTAGCCCGCCGACCAACTCTTCCATTTGCTGCATATTAGCGATATCGAGACTGTAGCATTCGACATGTGCACCCATTGCTTCAATCTCACGTACCGCTTTTATTCTCTGGATAGCCTTGCGGTCGGTTCTGCTGTTGCGGTCGATCATATCATCCCATGTTGCTTTGTCTGGCAAAGGCGTACGGTTAATGAGCGCAATATTGACTTTCTTTCTCGCCGCCAAATATTTGGCTGTCTCAATGCCCATGCCGCCTGTCCCGCCTGTAATGAGATAGATCCCTTCTTCCTTGACCTCGATCGGCTGCTCATTTGCCTCTTGCACGCGGTATTCCTTGAAAATTTCGGCATAGCGCTCATTGTCGCGAAAAGCGACCATATAATACGACGGTGCTGCCCCTATTTCGCGTATAATCGTATCCAAACTCGTTGCTTCATCGATATCAATAGCGCGGCACAGCATGCTCGGCAGCTCTTGCCTTGCGGATTTTCCGAGTGCCAGGAGCGGTGCATTCCACGGATTGACCCGGGGTTCACGTCCGCTTACAACATCGACATAATCAGAAATGATAACCGTATCGGTTACAGCGCTTAATCCTACTTGGGCTACCGCTTTGGACAAATAAAACAGGCTGTAGACGCCTCTATACTGCGTTTCATTAAAGCTGTTCCAGTCAACCGCCATGCCTTCCGGCACGATGCTGAACAGATGGATGATTTTGCTCCAAGTTGTGCCCTTGTTATCTTTCAGCAGCAACACATAATCGTCCACTGTACCGCTTACGTGATAGCTGCCGTCATCGAGCTTGGCATATTGCTTTCGCAAATAAACTTGAACGGTCTTGGTTCCTCTCCGGTTCCACTCAGCAGCAAGCGATTGTCCCAAGCCCTTCTCATCCATAAAGATAAGAACTGGTCCGGCCTGGCTTGTCTGCTCTGCCATCAGCTGCTCCTGTCTTACCCACTGCCCCCCGTAATACAAGCCGCCAGCCGTTACTTCTGTCACGGCCTGCTCATATTCGGGAATCTCAACCCAGCAGCGCTCTCTTTCGAACGGATAGGTCGGGAGGCTGATTCGATGCAGCTCTTCACCGAAGTAGAAAGGTTCCCAATCGGTTTCCACCCCTTGTACGTAAAGCTCGCAAATGTTCGGCAGGCTGCTGGCATCAGTGCGTTCCCCATCTACATAACCGTCGACCAATTGTCCGAACTGCTTCGTCATGCTTATTCGCTGGCTTTCTGTAATTTCGCCGTCGGATTTTTTCGCTTTCGTTTCCGAGACGATTTTATGGAAGCCGTAGAACAACCAAGGCTGTTGTACGTTTTCGAAACCGTATTCGTCCACTTCCGCAAGCTTCCGGTTGAAATCCTCCGCATCGTTTACGATAAGAACCAGCCTGTGCGCGTAGTGGCCGCGTCCCGTGTTTGCGGTATAGCAGGCGTTGCGGAAGGCAGCCGCTGAACCGTCGCCAAAACGCTGCGATCTGTACTGGCTGACGAGGCGCCGAAGAGCGGTATCCGTCAGTGCGGAGAGCGTGAACAGCTGCGGACGTTGACTAAGCTCCTCTTCGCCTTGCAGATGCGAGGTTTCAGCGCCCAAATACTCTTCCATAACGACATGGCAGTTCGTTCCGCTCATGCCAAAGCCGCTTACACCGCATCTTCGCGGATGGCCTTCCGGCTCCCACAATTTGCGGGTTGCATTGACATACACAGGCGAGTTCATAAAGTCGATTTTTCGGTTCGGACGGTTAAAATACAGATTTGGCGGCAGCTCTTTGTTTTTCAGCGTCAAAACCGCTTTAATGACGCCCGCGATGCCCGCAGCCTCTGATAAATGCGTTAAATTCGTTTTTGAAGATCCGACCGCGCAAAATTGTTTCTTCTGGGTATACCGTTTAAAAGCGCGCTGGATACCCTGAATTTCGATCGGGTCTCCCAACTGGGTGCCCGTTCCGTGCGTTTCAATGTACGTAACCGTTTCAGGATCAATCGCGGCATCTTCCCATGCCTGAATAATAACTTCCTCCTGAGCAGCCGGGTTCGGCGCAGTCAAGCCAGCGGAGCTTCCATCTTGGTTCGATGCGCTTCCCTTGATGACAGCGTAAATATTATCCCTGTCCTGTATCGCCTTCTGCAGCGGCTTGAGCAGTATCGCCCCAACCCCTTCGCCTGTTCCCGTCCCTTCGGAGAGCTCATCAAACGCCCTTGTTTTGCCGTCTGTCGACTCCATGCCGATGCCTCTTGGCGAGCCCTTGCGGAAAATAGGCATCATGTTCAGCCGTACCCCGCCGGCAATCGCCATTTCGCAGTCGCCCATGCGTATTGATTTGCAAGCCAAATGCACGGAGGTCAAGGAGGAAGAACAAGCCGTATCAACAACGACGCTCGGGCCCTTCAAATCGAACAGATATGAAACTCTGCCTGTCGCTACCGAAGCCGTATTGCCAACTAGCGAAGCGCCTTCCGACTGCGGCTCGACCTCGCTAATAATGCGGTGGAAATAGACCATATTGGACGCAAATCCGAGGTAAACCCCCGTTTTCGTGCCATAAATCTTTTTGCCTCCGTAGCCGGCATCTTCGATGGCATGCCATGCTGTCTGCAAAAATAAGCGATGGTTCGGATCGGTCGTGCTCGCTTCCTTCGGAGACATTCGGAAAAAGCGATAGTCGAACTTGTCGATTTCGTCCAAATAACTGCCCATCTCGTAATCGACCGCATTGAGCGGCCAACCTTTGAAGGCAACGTATTTTTCCATATCCTTTCTTCTAACATCCGGATAGCCGCTGCCGTTATCAACGCCAGCCTGCAGCGCTCCCCAAAATTCCTCGTTCGTGCTCGCCTTCGGGAACTGGAATGACATGCCGATTACTGCAATATCGCTGTCCGTTGATAAAGCTTCACGCGCGGCGATCGTCTGCTGAGGCATGGTGCTCTCCGTATCCTGCTCTACGATATATTCCGCCAGCTTGGAAATCGTCGAATGCTCGAACATGTCTGCAACCGATAACAAGCCGGTATAGCGTTTATCCAGCTCCGCATGGATGCGCATCAGCAATATGGAGTCGGCTCCAAGCTCAAAGAAATTGTCGTTAATGTCGATCTCGGCATAGCCGAGCGCATTTTGGCAAACCGCAGCAATCGTTTTTTCGGTTTCGTTGTATGCCTCCCCGTCACGGCCGGTCAGTTGTACTTCACCGCTCTTTGCCGCTCCCTTCGGCTTCGCAGCCTTATTGGAAGTGGAGCCAGCGCTGGCAAGCTGCTGCTTATGATAGTCGAGTCTGCGCTGCAGCGGCTCTGACAGCCTGACCGTAGCTTTTTCCAGCAATAAAATGCCCAACCGGTCATAGTTGAAGCTGCCGATTAACGCTCGGCGGCTTTGCTTGTTCAGCAATGCGGTAAACCCTTCAATGCCGCTGGCCGTTGGCAGCGTCTGGAAGATGGTGCTCACCGCCACTCCGCTATTTTTCGCCATGCCGGTTTCCTTCCACGTCGTCCAGTTAATCGTCAGCGTCTTCTTGCCCTGCTTGCTCCGATAATGAGTGAATGAGTCCATATAAGCGTTAGCTGCCACATAATCGCTTTGGGTCGAACCGTAATATATGGTAGCGACGGATGAGAACATGGCGAAGAAATCAAGCTGATCATCCTCCGTACATTTGTTCAGAAGCCACGTTCCGTTTACTTTAGGCAGCAGTACGTCGCGTATAACGTTTTCCTGCTTGTCCTTCAGCAGCTGGTCGATAGCCACGCCCGCGCTGTGAACGATACCGTCAATTTTTCCATACACGCTGCGAACATCCGAAAGCATGGCTCTAAGCTCCGGCTCATCAGAAATGTTTGCCTGATACAGCTTGACCTGTGCTCCAACTGCTTCCAACTCGCGAATGGCGTTAATTTTGCTGATTAAAAGCAGATCCGTCCCGGTCTGGACAATCGCATCCCAGCGTTCCCGCTCAGGCATCGCCGACCGGTTCACGAGGATCAGATTAATGGAAGAGGCACTTGCAGCTAGCGACTTTGCCACCTCAAGACCGATTCCTCCTGTTCCTCCCGTTATGATGTAAACGCCCTGCTCCTTAATCGTTACAGGCTCATCCGCGATGCGATCGAGCTCCATTTGGGCAAATTGCTCCACGTAACGGCCATTTGCGCGGAAAGCGACCCCATACGGCGATGATCCTGCGCCATACATAATCTCCTCATTAAGCTGCACCGCATCCGTATCCTGATCCATATCAATGCTTCGGACATTGAACGGCGGATGCTCCTTCGTCACAACCTTGCCGAAGCCAATCGCGGTTGCGTGTTCCGGGCGAATGAGCGTTTCCACACCGCTCACCTCTTGGGCATTGTCTGTTAGAAGAACAACGTCAAGCGGCTGCTTTCCGTTCGTATGCAGCCAAGCCTTATATAGATAGAAAAGACTGTATAATCCGCGTTTTTGGCTCTCATCCAGCTGCTCTACGCGGTCGATTGGAGCGATAGTATCCAAACTGAGCATATGGACGATTTGCGTGAGCGTTTCGGCACCAATATTTTCAAAAAGTCTAATATAATCGTCCTGCGTGTTGCGAATTGTATAAGAACCGGAATGGTGCTGGATGTATTCCTCGCCTAGCGAGACATTAATAATGGCCCTTTGCTCCCGCGCACATGCTGCCTCCAAGCCTTCCGCGATTTGCTTATGGCTATCGCTTCTTCCGCCAAGGAGCAGGACAGCGCCAGCCAAATCTGCTCCGGTTTGGGACGAACGCTCCTCTGGCGTCCATACAGGCGCGAAGTAGAAGCCATCCTCCTGTGCTTCTGCTGACGTCTCCAGCTCGGGAAACTCCAGCCAGCATCGCGAATTTTGCAGGGCATAAGTCGGCAGGCTGACGCGCTGCCTCCGTTCTCCTTCATAGAGCCCGCTCCAGCTCACATCGCCGCCGCTTGCATAAGCGGAGCAAAGCAAATGCAGCGTCTGCTCATCGGATTTTCCAGATTCAATCCAGCTCTCTAAATGCTGATCTGCCTCGCTGCCAAGTCGGCGCTTCTCCTGCTCATCGATTTCGCCTAGTTTCGGCGTGGCGTTGGCACGTCCTACCCGGTGAACTCCATAGCAGGCCCAAGGGGCCGTGAAAGACTCCAGATCGGCTTCCAGACAAGCACGGATTTTGACATGCAAATCGTCCAAATCCGCAGCCATTAGCGCCAGGCGGTAAGCGTACGTACTGCGGCCCGTATTAGCCGTGTAGCATATATTGGAAAGCGAAGAGTTCCCTCCACTTTGCTGCAAATATTCGTCGTAAAGCTGCAGCAGCTCCCGCAGCGCTTTACTGCTTCTTGCCGAAAGCGTAAACACCTCTGGCCCCGCAGATGCAAGCTCTGTAGCCACTTGCTCCGGCGCTTCCTCCAACACGAGATGGCAGTTGGTGCCGCTCATGCCAAAGCCGCTCACTCCGCCCCTTCTTGGGTGCCCGTCCGTTTCCCAATCACGAAGCTTCGTATTGACATACAAAGGCGAATCTGTGAAGGCGATTGAAGAATGGGGCTTTTGAAAATAAATCGTTGGCGGCAGCTTCTTGTATTTCAGCGACAGCGCCATTTTGACAATGCTCGCGATGCCTGCCGCCTCGCTTAAATGTCCGATATTCGTCTTGACAGAGCTGATTGCGCAAAACTGCTTCTTGTTCGTATATTTTTTAAAGGCGCCTTCAATGCCCCTAATTTCAATCGGATCACCGAGAATCGTGCCAGTTCCATGTGCTTCAATATAGTCAAGCGACTCCGGGTCGATGTTCGCCTCCTCCCACGCCTGCTGGATGACCGAGGTTTGCGATGCCGGATTCGGCACAGTAATGCCTGCGGTCTGGCCGTCATGATTGGCTGCATTGCCTTTAATGACGGCATAAATATGATCGCCGTCTTTAAGCGCCTTCTTCAAAGGCTTGAGCAGCAACGCTCCTGCCCCTTCGCCGACGCCGGAGCCGTCGGCCGTATCGTCGAACGCCCGGGTTCTCCAATCGCCCGACTCAATGCCAATGCGAATGTTCTCGTCATCGACTGGAATAATATTCAGCTTAATTCCGCCAGCGATAGCCTGGTCGCATTGTCCTTGCTTAATCGCTTGGCAAGCAAGCTCTATGGCTACTAAAGCAGACGAGCAGGCTGTATCTACAACAAGCGCAGGCCCTTTCAAATTTAACAAATAGGAAATGCGGGTTGCCGCCATCGCCTGCATATTGCCCACCGTTGCAATCGGTATCAGCGTCGGGTCGATATCCATAATCATTTTGCAATACAGATCCTTCGGGCTTTGCGTATAGCCGAGATAAACGCCGGTTTTGCTGCCTGTCAGTTTATCGCCACCGTAGCCGGCATCCTCAATCGCCTTCCACGCCTGCTCCAGAAAAATACGCTGATGCGGGTCGGTCAAGCTCGCTTCCCTTGGCGACATGCGGAAAAACTCATAGTCAAAGCCGTCAATATCCTCCAAATAGCCATATTCGGGATAAATGATTTTATCCTTGTCAAGCTGCTTAAATTTGATATAATCGTCGGTGTCATTTCTCCGGTTTTGCGGGATTTGCTTGACCGTGTCTATCCCATTCTCAATATTGCTCCAGTATTCATGGATATCCCGGGCTCCTGGAAGTCTCGCAGACATGCCGATTATGGCGATGTCATCCTCTACCTTCGCTCCACCCTGCTTCAGCATGGCAATCATCTCGACAGCCGTTTCCTTGTCGATGTTGCCGCTTGTCGTCTGATTCACGATAAATGTAAAAATATTGTTCTGCACGATTTTCCCCTTTTCCTACAGATCTTCAATCACGTGAATGGCTTCTTCCAGACTCATATTGCCCTCTGCAAGCTTCCCGAATATGTCTCTTGCTTCCTGGCGAACGTCCTTGGCTGCAGCAACCGGCTGCGGCTCCTGCTCCTCTTTGTTAATATGCTGCGCTAGCCGCTGGACGGAAGGAAACTCAAACATGTCGGTAATCGTCACCTTGCCCGGATACTCCGTGTCAATCAATTTATGAATTCTCATCAGCAGCAGCGAGTCCCCGCCGAGCTCGAACAAAGTATCATGAATGTCAATTTCCGGATAGCCAAGAATGGTGCTGAAAATGTTGGCTACCTCCTGCTCGACCGCATTATAGCCATCTCCCTGCTTGCCCCGAAGCGCGGCTTTCGAAGGTTTTGTGCTGTTGCTTACAGGGCTGCTGCCTTTCGGTAAAATAATGAGTCTGCCTTGGTCGAGCATGGCGGCATCATAATTTCCATTGGAGATGATTTTATGCCCTTCCTGCTCGGTATTTCCGTTCAACAACCCGCTGACCCGATCATTCAGCTCTTCGGTTAAGTGAAATGGAAACGCCAAAAGCAAGGACAAATATTCCGGACTTTCGTTCATTTCTCCGATGAGCACCCTCGTCATATTCCGCTGCAGCGCCGTATCCATGCTTTCAATCGCTTGCACGGTAGGCAGCGCCTTATAGAAGGAATCGACGTTGATGCCGAAGCGGACGGACATGCCCGCCTCCTTCCAGGAAACCCAGTTTAACGCCAGCGCATGGCGCTCCTGCTTTCTCCTGTAGGCAGCAAATGCGTCCAAATAAGCGTTTCCAGACACGTAGTCGCCTTGTCCAGCCTCTCCAACCATCGAAACGCCAGAGGAGTGCATAATGAAAAAATCGAGTTGGTCTTGCCGGGTAAGCCTGTCCAATATCCAGGTTCCCGCCACTTTCGGCTCCAGCACGTTTTTGAAAATGTTTAAATCCTTCTTGAACAAATAACCCGCACCAGCTATGCCAGCGCCATGAATGACGCCATTTATTCGTCCAAACTTCTCTCTCAGCCCGCCGATTAGCGCCGCCATTACTGCATAGTCCGCTATGTCCGCACTATGAAGCGTAATACGGCCGCCCATCGCTTCAATTTCTTGAAGCTTTTGTATTTTACGAATCGTATCCTCGTCCTCGCCGCCTGCAACAACGGCTGCCCACTCCTCCTTCGGAGGAAGCTGGGAACGGTTCACAAGGGCCACATTTACATTCGCCTTGGAAGCCAAATACTTGGCGTTTTCAAGCCCAATGCCTCCGGTGCCACCTGTTATGAGGTATACGCCAGTATCGTGAATGGCTGTTTCAGCTTCTTCAAGCTTGAGCGGATCAATCGGGCCGTACTCCTCCGTATGCCGGCAGCCTTCTCGATAAGCCACGTGATATTGCTTCGTAAAATGCTCCAATTCCAGCCATATGGCATCCACTGGCGTGGAATCATCAACATCAATCGCTTTGCATACGATTTGCGCAAACTCCTGTGGAATAACCTTCCCTAACCCAACGAGCGTTGCCCATTCTGGGCTTAATTCAGCTTCCCGCCCCGTTGCGGCATGCAGCAGCTTCGTAAACAGCAGCATATGCCGTTTGGACCTCGGGTCATGCCTCATGATGGACCTTGTTAAATAGAGCAGACTGTATATCCCGTACTGCTGGGTTTGCTCCAGCTCTTCCAGCGTTTCGGGAGCAGCACTTTCGGAAAGTCCGCTCATATGCAAAATATGGGTAACGGGACGCCCAACCAAGTCAACCATGAGCTTGTCATAATCGTCCTCACGGCTCGCAAGCGTATAGCGGCAATCGTCATGCCGCTTGAAGCGATGCCCAAGGGAAGCAACGATGACATTCCGCCCTTGTGCCCGCAGCTTGTCGATCATCGACTGCACGAATGGGGAACGGGCCTCGTCCTCGATAAGGAGCACATCGGCCATTGGTGCGTGGTCCGCATCCTCTGACAGCGCTTCTGCTCTCCAATTAAACCCGTAGAATAGACCACGCTCTGCTTCTTCTGCTAAGGCTTGTACTGGCTGCTGCAGCGGCGCATCCATCCAGCATCTGCTTCGCTCGAAAGGGTAAGCAGGAAGTGAAGTCTTGGAGGGCTTCACTTCTCCAGCTAGCATCTCCCAATCCACATCTGCGCCTTTGACATACAGCTGTGCTACTTGCTCGATTAAGCTGCTGGACGCATCCGGTTCAGCCCAGTAAGCAGATATCAACACCGCCGCTTCTGCGCTTAACCGTTCTTGCTCCTTTGCAGGCAGATCGTTTGCTTCAAGCGCTTCCTTCGCGGAATCGATGAGCCGGTGAACCCCGTAATATACTGCGCCTTCGGCTTCATCAAGACGAGCGCTGACCAGCTTGTCCCGCAAATCCGCTACGCTTGTCGGAAGCAGCGCTAACCGATGCGAGTAATGGCCTCTGCCCGAATTCGCGGTATAGCAAACTTCATCTAAATTCAGCTGGCTATTATGCGCCAAAAATTCCGAGTAAAGATGAATTAATTCAAGCAGTACCTGTTCTGACTTGGCAGATAACGTAAACAGATGAGGTACCCCCGATTCCTGTACAGAAGCTGCTTGAGCTGGAGCCTCCTCCAACACGACATGGCAATTCGTTCCACTAATGCCGAAGGCGCTTACACCGCATCTGCGCGGCGCTACATCCGTTTCCCAAGCACGCAGCTTTGCGCTTACATACACCGGCGAGTCTTCAAACGGTATTGACCGGTTCGGATGATTAAAATGAATCGAAGGCGGCAGCTGCTTCGTCCGCAAAGCCATCACAGCTTTTATGACGCTTACGATGCCAGCAGCCTCGCTTAAATGACCGATATTCGTTTTCACGGAGCTGACCGCGCAAAACTGCTTTTTGCTCGTATGCTTGCGGAAAGCCGAATGTATACCTTGAATTTCAATCGGATCACCCAAATTGGTGCCCGTGCCGTGAGTCTCAATGTAAGCAATCGTTTCAGGGTCAATTCCAGCATTTTCCCACGCCTGCAAAATAACGTCCGTCTGCGCTTGCGGGTTTGGCGCGGTAAGTCCTGCGGACCTGCCATCCTGATTGGTGGCGCTCCCTTTAATGACCGCATAGATGACATCCTTATCTCTTAAGGCATCTTTCAGCGGCTTGAGAACGATTGCGCCAATGCCTTCCCCTACCCCAGAACCGTTCGAATGGTTGTCGAACGTTCTTGACACCCCGTCGGTCGATTCTATGCCCGTTTGCATATAATCTTTGCTGAGCGGCACCGTATTAATGTTGATGCCGCCGGCAATGGCCATTTCGCAAGTGCGGCTGCGCAGCGCCTGGCAGGCCGAATCTATTGCGACAAGCGATGAGGAGCAAGCTGTATCAATGACCATGCTAGTCCCCTTCAAATCGAGCAAATAAGAAATTCTGCCCGAGATGACGGCGTTCAAGTTTCCAACCAAACCTATCGAAAGAGCAGTCGGATCAATGTCCTCAATCATTTTGGCGTACATGTCCCTATAATTGCTGGCATATCCGACAAACACGCCTGTCTTCGAGCCCTCCAGCCTGCTTCCTCCGTAGCCCGCATCCTCAACGGCCTGCCAGCTTGTTTCCAGAAACATTCTCTGGCACGGGTCCATCAAGCTTGCTTCACGTGGGGAAAGCTTAAAAAACTTATAATCAAATTTATCGATTTCTGGCAAATAAGCGCTTTTGTTATAACGGATTTCCTCCTCGGGCACCCCCTTGAATCGAAGGTAGCGGCTAATATCGCCGCTGCGCGTATCTGGAAAGCCGGTAATGCAATCAACACCGCTCTCGACCACGTCCCAAAATTCCTCTATCGTACTCGCAGACGGGAGTTTGGCAGCCATGCCGATAATGGCGATATCACCCGCATCCGTTACGGCTTCTGTTTCCAGCAGCTTAATTAAATCAATGGCTACCTGCCTGTCTATCTTTTTGTCCTGAACACCCTGTACCAAATATTTGTACGCCTTATCCATATTCTCACCTCTCTTTGGAGCCAAGCTTGGAGAGCACCTGTTCAAGATCGAGATCCCCATTATCAAGCTCGTCAAACATCCGGTTTAATTCGTCATCCTGCAGTGCCGTCCGATTGCTTACTGGAGCAGCTGCTGCGACCACCCCTGCTTGTCGCCGTTCGATATGCTTAGCCAGCTTATGAACCGTCGGATACTCAAACATATCAGTAATGACAACCTCCTCGGTGTAAAGCTGTGAAAGCTTCTGATAAATCTGCCGAATCATTAGCGAGTCAGCACCCATTTCGAAAAAGCTTTCGTGGATGTCGATCTCGGAAAATCCGAGCACCCCTTTGCAAGTTTGAGCGACCTGCCGCTCGGTCTCGCTGAACGCATCATGCTCGCTTCCAATCAGCTTAACCGCTGCGTATCCGGCAGATTTGGATGATCTTTCCGGCGTTTGCGCCAAACGTTCGTTCAACGCATCCAGGCTTGCCGTAATGTCATCTGACAATTGAATTGCATAATTATGCAGCCATAACGCCATCCTGCTCTCCAAATTCAGCTCCCCGATCAGTACGTTGCTTTGTCGTGTTTGCCATACAGCATCCAGCAGCTCCATCGCACGGGCAGCCTGTATCGTCTTGAAAATGGTATCCGCCTGAAAATTGTGATCGGAAGCCATCCCCTTGCCTTGCCATGTCGTCCAATTGATCGTCAATCTTCTTCTTCCATCGCTTGATGGCGCCATACTATAGGCATCGAGGTAGGCGTTTGCCGCAAGATAGTCGCTTTGATAGCCAGTCTCGAACATCGTTGCAATAGAGGAATACATAAGGAAAAAATCAAGTTGATCTTGCAAAGTCAGCTGATCCAGCAGCCATGTGCCGTAGATTTTGGCACGAATGACTTGCTCAAATGTATCCAAGCTTTTCTCCATTATGGACTCGGTGCGGGCAATTCCTGCGCCGTGTACAATTCCTTTGATTTCCCCATGCGTTAGCCGGATGTGTTCCAGCATGGCTGCGGTTTCATCGTATTGGGATACATCACATCGGTACAAAATCACTTCTGAGCCGCCAGCTTCGATCTCCCGAATGCTCGCGATTTTCTCACCCAGCTTACGATCCTCATTGTTCAGCAATATGCTATCCCATGTCGGCCGATCAGGCAGTTCAGAACGATTGATTAACACCAGTTTTATGCGGCCTTTGCGGCTTAGCCATTTTGCCGTTTCAAGGCCAATTCCGCCTGTACCGCCCGTTATCAAATAGACGCCTCCGGCTTGAACGGTTAGCTCTTCGCTGCTGGATGCATTCTGGCTGCTGCATGGCTCAAACAACTCGACATAGCGAATGCCGTTTCGAAAAGCTACAAGTCTGGCGTCTGAATTTATCGATAATTCAGATAAAATCTCCTCCAGCTGCACCTCTCCGTCCATGTCGATACTGCGGCAGCGTATATTCGCATGCTCTTTGGAAAGGGCTTTGGCTAGCCCAAGCAGCGGTGCGTTTTCCGGTCGGAGCTGACGTTCTTCCCCCGTAATGCGGCAGGCATTTTCAGTCAGTACAATGACTTCCGTATCGTGCTCGAAGCCGCAGGCTGCCCATGCCTTCATCAGCAGGAACAAGCTCATAGCGCCTCTTTGCTGACTTGCTTTCAGCTCATCTATGCTGGAAATGACGCTCCCCGCCAGGCTGCCGCAATGAATGATTTGAGCAATGCCTTGCTCCGCTTCCTCCTGCAATAGCTGACTATAACGGTCCAGCCATGTTGCTTCAATCGCACCCATCTCTTCTGTAGCGGACAAATCAGGAATCTCCGCTAACAGCACCTGCCTGCCCTGGTCTCTTAACGCGCTGGCCAAACGGTCTGCAAAGCCTTCGCTGTCCTTGACGATCACCGTCACACCAGCAGCAAGCTCTGCCGCAGAAACGGCTAACCGCTCCTGCTGTTTCCAGCTCATCGTAAAGGTGGCTGGCTGTTTTTTCATATCAGCGTCAGCGGAAGCTGCCTTGAGCAAAGTTTGCTTTGCAAACTTAGGGAACTCTGCCCAGCATTTCGTCCTCTCAAACGGATAAACTGGCAGTTGAACTTTGGCGTGGGTCTGTTCCGCATAGAGCTGTTCCCACGGGATATCTGCACCCTGTACATAAAGCTCGCATAGCTGCTGTAACGCTTCGGTATGGTCCAGTGCTGGCGCATTTTCCAATGCCAAGACGGCTTGTTCTCCTTCTCGACTGAGCTCGCTTTTTCTCGCCTCTGTAATGTCGCCTGGGTTCCGAATGCTGCGCTCGTCGCTTACCGCCCGGTATTCGCCGTAATAAACACCCTCCTTCGGAAGCGAGCTAAAGGTTTCCTGCTCGGCCAAAAGCTTCAGCTTTCTAGACAGGTCAGCCGCATCAGCGACGATCAGGGCGAGGCGGTGGGAATAATGTCCTCTTCCCGTATTCGCCGTATAGCAAATATCAGCAAGTGACCCGACGTTGCCATCCACAAAGCGACCGGCATACTGCCCTGCCAACCTTATAAGCGATCCTCTGCTAGCTGCGGACAAGGTCAATAATTGAACCGAAGCTTTCGGCTCATCTGCCTCTTCCGGTGCAGCGGCTTCCGGTCTGTACTCCTCAATAATCATGTGGCAGTTCGTGCCGCTTAGGCCAAAGGAGCTGATCGCGCCTCTCATCGGCTGCTCATCATTTTCCCATTTTCTTGATTGGGCGTTGATGAACAGAGGTGAATCCTGCAGATCGATTTTAGGATTCGGCGTTTGGAAGTACAGGGTCGGCGGTATTTCGCGATGCTTGAGCGCCATGACAGCTTTTATAATGGATGCCATTCCAGCCCCTTCATTCAGATGGCCGATGTTTGATTTAACCGAACCGATTGCACAAAACTGCTTTTTGTCCGTATAAGTCTCGATTGCCTGCTTCAGCCCGCTGAATTCGATTGGATCGCCAAGCGCAGTCCCTGTGCCATGCGCTTCGAAAAAGGCAATCGACTCCGGATGAATGCCCGCCTTCTCCCACGCCCGCGTAATAACGTCCGTCTGTGCAGCTGGATTTGGCGCGGTTATGCCCATCGATGCGCCGTCCTGATTGATGGCGCTCCCTTTAATAACGGCATGGATATGGTCACCATCTGCCTTGGCTTTGCTGAGCGGCTTGAGAATAATGGCCGCTGTCCCTTCGCCGCTGCCTGAGCCATCGGCGTAGGCGTCGAAGGCGCGTGTTTTTCCATCCGTAGATTCAATGCCGATTTTGTTATGCTCATGGTCGAGCGGAATGAGAAACAGCTTGACACCGCCAACTATCGCCATGTCGCAGTCGCCGCCCCGGATCGCATTGCTCGCCAGATGAACAGCAACTAAGGAGGAGGAGCAGGCGGTATCCACGACCATGGTTGGCCCCTTCAAATCCAGCAAATGGGAAATGCGGCTTGGAAGCATCGCTGATACGTTGCCGACAATGGCTTCCGACATCATGACGGGGTCCACATCGGTGAGCATCTTCTGATACGAATCGCGAATAATGTTGGCAAATCCGACATAAATGCCGGTTCGGCTGCCACGCAGCTTATCTCCCCCATACCCCGCATCCTCAATGGCATGCCAGGCCTTCTGCATAAACACCCTCTGGCACGGGTCCGTCAAATTAGCTTCCTTGGGCGATATTCGGAAAAATCGGTAATCAAACTCGTCGATACCTTCCACATAAGCGCAGTCCATATAGCCGGGATGTCCATCTGGAGCTTGCCCTATAGCTGCCAGATAATCGTCTGCGTATGAGCGCCGCTCTTGCGGGATAGGCCCCGTGCAATCTACGGCATTGCTGATGTTCGTCCAATATTGGTCAACCGTATCCGCTCCTGGAAACAGCGCGGACATTCCGATTATCGCGATATCATCATCATGCGCGGCAGGAACATCTGCAGCAGAGGTATTGCGCTTGACTACTTTGTTCACTGCTTTGTTATCTTCCTTAGTCAAAAATGACGCCAGCTTGGCTATTGAAGCGTATGCAAACAAATCAGCTATTGAGGTTTGTCCCGTGTACCGCTGATCTACAAGCTTATGCAGCCGGTGCAGCTGCACGGAATCTCCACCAAGTTCAAAGAAAGTATCGTTGATGCTCAGCTCCTCGTATCCGAGTACTTCGCGGTACAAGCCCGCCAGCGTCTGCTCCACTTCGGAGTAGGAGCCGTTTTTGCTGCCTAACAGCTTCACCTTCACTTCCTGCATGGGCAGCGGCTTGCTTTGAACAGCCTGCTCACTGCTGCTGTCACTAAACATGATAGCTCGCAGCTTTTCTGGCAAATGGAATACATCTTTGCTGAACAGTTCCAAACCGCTCGGGTTAGACGTGTTCACTTCCCCAATTAATACACGGGTGATAGCCTTGCTGATGACTTTATCGAAGCCTTGGAGCGCTAACGTTGCGGGCAGCGTTTTGAAAATGCTGTCGATCGTTTCACTCGTTCCTTCTCCCATTCGCGCCCCATCCCATACGACCCAGTTGATGGAAAGAGCGGGCTTGCCGAGCTTTCTTCTATAATCAGCAAAAGCATCAAGATAGCAGTTTGCAGCTGTATAATCGCCTTGACCCATTTCGCCAACAAGCGCCACGCCTGACGAAAATAATACAAAGAAGTCGAGGTCATCCTGCTCCGTTACTTTATCTAAAACCCAGGTGCCCATCACTTTCGGGTTCAGCACTTCCTCGAATACGGCTGTGTCCTTGCGGATGAGAAAGCCTCTGCCCGCTACGCCCGCCGCATGAATGACGCCGTTTATTTTTCCATAGGTTTGCCGCAGCCTCTCCATGGTGGCGCTCATTTCATCGAAGGAGGTGACGTTAAGCGAGATGCACTCCACCTGTGCTCCAGTGGCAGCTATTTCATGCAGCTTCTTAATGGTGTCATGCAGCCGTGATCCGCCATCCTGCTCCAAATACGTGGGCCAGTCCTCCTGCTTCGGCAGCGGGGAGCGGTTTAACAGCGCCACATTTATTTTTCCTTTGGACGCCAAATGCTTGGCCGTAAGCAGTCCGAGGTTGCCGGCGCCGCCTGTAATGACGTAAACGCCTTCCTCCTTAATGGAAACGGGATCATCAGGCAATTGCTCAACATCGGTCTCTTCCATTATTTCTGCAAAACGCTTGCCATCCCGATAGGCGATTTGATAAGTCGTTTTGTTGCGGCCCAGCTCCGAAATAACATCGCGGGCAGTTGTCAAGGCATCCATATCTATCGCTTTGCAAGTAATATGCGGGTATTCAATGCCAATGACTTTACCCAAGCCGAATAGTGGCGAGTTTTCTGGCTTCAAGCACGTTTCCTCACCGGTAACCCGGTTTACATAGTCGGCTGCGATAATGATTTCATGATTATGCCCAACGCCGGCATTCAGGAGTGCTTTAGTCAAGTGGAACAAGCTGTACACACCTAAGCTTTGTCTTTCACTTAGCTGCTCCGCCGACATCATCCCATCTGGTCCGTTGCAGCAAAGCAGATGCAGTATTTTCGTAAACTTCACATGTTTAAGTGCTTCCGTCAGTTTGTCGTAATCTTCCTCGTTCTCGCTGATCATGTAGGATTGCGGGCTAACCACCTGATAGTGTGTCCCCCGTTTAACCTGTATGCAATGAACGCCTTCCTCCTCTAGCTGCTGGGTAAGCTGCTGCCATTCGCCCAAAATAATGACCGTTTCTCCCCGCATAGCGCGGGTGCGTTGATCCGCCGCCTCCTCCATCCACTTCATCGTGTAATAGAGTGCGTTTGCGCGTTCAGCAGGCGCACGTTCGGGGATTTGCAGCCAGCTGCGCTTCCGCTCAAACGGGTAAACGGGTATATGCGCCCTTTTCGCCCGGCTTCCCCTGTACATCGCGGACCATCCAATGGCTGCCCCAGCCGTATACAGCTCAGCGATTTGATGAAGCAGCTCTGGAAGCTCAAGTTCGGCAGCGGTTTTCAACTGTTTGACAAGCTGCTCGGCTAGCTGTACGAAAGGAGTATGATCACCTGCCGGCTTCGCTGTGCCGTAAGAGAACCAGGAAGCATCCAATCCGGATAAATGCTGCCGCTGTGCGATTAGCTGCTTTAGCTTCCCTTTCAGATCCGCAATATTTGAAGCGACAATAGCTAAACGAATCGAATGGTGATCGCGTCCTGCTGCCAGCGTATAACTAATATCCTTAAGGCTGGCCCGATGTTCCCCATCAAAATATTCGTCCATATGCAGAAGCAGCGTATGCAGCGCTTCCCCGCTTTTTGCCGATAGCGGAATGATATAAGGCTGCTCTGGCGCGCCAGCCACCTGATCAGCGTTCGCGGGCTGAGCGATATATTCTTCCAGCACGACATGGCAATTGGTACCGGACAAGCCGAATGAGCTGACACCGCAGCGCCTTGGCGCCTCTCCTTGAGCCCATGGCTTCTGCGACGTGTTTATGTATACTGGCGAATCAATAAACGGAATTTGTTTATTCGGCGTCTTAAAGTGAATGCTTGGCGGAAGCAGCTGGTGCTTTAGTGCCAGCGCGGCTTTAATGAGCCCCGCAATTCCTGCACAATCATACAGATGGCCGATATTCGTCTTCACGGACCCGATGGCGCAAAACTGTTTTTTGTCCGTATATTTTGCGAATGCTTTGCTTATTCCTTCGATCTCAATCGGGTCACCCAGCTTTGTCCCCGTACCGTGTGTTTCGATATAGGCAAGCGTTGCTGGATCAATGCCCGCTTCCTTCCAAGCCTTATTTAGAACGGCTGTTTGAGCGGACGGATTTGGAGCCGTAATTCCCATGGAAGCGCCATCCTGATTCACCGCGCTGCCCTTAATGACACAATAGATGGAATCGCCGTCCCGCTTAGCTTTGCTAAGGGGCTTAAGCAGAACAACGGCTGCGCCTTCCCCCATTCCCGATCCGTCGGCTCCGTCGTCAAAGGCGCGGGTTTCATCGTCCGTAGACTCGATACCCAGCTTCGCATGATTTTTGTTTTGCGGAAGCAGGTTAATGCGGACTGCGCCAGCAAGCGCCATTTCACAGTCTCCCTTGCGAAGCGCCTGGCAAGCCAGATCGACAGCTATAAGCGAGGAGGAGCACGCTGTGTCCACGGTCATGCTTGGCCCTTTAAGGTTAAGCAAATAGGAAATCCGGCTCGGAATGATGGAAGACAAATTTCCCGGCATCGCTGCCGATATCAGAGAGGGATCAACGGCTTCAATCATCTCCCGGTATACATAGCTTTCAACGTCTCCGATATGTCCGGCATACACCCCGATATTGCTGCCTGCCAGCTGCTGCGGCCCATATCCTGCATCTTCGAACACATTCCATGCTGCTTCCAGAAACACACGCTGGCGAGGATTCATCAATAGCGCTTCTTTGGGCGGAATGTTGAAGAAAGAATAGTCAAATGCGTCGATATCCTCGAGATAGGCGCCGTTGGAGTAGGGGATTTCCGATTTACCCGAAAATCGGACAAACCGATCAGCATCCTCCCGGCGCTTTTCCGGAAATTTCGTTACGCAGCTTACCCCATTTTTAATATTTTGCCAGAACGCCTCTGTATTGCGAGCATTTGGAAAACGCGTATAAATGCCGATGATGGCAATGTCATGGTTGCTCACTTCCTTTATAGCTGCCGTTGGCAGTTCGTCCTGGCTTCTTAGACGCAATTGCGTCAAATCCGGCGATTTCGTCTTCAACTTCATCCCCCTGTTCTTCAGCGGTTCGCTAGACCGAAACCTTATCGCTATTTTCCACGATGTCAGCGAGCAACAGCATGTATTGGGTAAAAAGCTCCTTTATTTTGTGCTCCTTCAGTTTTCGCGAGTTAAAGCCGCACAGCACCTCAACTTGCTCATCGTATTCTGCAAGCTCGATCACAAGATCAAACACTTCGAGCCATTGGCCTTGGGTGGATGAGCCATCAGCATGAATAACGAAGAGCGGCAAAATCCGAAGCTCCTCGCTTGGCTGAATGCGATCCAAATCCTTAGCGGCATAGACGGATTCATCGCCGTCCCCATTGTCATCACCATTGCCGTTGCGGGCTTCCAGCTTCGTTGCAGCGAGCTCAATCAGCCTCTCAAAGGAATCCACCTCTGCAAAATCGATAGTCAGCGAGCGGAACTGATTTTCATCAGCCGCCACTTGAACATGAATAGTTTCCTCACCGGATGCCAGCTTTAGCAAATAGAGAAAACCGGACAACAGGATATGCTTGAGGTCCGTCTTCGCCTCATCGGCTATGGCTTGAAGCACCCTGCATGTTTCGTTATCCAGTTCAGCCTCAAAGGCTGAAACGACCTGGCTGCCCTCTTTGTTAAAGTAGGCTTCATCCATACTGACGGATGGCAGGCTTAGACTGCCGCCGCGGTCGATGAACGCGGTCAGCTTAGCAATCGTCGGATATTTGTACAGGTCAGGAACGGATACGCTGCAGCCATGCCATTTTTCCAGCTCATCGGAAAGCTGGGTGAGAATCAGCGAATTGCCTCCGCTCTCATTAAAATGGTCGTGAATACCGAGCTCCCGCCCGAGCAAGTCCTGGCAGAGCCTCAGCAGCATCTGCTCTGTATTTTCGAAGGCAGCCTGCTTGCTCTTGATGCTCTCCATATCATGAATGATGGAATCGAACTGCCCGCTTGCATATTGCTCGCCCAGCTTATAGCGCTGGATTTTTCCACTCGTTGTTTTAGGTATCGATTTCACAGGGATAACATGGTCGATAAATAGGCCCATCTTCCGGTGAATATGCTGCTTAACTCGGCTCGCAAGCTCGCAGAACGCCTCCAGATTTTTACCTCTGTAGAGTAGGAACAGGCACGCTTCCTCCATATCCCCAGTCGTTCCACCCGTTCCACAGGCTGCCACATTCCAGAGCTCGACCCCGTCAACTTCCTCTGCTACTCTCTCAATGTCGTGGGAGAAAACATTTTGCCCGTTGACGAACAATATGTCCTTTGCCCTTCCGACAACGATTAGCCGCCCATTCTGCATAAATCCAATATCCGCTGTATTCAGCCACTCGTCTGCCTGCCTTTCAGCAGCTTCTGGTTCGTTGTAATACCCTCTGGTGACGCTCGGCCCTTTAATGAAAATGTAACCGACTGTGGACATCGGAAGCGGGCTGCCCTGCTCATCAGCAATCATGATTTCACAGCTTTCAATCGGACCGCCTACGTCCACATAAAGCAGGCTGCCCGGTTCACCTCGCTTAAGCAAACGAACGGTCTCTCCAATCCGGAGAAATCTCCGGTCTACAGCCACATACTTGAACGGCTCATTTTGCGGGGTAAAGCACACGCCAACCGTTCCCTCTGCAAGCCCGTATGCCGGCCTCATGGCCGTCTGCGGGAGATTATATTTGGCCAGCTGCTCCATAAAACGCTCGCTAATTTCCGTTGAAATGGGCTCGGCGCCGTTGCAGAGGCAGGAAAGGCCAGATAAATCCCAGCCGTAGTCATGCTCTTGATCATAAAAGGCCAAAAAATATTTATAGCCGAAATTAGGGCTGTACAGCCGATTAACGCGGTGCTTATTCGCCTTCTCTATCCAGAGCAGCGGGTTAAGAATAAACAGCTTCGTCCGCATAATAAACTGCGAGGATTGTGTATAGGCATGCAATAGATGCATCGCAATTAATCCCATGTCATGTGTAAGCGGCATCCAGCTTAAAACCCGTTCTCCAGCATCTATATGCCATATTTTCTGCATGGCAGCGACGTTGGCCATTACGTTGCTATGGGTCAGCACAACGCCCTTCGGGTCGCCCGTCGATCCAGAAGAGAACTGAATAAATGCGATATCATCCGGCTCAGCCTCCATCAGATCCGCACTGCTCTCTCCTTTTAAGGATGCTATGTCTATAAATCTACCTTTTATGGCGTCCACGCTAGGAGCAAATTTTTGGCTTTCCTCTGCGAATGAAGTCATACCCTTCATCGTCGCTTCACTGCCCATAAAATGCGGGTTGCTTAATTTGCCCCACACCTTACAAACCTTCAGCTTCGTTTCGTCATTGGTCGCTACGGTTACCGGGACGGCGATAATCCGCCCCAGTATGCAAGCCCAGAAAACTTCAAGAAACAGCCGATTATCCTGTATTTGCAATAACAGCTCGTGTCCCGCTTGTACCCCGTAATGACGCAAATCATGAAGGAGACATAATGAACGCTCGTACAGCTGGCGGTAGGAGACAAACTCCTCCTCGTCTGCCTCGTTGATAAATGTGATTCCCCGGTCAACCATTTCACGGTTTGCTGCGAAAATATGATGCATGAGCCGGTGCTTGTCCATAACCGCTGGCTCACCCCCATTCGTTTTATAGGTTCAGCGCAAGGCTTTATGCTCTCGCTTCATGCACACTGCTAAGCAATGTGCGATTAATATGTTGAATGACCGTATCAAAGCTGTCATTAATATAAAAATGTCCGCCCATAAATTTATGAATTGAAAATTCACCCGTCGTGTGCTTGCCCCATTCAGCAAAATCCCGCTTATTGACATCCCAGTCTTTCACGCCTGTCATCGCATCAATAGCTGTGGACAACGGCTCTCTGCTGCTGTCATAAACATAGGACTCCATTGCATAAAAATCGGCTCGCAATATCGGAATAAAAGCATCCGCAAGCAGCGGGTTTTCAAACAGCTCCGGAGATGTTCCTCCAAGCTCCAGCAGACGCTCTTTCAGCTGCTCATCTGGCGTGCTTGGATTGACCAAATCCGGTCTCTGAATATGAGGAGCCCATCTGCCTGATACGAATATCATCGCAGGGTCATGGCGTTGCTGCTCCCTCAGCTTATGCGATAATTCAAAGGCCAGCATGCTTCCCATGCTGTGGCCAAAAAAAGCATAAGGCCCATCGTCAATAATGCTGTCGATTTGCTTATACACGTCTTCAATCGCCTCATCAAAGGTGTTGTACAAAGGATCTCTTGGCCGGGCGCCCCTGCCTGCAAGCTTCACAGGCACGAAATCGATTTGGTCAGAAATATGTTTTTTCCACTTGTAATAGTACATAGATGAGGCACCGGCAAAAGGAAAGGCAAGCAGCTTCAGCTTCTTCATCCTGCTGCCTTACAGCTTAGCCGAGAGGGCTGCTACGCGCTCGGATGGTCTAAGATGAACGAGACGGAGCGACCAAAGCTCAATAAAATGCTCTGCTATTTCCGGTTTCGTCAGCGTGGTGCCGCCCAGCTCATCGGCAAGCTCGTCCAGCGATTTTTGACCGTCTGAATGCTCGAGCATAAGGAATATTTCCTCCGGTATCGCTTTTTTGTACTTATCGCCAAAATGAAGTCGGACTTCATGAAGCGTGCGTTTCGTCCCGTCAGCGGAATAGCCGATCGATTTTTTTAATTCGGAATTGACCAGCCTCGTCGGTACCATATGCAAATAATCGGCCTTATCTACTTCCTTCTTGTCTACCATATAATCGCCGATAGCCAAGTAGTGGATATTCGTCGTCAGGAAGCTTGCGATGGCATCCTCCTCCGAGTCTACGATTGGCTCTACATTGTTATTGAACGACGTGTTCAGCAAAATCGGCACCCCGGTCAGCTTGCGGAATTCATTAATGAGCTCCCAATACCGTTCATTCGTTTCCTTGGAAACGGTTTGAATGCGTGCCGTGCCATCCACATGGGTAACCGCTCCAAGCAGCGGCTGCTTATCCTCTTTCGTCATCAGTACGAAATTCATATATGAATAAGGCGCTTTCGTCTGCGGCATCTCGTAGTAGTCGCCCACATGCTCTTCTAAAATAGATGGCGCAAACGGCCGATATCCCTCACGCTTTTTCACCATCTCGTTAATAATGCTCTTGTTCTCCGCTGGCCTTGGATCAGCAAGAATGCTGCGGTTTCCTAGCGCGCGCGGACCAAATTCGGCACGACCTTGAACCCAGCCGAAGACGGCCCCTTCCGCTATTCGCTTGGCTGTCTCTTCAGCGATATTGTCCACCTTGCGGAAGCTGACGAAACGTTCCCACCGTTTTAAAATGTGCTCCAAGCCCTCATTGCCTTGAATTTCGCTTCCCCAATAGAGATGCTTCAGCTTCTCCAGCGGCTTGTCAGGCGCAAATTTATTGGATACGAACAAGGCGCCGCCCAGCGCATTGCCCGCATCATGTGCAGCAGGCTGTACAAAAACCTCTTCGAAAAGCCCAGCATATAATACTTTTCCATTCATCGAACAGTTATGCGCTACACCGCCTGCCATGGCAAGCTTCGTATGTCCGGTTGCCTGCTGATAATGCGTCAGCATATGCATGACAATCGTTTCGAGCGCCTCCTGCAGGGAGGCGGCCAAATCCATATGCTCCTGAGTGATTGGCCCGCCCTTCTTTCTTGGCGTCATAAAATCGAAAAGCGCAGTAGACCAGGCCAAATTGATTTTGAACTTGCCTTCGGGAAGCAGGACATACGCTTTTCTGAGCATCCGTCTGAATTTGCTTGGATCGCCATACGGCGCGAGTCCCATTACTTTATATTCATCGTGCTGGTGATAGCCCAGCATGCGGATAACCGAAATATAGAAGGAGCCTAAGCTGTTGGCATTGGTGATGCGGTCAAGGATTTTGAAGCTCGTACCTTCGGAGCTTATAATATAGCCGGCATAGCCCTCCTGCGATTCTCCATCAATCGTAACCGTTAGACTTCGATCAAAGCCTGACATGAAATGTGCGCTGGCTGCATGGCAGATGTGGTGGTCAACAAAAACGATATTATTCGAATCGTATTTCGTTCCGTCAATCTGGTAAAAGAAATCTACCAGCAGCTCTCTCGTATTTTTATGCAGAGAATCACGATAGAAAAAATCATCCCGCACAAGCAGGTCGGTTTCCTGCTCTCTCGTCGTAATGACTACTTTGTCAATATCCGCAAACGTAATGCCTAGCCGCTTCAAGCATAAATAGATCGTCTGCAGCGGCGCCTTGCCGGTATGCTTCACTCGATTCAGCCTTTCTTCCTCTGAGGCGGCAATCACCACCCCGTCTTTAATAAGAACAGCAGCCGAGTCGTGTGCAATTCCGCCGTTTCCAAACACCTTCAAATCCTCATGCGGCAATTCTATGCCGCCATTAAGACCTAATACGAGCATATTCATCCTCCTACCTATTCACTTTACTTGGTTTGCCTTCCCCGCTTTTTAATGCAGCCTTTAAACGGTAGCCAGAGCAACGGTTTCAAATGGCCGTAAATAAATCAGCCGCAAAGACCATAATTCGATCACTTCGTCTACGATATCCTCTTCCGACTTCCCGCCGCATCCAGCAAGCTCAATCAGCTCTGCCAGCGTCTTCTCCCCGTCAGATTGCTCTAGCAGATCGTACATCTCTTCCGATAAAGCTGTCTTATATTTATCCCCAAAGTGGAGGCGTATTTCGTAAGCGGTTTCCTTGTTTCCTTCTGCTGTATAGCCGACCGACTGCTTCAGTTCTGAGCTGAATGGACGCTTTGGCACAAACTTCAAAAACTCTTCCTTGCCGACCGTTTTTTTATCGATGACGTAGTCTCCGATAATCAATGTGTTAATGTTGGTTGTCAGGAAGCTGACAATCGCATCCTCTTCCGAATCGACAATCGGTTCCGCATTGTTGTTAAACGATGTATTCAGCAGCACCGGCACACCCGTCAGCTTGCGGAATTCATCAATTAAGTGCCAGTACTTCTCGTTCGTTTCACGAGATACCGTTTGGATGCGCGCCGTGCCGTCAACGTGAGTAACCGCGCCAAGTAGCTTCTGCTTGTCCTCCCTCGTCTTGAGCACGAAATTCATGTAGGAGTAGGGGGCTTTCGTCTGTGGCAGCACATAATAATCGTCTGCATACTCTTCCAATATGGAAGGGGCAAACGGCCGGTAGCCCTCCCGTTTTTTCACCATTGCATTAATAATGCTTTTGTTTTCCGCTGGACGCGGATCAGCCAAGATGCTCCGGTTGCCTAGCGCCCGGGGGCCAAACTCCGAGCGTCCCTGCACCCAACCGATAACCGCTCCCTCCGCAATAAGCTTAGCCGCAACTTCGACAACACGATCCACTTTGCGATATGTAATGAATCGCCCCCACTGCTGCAAAATTTCGAGAACGCTGTCATTGCTCTGAATGGCGCTTCCCCAGTAGAGATGCCGCAGCGTTTCTGTCTGTGTGCTAGGAGCCAGCTTGCGGGACTGCAACAGTGCTCCTCCCAGCGCATTGCCCGCATCATGGGCGGCAGGCTGTACAAACACCTCGTCGAATAAGCCAGAGTACAAAATTTTCCCATTTAACGTACAGTTGTGCGCTACGCCGCCAGCCATGCACAGCTTCTTGCGCCCAGTCGCCTGCTGATAATGGACAAGCATATGCATGACGACGTTTTCGAGCGCTTCCTGTAGAGCAGCCGCGATGTCCTTGTGCTCCTGTGTAAACAACTCCCCCTTCATCCGCGGGCTTGACATTGAATCCATAAGCACATAATAGAAGCTTCTATTAAGCTGGAATTTTCCTTCAGGAAGCAAGGTGAAGGCTTTCTTGAACAGCCTTCTGAATTTGGAAGGATCTCCATATGGAGCGAGTCCCATTACTTTATATTCATCATGAGTCTTATAGCCGAGAAATTCGATAATCTGCGTATAAAAAGAACCTAAGCTGTCATCGTTGGAAATATGGCCGAGCGGTTTGAGCGAATCTCCATCAGCATCAAGCACAATTCCAGCATTTCCTTCCAATGAAGCACCATCTATTGTAACGATGAGCGCTTCTTCAAACCCAGACATATAATAGGCGCTTGCAGCATGGCAGTAGTGGTGATTTTCAAACACCACATTCTCTTTTTTAAAATCCGTATCAAAAAATTGCTTTAGTCGCTCGACCACCCACGCCTGCGGATCGCTGTAAGGAAATTGCCGATACTCATGTCGGTGGGTTGTCATCTCGTATTTAAACTGGGTTTCCGAGTAGAAATAGACGATTTTGTCCACATCGTCCAAACGTATTCCACCCAGCTCCAGACAACGGCGAATTGATAAAATAGGCATCTTCCCTGTGTGCTTAATCCGATTCAGACGCTCTTCCTCATAGGCGGCAACAACTTGCCCATTTTCAATTAATACGGCTGAAGCATCATGAACCTCTGAATTCAATATGGTCGTTATAAACCCGTCCTCATGAGGGAAATCGATCCCCCCGCTAATGCCAAGTATCCTCATTATTTCACCTTCCTTATTTCTTCAACATTTTGTGAGCGGCCACGTTGGCGCCAGCTCCTAGCACTCAAGCTTCTTGCTGAAGTTCCTGTGGAATCCACTCCTGGGTTCGCTTCTGCGTGTGATGCAGGCGGCTGTATGCGCCTCCAGCTGCCAGGAGCTCGTCATGCTTGCCCTGCTCCATAATCCTTCCACGGTCAACGACTACAATCGTGTCCGCTTGCTCAATGGTGGACAGCCGGTGGGCGATGGCAATCGTCGTTTTCCCTTCCATCAGCCGCTCGATTCCTTGCTGGACCGCTAGCTCTGAATCGCTGTCCAGTGCCGATGTTGCCTCGTCAAGCAGCAAAATAGGGGCATTTTTCAATATGGCTCGGGCAATGGCTATTCGCTGCTTTTGACCACCGGACAGCCTCACGCCTCTTTCACCAACCACAGTGTTGTAGCCATCTGCCTGTTCCGTAATAAAATCATGGGCAAATGCTGCACGCGCTGCCTCTATAACCTCGTCAGTCGTGGCGTCCATTTTTCCGTAGCGGATATTTTGCTCAATCGTTCCTTCGAACAGATACGGGTCCTGGGAAACGTAGGCCATCTTATTCCTAAGCTCCTCAAGCGAATAATCTGCAAAGCTTTTGCCCGCAATTTGAATATCGCCTTCCGAGAACGGATAAAAGCCGAGCAGCAGCTTCATTATGGTGCTTTTGCCGCCCCCGCTGGGCCCTACAAGCGCGACAAGCTGTCCTTTGTCCACCTGAAGATTCAAGCGGTTTAGCACATTTTCGTCTTTGTGGTAGGCAAACGATACGTTTTTGAAATTCAGCATTTCGTCTTCGTTTGAGCTTGCGACAGCAGCTTCCTTCGAGACAGCTGCGTATCGCCCAGGTTCTTCTGCCACATCCAGCAGGTCAAATACCCGGTCAGCCCCCGCCAGCGAGGATTGCAAATTGGCCCAGAAAACACCTAAATTGCGGAAGAGATTCGTTACGTTCTCCAGCAGTAAAATAACCCCCAGCAAGCTGCCGATTGTCAGCTGGCCGTTAATCAGCATAAAGGCTCCAATAATAAAGGCACCGCCATTATTGATCCAAAGCAGAAAATAATTGGTGCTTGTTAAATAGGCGCTTTTTTTCGCTCGCATTAAAAACAAGTCGGCAAGCCGAGTCGTCGTCTCCTTGTACTTGCGATTCATCCCATCGACCATCTGAAACGTTCTGCTCACCTGCGTGCCAGCAACGAGATTCGTTAACCGCTCAAGCTGAACACCGGACTGCTCCTGAATTTCGGTGCTGATCGTTCTAAACGGCTTTGCGTATCTTGCATTCACATACGTAGACAGCAGTCCTAAAAAAATCATGGCAACAGCGAATCTCCAGTCCAGATAAAACATAATAACGGCTGATATTGTCCCGGTAGCCATTAAGGAAAGAAGCGTAAGTGCTTCTCCAGAGAAGGCATTTTCCATTGTCTGCAAATCATTTGTAATTCTGGACAGGCTGTCACCGCTATGGCTGTTCTCGTAATAAGTAACAGGAAGCTTCTCCATATGATGAAAGACGCGAAGCCGCATGCTGTTCATGATCGTCTTGACCGTTTTACCGTACCAATATTGGAAAAGTGGCGTTAGGATGCACATAGCAACGACGATGAGCATGAACTGGATGCTAAGCGTCATAACCGCATCCATATTCTTCTCCGTTATCGCATCGAGAAAAGTAGAGACCAGCATGGCTGTAATAATCGATACGCTTGAGCTCATGAGACCGAAACCCAGAAAACTGAGAATAAAAGATAGTTTACGCCGACCAAGCAATCGGGCAAGTCTCGCGATTTGTTGTTTATTGCTTTTTTCCAAGCAACTACGCCCCCTCTTGACCAAGCCCGTACGGCTGGTCTCCACGATTGCTTGCCTGATTGTTGTATAGACGATAATAAGTGCCGTTTTTGGCAAGCAGCTCTTCATGTGTGCCGCTTTCTTCAATTCGCCCCTCGTTCAGTACAAAAATGTGGTCTGCATTCATGACCGTAGACAAGCGATGTGCGACGACCAAAACCGTTTTGTTTCGCATAATCCGGTTAATGGATTGTTGAACAAGCTGTTCAGATTCGGAATCAAGTGCCGAAGTCGCCTCATCCAGCAGCAAAATGGGAGCATCCTTTAATATGGCCCTGGCAATCGCTATCCGCTGCTTTTGTCCGCCTGATAGCTTTACTCCCCGTTCACCGACAAGCGTATCGTACCCTTGTGGAAGTACCCGTATAAATTCATGGATATTAGCAAGCTTAGCTGCGCTTTCTACGTCTTCCATGCTGTAGCCGTCATCCGTGCACGCAATATTTTCAGCGATGGAGCCTGGAAAAAGGAATGTATCCTGCGAAACATGTGAAATGAGCGCCCTTGCGGATGATAGCTTCCAATCAGTGAGCGGCTCGTTGTACAGCTTGATTTGTCCACCCTTATAATCATAAAAGCCGGTGATAAGTTTAAAGATGGTCGATTTGCCTGAACCGCTTGGCCCAACTAGGGCGACCGTTTTACCTTGCGGCAATGTAAAGCTGACCTCGTCAAGCACCTTCGAATGTTCGTCATAGGAAAAAGTAACCTGTTCAAATTCAAGCGCAGGAGCTGACGACGAGAGGTTTTCCGGCTGCTTGCCATCCATCCGTTCTGTTTCAGCATCGAGCAATTCAAACAGATGATCGACAACGCCAGCTGTTATTTTGAATCGGCTAATCTGATTTGGAATTTCTCCCATCCCGGACACGAGATAATTGATGAACTGCACAAACGCGATTAAAGCGCCTATTAAAAGCTGTCCTTGGCTAACCAAATATCCACCGAACAGAAAGAACACAACCAGCGGAGCCGTTCGGACAAATACACTGAGTGCCCCAATAGCAGCAACGCGTTTCTCGATTTTCAAAAAATGTTCAAGCAGCTTGTCAAGCAGCAGCTGGCACTTTTGATACACAACCTGTACCAGATTGTAAGACTTGATCATATAGATCCCGCCAATTGTATCTTGAACAACTGTGCTCATCTGAGCCATGCTTTGCTGCACATCTGCCGCATATTGATTTAACGGGCGGCTGATTTTTTCACTCAAAAAGGTCATAAACAGCAACATGCCGAAGCAAAACAGCGTAAGCTGCCAATTCATATAAAACATAGCCGCTATACAGGCAACGACCCTGACAATATGAAAAATAAGAGCGGCAAAATCATTGTAAATATATCCTTCAATTTGATTGATGCTGTTCGTCATTCTGGAGCTAAAGTCACCCGAGTGGCGAGCTTCCATATACGAAATAGGGAGTTTATTAATATGCTCGCTAACTTTATTTTTCAAATCTCGGGTTACAAAGGCGCTGTAGCGTCCCGATGAATAAACGCTGAAAAAATTCACAATGATGCCTGTCACTATAAAAAGGAGGATTAATTTTACAGCCTGCATCACACCATCCATATCACCCGTCTGGGTGGACGAAAATAAAAGGTTAATAATGTAGATGAGCAAAATATCATTTGCCGCTATGATGATCGTGCTTATCAGCTTGAGCGCTATCCAAAACCGATAGGGCTTAAGAAAAACAAACAACCGGCGCATCGAGACGAAAGCAGAGTTACGACTTGCTATTTGCATAATTGCCCTCCACTATAGGGTAATATCGCCGCACAGAGCCCCGCGAGCGGAGAAAATTAATGATCTTGCCCTTCTACTAGCTTTTGTACGCCGTCCTTAAAGTGGCCCAAGGTAGCAAAATGGTCGATAATTAAAATTTCATTTTCAAACTCGACATCAAATTCATTTTCCAATGCGACGATTAATTTAACAAAGGAAATCGAGTTTAGGCCCACTGTTTCTAAATCTGATTGCAATACACTCTCATCAATAGTCAACAGCTCAATATTTTTTTGCAAAATTTCATTAAACCTCGCATTAAAATCCGCTACTTTTACTTCTCCACTCATCATTTAACCTCCCTAAAATCGTTCATTTTCACTTACAAGGCTGCCTTAAATCATTCCTCCATCGACAATAATCGTCTGTCCATATATGTAGCTTGCATCGTCAGAAGCTAGAAATAAGGCTACCTTTGCAATTTCATCAGCCTCGCCTAACCGGCCGCAGGCAATTTTATCGACAAAATGACGGCGCACGCGATCGGGAACTTTCCCGAGCATATCCGTAACGATGTATCCTGGTGCAATGGCGTTCACACGGATGTTTTTTCCAGAAACTTCTCTTGATAGTGATCGAGTCAAGCCAATAAGGCCCGCCTTGGACGCGCTATAATTCGTCTGACTTGAGGCACCCGCCAATGCGGAAACGGAGGAAATATTCACGATGACTCCGCGCCTCTTGCTGATCATCGAAGGCAGCACTGCTTTGCAGCAATTGTAGGCTCCCTTCAAATTTGTATTAATGACCTTATCCCAAGAGGCTTCCTCCATCAGCATCAGAAAACCATCTTCCGTTACGCCGGCATTGTTGACCAGCACATCAATTTTCCCAAACTCCTGAACAGCCTCCTCGATTACAGCAAGCGTATTCATATGATCGGACACGTCTAGCGCAAACGCCTTCGCCTTGCCCCCATTTTCCTGCAAGGAAGCTTCCAGCTCCGCAGCTTCGTCCTCACTGCTTTTATAGGTAAAGAGAACGGTAGCCCCTTCGCTAGCAAAAGCTTGTACGATGGCGTATCCGATTCCTCTTGCTCCTCCGGTAATAAAGACGACTTTATCGGCAAATTTCAATGGCTCACCTCCGGACCGTTCCAAGGATGACGCTGTGCAAGCATCCGTTGACATCATATCCATTTACTAATAAATATTCGTAATCGCCTATACGCGGCTCATGATGGACGATATCCAGCTCTAAAGCGGCATCCGGCTCGGTGCAGCCTGCGGTTAAAGGCATGCTCCCTTTGGCAATGGCAAGAGCCCCTGCTGCAACATTCAGCATAAACGAGGCGCCGAGCGTTTCACCCGTTGCTCCCTTAATCGAAGAAACCGGTATGGAAGCGGCACGCTGCCCAAAAACTTCATGAATGGCTTTGGCTTCTGCCCTGTCGGTATAACGTCCGCCTCCGGCAGCCAGCAAAATGCCATCAATAACGCTCGGAGAAATCGAGGCATGCTTGAGCGCCATATCCATCACACGAGCGAATTGCTTAAAATCTGCATCGGCACGGTCTTTACCTAGGTATCCGCTGCCGATTAAACTTGCATATCCAATAACCTCGCACACGATGCGTTCTGGACTGCGAACCAAGACGCTCTCGGTCTCAAGCAGCAATGCAGCGGCACCCTCGGTCATTCTCGTACCGCTTCTATTCCTGTCCAGAGGCTGGCACAAATAGTTTTCATCCTTAGTTGTATAATCCTGCTGTTGAAAGGAGTCAAGCAGCTCTTGGCAATATTCCTCTACTCCGCCGCATAATATCGCATCCGCCTTGCCGCTTTTGAGCAGATCAGAGGCATAGGCAATCGCATTGCTGCCCGTTAACACGGTGCTCGCGCCCTTTAGCTTTAAACTCAAGCAAACATGTCCGATTCCCGAGTTGTATACCGTACTAGCGAATACGGTCGGACTAACCATATCGACGCCACCTGACAAAATTTGATTGCTGAGGGCCAGGTTAGATACCAATGGACCGTATCCCGTTGTAAAAACAGTACCAATTCGGTTATGATCCAGTTGCTCCTGCTCGATCAAAGCTTCATCCAGCACTTGTTTCGAAGCGCTCATGGTCAACCGGGAAAACCGATCCATCCGTCTAGCGACCCGGTTTTCAATATTTTGTGGAATATCCACGGGCAGCTTAAGCTCATCCGGCCTGATTCCCGCCTGTGCGTTTATGCCTTCCCAATATTCATCTGCACCGGACCCTGCACAGCTTATCGCTCCTACAGCCGTAACAAATATTTTATGCATATGGATTCTCCCAAATTTATGAAATTATGCTCCAAGCAGCTAAACACCGCTTGTTTTAATCGGAATAGCTTAAGGTCAGCATCCCGGAGGCGACAACTTTATCTCCGACTGAAGCCGTACATTTGATCTGGTGAAAGGTGTGGAACGACTCGACTAACTCTGCTTCTACCGCAAATGTATCGCCTGGCACAACTGGCTGTAGAAACTTGATTTGGTTAACTGCACTTAAATAAAATTTGTGGGCTGCCCCGCTCTCCCCGTTGTAAAAAATAAATCCGCCGACCTGCGCCATCGTCTCAATCATGAGAACGCCTGGATAAATAGGTTCATCCGGGAAATGTCCAACTGTCCAAGGCTCGTTATAGCTTATGTTTTTGTAGCCTTTGGAGCGCTTCATATAAAGGGCCTCGGTAATTCGGTCTACCATCACAAACGGGTAGCGATGAGGCAAGCCTTTTGCAATATCAATGGTTTCCATCCATGACAGCTCCCAGCATGTGGTGTGTATAAGGAAAATTCAAGCCGATAGATGCTTAGACCTTTCCAACAACTATACTTGCAGAATGGCCGAAGAAAGCGTATGAGTTGGACATCGCATATTGGATCGACCGTTCCTCATAGTTCCCTTTAACAATCTGGAGTTCCTGAAAAGGTTCAGGCTGCTCCTTCAGAAATGCAGTTGGAGGCACAATGCCGCGATCTATAGCGAGCAAGGTTGCCGCCAGCTCAACGCTTCCCGCAGCTCCCAAACAATGTCCGGTAACCGCCTTCGTTGAAGATATCATAACCTGGGACTGCTTCTCCTCGGTTCCAAAAACTTTGGACAGCGCTCGCATTTCCATTAAGTCATTCAGCTCCGTCGCTGTTCCATGGGCATTAACATAATCAATGTCACCTGGCTCTAAACCGGCATCCTCCAGAGCCATCAGCATCGTCCGCACAGCCCCTTCCCCTTCGGGATCGGGACTTGTAATATGATAGGCATCATTGCTTAAGCCGTATCCCAGCAGCTCGCCGTAAATATGGGCTCCTCTTGCCTTCGCTCCATCAAGCGTTTCCAAAATAAAGACCGCCGCTCCTTCTCCCAGTGACATGCCATCCCTGTTCTTATCAAACGGCACACAGCCACCCAGGCTCATGGACTGGAGACTGTGAAACCCGGCAATATAGTTGTCCGATAAGGGCTCTGCCCCAACAACGACCATTAAATCCGCTATTCCGTTGCGAATGGCGTCAAGAGCTATTCCTGCTCCTGCAGTTCCAGCGGCGCAGGCCGACATCGTTGTGTAGGCTTGGCCCCTTATATCTATATACGAAACAATATGTGAGAGCAAAGATGGAATTTCGATCAGTCCATCGGGATCATTCCACTTCTGCTCCCGGTTATTTTGAATGTATCTCATCGTTTTAATATGGCCGGGCACAGATTCTGAAAGGGACAAGCCCGCTCTAGTTTCCAGCTTGCTGATGTCCTCCTTCGTCAGCCCACTGTCTGCCAAAGCTTCATCAAGTGCGGCATACGTCATTTGAACGGCCCGCTCATCCTCTTCCATCTCTCGATACAGCTCGTCAACGCTGCCAGCGACCTCGCCACTAACGCCAAGCTTTTTCAGCTTTTCATGAGCCCGAAGCCCGCTGGCACCATTCACAATCGACTGGAAGAAGGCTTCTCTGTTAGAGCCGCCTGGCGCAATGATGCCAATTCCGGTTACTACGGCTTGCGGTCTGCTCATCGATTAATCCCCGATCGTGCTGCGGATAATATTCGCTATGGAACGAACGCTTTTGAAAACGGACATATCGCTGCTTTGCGGCTTAACGCCAAAAAGCTCCTTCAGTCCAACCGCAAGCTCCAAAGCATCAACGGAATCCAGGTCTAGCCCTTCTCCCTGTTCATTAACATCAAAAAGCGGATCATCATCGTTGATTTCTTCCGGGGAGATATCCAGTCCAAACTTAGTAACAATCATGTTTTTAATTTGATTTTCAATCGATAGCTGTACGTTTTCCATTGTTTCAGCTCCTTTATTGGATAAAAGATTGCATGTCATTCCAGAGGCAGCATAAATAGCCGTCAAAATATAAAGCGCTTTCATTGTCTAGGGATAGACATTGCTCGGCACTCACTCCTCAAATGGAAATGACATAGGCAGTGCAGCTTAAAACAGCAGGCTTCAATTGTACAAACTCATCTGGATGAATGTGCGTTAGAAAGGAAAACAATAGGTGTGGGTGGGTTGAGAGAAGATCATTCATAGTTGAATGTGTCGCTAAAGGAGTAGACGACTATATCTCTTGAGGAATGCTGCTTAACGAAGATGCGGTCGTCGATGCAACCAATAGCGCCGTTAATAAAGTTATACCATAATTCTATGTTTTTTTACAATATTTATTTTTATGTACATATTTAGATTTAAGTTACAAATCATGTAACTTTTATTTGTCGCTGATGCTGTCATCACGTTCTAATTTTGGCGAATAAACGCCGATGTTTAAATGAAATCGCTCTAAAAATTGCTGATACTAGTCGTTCCGCACTTAATAAGCGTGCAAAAATTTTGAAACCCATTTCATTTTACAAGAGATACTATCGGACCTTGGAGTGATATGCTTAGCTGCGTGAAGGCAAAAAGACGCTCTAGAGGGGGCGGAATATGCCTAGGGGCATGCCCACTTACGGTGGAAAAAACGGAACTATTCCTAATATACCACAAACACCATCCACATAATACCATAAAAATACGTCATTAAATCACCCAAAAATTGGACATTTCAAGCGCAAAAAAAACCGGTTGCTGATCATTTTCGGCAGCCGGCCTTTTCGAACGGAGTCCATGATTGATTCATTCGGGCTCCGTGTAAATCACAAGCCAGCCTCATGCTCTTCGTTTCAGGGGTTACTCCCTGCACAATGATAGACTTGGTGGACACAGCAGCCGCTATTCCTACCAAATCACGGGTTTGGCACATTCTACGGACTCAGGAGCCGCTAATGCGCTGCCAAAAGCCATTTTGACTAGATTATAGGGCAATAGCGGCTTTCCTGTCCGCCTGCGGCCTGAAAATGGATCAAAAGCTAAAATTGCGGAACCTCAGTCCGCCAAAAAAGGAGCGAGCGTCTCAGGCTGCTCCGCCTCTTATGGAAGATCGCTGGGATGTCTGCGTTTCAGGCTCCTTTATATGCTCGCCTCTCCTCTGTCCGGATCCTCAATCCGCTGAATATACCCCTTTTAAATATCTTTTTGTGTGGAAGGCACCACCTTCTTCAGCCCGTAAGGCAGCATGTGCTTCTCGAGCTAATATTCTAACCGTATGACCTGATCAGTGCACTTTTATAATGATGAACGCCGCCTAGCGGCACAGCAAAAAGGACGACATTTCCCCGTCATCCACTCGCAGCGGGTTATCGCCCTTTTTCGATAAAATCCAACATAAGGCTGACCTCACGGATGTGAGGCCAACCTTCCAGTTGTTTTTCCAATTACTTACTTATTTATGACTACGCATTTCCTATTCGTTGTTTTCCATCCATTGGAAATGGAAGCTGCCTTGTTGATCGAGACGCTCAAACGTATGCGCTCCGAAATAATCACGCTGTGCTTGCAGCAGGTTAGCCGGCAGTCTTTCTGTACGGTAGCTGTCATAATAAGCTAGTGCCGATGCGAAAGCAGGAACTGGAATCCCTCTTGTTACGGCAATGGCAATCACTTTTCTCCAAGCCTCTTGGTAGTTATCTACGATGCCGCCGAAATAATCATCAAGGAACAAGTTTTTCAGTTCCGGATCACGGTCATACGCATCTTTAATGTTTTGCAGGAAGCCGGCACGAATAATGCAGCCGCCACGGAAAATCATTGCAATACTGCCGTAGTTCAGGTTCCAGTTGTACTGGTCAGAAGCAGCGCGCATTTGCGCGAAGCCTTGGGCGTACGAAGCGATTTTGCTCGCGAATAGCGCTTTGCGGACCGCTTCAATAAACTCTTGCGCATCGCCGTCATAGCTCGATACCGCAGGGCCGTTCAGCTTCTTGCTTGCCGCTATGCGCTCCTCTTTCATCGCAGAAATAAAGCGCGAGAATACGGACTCGGTAATGATCGACAATGGAACGCCGAGATCAAGAGCGCTTTGGCTCGTCCATTTGCCAGTTCCTTTTTGGCCTGCGGAATCGAGAATTACATCGACCATCGGCTTGCCTGTAGCCGGGTCTGTTTTCGAGAAAATGTCAGCTGTAATTTCGATCAAATAGCTGTCCAGCTCGCCATTATTCCACTCGGTGAAAATGTTATGCAGCTCGGACGTGTTTACACCGAGTACATCTTTCAACAAATGGTATGCTTCGCCAATCAGCTGCATGTCGCCATACTCGATGCCGTTGTGCACCATTTTCACATAGTGTCCAGCGCCGCCTTCACCAATGTAAGTAGAGCAAGCATCGCCATTCACTTTCGCCGAAATAGCTGTCAAGATCGGCTCAACGAGCTCATAAGCGTCTTTTTGACCGCCTGGCATAATTGCCGGACCTTTAAGCGCGCCCTCTTCGCCGCCGGAAACGCCCGCACCGATAAAGCGGAAGCCTTTAGCTGAAAGCTCTTCATTTCTTCTTTGCGTATCAGGGAAATAAGCGTTGCCGCCGTCAATCAAAATGTCCCCTTGGTCTAGAAAAGGTACAAGCTGATTAATCGTATCGTCAGTTGGCGCGCCTGCTTTGACCATTATTAAAATTCTGCGCGGCGTTTCAAGCGAGTTTACAAATTCTTCGACGCTGTATGCACCTACAAAATTTTTGCCTTTTGCTTCTTCCAGAAGCTCATTTGTTTTTTCTGGGGAACGGTTGTATAGCGCAACCGAGAACCCTCTGCTTTCAATGTTTAAAGCGAGGTTTTTGCCCATAACGGCAAGACCAACGACACCAATTTGCTGTTTGCTCACGGAAATCTGCCTCCCAATCCTATTCAAGCTCTTTTTATATAAGCGTAAATGGCTGTCGCCATTTTCAAAATAAATGCCATATTACATATTACTTATCGCTTCAAACTCCCCTTCTTACAGGGAAGTTTTTTTCCAGTCAGCAGCAAATTTCTCCATGCCTTGATCGGTAAGCGGGTGCTTCGAAATTTGCTCGATAACCGCGAATGGCACAGTTGCAATATGCGCGCCAGCCATCGCTACGCGAGTAACGTGATCCGGGTGGCGAACCGAAGCTGCAATAATTTGCGCATCCAGCTGGTGCGTGCGGAACAATTCAGCAATTTTAGAAACCAATAGAACGCCATCTTCGGAAATATCGTCCAGACGACCAAGGAACGGGGAAACATAGGTTGCGCCAGCACGAGCAGCCAACAGCGCTTGGTTCACTGTGAAAATAAGCGTTACGTTCGTTTTTACGCCTTTTTTCGTCAGGTAACGGCAAGTTTCTAGTCCAGCAAGGTTCATCGGAAGCTTGATTGTAATGTTTTTATCGTTGTTGTTGATTTTGATCAGCTCGTCCGCTTCAGCGATCATTTCTTCAGCTGTAATCGCGTTAGGCGTTACTTCTGCAGAAACGGATTCAACCTCAGGCACGATTTGCAAAATTTCAGCAATACGGTCTTCAAATTTCACGCCTTCTTTAGCAACTAAAGACGGGTTAGTGGTAACACCGGACAAAACGCCAATTTTATAAGCTTTCTTAATATCTTCCACATTAGCCGTATCGATAAAAAATTTCATAGTCAATTACCTCCGTTTTTTGGGTTCATTTTTGATTTACATTTTAATTTTAAATTTGATTGCCCTGCATTTCAATTATTTCAATAATTCTTTTGCCAGGCTAACGACATTTTCCGTTGAGAAGCCAAAGTATTCCATCACCTGGTTGCCCGGGCCTGACGCCCCAAACGTATCAATGGACAACACTTTGCCGCTTGGCCCTGCATAACGCTCCCAGCCGAGCGAAATACCCGCTTCAATGGCGATACGGTTCGATACGGCATCAGGGAGAACGCTTTGCTTGTAAGCTGCTGGCTGACGCTCAAACAGCTCTCTGCTCGGCATAGCCACGACGCGAACGGATACGTTATCGTTCTCCAGCTCGGTTTTAGCACTTACGGCAAGCGATACCTCAGAACCTGTAGCGATCAAAATGACGTCAGGCTTCTCATTCGTTTCTGTCAGCACATAAGCGCCTTTAGCTACTTCTGCAACGTTAGCTTTCGTCGCTTCATAGATCGGCAGATTTTGTCTGCTCAGCACGAGCGCAACCGGACCATCATTTTGCTGCAAAGCATAAGCCCAAGCACTTGCCGTTTCATTGGCATCCGTTGGACGAATGACAGTGAGCCCTGGAATGGTGCGAAGCGCAGCCAAATGCTCAACTGGCTCATGCGTAGGACCATCTTCGCCGACTGCGATGGAATCATGCGTGAATACATACGTAACAGGCAGCTTCTGCAAGGCAGCCAGACGAATCGACGGGCGCAAATAATCGCTGAATACGAAGAAGGTGCTCACGAATGGTTTTACGCCGCCATGCAGCGCCATGCCATTGCCCGCCGCGCCCATTGCATGCTCGCGAACGCCGAAATAAATATTGCGTCCTGCATACGATTTAACCGCGAACGTCTCTTCGCCTTTAATGTCCGTCATCGTGGAATGCGATAGATCTGCACTGCCTCCGAAGATGGAAGGAACGGTCTTCACATAATGATTGATGGCTTCACCGCTCGCTACGCGAGTTGAAAGTGTTTTGGAGGCATCGAAGGTCAAAATGTCAGCCGCATCAATCGTTACGGAACCATCGATGACTTGAGCCAGTTCCTTGCCTTGCGCCGGATATTGTGCAGTGTAGGAAGCAAGCTGTTTGTTCCATTCCGCCTCTTTAGCTGCACCCGCAAGCTTCAACTGCTCGTAATGCGCTTTGACCTCAGCCGGAACGGTGAACTCTTCTTCATACTTCCAGCCATAAGCGGCTTTCGTTGCGATTGCTTCTTCCTTGCCAAGCGGATTGCCATGCGCTTTATTCGTGCCCGCTACTTTGCTTCCGTAACCGATAATCGTCCGGATTTCAATAAGCGTTGGCTGTGAATCGTTGTGCTTGGCAGCTGCAATTGCCTCAGCGATGGCCGAAGTGTCATTGCCATCTTCCACGCGGAGATATTGCCAATTCGCAGATTCCGCTCTTTTTTGAATATTCTCCCCAAAAGAAAGGTTTAATTCTCCGTCGAGGGAAATATCGTTTGAATCATAGAGCACGATCAATTTGTCCAGCTTCATATGGCCAGCCATCGACATAGCCTCGTAGGAAATCCCTTCCATCAAGCAGCCGTCGCCAACGAGCGCATACGTATAATGGTCGATGATTGGGAAACCATCCTGATTGAATTTTGCAGCCAGATGCGCCTCTGCCATTGCCATGCCGACAGCCATTGCAACCCCTTGGCCTAGAGGGCCAGTCGTCGCATCTACGCCATCCGTATGTCCAAACTCAGGATGGCCTGGCGTCTTGCTGTTCAGCTTGCGGAATTGCTTCAAATCGTCGAGCGACACTTCATAGCCGGATAAGTGCAGCAGGCTGTAAAGCAGCGCTGAACCATGGCCCGCCGAAAGCACGAAACGGTCGCGGTTGAACCATTTGGCATGACCGGGATTGTGGCTTAAAAATTTGGACCATAACGTGTACGCCATTGGCGCTGCGCCCATAGGAAGGCCCGGATGACCGGAATTGGCGCTGTTAATGGCGTCAATCGATAAAGTACGAATCGTGTCAATCGATAACTGATCAATGGTTTGTGTGATAGGCATATTGTTGTCCTTTCTCTGTTTCAGATTGTTGTTCCAGTTTGGAATCGAACCACCAGTGGTAGCCATCCTGCGCTAGCAAAGCATCGGATTCCGCTGGCCCATAAGTACCAGCCTCATAATGATGAAGAGGAACCTGATTTTCTGCGAAAGCTTCCAAAATAGGCTGAACCCAGGCCCACGACATTTCAACTTCATCCCAATGCGCAAAAAACGTAGGGTTGCCGTTCAAAGCATCGTGAATCAAATTTTCATAAGCTTCTGGAAGCTCTTCCTTGTTCGGGTGAAAATCGATTTGAATCGGCTTGAATTCACCATTTTGCTGCGAATCCTTGGAATTGAGCTGAAGCGTAATGCTTTCATTAGGGCTCATTTCAATGACGAGCAGATTCGGAGCCACCCCTTCTTCGTTTACGGAAGGAGCTTGTTTTAACGGCTCTTTAAATTCAATGACGATTCGCGTCGATTTTTCCTTCATTCTTTTGCCGGTACGAATGTAGAAAGGAACGCCCCGCCAAAAGAAATCATCAATCTGCAATTTTGCTGCGATAAAGGTGTCATTCATCGAAGTTTCGGCAATCCCCGGCTCAGACTTATAGCCGACAACCGGCTTGCCCTGAATGCTGCCAGCGCTGTATTGTCCGCGAACGATGCTGAGGGCAACATCTTTCTTTTGCAGCGGTTCAAGAGCTTCCATCACCTGTTTCTTCTTAGAACGAACCTTTTCAGGGTCGCTCTTCTGAGGAAGCTGGATCGCCGTCATCATAAGCAATTGCAGCAAATGGTTTTGGAACATGTCTCTTAGTGCGCCGACATGATCGTAATAACCGGCTCTTTCCTCTACGCCGACCGTTTCATTCGCTGTAATTTGCACATTGGCAATGTAATGATTGTTCCACAGCGCCTGAATGACCGGGTTCGTCTGCTGCAAAGCCTCAAGACGCTGCACCATCGGCTTGCCGAGATAATGATCGATCCGAAAAACTTCTTTTTCCTCAAAAGACCGGCTAAGGCTTTCATTTAAATCGCGTGCAGATTGCAAATCATGGCCGAAAGGCTTCTCAATGACGAGACGCTTCCAGCCCTGCGCAGAGCCAAGCCCGCTAGCCTGAATGTTGGAGGCAATCGTTTCGAAAAATTCAGGCCCAACCGATAAATAAAACAGGCGATTCGGGGCAAGATTTAAAGCTTCCTCCCGCTGTTCAATCATGTGAAGCAGCTTCTGGTAATCTTCCTTATGGTCTATGTTCAGAACTTGGTAACGGAAAGCTTTTAAAAAAGCTTTTACGCTCGCCTCGTCCTTTATTTCCCGTCTGGAAAAATCACGGAGAGATTGCTCGACATTTGCCTGAAAGGTTTCATGCGTCAGCTCTCTTCGTCCAAGGCCAATCAAGGAGAATGCTTGCGGCAGTTTCTGCTCGATGAACAAATTATACAAAGCGGGGTAGATTTTTCTTTTCGCTAAATCCCCTGTCGCTCCAAACAACACAAAAGTGGTTGGCTCCATCTTCCGTTCTCCTTCCAATTCGTTAGCTATGGTTTCTTTTTCTTAGTTACACTATAATACGTTTAAGAGCCATACAAGTAATTAATATATTTAAGAGGAGGTATAGACCACATCTATGATCAATAATTACGAATTATATAAGGTTTTTTATTGGGCCGCTAAAACAGGCAGCTTAACGAAAGCTGCTAATGCGCTGTACCTCACGCAACCGAGTGTCAGCCACGCCATTAAGCAGCTGGAAAACAGCTTCGGCATCACTTTGTTTTATCGAAATTCCAAAGGAGTTGCGCTAACGCAGGAAGGTACGATCTTGTACTCCTACATCGAGCAGTCGCAAATATTGATAACCCTTGCAGAGGAAAAAATGGCTGCACTGAAAAATCTAGAGAGCGGCGAGCTGCGTATTGGCGGCAGCGATTCGCTGTTCAAGCATTACTTGCTGCCGTATTTGGAAAACTTTCATTATATGTATCCCGAAATTAGGCTTCATCTTAATCACGGCACGACGCCGGAAGTGATTTCTTTCCTGAAGGAAGGCAAAATAGACCTTGGTGTCGTTCGCATGCCGATTGTCGATTCCCAGCTGGAAGTGCGTGAAAGCATTCAACTGAAGGATTGTTTTGTTGCAGGGGAGCGCTACGCGAAGCTGAAAAATGAAGTTTTGACGCTGGACCAATTGTTACAGCATCCCGTCATTCTTTTCTCCCGCAATAGCCGGGCGCGAATGGCCATTACAGAGCTTTTTCAAAGCTTCGGTTATATGCTGAAGCCTGAAATCGAGGTCGGCAGCGTCGATTTGCTGATCGAATTTGCCCGGAGAGGACTCGGCATTTCGTATGTAACGCGGGAATTTGTATCGAAGGAGCTAGAGGAAGGCTCGCTCTTCGAAATTCAATTGGATGTGCAGCTGCCTCCCTCCCATGTCGGCATAATGAAAATGCGGAATTTGCCGCTGTCGAGTACAGCTAGCCGATTTATTGAGCTTGTGCATTAAAGCTTTGTATATAAAATAAAAAGAGAAGAATTGAAAGTTAACTTTCGCTCCTTCTCTTTTTGAGTCCTCTTGCAAATTTAATTTGTTCCTTTTTTGCCTGATCATTTAAAAGCCCGATGGATTTATAAGATAACTCCCGCAGCGACTCTTCGTCCATTTTGGCAAGTACTCGCATAGCTGTGTCCATAATGTCGCTTTCCTCATGAGCAAGTTCGTTTTCTTTCATGAATTTTTCTAAATCATTGCGATTAATTGGATTTTCAAATTTCAGTCCAAAATGTTGGGCGGCGTATACAAAATCTTTATCGTTATTACTATAAAGCTGTGCATCTAAATCAATGCTTGTGGCTGCAATAATAGCGTCAGGCGATGGAAGCTTTTTGCCTTCTGACTCGAACCACAATATACGAATATCAGCTGCATTTTTAGCAACATTATCATTAATATGAACCATCAAACCCTCAGACCCTCAGACTTTGGGTATTCAATATATTCTTTAATAACATCCTTATACGATAAATCTTTTTGTGTTCTGGGAATGGACAATAGTTCTACTTGGACGATTGTAGGCATTAAAAGCTCTATATCATCATCAAAGCGAAGTTCGTTAATAAGTTGAACAGCAGGTTGATATCCCCATGAAGCATAGATATAAATATTCGTGTCACAAATAACCTTCTGCTTATTTGACATCAAGTTCCTCCATGTCCGCATCTTCATCACTGATAGGATAAAGATCCTCGTCTTTCTCGGCCGGTTTTACTTTACTAAGCGCTTCTTTGGTTCGACGTACTGCTTCAATTTGTTTTTGATATTTGGGCACAGCAAATTGAGAGCGCACAATTAAATTTTTGCTGCTTCCAGGTGTCTCAAGCTTCTCAGTATCTATCTTCCCAAGCTTGATCCATTTGTAAACACCTTGGACGCTAATTCCGAACATCTCGGCGACTTCATCGGCACTGACATATTTGCTATTCTTCTCTTGATGCTCTAACGGGACGGCTAGTACATTTCGAGCTTGAATATAATCTTGTGCCTTCCTGATTCGAATAATCGCAGCGGCTCTTCGTAACGTTTCAAGTTCTTCTTCAACTAAAGTAACACTCGTTGTGAATACTTCAATCTCTTGAGCCAGCTCTTCACTTGTTTTTGCCATGCTGTTCACCTCCCATTCATTTTACTATACTTTTCAATCAATATAAATATTAAACCAAACAAACGAATTAAACTTATTAAACCAGCACTTTAAAGATCAAATATACCGAATTTGGCTTTGTTTCTAATCTTCCCCTCGATTAATCGCCCAAATATCCTCCACCATTACTTTGTATTTCAAGCAATCCCGCCCTCTTAAGCTCCTCGGCGTGAATTTCTGACAATGCTTCCAATAAACCCATGCCACGCTCAGTCACCTTTATAAAAATGCTTCTTTTATCCTCAGAATTCGGGAACCGGCTTACGAGCTCTAAATCTTCACAGCGCTTAATGAGCTCCAGGCAGGCATGCGGCGTAATTTGCAAACGCTCGGCCAGCTCTTTCGGCGTCGCATAGTCCCTCTCTGGAAATCCCATGATAGCTAACATAAGTTGATGGTATTGGGGAGTTAAACCTTTGCTTCTCGCTGCCTCTTCACTAAACCGAATAAACTTGCGAATGCGATATCGAAATAAAGCCAATTCTTCATAAACCTGCTTGGACAAACGGTTATTGGTCATATAAGGGCTCCTGCTTTTCTTCTAGTCTATCCCATAGCTGTCATTCATTCAATCACAACGATGAAGTAAAAATCATACCCTGATAAAGTCAAGTTTCCTCACCCAATGTAGAGTCAAACAAACAAAATTAAAATAAAAACGTTTTCATGTTATATAACATAACACAAACTCATTGACTTAGATCGTAGTGCGATATATATTGAGCATATCTAGTTATAATCCGTTAAGTTTGAAATCAAAAACTCACTTCTTTATCACACTCCTATTAACTTCTAACGCTGGTGGTGAACCTGCTTGCCTACTGAAAAAATAAAAAGCGTCTGCCCTTATTGCGGTGTTGGATGCGGCATTATACTTGAGGTATCGGAAAATCGTGTCATTAAAGTAACGGGAGACAAAGAGCATCCTACCAATTTCGGGCGATTGTGCACGAAAGGCAACACGTGCGCCGAAGCGATTTCGGAGTCAGGACGAATGGAATACGCTTATGAACGCCTCTCGCGCAAGGGCGAGCTGCAAAAATTAGCTATTGACGAAGCGATAAGCAAAACAGCAGCACAGCTGCGTTCCATACTTGACGAGCATGGGCCAAATGCCCTTTCCTTTTATGTATCCGGCCAGATGTCACTGGAGTCGCAGTATTTAATTAATAAGCTCGCCAAAGGCTTCGTGGGCACGAACAATATTGAATCCAATTCCAGGCTCTGTATGGCAAGCGCCGGCAGCGGTTATAAGCTGTCTCTTGGAGCGGATGGTCCGCCAGGCTCCTATCAGGATTTTGACCAAAGCGATCTTTTTTTCGTCATTGGCGCAAATATGGCTGACTGCCACCCTATTTTGTTTCTGCGAATGATGGATCGAATAAAAGCGGGTGCGAGGCTCATTGTCGTTGACCCGCGCCGCAATGCTACGGCCGATAAAGCATCCCTATATATGCAAATAAAACCGGGAACCGACCTGGCTCTGCTAAACGGACTTTTGCATCTACTGGTGAAAAATAATGATATTGACGAAGCATTTATTGCTGACTTTACTTCCGGCTGGGAACCGATGATTGCGTTTTTAGACGATTACCCTCCGGATAAAGTAGCTGAAATAACGGGCATCCCGGAGGAACATATTCGCAAGGCCGCGGCTTGGATCGGCGAATCGCCGAATTGGATGAGCTGCTGGACGATGGGCCTCAATCAAAGCACACACGGTACTTGGCACACGAATGCAATTTGTAATTTGCATTTGGCTACCGGCAAAATATGCCGTCCAGGCAGCGGCCCCTTCTCCCTCACCGGTCAACCTAACGCAATGGGCGGCCGCGAGATGGGCTATATGGGACCCGGCTTGCCCGGCCAGCGTTCCGTCCTCGTAGAAAAGGAACGTGATTTTATCGAGAGCCTGTGGAGGCTGCCATCAGGAACCCTTACAACCGAGGTAGGTACAGGAACCGTCTCGATGTTTGAGCAAATGCAAGCTGGTCAAATTAAGGCATGCTGGATTATTTGCACGAATCCCGTAGTGACGGTTCCCAATCGAAGAAACGTCATTGCCGGTTTAGAGAAAGCCGAGCTTGTCATTACACAGGATGCTTTCCTTGAAACGGAAACGAATGCCTATGCGGATATTATGCTGCCCGGCGCGTTATGGTCTGAGGCTGAAGGCGTGATGATCAACTCCGAGCGTAATTTGACGTTGATGCAGAAGGCGGTAAAGCCGCCCGGCGACGTGCTGCCCGATTGGCAGATCATCGCTCGTGTAGCATGTGAAATGGGCTTTGCCGACGCTTTTTCATATAGCAGCTCCGAGGAGGTTTATCAGGAAATTCAACAGGCTTGGAATCCCAAGACCGGCTACGATATTCGCGGCGCATCCTATGAGCGGCTACGCAGTACACCGCTGCAATGGCCGTGCGCTCCTGAAAGCGAAGCGGATCGCAACCCTATCCGCTATATCAACAATGGAATCAGCCAAACGTTGAAGCTCAAGGAAGATGGCAGTTTGCCGAGACTTGTATTTCCGACCGAAAGCGGCAAAGGCATCTTTCTCGCCCGCCCCTTTTTGCCTCCGGCTGAGCTTCCCGATATGGAATTCCCCTTTATCTTGAACACGGGACGCGTACAGCATCAATGGCACACAATGACGAAAACCGGTAAAATAGCCAAGCTGAATAAACTGAACCCAGGTCCCTTCGTGGAAATTCATCCCGAGGATGCGGCCACTCTTGGCATTACAGCTGATAATCAAGTCGAGATTCGCTCTAAGCGGGGGGTTGCTATTTTACCAGCTGTCATAACCGATCGGGTTCGTCCCGGCAATTGCTTTGCCCCGTTTCATTGGAATGATATTTTCGGCAAAAATCTGGCTATTAATGATGTGACCAACGATGCTATTGATCCGATCTCCTTTCAACCTGAATTTAAATTTTGCGCAGTGTCTCTTATTCGAGTCGCCGCTTCCGCAGAGGCTGCGCCGATTATTCATTCTGATGAGGAAACAACAGCCTCCCACTCGGCATTCCGCAGTGCGAGCAACGTTTATGAGGAGGAGATTTACATGTCTAAAGTCGATACGCTCGCCAGTATGCTTGGCATTGAATCAACATCTGTTATGACGCTGGAAAACCATGAAAAAACGTATGTGACCGGTTTTATTGCCAGCCTAAAAACGAGCGAGCTCCAGAGCGCGCCTGGCATCCCTGTTCTTCCTCCATCCGCGCCGCTGGAAGCCTCCAAAAAGCTATTTCTCGATGGGCTGCTCGCAGGCATGTTCTCCCGCACTTACTTGTCGGAATCCGGCGCAGCCTTGAGCGCTGCGGCAAGTACCGGGCAAGCGACGCTAGAACCGCCTGCACCTTTTGTCCACATAAAAGATGCAGAAGCTTTGCGGATTACGATTGTATGGGCGTCTCAAACCGGAAATGCCGAGGAAGCCGCTCAAGCTTGCGCCAAGCAATTACTGGCAGCGGGTCATCATGTCCAGCTGTTAAACATGAATGACTACGATATAAAGAATCTTGCTAATGAACAGTATGTGCTATGCATCGCGAGTACATTTGGGGCAGGCGACCCGCCTGACAATGGCACCGGCTTCTGGCACTCCCTTCAAGCTGACGATGCACCTAAGCTGCCGGGAGTGACATTCGCTGTACTCGGCTTTGGCGATTCCAGCTATGATTTATTTTGCGGGTTTGGACAACAACTGGATGCCCGATTCGAGCATTTAGGAGCCAAGCGCCTAATGCCGCGAACAGATTGCGATACGAATTTTCAAGAGCAGGTATCCGCATGGATCCTATCGCTCGAAACAGCTTTGCAAAAAGCTCAGAAGGGCACCAGAACAAATGGCGCTGCGTCTTCTTCTGCACACGAGACTGCCATAAAGGTTCACTATGATCGGAACCAGCCGCTTACAACCGCCTTGCTGGCCAACAAGCCGTTAAGCAAGGAAGGCTCTGAGAAAGATACCCGCCATTATATTTTTGATTTGAAAAATACGGGGCTGCACTACGAGTCCGGTGACGCTTTAGGCGTTTGGCCAACTAATGCTCCTGCACTTGTGGATGAGGTATTGGAAGCTGTAAAGCTGAGCCCTTCCGAGAAAGTGTCCATAAAAGATATCGGAGAAATTTCATTGAGCCTCGCCCTTACCCAGCATTACGATATTACCCGAATCACTCCGAGCATTTTGCAAGCTGTACATGAACGCACAAATAACGATGTTTTATCCCGGCTTTTAAGGAAGGAAAATCAGGAAGAATTAAAGCAATGGCTGTGGGGACGTCAGCTCGCCGATCTGCTGCAGGAATTCCCTTTCCCGATTCAAGCAGCTGAGCTTGTTCAACTGCTGAAGCCGTTGCAGCCGCGACTCTATTCCATTTCTTCCAGTTCAAAAATGAATCCGGATGAAGTTCATATTACCGTATCCACCGTTCGTTATCCGTTCAATGGCAAGCAGCGAAATGGCTTATGCTCCACCTTTCTGGCTGACCATGCGGAGAAAGCAGCTGGCGTACCCATCTTTGTTCAGAAAACCTCCCATTTCCGCCTGCCAAGCGATACTGATAAACCCGTCATCATGGTTGGCCCCGGAACAGGCATCGGCCCCTTCCGCGGTTTTTTGCAGGAGCGTCAAGCGACAGGCGCCAAAGGGAAAAACTGGCTGATCTTCGGAGAACAGCGCGCGGAATGCGACTTTTATTATAAGGAGGAGCTGGAAGCGATGCAGCAACGCGGCATTCTCCATCGTTTGGATACCGCCTTCTCACGAGATCAAGCAGAAAAAATATATGTACAGCATCGCATGATTGAGCACGGCGCTGAATTATGGTCCTGGCTGCAGGCAGGTGCCTATTTCTATGTATGTGGGGATGCCAGCAAAATGGCAAAGGACGTAGACACCGCACTGAAACAAGTCATTGAGCAGCACGGCGGAAAATCGGCGGCTGAAGCGGAGCAATATGTGAAGGAAATGGCCAAAGAGCAACGATATGCCCGCGATGTTTATTGAGCTAGTGCATACAGGGAGAGACGACCGCAACTATTGGCGGTCGTCTTTATTTTTCACACCTCCTATACTCTATCAAAATTACAAAAACTAGAATACTTGAATTAGAGTATAAATTTCTGGTATATTTGTAAATAACAATGGTAATTTGAATTGACCTGATGACTCTCTATTCCAGCAGCCTTACTATTGCGATGAATCAAAATCGTACGACAGGCTTCACCGCAGCGACTAAAGGAGGAATATGCAATGAATAACCATGTCATTTCTTTAGCTGATATTACGAGCTTTCAGTCTAAAGAAGAAGAGTTCAGCCCTTATAGTTGGTATCGCCGCATGTTGAATCAAGACCCGGTCATTTTTAATGAAGGATCAAATGCCTACCATGTATTCAAGTACGATTATGTGAAAACGGTGCTTAGTGATTTCAAAAACTTTTCCAGCGTTAGAACACGCAGCATCGTCCAGGTCGGTTATCAGAGCAATGACGACAAAGATAAAGAAATGGTCAAAACGTTTCCCGATCAGCTTGATATTCACAATGTTGATCCGCCAGAGCATCGCAAACGGAGATCCCTGCTCGCCGCTGCTTTCACACCAAGAAGCCTGCGGTTATGGGAACCGCGCATTCAAGCTGCTGTCGATGAATTAGTGGCCCAATTTGCCGATCAATCACAGGTGGATATCGTTGAAGCCTACACAAGCGTATTGCCAGTTGTCGTCATGTCCGACCTGCTTGGCGTCCCTTCCAAGGACCGCCTCTTATTCAAAGCATGGGTAGACAAGCTGTTTTTGCCGACAACTCATGAAAACTTCGATGAGATTAATGAATTGAAAAAGAAGGCCGGCGACGAATATTATCAATACCTTTATCCGCTCGTTGTAGCGAAGAGATCCCATTTAGAAGACGATATTATATCTGACTTAATTAGAGTAGAAGTAGATGGCGGGCATTTTACAGATGATGAGATTGTACGCACGACGATGTTTTTACTTGGGGCGGGGATTGAAACAACGAGTAATTTGCTGGCTAATTCCTTTTATGCTTTTTTATACGACCAGCCCGAGCTGTATCAGGAACTCAGAAATAATCCCGAGCTCGTTCCAGACGCGGTTGAAGAGCTGCTCCGGTTTCGGTTTCACATTAGCAAAATGGACCGGACTGTGAAGGAGGATAATGATGTGCTAGGGGTTCCGCTCAAAAAAGGGGATACCATCGTGGCTTGGATGAGCGCAGCGAATATGGATGAAAGCATGTTTGAAGATCCTTTTACATTGAACATTCACCGGGAAAATAGCAATAAGCAGCTCGCATTTGGCTATGGCGCCCACTTTTGTCTAGGAGCACCTCTAGCAAGGCTGGAAGCCACTCTCGTTCTTACTACCTTTTTAAAAACATTTTCCAAAATTGAGCCCGATACAACCTTTATTTTGGAAGACAGCCTTGTTCCTAGTGCTGCCGGACAAAGCTTGACTCGATTGCCTATCCAGCTTTTTAAATAAAAAATACCGTTTGATGCTGCTTCATTCGTTTCATGCAAAAAAAACTGCCTAAGCAAGCTGCCTTCGATATGGAATCGGAGTCAGCTTGTCCCCGCAAACCTATACATAAACCTCATCTTCGAGTGAAGATAAAATGCCTTCATTAAATAATTCAATTAAAACATTAGCAATTTGTGGATCAAAATGCATGCCGCTTTGCTTTTTCACTTCTTCAATCGTCTCCTGAATCGTCCAGGCTCTCTTATAGGGACGTTCATGTGTGAGCGCATCATAAAAATCGGCAAGCGCTACAATTCGTGCTTCCAGAGGTATTTCTTCCCCTTTCAGACCAAGCGGATAGCCGGAACCATCCCATTTTTCGTGATGGGATTTCGCTATAATCCCCGCCAGCTTCAGGATGGAAAATGTGCTTCCTTCCAAAATGCTGGACCCAATAATCGTATGAGCCTTCATTTGCTCAAATTCATGAGGCTCAAAACGCCCGGGCTTCAGCAAAATCTCATCAGGAATACCGATTTTTCCGATATCATGCAGCGGTGCCGCTTTGCGAATACGATCAGCGTCCTCTTCCGAAAGCCCCAAACGGCTGGCAATAAGCTCCGCAAGCCGTCCGACCCGCAGCGTATGCCTGCCCGTCATATCATCGCGATATTCTCCCGCGCGCCCAAGCAGCAGCAACATTTCCAGCTTTGCCTTTTGCAGCTCCTCCGTCCGCTCCAACACTCTCATTTCCAACGTATTTTTATGCTGTTGAATCTGATTGTGCAGCTGACGGGTTTTGAGCAAATTATTAATTCGCAAAATGACCTCGGTCCGGTCATACGGTTTAGTCAAAAAGTCATTCACTCCCGCCTCCAGGCAGCGCCTCTTCACTTCAGGAGTGACATCAGCGGTAAGCATCAAAACGGGCAAATAACTGTCGGCCGAAAGCTGCTCACGAATGAGTGTCAATACCTGCAGTCCATCCATGCCCGGCATATGCATGTCCAACAGGATAATGTCCGGCTCAATTTCCAATAGCTTTTGCTGAATCTGGAGAGGATCCATTATACTATATATATGAGTAAACCCTGAGCGGACCAGAATCCGTTCTAAAAGCGTAATGTTGAGCTCCTGGTCGTCCACGATTAATATTTTTGCGCGTGAAATGTCCTCCATCGTTCTTCTCCATTCTGTATTCGTGAAATGCCTGCTTACGCTTTTTCTTTCTCCAAAGCAGCCTTCATCTTCTCTAGCAGCCGCTCAAGCACAACCGGTTTCGTATCAAAATCGTCACAGCCCGCCTGATAGGCCTTATCCTCATCGTTCGTCATCGCATGAGCGGTCAAGGCGATAACGGGAATATGCTTCGTAAGAGCTGAGCTTTTGAGCATGCGGGTTGCCTCCCATCCATCAAGCACCGGCAAGCTCAAATCCATCAATATTAAATCCGGAAGCACCTCTTCAGCGAGATCTACCCCTTGCCTGCCGTCTTCAGCCGTTATGATGCGATACCCTTTGCGCTCCAGCCGCCGGGATAACATATCGCGATTCATCTCATTATCTTCAATCAGCAGAACGGTGTTCATCGTTTAGCAGCCTCCCCATTACACCATTTGATTGAGCACTTTAGCCTGCCCTTCCAGCTTGCCTGCCGCCTCGCTAATTCCTGTAAAGTCCCCTACAGCCTGCTGGATTTCATGCTTGCTGCTTATAATTGCGTCTCTGGAGCTTTTTGAGCTACCGCTAACCTTGTCCACCTGCTTTGATATTCCTTCCAGCGAATTTTGAATTTCGCTAGCAGCCCCTTGAACATGCTGGGCAAGCTTTTTGACTTCCATCGCTACAATATTAAACCCGCGGCCATGCTCCCCTGCGTGTGCAGCTTCAATCGCTGCATTCAAGGCAAGCAAATTCGTCTGTGACGCAAAATCCCGAATCGTCTGGACAATCCCTCGCACGGCTTGCGTTTGCTGCTCCAGCGTTTGCAGAAAATCGATTTGAATCGCATTATCGCTCACAACATGCTCAATAACCGAGGCGACTTGCTCGCTGCGATTGATGCCTCTTTGGGTCCGCTCCAGCAAATCCGCTGCCATCTGCTGCAATTCGTCGGTCATTTTGACTACGGCCTGCTCGCGCGCAGAAATATCTGTTGCAACCTTTACGACGGCAAATGGAACGCCCTCTTCATCACAAACAGGCATATAGGTCGCTTCAAGCCAAATACTCGCTCCGTCCTTTGCCAACCGAACAATTTTCTCTTGAAAGGCTGTGCCTTTGCGCAAATTTTCCCAGAACTGCTTGTATTCAGCACTATTGGCAAACTCGGGCCTGCAAAACTGCCGATGATTTTTCCCTGGCAATTCATGAGCTGCATAACCCATCGCCTTGGCAAACTGCTCATTTGCCCACAGCACCTCTCCTTGCAAATTAAATTCGATCATCGCCAGCGACTGCTCTAATGCGGATAGAACCGCCTTCCCATCAAGCACCTGCGTACTTTGGGAAACTAATTTCACAACGTCATTCACTTGCTATTCCTCCTATTAAAATTATCTATCAGGTTGATTCATGATTCGCTTGCGGTGCAGCCTCTGTTTTATTCTCCTTGGCAAGAGCCATCAATCGGCGAATTTCCGAAAGCAGCGAATGGTATTCGAGTTTTTCTTTTTGGATAATATTTTTGGCATAGCTGTTTAATTTTTGCCGTTCTTCCTGTGTAATCGACTTAGCTGTCACAACGACAACCGGAATCTCGTTCCATTCCCCGTGCTTGCGCAGCTCCGAAATAAATTGAAAACCATCCATTTCCGGCATCATAAGATCTAGTAAAATAAGGGAAGGCATTTCTCTTGCCATATGCTCTAGTGCGAGCCTCCCATTACGGGCTTGCGCAACGACATATCCTTCTCTCTGTAAAAGCTTGGTCATCAGCTCGCTTGTCGTCGCATCATCCTCAATGACGAGAATTTGGTGATCGTCGCTTTGCTTAATATATTTGTCCATCACCCGGATCATCCGTTCCCGTTCAACCGGCTTGGTTAAATACTCGGAAACGCCCAGCGTGTAGCCCTGCTGTCTGTCGCTAGTCATCGACCAGATAACGACGGGTATATCGGCAAGTTCGGCATCATTTTTAAGGGCATTAAGCACACTCCAGCCATCCATATTGGGCATAAGAATATCTAAGCAAATGACTTTTGGCCGCAGTTTTTTGGCCAGCCGCAGCCCCTCTGAACCATTATTCGCAAATGCTAGCGTCCACCCTGTTTTGGCTAGGTAACGCTCCATCAGCTCCCGATTAAACACCTCGTCATCAATTAGCAAAATGCTCGTTTGTCCATGCTCATCTACCGTATGTACAGGTAGTTCAGCTATAGGATAAGACAAATGAACGAGGGTATCCTCCATCGTATTCGGCAGCCAGCAAATAAACGTTGTCCCTACGCCAAAGCTGCTTTCTACCTGAATATCGCCGCCCATAATTTGGCTAAACCGCTGGCTTATAGCTAGTCCAAGCCCTGTGCCGCCATATTTGCGGGTAGTAGAAGCATCGGCTTGGGTGAAGGGTTGAAACAGCTTTTTCAGTTGATCTGGGGTCATGCCTATTCCCGTATCCTGAACGATAAAGCTGTAGCCTTCTCGCTGATTGCGCGTTTCCTTCCGCACCTCAAAGGTAATAAACCCCGATTCCGTAAACTTGTTGGCATTGCTCAGCAAATTAAAGAGAATTTGCCGCAGCTTTGTAATGTCGGCGGTAATGTCGCCATTTTCTCCGCAATTCATTTGCAGCTTATTTCCCTTCCCAATCGCAAGCGGACGTATCGTAGTCAGTACATCCTGCATTAAGCTCGGCAGGCTGCAGGTCTCCGGGTGCAGTTCCATTTTGCCGGCTTCAATTTTAGAAATATCTAAAATATCGTTAATGAGCGCCAGCAGATGGTTACCAGCCTTGCTGATTTTAGAGAGGTCCTCGACGAAAACAGACTCGCCAAGCTCCTCCGCTTCTTCCTGAAGCATCTCGCTGTAGCCAATGATCGCGTTCAGTGGAGTACGAAGCTCGTGACTCATATTGGCCAAAAACTGGCTTTTAATCAAGCTCGCTTCAATCGCCTCGTCATGCGCTTTGGCAAGCTGTTCCGTTCGTTCGGCAAGCGCAGTTTCTGCCTTGACCCGATCGGTAATATCGGTACGAATGGAGATGAACTGATGAGGAATGCCATCTTCACCGAGAAAAGGCACAATCGTCGTATTCATCCAATATTCACTGCCGTCCTTAGCGCGGTTTTTGACCTCGCCTTTCCATACATGGCCTTGTTTAATCGTTTCCCACATCACTTTGAAAAAAGCTTTCGGATGAAAACCCGAATTAATGACCCGATGCGTTTTCCCGATTAATTCTTCTCGTTCATACTTGGAAATGACACAAAACTTCTCATTTACGTAAGTAATAACTCCCTTATTGTCCGTAATGGCAACAATTGAGGATTCGTCCAATGCATTTTCAATATCGCGCAAGCTTTCCATGTTTTGCATTAATTTCAGTTCATTGTGTTTGCGTGTCGTGATATCGCTGCCAATCGCCATATATTTATAAACAATGCCGTCATCATCAGTGAACGGCAGAATCGTCATATTCACCCAATATACGCTGCCATCCTTGGCCCGATTTTTCACTTCTCCCTTCCACACTTGCCCGTCGCTGATCGTTGCCCACAGCTCTTTAAAAAACGCTTGTGAATGAAAGCCGGCATTTAAGACCTTATGGCTGGAGCCGATCATTTCATCTCTCGTATATTTTGAAATCTCACAAAAATAATCATTGGCAAAATGGATGATACCTTGTGCATCCGTTATCGAAACGATCGAGGATTGTTCTAGAGCAGATAAAGCGTAGTTTATATCTTTTATGTCTTTGAGTTCTTTTAACATCTGTGTTTCTCCCATCCTACGCAAGTAAGTCTACTCATTACTATACGACAATATTTTGAAACATTTTTGAAACATTTTTGAAAGATGAGAATTGCCCTGCTTTTTTAATAGGAGAGGCTTGATCAATAGAGCTTTTCCTGTCTCAGTCCATCTGTTCATACGCTTCTCCAACGATCAAACCACAACCGGATAGAGTCGTGCGGCTCCATATCCAGCTCCTGTAGCAGCATTTTTCGCAATAGCTCATACTGGGCTTCGACCGAACGCCGATCCTCAAGAGAATCATAAATGCGCATCAGCTCAAAATAAAGACTTTCTTCCGTTGGAAGCACACTTTGCATTTCTAAATAATGTTCGGCAGCCGCTGGGAGATTATTGCTTTCAATAAAATAATTCGCAATTTGTTTGGCATGCGACAGCCATTTCATCCGGAGCCGCTGCTTCTCGGTCTCTGCCCACAAGTAAGCATATTCTGCGAGATAATCGCCTTTATACTGGGCGGACAATTGCTTATGCTGCTCCAGCGATTCGCTCGTCAAAGGCGGAGCAGCATCCATTTGCCGCTCCCATTCCTCAATATCAAGCGGGAAGCCGTTTAAATCCAGCCGGTAGCCTTCATCGACGTTTTCAATGCGAATGTTCAACTGCTCATCCTGTAGCAATTTGCGAATTTGATAAATCGCCGTATATAATTGCGTAATTCCTTTTTTCCAATCAATATCCGACCATAATTGGTCGACCAGCGTCTGTTTGCGGATAGGCTTTCCGCGCAAATGCAGCAGCAAGCTGAATAGTTCCTGAGCCTTTAACGTCTTCCAGCGCAGCGTTGCCGAGCCGCCCGTCGCCCGCTCAAACTGCAAAGAACGAAAGCATTGAACCCGGACCCAGTCCTGACGGGGCGCAGCGGGCAGCTGACTGCCTGCTCTTTGCAGCAGCCGTTCGGTTGTTTGAGCTAGGCGCTTCAGCTGAATGGGCTTCAATAGATAGTCTACAGCGTTAAGATCAAATGCCTTAACCGCATATTCTTCATATACGGTTACAAATACAATTTGCGTATGCGGGCGCTGCTGCAAAATTTTCTCCGCCAGCGCTATGCCGCTCATCTCCGGCATTTCAATATCCAGAAAGACAGCATCCGGTGCCAGTCTGCTGATATCGGCAAGCGCCAGCCTTGGATTGCGATAGGAGCCGATCATTTCAAGCTCTGCAAAGCACGCAAGCTCCTCGGCCAAATGACTTAATGCTAGCGGTTCATCATCAACCAGTATAACTTTCATGTATACCTACCTTCTCCATGGGCAATCGGATGCATATTTCCGTACCTTCTCCCGGACGGCTGGAAATCGTTAATCCGTAACCAAATAATTGTTTCATCCTGCGGTCAATATTGGCCAGGCCAATTCCACCAGTTAGGGGCGCTGCTTCCGCATGGGGCGGCAACTCAGCTGGCATGCCAACCCCATTATCCTTCACCGTAATCAGGATGTCTCCGCCTTCCTGCCAGACACAAATTTCAAGATGCCCGCCATCCGCTCTGCGCATAATGCCATGCCGAACCGCATTTTCCACCAAAGGCTGAATCGTCAAGGGCGGAATCCAGAAAGACAGCTCTGTCATCACTTGAATATCAAACGTCAGCCAATCCTCGAAACGAACCTTCTCAATATGCAGGTATGATTTCACCAGCTTCAGCTCACGCTCAAAAGGCACCAGCGGCTCGGAGCTGTCAAAACGAAAGCTTTCCCGCAAATAATGCCCGAATTCCGTCAATAAATCCGTCATTTTCTCCGGCTGTTTTTTACTTAAAGCGGCAATCGAATTTAACGTATTAAATAAAAAATGAGGCTTGATTTGCGCCTGTAAAAAGGCCAGCTCCATCTGAATACGCGCGCCGACCGAGCGCTTCAATTGCACCAGCGTCAAAATCCGCACTCGAAGCTCTGACCACTCGACAGGCTTCACCAGAAAATCATTCGCTCCCGCTTGGCTCGCCGCTATCGCGTGATCGGAATAGCCAGCGGACGTCATGAGAAGAATGGGAAGCTCAAAGCTGGTAAAATGCTCACGGATATTCCGGCATACGTCAAGCCCCGACATATCCTGCAAGATGCGTTCTACAATTACGAGATCCGTATCCCGCATATGGTGAAGCCGCTTAAGCGCTTCTCTGCCTTTTTTAACAACGGTTACTCGGTATTGATCCATGGCAAGCAGCTTCACCAAAACATTGATGTTTAATGAATCGTCGCTAACGATCAGAATTTCAGTTCTTTCTGTTTCCTGACTCTGATATAGCTTGCGACTTCTTAATCGCTGATCCACTAGCCCCTGTGCCTGCAAGGACAGATCCACACTGTTTCCATGAAATTCAGGAAAGCTGCCGGCATTGGACCCTGCCAATAGCTCTATAGCAATCGGAAGCGATAGACCGATGATAACCTCCTGGGGCAAGCCAGAGGCGATGCTGATTCGCCCTTGATGCAGCTTAACGAGCGCATGGACAAGGAACAGTCCCAGATGCTCATCATAGGGCAGCGGTCTGCTCGCTTCGTCCTCCAGATGCAGCATGTTCACAAGAGTCGCGGCAGTATCGTCCGTTATTCCCGTTCCCTGCATGATGATTTCAAGTTCCATCCGATTGCTAACCACGCTTGCCTTCGTTGTAATCGCACCTTCAATGGTCAACTTCAGAGCAGACTGTATAAGTCCGGACAATATTTGCTGCAAACGCTGCTCATCCGCTACAATTGGCGGCAAGCCCTGTGGAATCGTATTCATTAATGTAATCGAATCGCTAAATACCAAGTCGCGGGTGCGTTCAATGACTTCACCTACAACAGATGGCAAATGAATCGGACGAACCGTAAGCGCAATGCCCGCTTCAAGTAAACGGGCAAAATCCATCATATCGTCTACCAGCCTTCTCATCGTCCAGCCTACTGAAGTAATCAGCCGCAAATCATGAATTTGCTCCTCAGACAAGCTCTCATCCGCATGCAGGCGTGCTTCTGCAACGCCAATCATGGCATTTAAAGGCGTAATCATCTGTTCGGAAATACCCTTCATAAATTCAGACTTAAAGCGATTCACCCGATGGAGTTCCAAAGTAAGCGCCTCATTTTTTTGATAAGCCCGAAAAAACTGGTGCAAAAACAAATACGAAATTGCGATGCTAAACCCGATCATTTGTACAAAATACCATAGGGTTAACTCACCAAAGCCAAACAGCACTAGCGAATTAAGCAAGGCTTGTGCCGAAAACAGGCAAAACGACCAAAACTCATAGCGATTTTGCTCGTCCCCGCTACGTAAGTTTCGTAAAACTACGAGAAGGATATATATATGTACAATAAAAGAGACCATTAGCCACAGAGGCAGCAAGCGGGTAGAAATAGCCGTCGGCATGACGAGTATACAGGCAGCCATTGCGGAGGAGATGACGAGCAGACCTCTCTTGAACAGGCGGTTGACGCGCTGCTCATGTCGTACAGCTAAGTACATGAACATGCCTACCAATATGGAGATTGAACATAGCCAATATACGGTGACCGTCATTCGGTAAGGCATTTCCGGCCAAATGGCCAGCAGCCACCTCGTCCCTTGAACAGAGTTTAATAGCGCCGTACATAAGAAAAAGAAGGATAAATAGATCCAGCCGCTGCCCCGGTCCTGTAGATGCAGCACACCAAAATAAAGGCCAAACACGATAAAAAAAGCAATGGTGCCAAATTCGAAAGCGGCAAATTGCTGCTGCTCCTGAACGATTAAATCCGGCGGCCCCATCCGAATCGCTTGAATGATACCCCCACTTGTTGCATGATCGAAATTAGCTACCTGTACGAAAATATCTATGCTATCCGTTCTAATTTGCGTATAGGCAATATACGGCTTGATTTTCCCCTTATACTGCTTTAAACCATCATCAAGGGCGCCGCTCGCTCCAATTTCTTCTCCATTGATCAACAACCGATGCGCGCTGCGGATAAGCGATACCTGAAAGGCTTGAAGCTCTGGCTGATGCTCGCCAAATTGTATGCGAAGATGATAGGTGCCATATCCGAAAGCTTGACTATCGTACATATTCAAGAGCATATTGCTCCAATTTCCAGGAACATGCGCCTGTTTGGATAACGGGCCTGTCTTTGCTTCTGCCATGTCCCCCCACAGCTGCTCCGGATAAAAGTCCCACTCCCCCTTCAGCTTAATGACCTTCTGACCGAACCCGTCCCATTTACTTAAGTCGAGCACGCCATTTCTAGCTTCCGGCTGATCATCCCACTTCAATTGAGAGGCAACATTAGCCCCAATAAGCAATAGCAGAATAAATCCTAACATGCCAAATAATGCTTTGTTTTTCATATTTCAATTTCTCCATATATAAAGTTCCTTGTTTATGTTTCATCATAACATGATTAATGTGATAACACACCGCCATACTATAGCATTAAAAAAGCATCTGATCCGCAGATCAAATGCTTGGATTCAACCATCGTTAAGGAAAGCTTCCATGCTTCATTGCAGCTTAAAAGCACTTCTCCAGCACAGCCCGATTTTTCCCGGCTTGCTTCGCTTTGTACAGCACAAACGTCCCGCCTTCCAGCCTTCCCGCAACGACTTCTCCCTGCCTTCCCATGACCGATAGCAAATCGGCTATATACTGAAGACAGGAGTCGCCAACGTTAAAGCCCTGCAGGGCATTATAAATACGCAGATCATCCATATCAACCATTAAAAGGGCCACCGAATAGCCGCGCTCTGCGCCTTCTCTCACATCGTCAGCCAGCTCCTTATAAAAGCTTGGCGATTAGGCAGTTCGGTTAAAGGATCCGTTGTCGTGAGCGATTGCAGCTGCGTTAACATGTCGGAATACACATTTTCCATATTGGCATCTGTTTGATATTCCCGGGCAATGGCCATGATGGAGTTCTCGCCTCCATACACGACTGATACGAGCATGAACTCAAGAACGATCATTTGACCATCCGACTTGTTTATCCGGCCGATAACGGTTGTTATGTTTAAAGGGTCCTGTTCCAATTCTTGAAACTGCGCCTCAAACTCGGCCTGGGAGCTGTCATGCACGAAGGACATAAACGGGCGTCCCATAAGCGTTTTGGCAGCGACTTCTCCGAGCAGTCTCGCCGCCTGGCTGTTCGCGTAAACAAATGCACGATTGGTTAAGGTGAAAAAGGGTACAGACGATGCTTCCATGAGCTGAATATAGCGTTGTTCGTTTTTGCGGACAATGGCGGAATTGTGCATAGCTAAATATTGGGCTTGACGAAGCTGCTCCTCCGTATGCCTCATGACGATGCTCTTAAGCTCAGGCAGCATTCGCAGCTCTTGATCCGACCAGGATAGCGCCGTTGACTCAACGACCTGTCTCCATTTCTCGAAAGATTTACGCGGTGACAGACGAATGCCGTCATCGCCTTGAATAACCGCTTTTGCCGGATCGCCAGCCCAGTGAACGACTTGTACTTGCTCGGGCCGGAACCACATAATAAAGTTTTCATGTCCTGGAGACAACGCCAAATATAGTACGCCCGAAGCAAGCTCTTTGTAGCTTTTCGCCAAATCAAGCACCACACTAAGACTTGAAGTCTGATACACATGATCTAACGATTGCTCGGCCAGCCATTGTGCCAGTTGCTCCACCTGCGCTTCCGTCGGCGTCTCCCCAAGCAGCAGCAGCTTTTCCTGGTAACAGACCGCCGCTCCTGTTGCGCTCATCAAATTCAGCAGGTTCGATTCCTCTTGCTTCAACTGGTCCATAAGGCGAATGGGATTATTATCCCCCACAAAAATACTGGCAAGATGGGAAGCCCATTTCCGCAATCTCGCTTCACGCTCATATTCGTCAAGCTGCTGCCGCTGAAACCATTCACTGGAGAAAAAAGAACCGAGAAAATTACACAAATTGCGGACCCGATGAGAAATATATTTACGCGAATAATGATGGCAAGTAATTAATCCCCACAGCTGATTATCATGAATCAACGATATGGTCATCGTTGCCCCACACCCATGTTTTGCAAATATTCAATATGCATGGGCGATACGCTGCGAAGCACCGACAGGCTAAGGTTAAGTGATTTGCCCGTGAGCGGTTGAACGGCAGGCACAATTTCTACTGGATTATAAGCTACATCTACGATGACGCGAAGCCAGTTGCGCAAATACAGCTCCCTCGCCTGCTTGGGAATATCCGATGCGGGATAATGGTGGCCGAAAAAAGATTCAAGTCCCTCATCCTTGGACTCGGCGATCACCTTGCCGTTCCATTCCTTATCGAACTCATAGACCATGACCCGGTTATAATCCAATATTTTGCGGATTTCCTCAGCAGCTACCTGGCTCGCTTCCGCCCGATTCTCTGCATGCTTTAGTTTTCCGAAAAAATGGCGGATCCAGCCAAAATCATCATGATCCGGCCCCTGATCTTCCGATACCGGCTCTAGTTCCACGATAATGAGCCCTTCGCTTTCGTGGACAACACAGAAAAAGTCGGACGGTTTCCCGCCGACTTCAATTGTAACATTCAAATAATTTAAGTCAGATGTGTTAGATGCTGCCAGTTCGCGATCCGAAATCTCCTTAACCGACTGCTTTGCACAATCTCGTTAGGAGCATCCATTCTAGCTGCCAGCAGCACGCCATGCGGTTGAATATAGCCTGGAATATGTATCGGTTCCTTATCGCAATTCGTCAGGTCAATGCTGTCTTGGGTGACAAAATTTTCACCTGTCAATAACGTGCGGTTTAAGGCAGGAATGTCTAGCTTTCGGTTAAACATTAAACCAAACCTCCAGAGTCAGAAACGTTTGCTTCGCCGTCTCAACGACCTGAGTAGCCTCTTCTTCCGTTAATACAGACTCGCTTACAAATTGGCTGAATTCCGCCCATTTCGCTCTCGTTTCGGTACCATAAGCGTTAAAATACGCCGTGCCTTCGCTTGCGTTGTCCGTAAGCGGCAGAAATTTGCGAACCTGCTTCGTAATAATTTGCCCACCCATTGTGGAGCCTTCAATGACATACATATAACCAAGCATCTGGGCCACTGTAGCTAGTTTAGGAAGCTGCTGGCATTCCGGTAGCTGCTGCAGCTGCTCTTCGCTTAAACCAAGTGCCAGCAAATCGCGTTCCAACAGCGGGGATTTGGCCCGGTTTTGAATAAACTCGCCAAGCTCGTGCACGTTTTGCGCTTCTGATAGAGCGGCAATATGGCGTTCTACCGGCTTAATAAAACCGTAAAACTTCTGTAAGTAAAGGGAATAGTCCGTTACGTTTAAAGTTTGATTCATAATGGCTTTGGCAAAGCGGTTGTCCTCGATCTGCTTGTGATTCACAGCAGTCTCTTCCTTCAATCGAGCCATGACGTTCATATGGGCGTTCACTCCTATCCATTTATAGGCTTTTCGCCTTAAAGAAGAAACACTTGTCTGCATAAACATCGCTGTGCTTCACGCTGAAAATATGATTTTTCACCTTATAATCAATACATAATTATAACTGAGAAAATTAATATAATCAAAGTGTTTCTCCATGGATTTTTGTAACAAGGCCTACTCGCTAGCCGTTATAACATCCTTTTTCGAACGGGTTAAATAGACAATCATGCCTAAGATGCAAACCAGGAAAATCGCGCTTGTTCCTACAGTTCCAAAGCCTAATCCGCCGTCATCCGTTGACTGGGACAAATAATCGCCAAGCGATGCTCCTAATGGCCGCGTAACAATATAGGCGATCCAAAATGCCAACACCGCATTGCATTGATAACGGTAATAGGCAGACGTTACAGCGCCAATAATGGCTGCGAATATAAGTGCCGAAGTCAAATAGCCAAGCTGCGTCCAAGCATTTTTTTCTTAGCATAGGTAAAGCTAATTAATTATTAGTTAACCGGTTATTAAATTTCTATATATTAAAAAATAAAAAAAGCCTGGAAAACCAGACTTTTTCGTCAAACATTTTTATACATTGGGGTGTGTATGCATACGTGAGTCGGCCAGTTGTTCCTGGCTTAGCGCTTATTCGCGGCCAATCTCTTCTGACGATTCAAGGCTTAAGGAACCACAGCATCCGGTTGTGGCTGGGACCACTGATGCTGAGGCTACTGTTGCTGAGACTGCTGATGAATCCACTGTTGCTGAAATCACACAGCTCCGGGCTTTCCCTCCTCCTTTGGAGGACTGAGGTTCCGCTATTTTGGCTTTTCCTTCGATTTCAGGCCGCACGCGGACAGGAAAGCCGCTATTGCCCTCATCATCCCCTCAAAATGGCGATGGGCAGTGTAATAGCGGCTCCTGTGTCCGCCGCCGGTGCCATAATCCACGATTCGGTGAAAATAGCGGCTGCTGTGTCCACCAAATCTGCCTTGGTGTCTTGGTGTCTTGGTGTCTTGGTGTCTTGGTGTCTTGGTGTCTTGGTGTCTTGGTGTCTTGGTGTCTTGGTGTCTTGGTGTCTTGGTAGGATTTGCTCACGGAGCAAACCCCTGAAACGAGGAGCACAACGTAACTTTTCGGGTAAGCAGGTTCACATTCTTGAGGAGAGATATTCCTTTTCACTCAGAATTTGGATCTGGATTTGGATCTGGAACTGGATTGTTTACTTTTGCACACACGCTCAAGTGGAATCCTATTACTTGAACACCGTTACACCTTATAAATATCTATCGTATGCAAAATGATACTGGCCAGAGCCCAGCTCCAGCGTAACGCTTCCCGCTTCTTCATGAATCGCGGTGATGCCCGCCGCTTGCGATAGTGCAATGCCATTTTCCAGCACATCGGCTGCCGCATGCGCTTCTGGAAGCTTTAGCGTCGCACGGGCATTGCCCGGCACCGTCACTTGAATTTCCATTCGCCCTGCTTCCATACGGCGCCAAGAGGAAACGACTACCCCATACATCGTTGTAAGCCTTGCTTCCGCCCATGTTAAACCTGGTCCCGGCTGCGGGCTGATTTTCACATGCTTGAATCCCGGCTCCTCCTCGTCTGGCTGAATGCCAGCCACGTAGCTGTACAGCCATTCTCCGATTGCACCGTAGGCATAATGATTGAAGGAATTCATATCCTCGCTCCAGAAGCTGCCGTCTTCCTTGATGCCATCCCAATGCTCCCAAATCGTCGTCGCGCCTTTCGTAATTTGATAGAGCCAGGAAGGATAATCCTCCTGCAGCAGCAAACGGTAAGCTAGATCATTGCGCCCAGCTTCGCTAAGCACTGGATTCAAATAAGGCGTACCGACAAATCCTGTCGTCAAATGGTCATCTTGTTCCTTTAGCAGCTCGGCAAGCTTCTGCTCGGCCCTCTCTTTCGCCGCCCCTGACACGAGGCCGAAGCGCAGCGCCAGCACCTGCGCCGTTTGTGTCGGTACAGACAGCCGCCCGGACGGGGTCAGAAACTCATGCTGGAATGCGGCAATAATTTGTTTATGCCAAGCAGCAAGATGCTCCACTTCCGTTTCTTTCCCTAATGCTTTCGCCGCTTTAGCGACAAGCGATACCGAATAAGCGTAATAGGCCGTTGCAATAAAATCTCTGTCCGTGGCCCCGACGTAGCTGTTCGGCTTGGAATCAAGCCCCAGCCAATCGCCAAAGTGGAATCCCGTGTTCCACAAATAAGGGTTGCTCCCCTGCTCATAAATGTACTGAATCCATTGGTTCATGCTGTCATATTGCGCCTCCAGCAGCCTAGCATCGCCATACGCTTCATACATCGTCCATGGACAAATAACCGCCGCATCGCCCCAAGCCGCAGAGGAATGGCTTGTGTCTCCCCAGCCTTCGGAAAACTCAGGCTTCAGATTAGGGATGTAGAACGGAATGCCCCCTTCCGGCGTCTGATCCGCTTTCAAATCTTGCAGCCATTTAGTGAAAAATGGGGCAACATTCATCACATAGGAAGCCGTTCGAATGAACATTTGCGCGTCGCCCGTCCAGCCTAGCCGCTCATCGCGCTGCGGGCAGTCGGTCGGCACATCGACAAAATTGCCCTTTTGCCCCCAGACGATATTATGATGCAGCTGGTTCACCTTGGCATCCGAGCATTCGAAAAACCCTGTACGCTCCATATCCGAATGCAGCACAATTCCACGGAAAGCTTCGAGCTCAATCGGCGCTTTAAACCCCGTCAGCTTCACATAACGGAAGCCTTGAAAGGTGAAATGCGGCTCAAACGATTCCTTCCCATTCCCTTTCAACGTATATTGGATACGCTGCTCGGCCCGGCGAATATTGCCCATATAGAAGTTTCCATTCTGATCTAGCACCTCCGCATGCTGCAATTCAACCCTATGTCCAGCGGCGCCTTCGACTTCGAATTTTACCCAGCCGACCATGTTTTGGCCAAAATCAATCACCGTATCGCCCTCTGGCGTTTGGATTACAGCAATCGGCTTCAGTGTTTCGGCGGGGCGAACAGGCTCATTTACCTGCTGGGTTATGATCGACTTAGGATGTATAATCGTTTCAACTGGCTGCCATACGTCTGAATCCGCCGTTTGGCTGCTATGCCAGTCCAATTCCAGACGGGCGTCATAACGCTCGCCATGATACATTTCGGACATTAGAATCGCGCTTCCAGCCGCTTGCCAATCATTATTCGAAACGACAACTTCCTCCGTACCATCCTCATAGCTAATGTGAAGCTGGAAGAGCAGCGCAGCGCGTGAACCATAAGTCTCTTTCTCCTGCTTCCAGCCGAGTTCCCCTTTGTACCAGCCATTGCCCAGCAGCGCGCCAATCGCATGCGTGCCAACGGCCAACTGGTTCGTTACATCATACACCTGATATTGCAGCCGTTTGCCGTAGCTGGTCCAGCCCGGTGTAAAATAGTCGTTGCCAATGCGATTGCCATTCCATTGCAGCTCATACATGCCTAGTGCCGTAGCGTAAATCCGGGCGCTTTTGACCGTTTTTTCAACGGTGACAAAAGTTCGGAGCAGCGGAATGCGCTCCGCATCCTCTTCCGTCGCAGCGAAATCGGAAGGCGCGCTAATCCACTCCGCTGTCCACGCGCTGTAATCCAAGAGACCGGTTTCAAAATAGGCCGTTTCCGACCAAGCGCTGCCTTCCAAAGACAACTCGGTAGTCCACACCTTGACCCGATAATAATATCGCGTACGCGCTTGCAGCTCGATTTGATCCAGCACAACATGAACGGATTGACCAGAAGCGTTCCGGCCAGAATCCCATAAAATTTGTCCAAACTTTGGCTCCAATGAAACTTGCAGCTGGTAGGCCTGCTGCTGAATGCCTCTTTCCTCTGATTGGATTTGCCAGCTGATTCTAGGATGCGGCACATCAATGCCAAGCGGATTTTTCAAATATTCACATCTGACTTTTGCGATCTGGACCATGGGACGACCTCCTCTAATCAGGAAAAGCTGCTGTTCATCACTTACCCTGTTATCGTATAATTATAGCGTCCATTTTCGGCAAAAATCCTTGTAAAAAGGCCAACATATCCCGGTCATTCAGCCAACTATTTAAGGGGGAGCATATGATGAAAAAACCTGTGCAATGGTATAAAGGCGATCATTTTTTTGGCAATCAGCTTCCGATTTTCGTCAATCGCTACCAGGAGGATTTCAAGGTTCCCCTCCATGCGCATGATTTTATAGAGTTCAACTTTGTTGCCGAAGGGAGAGGCTTTCATCATATTGGAGATGATATTGTAGCCGTGAGCAAAGGGCTGTTTTTCACAATACCAGTCGGCATTCCACATGTGTTCAGGCCTACCTCTACGGATCCCTCCCAGCATCCGCTCATCGTATATAATTGCTTATTTGCACCTCAGCTGCTGCTTTCAATGTCCGCCTTGTTTACCGATCCGCTGCTGGAGCAATATTTAGCTGAGCTGCAAAATGGTCAAGCCACCTATCATTCGATTCAGGATCACGATGGTTCAATTGAAAAACTGCTCGTGGCGATGTATCAGGAGTTTTCTTTCTTGGCAGCAGGAGCGGACACTTATCTATACACGCTATTCCTGCAACTGGTCATAACCATTCACCGACTGCGAAGCGACAACCGCCCGTTGAAAATAAAAGATGTGTCGCACTTCAACCTGCTCATTCAGTTTATGGAGCAGCACGTTCATGAAGAGCTGACACTCGCGAAGCTGGCCACAAGATCCGGCTGGAGCATTCGGCATTTACAGCGTCTATTTCTCCAGCACACCGGACAAACGTTTGGCAACTATTTGAACCAACTGCGCATACAAAAAAGCTGTGAGCATTTACGCTTAACACAGCTTAAAATTAGTACGATTGCCGAAATGGTCGGCTATAGCCACATTGATTCGTTTAATGCGCTTTTCAAGAAAAGAGTCGGCCAGACGCCTGGCCAATATCGCAAGCAGTTTAGATGAAACTGACAGCTTAAAGCAGGCTTTTAATAATTTGCATCGGATTTCCCGTATCACCATACGTGTCACTCATCATCGTATTGACGGTTTCTTCAGAGGGTACAACGCCAATATACGGCTATGGTATCGGCAGTTTATTGTCCCCTCTCTTGCTTCATTCCTTCGAAAGCGCCCGTTATTAATTGCTTAATCACGCTTTCCTCCAGCCCATCTCCTGTAACTAACAAGCGATAAAAAATCGGCCCATAAAGCAAATCAATACTCAATTCAATATCTAGCTCCCGTTTCAGTTCCCCCCGCTCTACCCCTCGCATGAGCAGCTGCCTTGCTTCCAATCGGCGAGGACGGACATACTCCTCCCGCAATGCAGCAGCAAGCTTCGCATCAAATTGCCCCTCTCCGATAATTTCCGTAATCACCTCTCCTTCACGGCTCGTTAAAAATCGGGATAAATTAGTCGCATGAAGCAAAATATCTTCATATACAGCGCCCGTATCCGGTATTGGCAGCCTTGCAGTGATGGCATACATAAAACCAGCCATTACAACGGCTCCTTTATTAGGCCACCATTTGTAGATCGTCGCTTTGCTCACCTGTGCCTGCTCGGCAATTTTCTCAACGGTAACGCCGCCAAATCCGATTTCAAGCAGCAAGTTGTAGGAGGCCGTTAAAATAGCACGCTCCGCTTCAACGTTGCGAGGTCGCCCTCTTTTTATATTCAATGGTCATAGCTCCTTTTGTGGACTTTCTTTACATTATATAAAATTTTGGGCGCGTTGAAAAAAAACATTTTAAATACTGTACGTTTAGTATATAATATAGCCATAATTAAAAAAAGGATTCGCACCACCCATTTGAGCAGAAAGAAGGCATGATGTTATGAACAACTTACAGTCCAAGGAGAAATCCATTCCGAACTGGCTTATGTTTCTTTTAGCCGCTGCTTGCGGTCTTATTGTAGCTAATCTTTATTATGCCCAGACGTTAATCGGGCCGATCAGTTCCTCCATCGGAATACCCTTAGGAGCAGCAGGACTAATTGTAACGCTAACTCAAGTAGGCTATGTGGTCGGTTTATTATTTATCGTCCCACTCAGTGATTTGATCGAAAACCGCCGATTGGTTACCGCCTCACTAGTTGTCGTCATTATCGCGCTAATCGGAACGATATTCGCCCCTAATACAGCCACCTTCCTCATCTCCGCTTTATTTATAGGAATAGGCTCGGTTGCTGCGCAAATTCTTGTCCCCTATGCCACTTTCCTTGCAGCGGATGAACAGCGCGGTCGTGTTGTAGGCAATGTAATGAGCGGTCTGCTGCTAGGCATTATGTTTGCTCGGCCATTAGCCAGCCTCATAACGGAATATTGGGGATGGCGGGCGGTATTTATTTTATCTGCTATCGTGATCATATTGCTCGCAATTGTTCTATCCCGTGCGCTTCCACAGCGGAAACCAACACCGTCCCTCCAATATGGGGCATTGATCCGTTCTTTAGGCTCGCTTTTGAAAGCAACGCCTATTTTGCGCCGCCGCGCCTTTTATCAAGCTTGTTTATTTGGCTCCTTTAGTTTGTTTTGGACCGTCATTCCACTGCGTTTAACCGAATATTTTCATTTGACGCAGCAAGGCATCGCTTTATTCGCTCTCGCTGGTGTAGCAGGAGCCGTAGCGGCGCCTATTGCCGGCAGATTGGCTGATCGTGGTTTGACTAAATTGCTGAGCGGCATCGCGATTGCCGTTTCTGCCCTTGCTTTTTTGACAGCCTATCTCGTCCGAGGGGATTCTTTCGCCGCTTTGACGTTACTGCTGGTTGCTGCTATCGTTTTGGATATGGGGGTGTCAGGAAATCTTGTGTTGGGCCAGCGCGTTATCTATTCGCTAGGCAGTGAGATGCGCGGACGCCTTAATGGCCTATTCATGGCTATTTTCTTCATCGGCGGAGCCGTGGGGTCTTTTTTGGGAGGATGGGCCTATGCTTATGGGGGATGGGCTTTAGCTTCCCTGATCGGTATCGCTCTGCCGGTACTTGCCTTTCTATATTACTTAACCGAGGCAAAGCAGCCATCAGGGAATGCATAAAACCTTCGTGCTTGGTAAAAAGAAATTTCTTACAGCGGAATTAAAAAATAAGGGGAAGCGCTGCTTGAACCAGTCTTGTATTGGCAAGTCCAGCGCTTCCTTTTTGTGGACCTATAACAACTCACCCTCCGGTGGATGCTATAGCAGTTCCCCTTCATAGGCGGTTACAGCTTTTTCTCATATAAATTTGCGCTCCAGCCCTCTGCATCGTATCTGCCGCATAAGCTCAAGCCTTGGCTAACATAAAAAGCGTTAAGCGACGGATTTTCCGCCATGCAATCAAGGCGCATCCAGGTTTTTCCACGCCCGCGAATATATGCTTCCGACCACGCAAGCACTTGACCGCCAAGACCTTGCCCTTTGAAACTGCGAGATACAGCCAGCCGATGCACATAACCGGCATCCGTATGAAAATGCTCTCCCCAGATCGGCTCGTAGCCCCACTCGACCGAAAAACAGCCCGCAAGCTCGCCCCGCAAGTAAGCGACGAACACTTCTTTTTCCCTAATGAATTTCTCTAAATATTCCATTGTAAAAGAATCCTCGCTCCACTGGCGCAAGCCTTTCGCCTCATATATCCAGCGGGCTGCTTCCTTGTATAAACGAAGCATCGCTTCCAGATCATCAGATGCGGCGCGTTTAATTTCAAGCTCGGCTTTCGATGCAGACACTGCCAAGTGGAGGCTGTTTTGTACTTTCTCTTCATGCCAATCATATTCAATAGTAGCTGCTGTTTGCTCAGCCCGCTCCTGACCGTGCAGCCTTGCCACGACATAAAGTGCAGCATCCATGCCAGCCGTCACTCCTGCGGACATGACGATTTTTCCGTTATCCACATAGCGCACGTTCTCAACAATCGTCACACTGGAAGGCGCAAGCTCACGCAGCAGATCAAGTGCCCGGCGATTCGTTGTAATCTGGAGTCCATCCAGCAAATTCGCTTTGGCCAGCAGCAGCGCACCTGTACATACAGATAAAATAAGTTCAGCATGCTGTGCCGTTTGGCGAATCCAGCTCGTAAGCTTCTCATTATGAATCTCCGTACGCGATCCCATGCCACCAGGAACGATTAATATATCAGGCATAGGACAATCGTCGAAGCTATGCGCTGGTGTAATCGCAATTCCGCTAAGCGTATGCAAAGCTTCCTTCGTCTCTCCAACCGTGTATACGTTAAAATCCCTATCCTTGCCGCTCGAGATGGCGAATATATCAAACGGACCAGCAAAATCAAGTGTATCCACTCTCTCATAAACTAACACCGCTACATTTCTCGTCTGCTTCAATTCGACCTCTCCTTAAAATAGAAAAGTATTTGGTCATTTGACCAAATACTTTGCCCAGGCGAACGGCTGCTATGACATATGCGCTCCACCGCAGTGCTCTGCGTTTTCGCCAGTTACGCATACCAAATAATTAATGCTAGTATAGCGGAAAGCCGTTATTTGTCAACAACTAATTCCGACTTTTTAAATCGGCATTGCATTACCTTCATGATCGACGAACATAAAGCGACCGTCCGGCGTGCGGCGCTGCTCCAATAGCTCAATAATGCCGCGCGCGCTGTGGCTCGCATCCAGCGGCGCTTCTCCACCGCCCATATCCGTCCGCATCCAGCCAGGATGAATACTGAGCACCTGAATGCCCCGCTTTTGCAAATATACATGAAGCTGCTGCGTGAACATATTGAGCGCTGTTTTGGATATCGCATAAGGATAATCGCCTGGATAAGCATGCGTGATGCTGCCCGCTTCAGAAGAAATATTAAAAATGGCAGCGTCCTTCTCCGTTAATAAAGGCAGCAAATGCTTCACGACACGCATAGGCCCATATACATTAATATCCATCGTCAGCGCAACTTCCTTAAAATCCAGCTGTTCGATGTGTGTATTTCGAGAATTGAGAATCGCTGCATTATTAATGATTGCTCCAAGGCTCACGTTCTGCTCCTTCAATTGTGAAGCGAGCGCTGCAATGCCTTCCTCATTCGTGACATCCAGCTCCACAATCGACAGCCGCTCACCATACTTCTCAGTAAGTGCCGATAGCTTTTCATTAGTCTCATTAGGTGATCGAACTCCCGCCACAACCGCATGTCCGCGCTCCAGCGCCTCACTCGTCAACTCGTAGCCAAGTCCTCGCCCTGCACCTGTAATTAAAATGTTCATGCTCCCAGCTCCCTCTATTTAATTTCTTTCCCGAAGGAAGCTTCCGCTTCCTTAAGCGACTGCTCCAATCTGCTACGCAGCTGCACCATCCACTCCGACTCATTGTCCCACGTTTCCGCTATCGCCCTCCTTACACGAGCGTAGCTGTACACGCTGTTAAAGCCTTGGCAGCCAGGCAACATCTCCTCATCGGAATCATAATGTATGAGACCAAAATGCTTATCAGAAACCGACCACGTCTGAAAATAGCTCCTTAGCTGCTGCACTTCAAAAAGCATTGCTGCTTTAACCAGCTCAGTCTCTTGCTTTAATGCAATCGCTTCCAGAACAATGAAGCCATTGTCCTTCAAATAGGCGCTAAATGCAAGCTCCGCTCACATATTTCCCTTATTTTTCTGACGAAAGAAAATATACGGGGATCACGATTTAAGCTTGACACGTTTCGTTTACACTTGTAAACTTTAAATATCGTTTACAAGTGTAAACGAATAAAATCAAGAAGGGTGAATACGATGCACGAGTCCCCACACATTACCGAGGCCGAAAGCGAAGTGATGAAGCTACTCTGGCAAAAGGAGCCTTTGTCCGCCAGTGAGATTATTTTCAAACTAACCCAACAAATGCATTGGTCGGATCAGACGATTAAGACCTTCCTGAATAGGCTTCACAAGAAAAAAGCGATTCGATTCGAAAAGTCCGGCCGGAACTACCTCTACTATCCGCTGGTTTCGCATGATGAATACTTAAAGGCCGAGAATCGTTCATTTCTGAATAGAGTTTATAAAGGAGCAGTAGGGATAATGTGCGCGAAATTTCTCGAAGAAGAGACACTATCGGATAAAGATATTGAGGAACTTCAACAAATTTTGGAGAACAAGAAGAAGCTATGAAGTATCTGGAAACGGTCTTTTCTCTTCTGTTCACTGCGTCAGCCGCATCGACGGTAATTCTATTAATATTACTCTTGATTCGGAAGCTGTTCCAAAAGCACCTTAAACCTAGAGTTATCCATATATTGTGGTTTCTTGTGTTAATTAAGCTGCTGGTTCCCATTGCTCCACAGAGTCAGTTAAGCTTGTTTAATGTGCTGCCGCAAACGTTCCCGCTGGAATGGAATTCAGATCAGAAGAGTAAGCAGCTCACTCCCTTTACTAAGATCGGTTCCAACTTGGAAATTCAATCCAATTATATGGATATAAAAAAGCAGCCTCCCGAGTTCATCACGAACCAAGCAGACGAAACAGGAACTTCAGTCGCCACACGTTCTTCTCAAGACCATATTCCAGAAAGCACAGATGGAATGACCTGGCTATCGATTGGCTCGCTGGTATGGCTTATAGGGCTTCTATGCTTGGGTGGATATTATCTGTTTAGCGCGCTGATTTTCAGAAAAACAGTCGGAAACTCAGTGAAAATTGAGGATGCTGAAGTACTCATGGCTCTTGAGGCATGCAAACAGAAGCTGAACATTAAAAAAAGAGTATACGTCTATGAAACTAGCCATCTTCGCAGCCCTTGTCTTTATGGTTTATGGAAGCCGCGGATTTATTTGCCCGAGGATATCAGCACGATCGCCGATTCAAACCAGCTAACGCATATCCTGATGCATGAACTCATTCACTACAAACGCAAGGACTTATGGTTCAACTCCCTGTGGGCTCTTTCCGTAGGGATGCATTGGTACAACCCTTTGGTGTGGCTTTCCGTAAGAAAGATGAAAGCCGATCAGGAGGTGGCCTGCGACGCTCGTGTTCTTGAAGCGCTGGGCGAGCGTGAAGCTTTGTCCTATGGCAGAACCTTACTTATGCTGTCGCGTTTATTTGCCCATCCCCCCTCTTCTCAGGTCAACCTATCGTATTTTGGGGACAACAAAAATGAAGCAAAACGGAGAATGATAATGATTACCAAGTTTAAAAAAGGTTCGTACAAGCTCTCGGCCGCCGCTATTCTCTTGGTTATTGTCTTGAGTGCCATCTTGCTCACCAATGCGTCGGATTCAGAGAATGGTACCGAGCTCGATATGGTTGCCCAAGCAGCAAACCCTAGTTTGGATCTATATCCTATATACAACGATTCATTCAGATGGTTTCATAGTCTCGATCGGGCACTCGATTTTCCGAAATATAACTTTAAAATACCGGATTATCTTCCTGAAGGTTATCAGTTCGAGAATGTATTATATTATAAAAATTTCACCAGCGCCAACGATGACGATCTTATTGATGTAGCATCCATTACTTTTGTATCTAACTTTGGCAAAAAAAACAAACAAATTATAGAAGTCAAAGCTTCTATGGGAAATGGCAATTTGTTGGAGCACAATCAATTACGGGGGGCGGCTCACTATCCCCAAAGTGCAAACGAGACTCCTCAGTACCGACAGGAAACTATGACGATCGGCGATGTCAAAGGCACTTTATTCACGGATAAGAGACGCGACAAACAAAGGCCAGAAACGGGCACAAGCTTCTACTGGCAGGATGACAATATATGGTACGCAATCGATTATTATAGCGAGTATTTTTCGCAAGAAGAGCTCGCAAAAATGGTGAAATCCTTTGTTTTACCGCAGAAAGTTCAGCATGTCCGCTACGACGGAGCTGGAAATTCGTTTCCCCTTTATGATGGAAAGGATTTGCTTGCGGCGGAAAACATTCTTGACTTTACGGTGAAAATTCCTTTGGAATTGCCGGGGCTTAAGCTGAGCGGTTCAATATTACTTAGGGCCGGCGATCAGAATACTGAGTATGCGTTTAAACAAGCGACCGACGCTCTATGGACGACCTATCGAGCATCGTACGATTCCTCAACCTATAATATAGAGGATACTTTCTCGCTTTATCAGAGCAAGGAGCCGCTTTTCGACACATCTAAGCTCACATTCACTCGGAAACTGGAGATTAATGGCGTCGAAATTTCGGCTTATAATGACCAGAACCAAATCTACGTATCACCCACCATGCCTTATTACTTGTGGAAGCAGGACAATATTTATTATACTGCCGTTTTCTCTGGTATGGACAAGTACCAAGAAGACAACCTGAAAGCTATGATTTCGGCTCCCGAGAAATAGACCCGAGGGCGAGAGGGGATGCTTCTGGATATCTGCTTTATTTTTAGGAAAGAATCGCTTCTCCTTCTAGCTTTACCGGCCTGTCTGGGCGGGGCTCCAACTGCTTGCGCCTTGCCGTAAAACCGGCAAATGCAATAAAGCATAGGCTGAACATAAGCAAATACAGCTTATTGACACCCCAATGTGAAATGACCACGCCGCCCAAGGCACTGCCGATAATTCCGCCAATGCCGGAAGTAAGCGCCACAAACAAGGTCTGATACGTCGCTTTCGCATAGCTCGGCGCATAGCGGTTAATCACCTCAACCGAGGCGCTTGCCATGAACGCAAAGGCTATGCCATCAAACAGCTGCACAGCAAGCACCAGTCCCACTTGAGTGGAGAAAGCCATAACGAGACATTTCACGCTGTAGCATAAGGCCGCCAGCATCATCATCGGAATTAAGCCAAAGCGTCTATGCAGCTTAACCGCAAGCCAGAACATCGGCACTTCAATAATGGCGGCAATGCTGTAAGCTGTTCCTATCCAGCCTTTATTAAAGCCTGCTTCCTTGAAGTAAATCGGGAGAAAGTTAAAATTAATTGCAATCGAAGTGGCGATGAGAAAGCTAAACAGCACGAAGGTTAAAAAGCTTTGATGCCGCAAGATTTGCGCAGTATGCTGCTTCAACGACACTTTAGCTCTCGTCACAGCCTTATTAAATCGCAAATGAACTCGCCATAAAACAGGAAAAGAGCCGGCCCCGGAGGCCAGCTCTTATATCCCGCGCAATATTAGATTCGTTCATACAAATGAATTAGGACGTGTAGTTTTTGCCTAAACCCAGCTCTGTCAACAGCTGGCGATAAGCGATAGAGGTACGGTCAGCCGGAATATGGGCCTCAGCTTGAAGATCAAGCGGCAAATCCTCAGGCGTCTGCGCTTCGACCATTTCGGCATCCTCTTGGAACACCTTTAAGTTAAAATCTATCGTATCTTGAATCGGAGCGTTCTTATCGAAATTACGCGATATTGGGCAGAAAAGTCTTGTATATCGGGCCGATACTGGAGATGCGCAGTTTAAAATATTCAATCTCCCCTCATCTGGAAAATAAACGGTGAGCGATGCAGCGAATGGCGGAAACACGCGGAATTCGCGCAGCCACATAAAGTCATCAGGAGCCGGATTCTCCTGTCCCTTGCCATAGTTGCTGACCGTGCTCCAATATTCCGCAAGCAGCTCCTGTCCTTCCCGCTTCACCTTATATTGCGGCACCTCGGTGTTGTTGCGGTCGCCGAACGTTTCCGTATGCACATATGCAAAATGAGATACGTCCAAGAAACCTTCCATTTGGCGGCCAGCAGAGCCGGCAATATCAAAGCTCGGCGGCAAAACGTTCAAGTAATCGGGATCTTCCCAGCCGGGGAACGGCGGAATATTTTCCTCCAAGGACATCAGTGACGTCCAGATCAAGCCGTAACGCTCTATGGCCGGATACGTGATGAGCTTTAGTTTAGGCGAGATGCGCGAATCGGGATGCGCAGGCACCGCCGTGCATTTGCCTTCGCAATTGTAGCGGAAACCGTGATACGGGCATACGATTTCGCCATTTTCAATCCAGCCCTTGCTGAGCGGGGCTCCGCGGTGAAAGCAAAGGTCACGGGCGACGACGACCCGGTCGCTGCTGCGGTAGCAGACAAGCTTCATATCCAGCAGGGTTACCGCCACCGGCTTATCTGCAATTTCGCTTGCAATCGCGATCGGATACCAATATTGCGCCAATACATGCCAATCCTCAGCAGAAAAGGTACAGTTCCGCGGCAGCTCGCTCTCTTCTCTTTTTTTAGCTGCCGTCCTTGTGTTTTGCTCCATAATCGTCATATTGTCCACCTCTTTATCGTAGTTAACCGCTTTGACTTAAGCGTATATGGGCTATGTTTGTCGCTTTTTGCATTTAAACCTGGCTAAGAATGCGCACCGGAACGTTCAAGTCTTCCTCCAGCTTGCGGTAATGCTCGCCTTTGGCAATGATCGCCTGCACGCCGACAAGCTTTACGCCCATCTCTTCCATCTGCACAGCAATCGAGCGGATCGTTGCACCGGAGCTGATTACATCATCAACGAGCAGAACACGATCACCTTTCTGAAAGTCGTCAAAGCAAATGCGATTTTCGTTGTATGCCGTTTCGCGCTTGGCCTCCAGATGAATATCTTTATACAAATCCGTGCTCAGCCTTAAAATGTTAATCGGCTTCAGCAGCTTATACGCCGCAAGCATCCCCCATGTGTGGCCTCCAGGCTCTGGCGATACGATATAATCGTAATTGTGAAAATGGTCCTCGATGCTCACCGCCAAATTATCGGTAATTTCATTGATAAGCTCTGGAGCGATATAGGTTCCCCGCTCGCCGAACGGATATAGTTTAAAGTCATAAAAGGTATCATTTCGTTTCTGAATTTTGACTGTTCTGGCATTAGCAATGGAATCGGAAAGTCTGGTGTTTGTGAGGCTCATATGCTTCTCTCCCTTAAATTTCTCTATTGTCGCCCTAAGTGTGAAACTTATAAGCTCTTATATTTCAAAAAACCCAGACTTAAGAGACTTCAGCTTCATTTCCCTGCTGCGATCAGCCCTAGGGCATCGCTAGACAGGAAAAATGCGTCGCTTTCAGTCTCTTGTAGCCTGGGGCAATTCACGGTTGCCTGTAGAAACGCCCATCCCTTATTAATGGGCTTATACAAGAATAACGCTTTTATAATTTAATGTTAACTTATCTAACATTAAAAGTTTTAATTATAATAGCACCACCCTTTCCCACTGTCAACAACGAATTCAGTGTCACTTTATCTATCATTAAAATACTAGAACTATTTTAGCAATAAAAAATAGCGGCAGCCTTGGACAAGTCAATACCGTCCTAGACTACCGCTATTTAAACATCTATCGCGCCTTGCGAGCTTTCGCGTTTGTATTTTTCATCTTACATCTCAAAGCATATATGGCTGAAGGTTCCCATTTCATATCCTCTGTAGATGATTTTGGGCTGTTCCACCCCAGACGAACTTCCTAAAGCATGAAGGATCGGAACGAAATGCTCCGCTCTCGGGACAGCCCGCTTGGCATGTGGCGCTAATGTTTCATATTGCAAAAATGCGGCTATGTCGCGTTGAACGATCTTATCCGCTATCCAATCATCAAATTCAACCGCCCACGCTTCAGGATACGCTTGATTCATTTTGATTTCATTAAAATTGTGGACGGTCGTTCCGCTGCCAATAACCAAAATATTTTCCTCGCCCAAGCCTTTAAGCGCTTCGCCTATTTGGAGCTGTTCATTCGCAGATAGAAAAGGGTTTACCGATATCGTCACAATTGGAATATTTGCCTCTGGATACATGTATCTTAGGAAAATCCAAGAGCCGTGATCTAATCCCCGTTCATCATCCCTATCAACCGTTATGCCATTTCGTCTAAAACGATCTTCTAATTTTGCAGCCAGCTCAGGCGAACCTGGGGCAGGATAAGTCAATTGATACAATTCATCCGGAAAGCCATAAAAATCATAGATCGTGTTTAATGTCCCCTCAGCGAACGAAATCGTCGTATTCCGCTCCTCCCAGTGGGCACTGAACAGCACGATCGCTTGCGGTTTATACTTTTTCCCAATATCGGATAAAAACCGGGTGTAATCCGATTCAGCCATCGCGGACAACGGTGAGCCGTGGCAAATAAAAAGGGATAGCAGCATGCTTTTTCGCCTCCTTATTGTCTGTTATTGGCAAGCAGCTTTATTTGGCCAAAAAGCACGATCAAAGCTAAAACCAGCAAAATCAATGGCATGCCTGCTACTTCAAAGCCTTGGCCTGCCTTTAAATGTGTAAATACAGCTCCAGCCATTACAACCGCTAATACTCCGCTAAAAATAGGAATCAGCTTATTTCTCCAATAACCAATCAATAACCCGACAGCCCCCAAAATCTCAACAATCCCCACAACGTACATGAACGCTGTGCCATATCCATAAATGTCATTAAAGGCTTCCACTTGGGTAGGATCTCCACTAACCTTCATAAACCCAAACATTAAAAATCCAAGCACTAGCAGTCCTTGCAATATTCGCACAAGCCATTTCACTGTAATGATTCCTCCTTGAGTATGTTTAAATCATAGATGTATAATAAGCTCTAGAGTTATTTATTAGAAGTAGGAACTTTAATTAAACCTAGTATACAAAAAGATACCATAGGAAACGAAAGGGGAAAACGATCAAATGCCTGAGGAATGCAAAGTGGAAACGGCTTTAGAAATTTTAGTTGGCAAATGGAAGCCTATTATTTTATATCAGCTTTTTTCGCAAGGTACGATGAGATTCAGCGAATTGCAAAAATCATTGCCGGACATCACCAAAAAAATGCTTACCTCCCAATTGCGGGAATTAGAATATCATGACATCGTTCATCGTGAAATTTATTTGCAAATCCCCCCTAAGGTCGAATACTCCATTACGGAATACGGCATGAGAATGGCGCCTTTATTGCAGGCCATGAATGAATGGGGAATGTCTCATATTGAGCATCTCAATGAGCTATATGGAGAGGAAAGCAAGTCAAACGATCTGTAAGTGTAAACAAACAACCGACCTTTGAGGTCGGTTGTTTGTTTCGTCCGGTTAATTCAGATACGTACCGCCATTTAAATTGATCGCTTCGCCGGTAATAAAATCAGACATGGACGAAGCGAGGAATAATACGGCAATGCAGCCCGGCAAAAGTATAAGGTGCTGTTTAAATTGACATCCATTACCTCCTGCCAGTCATCAATCCCCATCTCAATCATAGAGCTGCGGTTATTGATGCCAGCATTATTGACGAGATTGTCAATTTTGCCGAAATGACTTACGGCTGCCTCAATAACACAGCTTGCTACCCTCTGTCTTATGCCATATTTCATAGCAGCTCTGATTCGTTTGCCTTTATTCCGCAATATAAGGCTCAGTTAGAACAACGTATTTAATCGCTTGCCGGAAATAAGTGTAAGCGATATGAAGCTTGCCATCCTTCGATTGCTTTATCGTCGGATACGAATATTCACGATTTAGACGCTCCTTGGAATTGTTCGTCATCGCATACCCATCGCCCACTTCAATATTGCGTTTAATCGGCCAAGTCAAGCCATTATCCTTGGAAATTGCCAGCGTCATTGGCGCACGAGGTGCGCCCCAAAATGCTTGCCGTTCCTCGCCGGAAGGAATCTCTGTCAGGATAGGCGCTGCAGCCTCCAGTTCATCCGCTTCCTCGTCTTCTATTTCATCGTACAGCGAAGCACGGCGCTCCATTGAATCACTTGCGCTTTTATGATTGTATACTAGCGCCAAATCGCCATTCGCAAGCTTCGTGAATTGAATGGAGGAATTGTTGTTAGGCAGCGATGTCGGCACAGGCTCGCTCCACGTTCTGCCGTGATCTGCCGAAGCGCTTCTATAAATATAATCCGCCCAGCGGCTGCGATAGAGCGCAAGAAGCGTGCCATCATCCAGCTTCTCGATATTCATATGCACGCAGCCAACACTGCCCGGCACCGTTACTTCCTCCCATGTTTTCCCTTGATCGGACGAAATTTTCACGGCGCTCACATCTTTGTTCCCTGTCCATTTCTCGCCCGGATTCGTGCAGCAGTACCAGATCGGCAGCAGCCAATCGCCATTGTCCAACACCGTAATTGGCTGTCTGATAAAGATGCCTGGCGTATCGAACAGCGTATCAATGTCGCTCCACGTATAGCCATTATCGTCCGATATGCGGCGTCTAATGATCGCCGTATCCTGATTGCCAGATTTTTGCGCGGTATAGAGCAGCCACAGCTTGCCGTCTGGGAGGGAAAACAATACCGGGTTTTGCTCTGAGCGTGTCGGATCATCCGATAGCTTGACCGGCTCCGTCCAAGCCATTGCTCCTTTATTTAGTCGGGACAAATAAATGGAGATGTCCGGAATGCCTTCCTGTGTTCCTGCAAACCAGACGCAGAGCACATCGCCATTATCTAAAATATGAAGAAAGGAAGCATGATTTTGCACCTGATGGGATGGAATATAAGCATCGGAGCGATACGGTTCTCTCGGTGTTGCTGTCATTTCATGGTAGAAAGCAGAATGTTGTTCACTCATTGGCAATAACCCTCCTAAAAGCAATATAAGCTCGAATTCATGTAAGCTTATTTATTCGACCCAGCTGCAGCTTTGCTGATCCAGCGGTCAATAACCACAACAATGTAAGGCGCGACGACTGCAATATACATATTATCAATGCCGAATGGACCATCCAGTAAATACCATACCATTGTGCCTAGTGTTGTAGATAAAGCTACAGTGGAAACCCCGACAAAAATTGAAGCGACCAGCGATGTAGCGACAATGGCACTGAGAATCGGGTGTATATGCTGCATAAACACCGGGAACGCATAAAGCGGATCTATATCCGGGTACAAATAGCGCGCGCAAACGCCGATGATCGCTACAGCAACAGCAAGCAGCAGAAACAGCAGTCCAGCATAAATCGTAGCGCGTTTAGCCGCCTTCGCATCTTTTGTGGAAGTAATGGCCTGGATAATGAACTATGTGGAGAAAAGCGCAATAAAGGCTGTCAGCGAAATTCAGCTTCGGATACCATCATTATGCAGGATAACGCTTACATTTCAACTCGAAGGGGACCGAACGAAGCCGATCATCCCTTCTCTCAAACTCATTGGCAAGGGCCGCGCTTATTTCGGCGACAGCTCGACAGCAGATGCAAGGGCGGCAAGCATGCTTCTCTCATCGGCTATATTTTTCCCTGCGATATCAAAGGCCGTGCCGTGATCCACAGAAGTGCGGATAAATCCGCCTTTTAAGCCAACCGTAATGTTGACGCCTTCCTCCAGCCCAAGCACTTTGATTGGCACATGGCCTTGATCATGGTAGCAGGCAATGACGATATCAAAGTCTCCGCGCACCGCCCGGTAAAACAGCGTATCGGCCGGATAAGGACCGCTTGCGTTAATGCCCTCTTCAATCGCTTGACGAATGCCGGGAATAAGCTTTTCTTCCTCTTCCCCTTCACCAAACAAGCCATTCTCCCCCGCATGCGGATTTATGCCGCATACCGCAATCCGCGGACGGTCATAACCCGCTCTAGTCAACGTAGCATGAGCGAGGCGAAGAACGGTGAGCGTTCTCTCTGGCGTTATATTGTCAATCGCTTTTCTCAGCCCGACATGCGTCGTGAGATGAATCACCTTCAGCTTCGGCGACGATAGCATCATCGAATAATTTTGCGTATCGGTCAGCTCGGCGAAAATTTCCGTATGCCCCGGGTACAAATGTCCGCCCTTGTGCAGCGCTTCTTTATTCAATGGAGCGGTACATACGCCTTGCAGCTCGCCGGCCTGCGCCAGCTCAACCGCTTTTTGAATAAACTGGAATGCAGCATCACCCGCAACCGCCGATACTTCGCCCTGCTTTAAATCCGCTGGCAGCAAATTTAGATCAAAGCAGTCAATGACGCCTGGCTTAAATTCGCATTCCGCTGTGCTGCTTACCGTGTGAACCGTAAATGCTGCACCGGTTTGTTCGATAGCCCTCTGCATGCTCTTCGCATCACCGATTACGACTGGGCGGCATTTATTCAGCACTTCCTCATGCTGCAGCGCCTTCACAATAATTTCCGGACCGACGCCAGCGGCATCCCCCATTGTAATACCGATAATCGGCTTGCTCATGTCCATTCGCCTCCATGCAATTTTTTGATGACATGCTCCATCGTTCGATCTGAACCAAAATTTCCAGCCTTCGTCACCATATAAAGGCCGCGAGCTTCATATTTGCCTAGCAGCACGCCCGGCTCCAGCTCCTCCATAAGCTCGACCGCCGTTATGCCAAGCTGCTCCAACACCTGATAAGCGGTATCGCCGCCTGTCAAAAACAGCTTATGGATTGCTAGCTTGTCGAAAAGCTTAACGGTTATGCTGCCAAGAGCGGCAGAAATGGCATCGCTAATTTGGATCGGTGTCATGCCTAGCCATTGGCCTGCCGCTTGTGTGTCGGCGATATTGTCTGAGGCGACGATAACGGTATCGCGACCGTCTGCCAAAGCACGATTCGCCTCGTCGATGACGCGATCCAATTCCCCCTGCTTACCAGCCTCGTCAGCGAGCAGCTTCTCGGAACGGGCAATGATTTGCACTGCCAGATTCTGATTCATTAAATTGCGCAGCTGCTCGCGCCCCATCTTGCTCACGCTGCCTACGACGAGCAGAACGGGATCATAACTAACTGGCAGCGGAATATGCAGCGGCTTGTCATTTTCAGCCACAGCATATGCTTTCGGAAGATGGTTCATCAGGCCAGCTGAGCCAACCCAGACAAATTTATAGGACAGCTGCGCCAATGCATTCGCCAGCCTCTCCAAATCCCCCTCTGTAACTGAATCTGCGACAATATAGGTCATATTTTGTATTTTGCATGCTTTAAGCCTGTCAGCTAGATGCGCCTTTCCTTGGTCAATATCTGATACGGAAAGATGGGCAACTGCCCGTCCCGTCTGGCTAGCTACCAGCTCTACCACATCGGACTGGAGCACCGACGTCTTCGGATCACGGCTTACCTCGGTCTCATGCAGCAGCTTGCCATTCAAATGATGAACACGTTCAATAATTTGCCGACCGTTCTGCGGATAACCTGGGGCGATAATCGTAAAGTCCGGCTGAATGACATCGGACATCGCATTTAGCTCAGCACCGATATTTCCACGAAGCGTGCTATCTATTTTTTTATAAATCAGGTCAAAGGGCTGCTCATTAATATATTGGCTAATCTGTTTGACGATTGACGAAGCTTCATTCGCAGGCAAGGAGCGGCTTACCGTGTTGAATACAACAGCATCATAATGCGGCTCCTCCGCCATAACCGGATTAATTCGAACCGATACGCGCATGCCATAACGCACCAGCTGCCCTCCGCAATCGCATGCGCCCGTCAAATCGTCGGCGACAATCGCAATTTTCACGGTAATCCTCCCTTATTTCACAATCAGGCTGCGATAAATCATTTTCATATCGTCCAGGCTTAGCACCTTCGGGTTGTTGTTTAACAGTCTCGTAACCTGCGAAGCAGCTTGCGCTAAGGCCTCGACATTTTCCTCCTGTACGCCATAGGCGGTTAAATCCTGCGGTATTTCCAGCTTCTCTGTCCACTCGCGAATTTTCTCGATGACACGGTATGCTGCTGCCTCTGGCAAAAGCCCTTCTGTCTCAATGCCCATTGGCCCAGCAACGAGATGGAGCCGATCTACACAATGATCCATATTAAACGCCATCACACCAGGCAGCAGCATCGAATTGGCGACGCCATGAGGAATGCCATATTTGCCGCCAAGCGGATAAGCGAGCGCATGAACCGCCGCCGTTCCCGCTGCCGTAAGCGCCATTCCGCCATACGTTGAACCAAGCAGCATTTTCTCACGCGCCTCTAGTGACGAACCATTCTCGTAAGCTTCAATAATGCTTGAAGATATGAGACGGATGGACTCCAAAGCGAACATGTCACTGAAATAATTAGCTTTGTTCGAAATAAAAGATTCCAGCGCATGCGTGAACGCATCCATGCCTGTTGCAGCCGTTATCGGCTTCGGCAGCTCCAGCGTCAGAACCGGATCAAGAATAACAAGCTTCGGCAGCAGATAAGGGCTGACAATTCCGATTTTCAGCTCCTGATCAGGGAAAGTAACGATCGCATTCGGCGTCACTTCTGAGCCCGTGCCAGATGTCGTCGGGATCAATACGGTGGCCACTCCTGACTTAGCCACTACATTTGTGCCAAGCATGTCAGCGATTTTTTGCTCATTCGTCATCAGCACCGATAAAATTTTAGCCGCGTCCAGCACGCTGCCGCCGCCAAGGCCGATGATGATTTCATAGTGATTACCGTGATATGCCGCGAACGTTTCTTCTATGTTTTGCACCGTCGGCTCTGGTAAAATCGCTGTGCATACGTCAAAGGCGATGCCTTGCTCCGTTAACTGCTGCTCGATGACGCCAGAGTAGCCCTTGCGCTGAACCGTTGGCTGCGTAACAATCAAGGCGCGCTGAATGCGAGGATGAACAGCAGGCAAATGCTCCTTCAGCTGCGACAAGGTGTTCGCACCGGCAATGATACGGTCTGCTGTCTGAAAGTGATAAACATTCAGCATTCGTTATCCCTCCTGATTCGTTTTATAAAATTGAACGGCTGCTTCAATCTGCTTGAACGCTTCGCCTGTCGGCTCTTGAATCGGCGCTCTGGCAGGGCCGACCGGAACACCAGCTTTCCAGTTGTTATAAATCGCAACAACCGTTTCCGGGAGCAAATTCGCCGTTGCAGCGACAGCACCACTACCGCCAGCTTGAAGCGTTTTCAAAATAAGCGAGTCAGTACCCGCAATAACGGAAAAATGCTCGCCGCGTGTATGCGCTATATATTGCTCAATGTTGCTAAAATCCCCACTACTATCCTTAATGCCGGCGATATTCGGCAGTTTAGCCAAACGCCCCACCGTCTCAGGCGCAAGGGAAAATCCTGTTTGCGACGGGATATTGTACAGCACGACCAGAAGCGATACAGCCTCCGCTACTTTACGGTAATGCTCTTCAGCTTCCTCCTGCGTTGGCGGAATAAAATATGGCGTTATAACCGACAGCGCATCGACACCAAGCTTCTCCATCGCTTGCGAAAGCTCAATGACCTCGCGTGTGCTGTTTCCACCGCTGCCCACCATGACTGATACACGGCCTGCCGTTTCCTCGACAACGATTTTGGTTATGTTTAATTTTTCCTCGCGGGACAGAACATGAAATTCCCCATTCGATCCTAATGCGAAGATACCGTTCACTTTTGCAACAATCAATCGATTGACAAGCTGTTTTAATGCAGCCTCATTTACCTCTTCATCTTTTGTAAAAGGAGTCAATAATGCGGGATAAATTCCCTCAATTGCTAGTGGCATCTCGTGGCATCTCGTGGCATCTCGTATCCTCCCAAACTTTTCATCCGTATAATGCGAAGCGTTTACATTAGTGAGTGTAAATCAATATGACCTTTTTAGCAACAGTTATTTTAATAAACTCAGAAAATTCGACTAATTAGTTGCATTTTAAAACACTTTTATGATAGGAAAATAGTTTGAACGTATTTTTTCGCATCACTTAGTTTTAGGCAGCGTAAAAAAGAGCATTCTCATTTGCGAGAATGCTCTTTAATGACGCAGCTTATATTTTAATAAACATACATTCAGCTGCTCAGGTTAGTTACATCCGTTAAAAGTCTTATCTTACTATTTCTCCGATACCATTTGGCGAATGCGTTCGCCAGCCTCTTCGATCGTGATGAGCTCTTTCTGATTGCCCTTGCGCTGAACAAATTCAACTTTCCCCTGCTCCGCGTCTTTGCCAATAACCACTCGCAGTGGAATGCCGATCAGATCCGAATCCTTGAATTTTATGCCTGGCCGCTCTTCCCGGTCATCAAGCAATACTTCCACCCCGCTGCTTTGCAGCTCATTGTAAAGCTGCTGGGCTACCTTCATATGCGTTTCATCCTTCACGGATATCGGAATCAGATGTACGTGGTACGGAGCAAGTGCCAGCGGCCATACTATTCCTGCCGCATCATGATGCTGTTCTATCGCAGCGGATAACATGCGCGATACGCCAATCCCGTAGCAGCCCATAATCATCGGCATGCTTTTGCCTGCTTGATCGAGAAAAACAGCGGCAAGCTTTTCGCTGTATTTGGTGCCCAGCTTGAACACATGCCCCACTTCAATGCCGCGGAAAAATTGCAGCTTCCCTTCGACACAGCGCGGACAGCCGTCTCCTTCGGCCGCGCTCCGGAAGTCGCCAATATGCTGGGGAGCGAAATCCCGCGCAGGAACGATGTGACGATGGTGGTAGTCCCGTTCATTCGCCCCGGCGATGGCAGCCGTCATTTTCATAACCGCATCATCAATGAGCAATGGAAGATCGAGACCGATCGGGCCAATAAAACCTACAGGCGCTCCTGTCAGCCGCTGAATGGTATCGGCATCGGCAATAGCTGCGTTTTCGGCGTCAAGCGCATTTTTCACTTTAATATCGTTCATTTCATGATCGCCTCGAATGAGAACGGCAACTAAGCGGTCATCGACGAGACAAATTAGGGTCTTGATGATATCAGCTGCTTTAACGTCCAATTGTTGAACCAATTCATCAATCGTCTTCATATTAGGGGTATGAAATTTTTCCACTGGCTGCTCGCTATTCATAGTCTCGGCCTCTTGCTTCGCCTCAAACGACGCGGCCGCCGACTCCGCCTTTTCTAAATTGGCAGCATAAGCGCAGCTGTCGCACACCGCAATCGTATCTTCGCCAATATCCGCAAGCGCCATAAACTCATGCGTGCCGCCTTCTCCTCCGATGGCTCCAGCATCCGCCTCCACTGCACGGAAATTAACGCCGCAACGATTGAAAATTCGTTCATAAGCACGGTACATTTTCCAATAGGAAGCGTCCAGTCCCTCCCAATCGGTATCAAAGGAATAAGCATCCTTCATTAGAAATTCCCGGCTGCGCAGCAGGCCGAAGCGCGGACGCCGCTCATCCCGGAACTTCGTCTGAATTTGATACAAGGTGACGGGCAGCCTCCGGTAAGAGCTGATTTCGTTGCTTACTAAGGAAGTAATAACCTCCTCATGTGTTGGTCCTAATACAAATTCACGCTCGTGGCGGTCCTTCAATCGAGTCAGCTCTGGGCCGTAGGCGGTGTAGCGCCCGGATTTCTGCCATAAATCAGCCGGCTGCATCGCAGGCATAAGCAGCTCCTGAGCTTCTTCCCTGTCCATTTCCTCCCGCACAATCGTCTCTACTTTGCGCAGCACGCGCCTTCCAAGCGGCAAATATGTATAAATTCCCGCAGCAAGCTGGCGAATGTATCCGGCGCGCAGCATCAGCTGATGGCTCATCACCTCGGCGTCCGCAGGTGAATCTCGTAAAGTATGAAGCAATAATTGACTTTGGCGCATGAGCCGCACTCCCCTTTTTTCGACCATCATTTAGTATGAAAAAACAAAAAAGACACATCGTCAGGGACGAATGTGTCGTGATACCACCCTAGTTTGACCACAAAGCCAACAGCAAGCCTGGCGATCCTCAAACATGATAACGGCATGTACCGGCAACGGTTGAATTCCCGTCACAGCTCGCAAGGCAGGAGAAGGCTCGTTCGCAGCGAGAAACCTTGCAGCCGGTGGGTTTCTTCTCTGGACAGCGAAGCTGGAGCGCTTCTTTCTTGGTCAACGCTATTGCATGATGTTTATGATAAAAGCTTTATAATTTACATTACAATAACTGAAATGATTAAACGAGTCAAGAGGTTGGCTTTTTTTAAAAAAACTTTATTAAGACAAGCGTTTAAGAAAAAAGGAGTGGCCCTCTGGCCCTCACCAGGACCGCTCCTTTTGCTTTAGACATTTAAATTGCCCAGTTGCCACCCCGGAAAATAGGCTCTGCCGATCCATCCTGCGTGATGCCGTCAATGTTCATCTCAGCTGAACCGATCATAAAATCTTCATGTACCAAGCTGCGATTCGCTCCATGTGCAAGCAATTCTTCCGGTGACATGGTCGTGCCGCCGCTAAGATTAACCGGATAAGCCTGCCCCAGCGCCAAATGGCAGGAAGCATTTTCATCATAGAGGGTATTAAAGAAAATAACATTAGAATTGGAAATGGGCGAGTTATGTGGCACAAGCGCCACTTCACCGAGCTTCGCCGCCCCTTCATCCGTTCCGACCAAATGCGATAACGCCTCATAGCCCTTCTCAGCCGAATATTCCGTCACCTTGCCATCCTTGAACGTCAAGGAAAAGCCGTCAATAACCTGGCCGTTGTAATTGAGCGGTTTTGTGCTGCGAACCGTGCCATTCACGCCATCCTTATGCGGCATCGTAAATACTTCCTCAGTAGGCATATTCGGATTGAACAGCACGCCTTTGGCATTTGCCTTGGCTCCGCCTAGCCAGATGTGGCCTTCCGGCAAATCTATCGTTAAGTCCGTACCCGGCGCCTGATAGCGCAGCTGACGATAACGCTTGCCATTAAGCAGCTCCACCACTTGCAGCAGCTTGGCATTATGCTCGCTCCAAGCCTGAATCGGGTTTTCCAGGCCAATGCGTGTCGCCTCAATAATTCTTTCCCACAGCTTCTGCACCGCCTCCTCCGGCGATACATCCGGGAACACTTTAGCTGCCCACTCTGGTGTCGCGTAAGAAATAAGCGTCCATGCGTTCGAATGATTCATCAGTGCACCGCGATAGCCGCTGAGCGCAGTCGATGCGGCTTTCGTTGCTGTCGCCACCCGATTGGCATCCACTCCCGTGAGCAGATCAGGATTCGGCGAATAAATAGTAATAAACGCCGCCCCTTGCTCCACATACCCTTCCCACGCCTTGGCGCGCCACATTGGGTATTCGCCAAAAGCCTCTTCTGGCGCCAGCTTATACTTAATGCGAGCTAGCTCCTCATCGTTATACTCCACTTGTACATGCTTCGCTCCTGCTTCATAAGCCTTCATGGCAATCAGCCGAGCCAGCGGAGCTGCGCTTATTGGCGTCATCAGGACAACCGTCTGTCCTTGTTGGACATTGACGCCCGTTCTAACGGCCAGTGCCGCATAATTTTCTAATTGCTGCTGTGTAGGATACATATGTAAATTCCCCTTTTCATTTGGATAATTGTGTAAAGCACATTTGTAAAACAATCGCGAACTTACTTTCATTATAATCATCTTTACGGATGATCTCAAATGCGGCCAGCCTACGGCCGTTCCGCAAGCATTAGAAGCTTATGCGCAAGCTGGGACGTCGAACAGTCGGCAAATACCTCAACTGAAAAGGAGCGATTATTAATCGTGATGCTGCGAATGTCTTTCTTGACAATCCCCATCCATAAAGGCGAGTGCCACGTTTTACGGCAAACTAAATAACTGTTCCCATTAGCGACAACCTTCCACTTCATACGCGAACCCCCAGCCCCTTCCCTTATCACAAGCGTAAACGGCTGTCGCCGTCCTCTGGCGGCAAAGCCACCGTTTCGCGTAGAAATATAGAGAAAAGATGGGAACATCATATCCTTTCTCTATATTTTAAAAAAAGAGATCGAGGTACAAGTCTCATCCCTCAATCTCCTGCTGATTTATGCTTTTATTCGTTGCTTGTACCAAAACGTTTGGCCGATTTGGCGCGGGCGCGCTCCATCTCGATTTCACGATTGCGCGGCTCGGCATTCGTCACAAGCGAACTCATCAGCTTCTCTGCCGCAGCCGCCACTTCTGCAACAGCGATGCGGAAGGCTTCTTCATTCGCTTTCGAGGGTGCGTTATAGCCGGATATTTTGCGGACAAATTGCAGCGAGGCTGCCATAATTTCATATTCTGTTGCTGGAGGGTCAAAGTTAAACAAAGGCTTAATGTTTCGGCACATTTTCATTCTCCTCCTGTCATTGATTGCATACTAGCTCTGGCAATAAGCAACAACCTGCTCGTAAGGCAAGGCACCGCCATATATATCTAATGCGCTGCCGATTGTAATATCCAGCTTACCGCCAGAGAGGCTCTCGAACAGCTCTAGGTCAGCCAGCGAACGAGCGCCGCCCGCATAAGTACAAGGGATTGTCACCCATTGCGCCAACGCCTTCACCAAGCTTTGCTGGATGCCGCTCTGCTTGCCTTCCACATCAACAGCATGAATGAGAAACTCATCGCAAAATTGCTCCAGCATGCGAATATTAGCTTCATTCACTTCAAAATTACTGAACTGCGTCCATTGGTTCGTCACCACATACCACTTGCCGTCACGCTCTTTGCAGCTCAAATCAATAACTAATCTGTCTTTGCCAACTTCAGCGACGATCGTCTCCAGGTTGTCTTTATTAAGCTGTCCATTGCTGAAAATGTAAGAGGTCACAATGACATGCGATGCGCCTTGAGCAAGGTAGTGCTGGGCATTGCCTGCATTAATGCCTCCGCCAATTTGCAAGCCGCCCGGATACGCCTGAAGGGCGCGAACCGCTTCCTCTTCGTTGCCGCCGCCCAGCATAATGACATGCCCGCCAACGAGCTCGTCCTTCTTGAACATTTCGGCATAATAAGCGGAATGATGGCTGGAAACGAAATTTTCCACGACCGCCTGCTTGTCCGTACTGAGCGTCTCGCCCACAATTTGCTTCACTTTTCCATCATGCATATCTATGCAAGGTCTGAATTTCAATGTGATTCCCCCAAAGTTGAGACGAATTATAAATTCGTATTATTTTTCATTGCACATGCCTTAAAGCTGTTATTCCTTCCAGTAACCATCGTTTTTGATCGTATCGATGCTGATTTGCGCGCGATTGTTAAGCGACCTCTTGTCTCTCAGCTGAAAAAGGGACAGCTCATGCCCCGGATCAACAACCAGCGGCTTTTTCATAATATCCTCTAGCAAATGAAGCACTGCTTCATAAGCCTCAAAGCGGACGGAATCGGAAATCGTTTGGCGCATCGCCTTAATCATTTCAATGATATGCTCGGCGTACATCAGCTTGACGATGCTGTCCGCACTCATTAATTGCTTCGTAACGAAGGCGACCACATTTTTTATGATTCGCTCATTATTGTGTACCTTCACAATGGCCAGCAGCGATGCAGCCGCATCCCAGTCTCGAATTGACAATTGCTTCGTGCAGCTGTCTATACATTCGTTATACCACTCGATTTCTACTTCCCTATCAATCTCGAACTGCTTGTACGCTTCATAAACGCCTGCCTGGCGCATGCTCATAAAGCTGCCGAAATGCAGAAGGAACAGCTCCTTCGCTCTTTCCATCATTCATTTCCTCCTACATGTATAGAGGCGCTTGCCTTGTCCCTTCCATTATAAATTTTATTGGACGGGATTCCAACCGACTAATCCGAATTATTCCGCTTTTATGGCCAATTATTTGAATAAAACGGTAACCTTTTGGCCTAAATTACGTCTAGTAATTATTGGAATTATTTAAACTGAAAGTGAGGATAACTTATGAAACGACGTTTCTTGCACGTAACCAAGCTTGCTGGTCTGACGTTAGTCGCCACTGTAACCGCATTCACCGCTGTGTCTGACGTTTCTGCCAGCATGTCCAGCCCATGGACGGACGATACCGCTTCTGAAAATAATACGGCGCGCTCGCAAGTTTCCGTCTCTTTTCAAAATACGACTGTCAGCCTTCCTCTTCCTCCGCGAATGATAGAAGGAACAATAATGGTTCCCGGAAAAGCCGTTCTGGAAGGATACGGCTACAAGCTCACCTGGCATGCTGGTGAGAAGCGGTTAACCGCCGAACATCCGAGCAAGCTGGGGCTCGTATTTTGGGCGGATCGCAAGGAAATGGAGATCGGTGGCAAACGGATAAACCATTTGAAAACAGCCCCTTATTTGGACAAAAAAATGATTTGGCTGCCGCTGAGGCTCGTTGCAGAAGCATCTGGCCTCAGCGTCACCTGGGACGCCTTCCATCGAACGGCATTTGTGAGCGATCCGCATGCTCTCCCGCAATTTAGCGTGATGACAAAGCCAAATGACGGCACGGTAGCCTCACCTATGCCGCTGCTTAAATATATGCAGGAAAATATGAATGTCGATGTGCGGCTGCAATTGGCTGATCCGGAATTTTATAAGGAAAAAACAACCGTCCTGTTCGCTGCGGGTGATCCCGCTTCTATCATGCTGCTTGAAGATCCGTACCAGTACAACGATGAGCTGCTGGAGAGCCTTGCGGTTGATTTGACGAAGCAGTTGGATGCTTATCCGCGCTTAAAGGCGCTTGCGGGCAATAACGCCTTGGGCGGCCGAGTCATTAATGGCAAGCTTTATGGCATTGCCCGCCCTGGCGATCAGCATGACGCGCCCTTCCCAGCCATTAGGCAGGATTGGCTGGATAAGCTGAATTTAGCCCAGCCCAAAACGATGGATGAACTATATGAGGTATTAAAGCAATTTACGTTTAACGATCCGGATGGCAATGGCAAACAGGATACAATCGGATTATCGGGCTATACCTTTGCCGCCGGACTAGGTACGCTAACTTGGGTCGAGCAAGCTTTTACAGGAAGCCCTGACCGTTTCTCCATGAAAGACGGCAAGCTGATTGATCATGCCGCTGCGCCTGAACAAGCACAGGCGCTGAAATGGCTCGCTCACGCTTACCGCGATGGGCTGGTGGACAAAGAATTCGCCGTTAGAACTGGGGAACAGACGCAAGACCGCTTGAGTGAAAATCTCACTGGCCTTGCTGCCATGAGCGTCACCGAAGCAGCCCAGCTTTCTGCTGGACAAGCGGTGTGGGTGCCGCTTTCCGGCATTCAGGCTACTTCAGCAAGCCCAGCGATTGCCCCATGGAAGCTGGAGGGAAATGGGATGTATATCATTAGCGCCATGACGAGAACCGAACCTGGGCTGATGCTGAACTGGCTGAATCGCGGCTATGAAATGACGGAGAAAAACGAATGGGGAGCGATTGCCGAGCTTGGTGCCGCGGACTATTCTGCCATCAATCATCTGTTCGGACAAACCGATATGCTGAAAGGCAATCAAAGTGTAGCAGCGTTGCCTGCCAATGTAAGGAGCACTTATGAAGCTGCCGTTGCCGAGTGGCGTAAAACCTCTTATGCCGACACGACGCTGCCTCAGCTTAACAGCTTCTGGAGCCAAGGCAAATATGCCGATCTAAACAATAAGCTGGTGATGTTTAAAATTAAAGTGATTATGGGGGCAGCAACGATTGAGGAATGGGAGCGTTATATCGCCACTCTTGTCGCGAGCGAAGAATATAAGCTAATGATCGCCGATATCCATACCCATCTTGCAGTCCCAGCCAAGTGAGCGGCTGGCTAGTCGCATTTTCACAGGCAGCTAGTCTTGCCGAGCATTAACCTATTTACACGTCTGGGCATATAGTGGAGCATCTTAGTCTGAGAGGAATATGAAGATGAATGCTACTTATGCAAGCTATAATCGCGATCCTTATCGCACGTATCCGATGAATGGCTGGCAAGCCCAGCCTCATCATGCCGCGATGCATATGAAAGTACAAACAGCCGAACCACAGCAGCCGCTTACCTTTGTGCTTATTCACGGCTCTTGGGCGGATGCCAGTTTTTGGGACGAATCAGCTGCTGAGCTGCGCAAAATGGGCCATACCGTGTATACGCCAGAGTATCCCGGACACGGCAAGGATCCGAACAAAGCCGTGACCCACGGGATGTTATCGCGCTCGATTGCAGATTTCATTATCGCCCATCATTTGCAGCAAATTGTCCTAGTGGGACATAGCTTTGGCGGCTCTTTAGTTCAAAAAGTGGCAGAGTTTGTACCGGACCGCCTGAAACGGCTCGTATTTTTCAATGCCTTCGTGCTGAATGACGGGGAAATGGTCGCGGACGAGTTTCAGCCGGCTGCCCAGGTCTTTTTTCAACAGCTGAGAGAAAGCTCCAAGGATAATACAATTATGCTGCCATTTCCCTTTTTTCGAGAAACCTTCGTCAATCTTGCAGGCCTCGGTTTTGCCAAACATGTGTACAGCCAAATTACACCGGAGCCCGCTGGCCCATTTTATGAAAAGCTGGATCTCAAAAAATTTTACAGCCTGACTACCCCCAGAAGCTATCTGTACTTCACGGTAGACAACGTTATGCCGCAATATAATCAAATGTATGGCTGGCATCCTCACATGTCGAGCAGACTGGGCTTATTCCGACTAATTTATGGGCATGGCGATCATTTTTCTACCGCAAAAACCGAGCCGCGCATGCTGGCGCAAAAGCTATATGAGGCGGGAAGAGACTAACCTGTACCAAAGAAAAAAAGGCAGCCATCCGGCTGCCCTTCCCTCCATACTTTATTAATAATTTTCCTGCTTTAAATGAATGGAGAACAAGCGTCTCCCGCTATCATCAGCTTCCCTATACTGAACGATCTGCCACTGCCGATGGATAAGAGCTTGCAGCTCATTTGCTGCGTGCTCATCCAGTACAAAACCCCGCACTCCATCATCCACGCTTCTGTAATCCCGCTCCGCTTGAAGGCCGAAGCGGAAACGAAGCAGCTTCTTCAAACCATTTAAATGCAAAAAACCGAATTCATAGCCGCTGCGGAAAGCTTCCTCCAAATCAATATGCAGCTCCTCTGCAAGCTGGACCCGCTCTACGAATGCCATTGAAGGCTCTGCCGTTCGATCGATAATGGAGGAGAAATCCTTGCTTCGTATACAAGCCGCAATATGCGCATCCGATTCGCCGCTAGTCCGGCAGTTTTCAATGAGCAACGCAATCGGCAGCGGCAATTGTATTTTATGCTTCATCTGGCGCGCCCCCTGTTTGAGCAGTTGCGGCAAGATGCTTGCCCAGCCAAGCGTTTACTTCACGGAGTGCCTCCACGCGATAAGAGGGCTTGCCGCTTTTAAGGAAGGCGTGATTAGAGCCTGGATAGCGAATGAGCTTCGTTTGCTTGCCTAACCGCTTAAGTGCGGTGTACCACTCGTCAGATTGGCCGACTGGACAGCGAAAATCCTGCTCACCATGCATAATAAGCACCGGAGCCTTCACTTGGCTCACATAGGTCAGTGGCGATTTTTCCAACAGCAAGCCCTGCTGCTCCCATGGGTTCCCACCTACGATGCCTTCTGTGTAGGAAATGCCAATATCGCTTGTCCCGTAGAAGGAAAGCCAATTTGAGATGCAGCGCTGTGACACAGCCGCTTGGAAACGGTTATTTTGGGAAATGATCCAGTTGGTCATTAGCCCTCCATAGCTTCCACCCATGACACCCAAGTGCTCAGGATCGATAAAATCAAAGCGTTCAAGCGCCGCATCGACGGCGTCCATTAAATTGCGGTAGTCTCCGCCACCGAAATCTCCTCGGCAGCTCTGCGCGAAGCGCTGGCCATAACCGAAGCTTCCGCGTGGATTTACATAGAGAACTGCGTATCCTGCGGAAGCTAGCGTTTGAAGTTCATGGCTATAGGTTGGCGCATACATCGCATGCGGGCCGCCATGAATGACGAGCACCAGCGGCGCCTTTCCGCCTTGAGGGAGTGCTGGCGGGCGCATCATCCAGCCTTGGATACGGTCGCCATCCGTGGAATCGAACCATAACGTCTCAGGAATGCTAATGTCCAGCTCCTCCATTGCCGCCTTATTCCATGACGTCAACCGCAGCTCCTCTCCGCTCAGTCGATCCAAACGGTAAAGCTCGCCTGATCCATGAGCATCCATAGACAGCATAATAAAGTAACGGCCATCTATGGTTTCCTCTAGCTGGTAAATGTCGCGTTCCCCCGATGAGACCGGCTCCGGTGCTCCAGCTTCTCTGAACCAATAAAGCTGGGCTTGTCCATGATGCGTACCTAATGCGAATACACTCGTTCCATCCTTAGCAAACAACGGGCCGGGCATAACCGCAGCCGTGCGCATGTCGTTCAAAATATAATTGCCGACCTGAACATCCGTCTCCTGCCATGCGACAGGAGCTCCACCGCTACTTGGCACTGTATAAATGTTGCTTTGAGTGCCACTGCCATACTTGCGGTCTTCGGCAATTAACGCAATCATGCTGCCGTCCGGCGAATAGCTGAACTGGCTGATGCTCAGTGAACGATCCGTAATCCGGCAAAGCTCTCCGCCAACTGCCCTGACTGTAAACAAATCCTGATAGGCGATTAAATCCGGGTCAAGCTCGGGATCATCTATTTTTTTGCTTAAAAAAGCAAGCTTGCTCCCATCCTCCGTCCACACGGGCTGTGATACATTAAACCTGCCTGACGTAAGCTGCGTCACTTCTCCGCTTGTTACCTCAACCCGAAACAGCTGGCTGTATCTGCCATCCCACCAGCCTGATCCTTCCGCTTTCGGAATCGTCCGCTCGTAGCTTCGGCCGCGGCGGCTTTCCTGCTTGACGATTTCTTCCTTTGTGAGCTTTCCCTGCGCCTCTTCCTCGCTTATTCGGCTCGTATAGGCGATTGCGCTCCCATCTGGCGACCAGACGAAAGCAGCAACGCCATGCTTTGCCGAAGTAAGCTGGGCAGCAGTACCTGCGCTCACATCTGCCAGCCACAGCTGCTTGCCGTTTTCGTTCACCCGCAGAAAGCCCAGCTTCAGCCCATCCGGCGACCAGCTCGGTGCGAAATCCTTGGAACCATCCGTTAATGAAGCATCCTCTTGGCCATCTATCGTTACGACGCGGATATGCGTCTTATAATCATTTTTATCTTGATCGATTTCTTTGTACACATAAGCGACTGAAGATGTCACCGGATGAATGGACGGATCGCTGATCCAGCTGTAATGGTATAAATCCTCAGGCTCGATTAAGCGTTTAGGCTCAGGCATATAAGCGCCTCCTCTTGATCTTAGCTTTAGTCTAGTTAAGCGGAAAATGGCAGGCCGCCATATGTCTGGAGCCGGAAGGCTCCAAGGCAGGCGCTTCAATTTTACATATAGGCTGCACATAAGGGCAGCGAGGATGAAAGGCACAGCCAGTCGGCGGATTAACAGCGCTCGGAAGTTCGCCAGACAACACAATCCGCTCCTTGCGGATCGTCGGATCAGGTACAGGAACGGCCGACAGCAAAGCCTGCGTGTACGGATGCTTTGGCCGCGCAAACAAGTCGTCACGGTCAGCAAGCTCCACAATCCGCCCTAAATACATGACCGCAATGCGATCGCTAATATGCTTCACGGAAGGCAAGCCGTGGGCGATGAAAATATAAGTGAGTGAAAACTGCTGCTGCAGCGATTTCAGCAAATTTAAAATTTGCGCTTGAATCGATACATCCAGCGCCGATACGGGCTCATCGCAGACGATCAGCTTCGGCTTAAGCGCGAGCGCTCTTGCAATACCGATTCGCTGGCGCTGTCCGCCGCTGAACTCATGGGGATAACGGTCCAACTGATGGGCTCCAAGGCCCACAGTCTCCAGCAGCTGGGCTACCTCACTTTGCAGCTCGCGCCCTTTCGCCAGACCATGAATTTTGAGCGGCTCACCAACGATATCTTTAACGGTCATTCTTGGATTCAGAGAGGCGTATGGATCTTGAAAAACAATTTGCAGCTCTCGCCTTACCTGTCGGATGTCCTGCTCATTCATTCCCGTAAGACGCCTGCCTTCAAACCAAATCTCGCCAGACGACGGCTCAAGCAGCTGCGCTACCATCTCGCCCGTTGTTGATTTGCCGCAGCCGGACTCCCCGACGATGCCCAGTGTTTCCCCTTGATTAATCGTGAAATTGAGGCCATCTACTGCTCGGACATACTCATTGCCTCGGGCAAACAAGCCCCGCTTCAAGGGGTAATGCTTTCGCAAATCTTTCACTTCCAGCAGGGGCGCCGCATTAAAGCCACTCTGGTTCATCATGACACCTCCTCGCTTTTCAGGCATCTCGCATAATGACCATTGCCAACTCGCTCAAGCTCCGGTTTTATTACCATGCATTCGCTGCCTGCATAGGAGCAGCGAGGGTGAAAAGGACAACCACTTGGCATGTCCAGCAAATTAGGTACCATGCCGGGTATTGACGCTAGCTGCTCCCTCTGCTCATCCATTCTTGGCAAAGAACCGAGCAGACCGACTGTATAGGGATGCTTCGGAGCAGCAAACAGATCGATGACCGATGCTTCTTCGACAACTTCCCCTGCATACATAACGACGACCCGATCCGCCATTTCCGCAACAATGCCTAAATCATGCGTAATTAAAATAACGCCCGTCTGCTGTTCCTTGCTGAGCTTTGAAATTAAATCTAAAATTTGCGCCTGAATCGTCACATCCAGCGCCGTTGTCGGCTCATCGGCAATAAGCAGCTTCGGCTCACAGGCAAGCGCCATCGCAATCATAACCCGCTGCCGCATCCCTCCCGACAGCTGATGGGGAAATTGGCGAACCAGCTTGGAAGCATTAGCTATGCCTACACGCTGCAGCATATCTATACTTTTCTGCTTGGCCTCCGCTTTGCTTGTGCCTTGGTGGACGCGGAATACTTCCGCCAGCTGATTGCCAATTGTAAATACAGGATTAAGCGATGTCATCGGCTCTTGAAAAATCATCGACATTTCGTTGCCGCGCAGCTTTCTCAGCTCCTTGCGAGAGAGCTTTACCAGATCGCGCCCTTGGAATGTAATTTCCCCGCCCGTTATAGTACCTGGAGATGCGATAAGACCCATAATGGAAAGCGACGTAACGCTTTTTCCACAGCCTGATTCCCCTACTATAGCTAGCGTTTCCCCCGCTTCGACGGAGAAGGAAACGCCGTTCACTGAAGGGATAACGCCCTTGTCCGTTTTAAAACTCGTTTGCAAATGTTTAACTTCCAGCAAAGGTGTCGGCATATTGCTCCCTCATTTCCCTTCTTATTCCTTCGATTTCATGCGAGGGTCCAGCATATCGCGAAGCCAATCTCCGAAAAAGATAACGCCTAGAACCGTAATCGTAATGGCAAGCCCCGGAAAAGTAGCAACCCACCAGCTAGTAGCCAAATATTGGCGACCATCGCTCAGCATCCCGCCCCAGGAAACGGCAGGCGGCTTAATGCCAAGCCCTAGAAAGCTAAGTGACGCTTCCATAATAATCGTTGTAGCCACGCTCATCGTGGAAATAATGATGAAGGATGACAATACATTCGGCAAAATATGGGTGAAAATAATCCGCCCATTCCGTGCGCCTAGCGCTCTCGCAGCTTTTACAAAATCCCGTTCCTTCACGCTGAGCACTTCCCCGCGGACAACCCGCGCATAGGAGACCCAGTTAGTTACGCCAATAACGAAGATTAGCGTTCCAAGTCCCGGTCCAAGTACGGCGAGTACAACGAGCATAAACAAAATCGCCGGAATAGCAATAAAGGCATCGGCGACCCTCATAATAATGGCATTTACCCATTTGCCATAAAAGCCTGCAAGCAAGCCCAGAAGCGCTCCGATTGCACCTGACAGCATAACGGCACCAATGCCGACGATTAAAGATACTTGCGAGCCATAAACAATTCGGCTCCAAATATCTCTGCCCAAATTATCCGTCCCCAGAAAATGCTCATGCGTGCCGCCCTCCAGCCACATCGGCGGAAGCAGCCGCTGCGCCGGGCTGATCTTCGCTGGCTCATGGGTGGCAAACAATGGCGCGCCAATAGCAATGATGCACACGGCGAGTACAATCAGAATACCGAGCGTACCGGTCTTGCTTTTCAAAAGCGACTTTATGCCTTGCCGCCACCGGCTTTCCGTTTCCTCGGACCGCTTGCCCAGCAAGCCATCCGCTTGCGATTTGGATAATAACGACATCTGCCTCACCTCTGGCTTTAACTGTATTTAATGCGTGGGTCCAGATACCGGTATACAATATCCGTTAATAAATTCACAACCAATACGATGATGGCAATGACGAATACGGCTGCCTGTACAATCGACATATCATGCGTATTGACGGCCGACACGAGCAGTTGTCCAAGCCCCGGCCATGAGAACACGGTCTCGGTTACGAGCGTCCCGCCGATCAGGCTTGTAAATTGCAGGCCCATGATTGTAACGACGGGAATAAGTCCATTGCGCAGCGCATGCTTGAAAATAACGATCGTCTCCAGCAGCCCCTTGCTTCTCGCCGTACGAATATACTCCTGATTCAAAATCTCCAGCATGCTTGCTCGAATGAGCCTCGTCATTTGCGCCGCAATGCCGGCTCCAAGCGTTATGGCCGGAAGGACAAGATGCTCCGGCCCGCCCTTACCGGAAACGGGGAAAATGCCTAATATGACCGAAAATAATAAAATCAGCATAATGCCCGTCCAGAAATTCGGCATCCCTTTGCCAAGCGCAGACAAGCCTGAAATGAATAGATCCAAATAAGTGTTGCGCTTCAGCGCCGAAATAATGCCCAGTGGAATCGCAATCAGCGTTGCAATCAGCATTCCCGCTCCAGCAAGCTGGAAACTTGCAGGCAACCTTTCCAGCACAAGCGGCAAAGCTGATTGTCCGTAATGGAAGGAATGTCCGAAATCTCCCTGGATTGCCTTAAAGAGAAATAGGCCGAATTGAACATATAGAGGCCGGTCCAGACCCAGCGCCTCAGACAGAACGGCCCGATCCTCCGCTGTTGCCGTTTCCGGCAGCATCAGATTGACCGGGTCACCCGTCACATGCACAAGCACAAAAACGATGGCGGATATGAGAAATAGAACCGGCACCATTTGCAGCAAAGATTTGATCAAGTATTTGCCCACTGAACGGCCCCTCTCCCTGTAATAGATTAAAGCAAAAGGAAGGGAATAGAACGCTATTCCCCCCTTTATAGTTGATGCTATTTTAGCGTAATGTCTTCCGCATAATACATTTCATCGAGCCTTGGCGTATAGCTGATGCCTGCTCCGACGCCGTAAATGCCTTTCATTTGATACAAATAAATAGTAGGACGGTCAACTGTAAATTGCTGTTGAACCTTCTGGTATTGTTTCTCACGGTCAGCTAAATCCATGTTTTGCAGCGCCGATTGCAGCAGCTCCTCTACTTCTGGGTTGTTATAATCCGTCTCGCCTGCCGCATTTTCTTTCTTGAAGCGATTGTAATTGTTCGAGGCATCAAACAAGGAATTTCCTACGCCCAGCAGGAACAGCTCGTTGAATTTCTTCGAGTTCAGCTTTTCGCTGAAGCTGCTGGCTTCCAAAATTTCCAAATTAACTTCAAAGCCTACATCCGTAAGCATCGCTGCTACGACCTCGGCCACCTCTTTGTATTGTACAGAAGCTGAGAACGATACTTTCGCGCCATTTTCATAACCAGCTTCTTTCAATAAAGCTCTCGCACGCTCTTGGTCGTACTCAAACGTATCATACAAGCTCGGATCTGAACCGAAGTTGCCAGGGGTAACCGACGTTCTAGTCGGAATGCCTGCGCCGCCAGCGATGCTGTCGATAATAACCTGATTGTCGATCGCAAGATCAATCGCCTCGCGAACCTTCGGATCAGCAGTAATCGAACCTTCAGTCATGCGCATAATGATATGAAGCACACGCTGAATTTTCGCTTGTTCTACACTCAGGCCATCGACGCCGTCAATACGGGCAATGTCCGTTGCCGGAACGCCAGCAGCAATATCAACGCCGCCTGTCAGCAGCTCGGATACACGAGTGGACGCTTCAGGAATGGAGCGGAAAACAACATTTTCCCATTTCGGTGTTCCACCGAAATAATCGGCATTTTTCACCAGCTCAATGCGGTCATCTTTCGTCCATTTGGAAAATTTATAAGGGCCTGTGCCTACCGGAGCTTTCAAGAAAGCTTCCATGCCGTTCTCCTCAATATATTTGGAAGGCAAAATGCCTGCACCCATACGGGACAAACGATTAAGCATAATCGGGTCTGGCGTTTCAGTGATAATATCAACCGTAAAATCGTCAATAACATTGACTTCTTTAATATGCTTGTAATAGGTGTTTTGCTTCAAAGTGGTATCCTTTGCGACACGCTCAAGCGAGAACTTTACATCCGCCGCTGTGAATGGATCGCCGTTGTGGAACTTGACGCCTTCGCGCAGCTTCAATCTCCATGTTGTATCATTGACCTGCTCCCACGAAGTGGCAAGCACGGGCACTTTGTTTTGCTCGTCGTCATTTTTCAGCAAATAATCAAACACATTGACGAGTACCGCTTCGCTCATCGTATTGTTGTTGTTGTGGGTATCGAAGCTTTCGATATCCGTCGAGTTAGCGATCGTTAAAGTCGTTTTGTCTGCACCAGCTGGAGCGCTAGCCGTCCCGCTATTCGTTTGCGTCTCATTTTTCGTCTCTGCGGCATTGCCGCATCCTGTAACAACCAGCATAACCGCTATTATTGCTGCAAAGCCCTGTACATACCATCTTTTCAAATCGCACAGCCTCCTGAAATTCGTTTTAGTTTGTTTGTTCAAATATAAGAATGTATAAGTTTCACCTTGCCGTTCACAATTGCGGATCAGCCAAATAGTTAAGTGCAAGGGCCGACAGCATTGCAGCTCCATAAGGGAGAGCAGCTTCATCCAAATCAAATTGGGGATGATGCAGCGGGTAGGATGTATATGCCTCTCCGCTTCCAACCCCCAAGCGGAAAAACACGCTTGGCACAGCCTCTGAATAAAAAGCAAAGTCCTCGCCGCCCATCGACGGCTTTACATAAATCCATTTTTTCCCGCCGAGTACCTGCTCGCTTGTCGAGGTAAGAAAATCAACCATCGCTTCATCGTTTTGCACAACCGGATAGCCCATCTGGTAGTTCAATTCGTAATCCGCGCCAAAGGATGAGGTCACGCCGCGAATGATGTCCTCAAGCAGCTGCGGCATCCGATCGCGTACTGCCGGTGTCAGTGTCCTAACTGTGCCGACCATCTCCACTTCTGGCGCAATCGCTGCTCCCATGTAGCCTCCGTTGATTTTGCCAATGGTCACGACCACCGGCTCAAGCGGATCAACCAGACGGCTCGCTACATGCTGCAAGGCTGATATCACCTGTGCCGCTACCGTAATCGCATCTACTCCCTCATGAGGACGGGCAGCGTGACCGCCTTTGCCGATCACCTTGATCTTAATGCTGTCCGCTGAAGCGAAGGCAACTCCCTTCGTTACTGAAATGGAGCCTGTCGGCAGCGCAGGAAAGACATGAAGCCCTGCCATTACGTCCACAGCGGGATTTTGCAGCACACCGTCGTCCATCATCGCTTTCGCTCCAGCAAGCCCTTCTTCGGCAGGCTGAAATACAAATTTGATATTTCCGCTTGCCGGCTTCCCTAAACCTGCTAGCAGCTGGGCTGCGCCCATAAGCATGCTCGTATGAGCATCATGGCCGCATAAATGTGCTTTTCCCGGTATTTTCGATTTATAAGGAACGCTCTTCAAATCCTCGATCGGCAAAGCATCCATATCTGCCCGAAGCGCGATGGTGGGACCAGGCTTTTCGCCGCGAAGCAGTGCGACAACGCCTGTTTTCCCAATATTCGTCTGAACCTCCAAGCCTAGCTGCCGCAAATGCTCGGCGACGATTCCCGAAGTTCTTACTTCCTCAAATCCAGTTTCAGGGTATTGATGGAGATCTCTGCGCCATGCTACTAGTTGTTCCTTCTGCTGATTTGCAAGAGCAAGAAGCTCATTTAATTTCAATTTGTTCACCCTCCTACAGTGCCGGTTGACCAGTTAACTGTCTCCTTCGACAACGACACGCGCATAAATCGCATGTACGGTTTCGTCGATATGCTGATTCATCGCTTCTTTCGCGCCGTTTCCATTGCCGGCTTGAAGCGCTTCGAGCAGCAGCATATGCTTGTCATAACTTGTCCGTCTGACGTTCTCGTTATAGGGCATCAGATCCAGTGCAGGATTAATTTTGGTGCGAATTTTCCTGACTGCCTTCTCGAAATAATCGTTGCCGGAAGCTTTCGCAATCGACAAGTGAAATTTGACGTCCAAGGAACGGAACATTTCACGCGTGCAATCCTCCTCCATGCTCGTTTCAATAAAACCCCGCAGCAGTTCGAGCTCTGCCGTGCTTATCCGCTTAGCAGCAAGGTAAGCCGCTTCCGGCTCTATAATGGAGCGATATTCGAATACTTTCAGCATATCGTCCCAGCCGCCGCGCACCTCCTCGCGTGTTCTCTGGTGCGAGTTTATCGTTAAAGGAAGAACGAATGTGCCGCCCTTGGCTCCAATCCGCTTCTCGATTAGCCCTTTGCCTTCAAGGTCGGATAATGCTTCCCTGACCGCAAGTCTGCTAGCCTTGAATACTGCTGCAAGCTCACGTTCCGTTGGCAGTTGCTCCTCCGCCAGAAAATCTTTAAGGATAATCGCTTCCTCTAGCTGCTCCAAAATAAAATCGCTAACTTTTTTAGCGGATACTTTTTCGAACTGCATTTGACCCCTCCAAATCAACAGAAAAACATTAAGGTTCAAACCTTAGACCAAAACTACCATATCAATCCCTATCTGTCAACTTGGTATTTGAATTTTCTTCGACAACGGCTCCCTTTATCCGACAAAATCCACCTAGCGCAAGCGTAAACGGCTGTTGCCGTCCTCTGGCGGCAAAGCTACCGTTTCGCGTAGAAATATAGAGAATGGATGGAATAATCATATCCTTTCCTATATTTCAAGCGTAAACGGCTGTAGCCGTCCTCTGGTGGCAAAGCTACCGTTTCGCGTAGAAATATAGAGAATGGATGGAATAATCATATCCTTTCCTATATTTCAAGCGTAAACGGCTGTTGCCGTCCTCTGACGGTAACAGCCGTTTCGCGATGAAATATAAGCCGATTATAAGTGTGAACCTGATAAATTCTTAAATTTCAAAGAAGACCGCCGAGTGGCATTTGGACGTATGATCCAAACCCTTTGGCGGTCTTCTATACTGCTTCCTATTATTTTGGGGTGCTTTTTGGTCGCTTTAAGCAGCTTTTACACGAGTGAAATATCGCGAGCACTGAATGACGACAATGAGCCAAACCAGGCTAATCAAATAAGCACCTACAACATCACTCGGATAATGCACGCCTAAATAAATTCGGCTGATCCCTATGCTGGCAATCATAATCGAGCTGAAGGCGAGCAGCCATATCCTCGCCTGCTCTAACGGAATATGACGCCAGCATAAGTATGTAACGATTCCATAAAAGGTAAACGCACTCATGGAATGACCGCTCGGAAAGCTGTAGCCTGCTTCAACAATAATCGCATTTAAACTCGGCCTTGCACGTTGAAACAATAGCTTTAGCCCAAGATTCAGCAGCGCGGAGCCAATTACAGCTGTTAAAAACACGATCGTCTCCCTGCGGCTCTTCCAAACAAGCAACAAAAAAAGCGTAATGGGAACCGCTAACAGAGACACGATGTACACAGACCCAATAAAAGATAGAAACTTCATGATGCTTGTCCAGATCGGAGCATGGAGCAATTGAATGTAATGGATTACCTCTTGATCCAGCATCCTCACCAGTTCAGTTTGAACGGATAGCCCAATTGAAATAAATAGAACGAAGCTCGCAAGCGCAAGCACATTCAACTTTGAAAGAGAGAACACAACCACTTCCTTACTATCGTGACCTCTTGCCCTTTGTAAACATATTGCAAAATTAAGGACGATAACAGTATACTACTTTTTTCTTTATGAATGGAAACGCAGGGCATTCACCACCTATTGACAGAACAAATAAATCATCAAATTACAACCAAAAGCCTGCTTAAACAGGCTTTTTTCCTGTATGCATTCGCTTATTGTTCCCTCTCTTCAATTATAAATTCAGGGGCGTTTTCGGATTAGGCGATTAATTGCTGTGGAAATCGCTTTCTGGTTATTGCTTTCCTCTTCCGCTTTTTTTAGAGCAAGCAAGGCCAAACCATCACCAATCAACGACAACGAAGCAGAAATTTTAAACAGATCGTCAGAGGTTATTTTTTGTTCATTAGCCATTATTTACTCCTCCTCAATAGATGATTATATTCATCAGCCTTATATAAAGCGGGATTGTTCAAAACCTCGTCAGGAGTTATCATCTTTCTCCGCTCTGGCTTTTAAAACGGCAAATAGCCCAAAAAGATCGCCAACCACTAATATTACAGCAGACCATAAGGCGAGATCATCAGCTGAAGGTTCATTCGATTCCGGTTTTGTAGTGGTTTTTGACATCCGGATTAAGCTCCTTCGTTACTTTGTAATGATAACAGCCTATGCAAAAGGTCACTATGTGGTATAGGCATATGTAATGCATTCGGAAATTTTCGCCCTCACTTGAACGTAAAAAGACCGTCAAAGCGCACTTTGACGGTCTCGTATACGTCTCAACCTAATATTGCGGTTCTGCCGCCAGCACATCAAAATTCTGTATGTTCACAAGCGCCTTCTTGCCGCGATTTCCTCTCTCAACCACCTGCTTACCAGCCTCTTCATCCCATGTTTTTTTCACGAAATCACCTGTCAGCAAATTATAATCATCCTCATCGGCATTATCTATAAGCTCATTGCCCGTAAAATACGAGCCCGTTGTGGCCCCAATCAAATACCAGGCCTCATCCTGATAACGAAAACGATACGTATTGTACCATCTCCAGTTGCTCCCGCCGACATGACGAAGAACAAGAACGCCCTTCTCAATCGTCAAGCCTTCAAACGGGTCGCCGTAAATGCCGCCTTCATTAGCGCTCATTACCGCATGCTCTGCAATAACAGACCGCTTGTATGTATGATCCTCTTGTCCAAAAGCAACCATAATGGCGCGATCCGGCGCTTCTTGCGAGATGTCTTCCTTCTCCAGCACAGCGGCGATGTCGACAAGCCCATCGTTGTTCAAATCTCCTTCTGCTTGCTCAGGCTCTCCCTCAAAAATCTCCAGCACCTTCCATCCAGTTGGAACGAGTGACTCGAAATCTGCTGCTTCAGCCCCGTCATCCGTGGCGCTTGCTATTGGCGATTCCGAATCACCCTGACTCATATCCAATGCATGATCCTGACTGAACAGACTAGGCGCTGCGCTTGCCAAAATAGGATCAGCTTCAGGCTCAATGCTCCCAGTATTCGTATTCGTGCCGCCGCTGCATGCGCTCATGAACAGCAAGCAGATAATAATCAGCGTGTAACAAATTCTCAAACATTTTCCCCTTCTCTATCTCCATCCAACCGCTTTAGTTCCTCATCGGTAAAATGCTTGATCGCTTTCTCTTTGGCAAATTTTCCGGCATTGTATTGCTTCGAGCCGTTTCTTGGCACGGACAGGCTGTTCCACTCGTTTTCCTTCAACCCTTTTGCAGCGTAAACGATTTGCCCAATATGATAGGGGTAATGCGCCAGCTGACGGTTGATCGCCTCCAAAACGGTATGCCCTTCGTTGCGTATATAAATAATTTGGCCAAGCTGCTCTGGCTGGAGCGAATCTATCGCCTGAAAAAAACAAGCCCATGCTTCGTCCCAGCTTGCGAGCAGCTCTTCCTTATTCGCCCAGTCATTTTCAAACTCGGCGTCGCGATCCCGCCAATCCTTCTCGCCGTCTGCTGTCAGAAAATCCGTCCATCTGGACAAAATATTGCCGCACATATGCTTGACGATCGTGCCAATGCTGTTTACATCCTCTTTAGGCTGCACAAACAGCTGCTCCGGCTCGACCTGATTCATTGCTTTTTCAGCAAGCTTCTTGTAGTAGTGGAACTGTGATTGAATGCTATCCAAATAAACACGTTGTAAATCCATTCCAACGCCCCCTTTTTTACGAGTAAAAAATAATTCTTCCGCCGCTTTATGCTAGTTTCCAACCTCCTGCAAGCATCATGATGCTATCTTCCTCATTCTTATTAAAATTATAATAGCATTTCCACTTGTTTGGAAAGGCATTTATATTCGTGCGGGATGTTTTCCGTCAGTTGAATGGCCTTTCAGACAAATGGGATAGGAGCGATTTGGTCATTATAAAATCTATTTGTTCTTCATCACCCATATAGAAAGAGTGGGCCCCTGTTTGAACAAAGCCGATTTTTTTATAGAAGGCAATTGCGCCCTCATTTTTTTCCCAAACCCCTAGCCAGATCTTCTCTTTGTTCCGCTCTATCGCTACATGCACAGCTTTATTTATTAGATGTTTGCCTAGCCCCTGCTTATGAAATTTGTTCCTTATATAAATTCTCTCGATTTCAAGCGAATCGCTGCCCATTATTTCAGTTTGAGCATCGTCGGTGTTTTGCTTTAAATACCCGGCAATTTCCTCATTAGAATAAATAAAAAAGAATTCCGAAGAGCTATTACATAATTCTTTTTCTAATTGGTTAAAGTTAAATGCTTTTTCCAGGTAGGCTTTCATATTTTCCGGCGAATTTTGATGGCTAAATGTCTCAATAAATGTTTCAACACTAACTTCTTGAAGCAATCTTACATCTTCAATTGTGCACTTTTTTATATTTATACTCATTTTATTTTTCCTCCTGTTACTAGATCAATCATTTCTCGCGCTTCCCTTATTGTAAAGGGCAAACCGTCTTTTCTTGCTCTGCAGAAAATAGTTTTTTTATTTTTTGGTTATATTATTTTTCAAATGAGTTAAAAAAATAGTACACTATTTTTGTTGCATTTACAACAAAAATCAACATAGCATTTTCCACAGCTACAACTTTTTTTCTTTCCGTATCAGAAATACGATAGATATAAGCGAGCTGGCAAATGAATAAGCTTTATAAGATGTCAGCAGCTCCTTGACACCCGGCAGCACCAGCGATCCAGTCGAATCATTGCGGTAATAATGTTATGTTTAATAACACAAAAAATCTAGATGACGAACATTAAAGTTATATATATTGACATGAAAAGTAGTGTTGCGTTACTCTAAGTAGCAGTGATTACTGATCAGAACGGTGGTAAAGCGATGCGTTTTAAAAATGTATTTTCTATAATCGGGCCTGCCATGGTCGGCCCCTCCAGCTCGCATACAGCAGGCGCCGTCCGGATTGGCCGCGTAGCGAGGCAATTGCTCGGTACGGTTCCGAACAAAGCTGCTATTACGCTGTACGGTTCTTTTGCCGAAACCTACCAAGGACATGGCACTGATCTCGCACTCGCGGCAGGCTTGCTTGATTATGATACAGATGATGCCCGAATTCGCCATTCGCTTAAAGATGCTTGGTCATCTGGCGTGGAAATCAACTTCAGCCTGGGAGTCGGACATGTTCCGCATCCGAATACGGCGAGAGTTGAGCTGTGGGCAGGCGATCGATATGCTGAAATTATCGGCGCATCTATCGGCGGGGGCAATATTATGATTCATCAGATGAATGGATTTGATGTTCAGTGTACGGGGGAGTTTCCAACCCTTGTGCTTCTTCATGGCGATTTCCCCGGCGTACTCTCCGGCATCACACATGTGCTCTGCGAGGATGGCGTCAATATAGGTTACATGGATGTGGATCGGAAAGCGAGGAATGGCGAAGCGATGACCGTTATTGAAGCCGATACGAAAATAACAGCAGCGACGCAGCTCAAAATCCAGCAGCTGCCCCATATGATCAAAAGCTCTGTCATTGATCTCACCTTAAGGAGCTGAGCCGCATGAAATATCGGTTTTTGCATGAGCTGGCCGCAGCGGGACAGCAGCAAGCCAAGCCTATATCGCAAATTATGCTTGAGGAAGAAATCGCAGAGTCCGGCCAAACCGAGGAGCATATTTTTAGGCAAATGGCCGACTATTACCAAGTTATGAAGGAGGCCGTGCATAAAGGGCTAACTGCTAATACGCAATCCAAGAGCGGGCTTACCGGGGGCGATGCTAAGCGCGTGCAATCCTTCACCGCTAATAACGCTCCCTCCTCTGGGGAGCCGGCAAGCAGAGCAATGGCCTATGCCCTCGCCGTTTCCGAGGTCAACGCTTCCATGGGCCGGATTATTGCAACGCCGACCGCAGGCTCATGCGGCATTATTCCTGGCGTATTCGTGAGCACGCAGGAGCGCTTTGGGTGGAGCGATGAGCATATGGTTAGAGGTTTATTTTGCGCAGGCGCGATTGGCTATGTCATTGCGAATAATTCCTTTATTTCCGGTGCGGAAGGCGGCTGTCAAGCCGAGGTCGGTTCAGCGATCGGCATGGCGGCCGGAGCTATGGTTGAGCTGCGAGGCGGCACGACAGACCAAGCGGTTCACGCGGTTGGGCTTGCCCTTAAAAACTCGCTTGGGCTCATTTGCGATCCCGTTGGCGGTTTAGTAGAAATTCCTTGCATTGTACGCAACGGCTTTGGTGCTGTCACCGCTTTAGCGGCAGCAGATATGGCAATGGCTGGCGTCCGCAGCATCATTCCCTCCGATGAAGTCATTAACGTCATGCTGGAGGTCGGCAGCGCCATGCCGAGCAAGCATAGAGAAACGGCGCAGGGCGGTCTCGCCCAAACGCCGACAGGCCGCAAAATTATGGAAAATTTAAAGAAACGAAAATAAATAGAGAAGCCCTAAAGTGGATTAATTGGATTTATGGGAGCCCGGCGCACAAAGGATAATTCCTTCCGACTCCAGCAGCTTGCGAATCTGCTGGACGAACAAGAACGCCTTCTCGCCATCACCGTGGACACATATCGTATCCGCTGCAATCGGAACCTTTACGCCCTGCGTCGACCATACAGCTCCTTCTCTTATCATCTGAAGGAGCTGCTTCAGCGCTTCATTCGGCTCCTCTATTAGCGCGCCTTCGTGACTGCGCGGTGTTAGCGAGCCGTCTTGCTGGTAGGTACGATCTGCGAATACCTCGCTCGCTGTGCGCAGACCCCGCTTTTTCCCCGCATGAATCAATTGGCTGCCAGACAAGCCATATAATATAAGCTCCGGATTCACCCTGTACACCGCCTCAGCAATCGCTTCAGCCAGTTCCACTCGCCTAGCCGCCATATTATATAAGGCGCCATGAGGCTTCACATGCTGCATGACGCCGCCTTCGGACACAACGAAGCCATTCAGCGCGCTAATTTGATACACGGTCAGGTCATACGCTTCCTCAGGTGAAATCGCCATTTCACGCCGTCCGAAGCCGATTAAGTCCGGCAGCCCAGGATGGGCGCCGATGGCAACGCCATTTTTCAGCGCCAGCTTTACTGTCCGTCTCATCGTTCCCGGATCGCCAGCATGAAAGCCGCAAGCTATATTGGCCGATGTAATGAGCGGCAGCAATTCAGCATCCTGCCCCAGCTCATACACGCCATATTGCTCGCCCAAATCACAATTCAAATCGATAGCCAGCGTCATTCTTCTACCTCTCCTCTCTATAGCGTATTTCAATAAACATGGAAAGCCGCTGCATTTGAAGCTCGTGCTTGATATAAAGCTCTTCCGATTTTTGCCTAGTAATCTGCTTGAATCTAATCGTCTCTCCCGGCTTCGCTTGCGCCAGCAGCGGCAAATCTACCGTCGCCACTTGGGCGATTTTCGGATAGCCGCCAATCGTCTGATGGTCCGCCATCAAAATAATCGGGCTGCCGCCAGCAGGCACCTGAATCGTACCCGTGGATACCGCCTCAGAAATAGGCTCAAGCGCTGCAACTGTACTAAGACGCGGCCCTTCCAGCCGATAGCCCATTCGATCCGATTGCGACGAAATACGAAAATCGCTCTGCAAAAAATGCTTCCTGCTCCCTTCGGTAAACGCATCAAAATGCCGTCCCGGCACAAAACGAATGACTGGGTTTTTCCGATAAAAGGGACGTCCCTCTGAGCCAATCGACCAGCTGGTTGCAAAAAATGGCGCGGCATCCTGCCTGTCTTCAGCTTCCTGCTCCCAATAATATAGCGTTTCCGAGGCTCCTTCACCAATCGCCAGCACATCGCCCGCTTTTAAAGCCCGGCCTCCAAAGCCGCCTATAGCCGCACGTGTGTACGTGCTTCTGCTGCCCATAACAAGCGGCACATCAATGCCTCCAGCCGCTGCTATATAAGCGCGAGCGCCCGCGACGCAATTTCCGAACGAAAGCTCATTCCCTGCTTTTATGTACACCGGCCGCCACAGCGGAACGGCTGTTCCTTGCACAGCAGGCGACAAATTGCCCCCGCATATAGCAATTAACGCATCCTGCTCAAAAATCAGCTTTGGGCCGATAAGCGTAGCTTCCAGCACCGCTGCTCCCGCATCGTTACCAACGAGCAAATTAGCCGCGCGAAGCGCAAAATCATCCATCGCCCCTCCGGCAATAATGCCCTGCTGCCTATATCCATGACGTCCCCGATCCTGCACGGTCGTGAGGAGTCCGGCATGTTTTATTCGAATGCCCATTATGCCTGCTCCTCCCATGCGATAAACGCCTCATAGCTAATCGGCTCAAAATAAACCTGATCTCCCGCCCGCAATAAACTCGGCTGCTCATGCGCTGGGCGGAACAGCGCCACTGGCGTTCGCCCGATAATTTGCCAGCCGCCAGGGGAGACAATCGGATAGACCCCAGTCTGCTTGCCGCCGATGCCTACGCTGCCTGGCTCGATCCGCAAGCGGGGCGTGCTCCGCCGAGGCGTAGCGATTTGCTCAGGCAAGCCTCCCAAATATGGAAAACCGGGGGCAAAGCCGACCATATGGACGAGATAAGGCTGCGCCGCATGCATGGCGATGACCTCGCTTTCCGAAAGTCCGCTATGCTCCGCAACTGCTGCAAGATCCGGCCCCAGCTCTCCGCCGTAGCAGACGGGAAGGGTTACGATTCGCGGAGCAGCTGCCTGCTCGTCCTCCAGCTTGCTGACCATGTCCAAGAGCAGCTGGCAGACCCATTCATAAGGGGAAGCAGCCGCTTCAGCCTGCGGATTCCAGTTGTTTTCGGCTAGCGGCGCCAGCAGCTTCATTGGATCATAAAAAATCGTCAGCGTTACATACGCTGGTACAAGCTCAATAAAACCGGGAAAAGGCTCGCGCCGCAAATAAGAGCTGAGTGCTTGCACGCGCTCATGCGTCTTGCGGTCAATCGCGCTGCCGAGCTCGACAATAATTGCCGTATCTCCAAGAGGCAAAAGCTTTACTTCAAAGACTGGATTGACTGGAGCAATAGACATGCCCTCACCTCTTTTTTTCAAAAATAATATTTAAACTCTTATTTCTTATATCGGTCGCTAGTCGGCATAATCATATGCCAGCCTAGTATATATTTGCTTCGCCGCTTTCCTCATCATCTCTCCTAAGCCCAGCAGGCGCCCTTGCTATACATTCGGCAAAACACAACGCTCCTCCTTCCTTCACCCCGCAGCCAAAAATCAGGCCTCAGCATGCTGAGGCCACAAAAAAACTGCAAATCGCCCTATGGCGATTTACAGTTTCGTTAACCTTTTATGTTTCGTGCTTAGGGCGTCCTATAGACCCTCCGCCAGCTCGCATGCTTATTTGCCTGCGGTCCAGTTGAAAGGCGATGACACTTAAAACAATCAAGCCCGCGGAAAAGGCTGCCAGCAGCCATACTGACTGGTTCACCTCCAAATGATCAAGCCCCCAGCCCATCGTTAGCGGAAGCACGGCGCCGCCGACACCGCCTGCTGCAATCATAAAGCTAGGGGTAGATTCCTCTGCCCCTGGAAGCAGCTTGCTCGAAAAGACGAGCGCAATAGAGAACACGCCGGACATGGCGAGTCCCAGCAGCAAAATGACCGCGAACGCCGACCATACCTGGTTCATAAACGGAAATAAGATGAACAGCAGCACCGTCGCCCCGCAGCTCGCCATAATGTACACCCGGTATTTGATTTTCTCGGCAATGACGCCAGCGAACAAACGACCGAAAGCCATTGCAATCCAGAAGCAGGTTACACTGAGCGTTGCTCCTGCCTCCTTCATGCCTAGCTTCTCAATGAGAATGGCTGGCATAAAGTTTGCAAGGCTCATCTCCGTCCCTACATAGAGGAAGAAAAACACAATAAATAAGGAAAAAATAACCCATTCCTTGCCTTGATAAAGCGGCTTGCCTGCGCGCTTCGCTTGCTGCCGTTCCGCTGCGGCGGCTGCGACTGACTTCTTCAGCACCGCATCCAGCTCGCCGAAGGAGCCTTTTGCCCATAAGAACAAAGTCAAAATTGCAAAAAAAGAAACGACCAAAAAGGACAGCTTCCAATAATTGGCCCAAATCAGGCCGCTTGCTATAAGTGGCATGACCATGGCGCCAACGCCGAAAAATACCTCAAGCCGGCTCATCGCGACGGCCGTTTGATTTTTGACTGCTGCGATTATAATCGTTCCGATTACCGCTTCAATCATGCCAAACCCAAAACCGGCTACGATGGCAATTGCATACAGCCAGCCCCAAGGCGGCAGCAGCATAAACATAAATTCAGCGGCAAACAGCATGCCAAATGCCAGCAGCAGTCCGCCTCTTTTGCCCAAATGCCGATTCAGCCACGGCGAGAGCAGCACTCCGACTAGAAATCCGCCGAACTGTGTGAAAATGAGTGTGCCGCCCTCGCTGTAGGCTTTACCATAATGCTCGAGCGTAACGGGCAATACAGAGCCCAGCACAACATGGGCAAGCCCGATAATGAAATAAGATAAACAGCCTAGCCAAATCAATCGTTTCATCATATACTCCTTCTGGAAAATAAGATTACCAGAAACAATTGTATGATAAATGGGAGCTAAGAGCTAGCAGATTCAGTAATTTACTTTAGCGTAGATTTTCGTTGCAGCACGTTTAAAGTCTTCACTAGAAAATGAGATAGACTTACCCCTCCTTGTTTGATTTGATATTGGAAAGCTGTAAGTTTATGCAAAGCTATGGCATTCCATGCTGTAGCCCCGATCAGTACGCCCCCTCCAAAATAAAGCTCCGCTCGACTATCGCTGAATTTGCCCGCGATCATCAACGCGGACGAAACGAATGCCAGAGCAACCGAGCCATATCCATTGCGTTCACGCGCACGATACGCCATCGCAGCAACTGTTGCCATCATCATTAGAGCCATAAGAGGCAATAGCCAAGGACGTTCCAACCCTCTCCCAACACCTAAACCAATGATTTCGAACAGTCCCATATAGGCGGAACCGCAAATGGCACATTTTGGCAGCACAATGAGCGCTATTCCTGGTACTACAGATGTAAAAAAACGATAAGACAACCTTCGTCTGCCCTTAGGCTCAGGGATTGCTGATAATTCAGCAATCCTCCGGGACAGGAATGCAGCATCATAAACGTCAGCACCAGCCTTCAGGCTTAATACCCGAATTCCATTAATATACAGCCCATGCTCTTTTTTTCGTTTGATATACGAAGGTATTCTCGGATCTCCCGCCAACCATTCCGACCACGTGGATAGTTTGTTTTGGTTATCTAAAGCTTGTTTCAGACACTCCCGCAGCCTCCCCAGCACAGCATTATCCTCTGATCGAACGATATCGATTCGCAACCCTATCCCTCCATGCCCAAATGCCGGATTTTAAAGGGGCGAGTCGCCATATGGGGATTGGTGATGAGTGTATCTGCAATACCCGCCATTGGACGGTCAAAAGGATAGCCCAACGCTCTGCTGTCTGGATACGGCTGATTTTGATTCGTTACACCACAGAAGCTAATTGAACCGCAGGTGCTCTCACTCACCTTGTCTTCATTCCAATCTGTCAGCATAACCATCATCACATACGGCATTCCCTCCTCGTTGCCGCGGGGCAGCAGCAGCGTATAAGGCCAACCACACTGACAGCCTCTATCTCCTTGTGTTCTTTCAGGATTAGGCTCTAATACCGCTGGTTTTTGAATAACAGAAGACTCTTTAGCATTCTGATAAATGACATTTTTACCAGGGGAAAGCTTGGAGACAAACTTATCCATTTCAATCCATGAGCGGTAGTCCTCTTGCGTTTGCTCAGGTGCAATAAAAATACGTACGGTCGATTCGATATCACGCGAGGATAAGTTTTCTACACGTAAAAAATAAGCAAACCCTTTATGGGTCAAATATTTAATTTGTTCATACATTTTGTAAACCGTTTGAAGCTCATCCGTCGTTGTAATGGTGGCTCCTCCACCTTCAAACGGTCCGTCCTGGAAAGCTGCTTCCCAATCGGCGAAAGCCTCTTTTCCAATCTGCTGCAAGTCTCCTACTGTTGGCAGACCATCTTCCCTGCACAAAATAATTTTATTTATTCTTACTTCGGGCCCGCCTCCGAAAGCATTAACCGGCATTCGCTGGAGAAATTCGTCGTAAAGATTATCAACTTCCTTGTGCCAACGCCAAAAGAACGCGTGACGGCAAGCTGTTGCCGGATCTCCCATAAGCTCATCCTCTACAGTTGAGGTTGCAACAGACAAATTCACAACAGCCCCATGCCCTGATCCGTGAAAATTATTTTCTCGTTGGGAATCATTCAAATTTTCCGGCTCATTTGACGCTCTCCATTCCGTATCATTGCCAAGCAGATCTACCGCTTTTTTCGGATTGTTGAGATAAAGCTCGAATTTGCCTTTTATGCCTGTGCGGCCATTTTTCAGCTTGGTAACATCTTCTACTGCAAGTTTTCTGTTCCCGCTCGAAGGAAGGCCCGGATCATACGGATCAACTGGCCCCTCATATTGACTAAAGGCTTCTACACGTAAAAGATTGACTGACAATCTTTCCGCATCATATCGGGCTAGCATTTGCCGATGCATATATAAGAACATTTCTCCGCCGCGATCCACAATCTTACGGCGATCATAGACAACATGCCAATGAATATGATGCTCATTGAGTAATATATCCTCGCGAAATTGCTTAATATCAGGCTCGCCTGTACTCACAGCAGCTTCAAATGAAATGGCCCCTCCGGCACCCCGCATTTCGAGTAGAATTTGATTTTCCACATTTAGCTTAATAAAGTCAGGATATTGTTTTTCTAATGCTGGAAGCTCGAGTCCGCGCACATCAGGATGGTGAACTAAAAACAATCTCATGCCATACTGCGCAGCCAAAACATCTTTACTTGCTGTATCCTGCGCAAACGCTGCTACGATTTGTGCAAGCCCACTTTCATGATCACTCGCAACTGCCAAAATATGCTCATATTTTCGGGCAAAATCGCCCGCCACTTCCAACTGTTCATTATCAAATGGCGAAAATGGATGGATGGCCCCTAATTCTCTTCGAGCTATGTTTGACGGGGCAATCCTTTCAACTCCTAAAGAAAAAGGTTCCGATTCCAAATTTTCAATTTCAGCATGAAGGGGATTTACAAACAACTCCTCAAGCTTGCGATTTAATTCCTTTACGTTGATGTCTGACACAGGCACACTCTCCTTACAATACTTATTGCATTTTTATTTAATCTTATTTTTTCGAAGAGTTTTAAAATTTATACATTTTTATATTTATGGGAAAATAAAGAAAATAATCATTTCCTCCTCATGCTTACTGCGTTCATAGAATCAGTAAAATGAAAACAAAAAAAGCCGCTGTCCAGATCATGGACAGCGGCTTCATACTTTGACTAAAAGACACAAAACTATTTAATTAGATAACGCCAGTAAGCTATGAATGCGTGCTCCGCTATGATTGCCATCCAATTGCAGAGCGGCGCCAAACTGCTCCGCCGCCTGTTTACGCTCCCCAAGCCCAAGAAGGCCTAATCCCATCATATAACGGCAATGAATTTCGTTGCGTTTGCTCAGATCATCCTCGAAAACGAGGAAATCTGGCAGCGAAACGGCAAAATAATCAAATTCGACCCGGTCGAAAATATGCTTTTCCGCATAATCGAGCAGCTTATGGAAGCGTCGATTTGCCTCCGGGTCGTTGCCCAGCTTTAACCACGACAACCCTTGATAAAAAATCATATCTGGCGGCTGGTCATTGTAATACAGCGCGCTAGCAGGCTCCTCCAGCCCTTGAGAAGCCTGCTTAAAGCAATCTTCCGCTCTAAGCGGATCATTCAGCGCTTCATACGCACAGCCTAAATAATAATAAATATTGTTTTCCTGTGCGCCATGCAGCTTGCCTTCCCCATAATGCTCCGGATAGACGAGCGCCATGTTCAGCAATTGTATCGCATGGGACGCATTCCCCTGCTGGAGCGCCTGTTTGGCGAGTTCAACATGCGTGAACACATGCTGTCCCGTCACTTTTCCTTCCCCGCCCTCCCAAGGATGGAACTGGCGTGAAGCGAGCGCAGCTACTGCTTGACCATGCTGCCCTGTCGCATTGAGCAGCGTGACATATTCGATGTACAGGTCGTCGCGGAGCTCGACAAGCGTCCGTTGCTGTTCCAGCTTGGCGAGCCGCTGCTGAGCAGGATGCCCTAGCTTTTTATATAGCTGATCCAGCTCATAGCAGACGCGGGCGTCGGTCTGATCGAGTGTGAAAGCCTGCTCGAGTGCTTCAAGCGCAGCCGCCTCGTCGCCACGTTTATTGTAGTAGGCGAGTGCTAAGTTGCGATGGACGGTAGCAAAATTAGGTTCTGCTGCGCGCGATGCTTCCCAATGGGCAATCGCATCGCAATGCCGTTTCTTGTCATACAATAAATTGCCCAAATAATAATGCGCCTTCGCATCGTGCGGATTGGCCGCAATCGCTTGCTCCAGCACGATCAGCTCAAACAAGCTGTTCGGGAAGCAATAATGGGGAGCAGCAGCTTCCGCAGCTTGGCGCGAGGCAGCCGCGGCTTCCGTGTGGCCTGACTGCTCATACGCATAAGCAAGCGTATAATGCAGCATCGGGTAGACCGCTGCCGCGCCATCTGCTGCTGCAACCTCTAGTGAAGACACGATGCACGCAAGCACCGCAATCGCTTCCTCATGCAGCCCGCTGCCGATATAGTCGGCAGCTAAATTCAAATAATTGTGCGCATCGCCGCGTATAAGCCGCTGCAGCTCGGCGCGCGCCTGATCCGCCAGCTGCTGCTGCCCCCCAGCAGCCAGCGCCAAGCAGCGCTCGTTGGCCGATCCGAAATCGGCCACATCGAGCCCGAGCGTTTCCGCCGCGAAGGCTATCGCCTCATCGCTGCGTCCAAGCTTGCGCAGCAGCGCCGCCTTCAAATGGCGCGCTTTATAATTGCGAGCGTTCCGCACGATGGAACGCTCCACCAGCTCCAGCGCATCCGCAAGCGCGCCTTCCGCGCAAGCGATCTGCGCCAGCGAGAAGTAGCTGGCATCCTGCCAAGCCGCTGACCATGTTGCCTTGTAGAAAGCAGCGAACGCTTCTTCGCGCTTCCCCTGATGCTTCAAGGCAACACCAAGCTGATAAAGCGCCTCGCTGTCATACGGATTCGGGTTGCGCGACGTCAGCGACTTAATGGCGGTGCGGAAATACCCTTCCGCCTGCTGAATTTTCCCCTGCCGCAGCAGCAGCGTGCCATAGGCGACATTAATCCGGCTATCGCTGGCATCGCGCTTTAGCCCTTCCAGATAATACGCCTCCGGCTCAAAGGTCGCGTGGCGATATTGCTCCAAATGAAGCCCCGCCAAATACAGCTGCTCATTGGTTTTGAGCGCAGCAGGCGCTTCAAGCGGCATAGCCGCATCGGGTATTTGCTCAAGCGAAGGCTTGGCAGGCTGGTAAGAAATGAGCAGCTTCCCTGCCGAATCACGGACCGACAGCAACAAATCAAAAGCCTGATCCGCTTCATCCCATGTGATGATTGACTTGAATATGTCGTTCGGTGACAGCTTCACCTTCTTTTGAATATAGCTGCGTCCCCGTCCACGCAGCTCGATCTGGGCATCCTCGAACACAGCTGTTGCATAAACGTAAACGACAGCTTCCCGCGCCTCTTCATCGACCTCCAAATTAACAGCGGCATCGATGGACGCATTTTTGACGACCCCAATATTTTTGTAGGGCATAAAATATTGCTTGAACGCCTTCTCCTCATACGGCTGAAGCCAGGTGAAATCCGGCTGATTGTCCGTATATACGCCCGTCATCAGCTCAATATAAGGCCCGTCCTCATCGGTCAGATTGCGATCCCAGGCGATGCCGAACTCGCCATTTCCCCATGTCCACTGCTTTTTGCCGGGGGAAATATGATGGTTCGCCACATGCAGCAGCCCCGCCTGCACCCCATGGTCATAGCCTCCAACAAAATTATAGTCGGATTTGTAAGCCATATAAGAGGTTGGCACAGGAATGTTGCGATAGCGGGAAATATCAACGCCGGCGGAATAATCCATTTTATAATACGTGCCGGTCGCTATTGGAAACCGGCTTACGTCCCGCTTGCCGTGGTCGAACACCGCTGTGACGTCAGGAGGAAATACCGACTGCGTATGCTCATTAACCGCTACGGCCGGATTGGCCCACCATAAAAAAGTTTGCGGCTGAGGCGTACGGTTGTAAAGCTGGGCGGAAATTTCCAAATACGCCTTGCCTGGATAGAGCGTAAAGCCAGCCGTTACCTTCGTTCCATACATGCGGTCAATTTCGCTGACCCACACCGTAGCGCTGCCGTCTTTATTTTCAGCCAGACGATATTCTACAGGCCCGTAGGTGTTTGGACGATGATGCTGCGGCCAGTTGAATTCAATGCCCCCGGAAATCCAAGGTCCCGCGAGCCCCACCAGCGCAGGCTTGATCACCTTGTTGTAATAAACGAAATCATAGTCATTCGTCTTATCCAGCGCCCGATAAATGCGGCCGCCCAGCTCCGGCATCATTTCGATACGCACATATTCATTTTCGAGAATGACGAGCTTGTAGGGCTGAAGCTGCTTTTCATTTTCGATTTTATCAATTACGGGATGCGGGTACACCCGGCCCGAGCTGCCCTGATATACTCTTTTTTCTAAAAACATCGGATTTCGCTCTGGTTTGCCTACGCCATATGTCGGTATGGAAACCGTCTCTTCCCAAATCTTCACTTGCTGCTCCAACGTGATTCCTCCCTAGCTTTAATGCTTTAACTTTAGCGCCTGGGAGCAGGAGATCCAATTCACGATACACTTGTTCTAATGGACTATATTCTGATTTCAATAGACACCGATAGAACTGACTTTCGCGCCAGCTCTTCACCTCCATCTAGGCAGCTGCATACACTGCTGGAAAAACTAAGATTCTGAAAGGCAGGCCGATCATGAGTACAGAATATGTAGACCTCACATCACCCGCATTAAATTTGTTTTACGATGTCAATTGCGCCCCCTTGTTCCATAAGGACTCCTGCAATTACTTAAACCAATTAACTGCACATGAATTGCCTGTGCTAAGAAGCACGTCGTTTTTCGATGCGCATATGACCAAAAATCATATTGTTGAGCCCCATTGGCATCCCAATACGACGGAGCTTGTATTCGTCACGCATGGTGAAATTGTCGTTTCGATTTTGAATCCTTTCACAAAGCAGCTGCTTACTTACCGGGTGTGCGATCACCAGGCCGTATACATTCCAATGGGCTGGTGGCACTGGATTATTGCGTGCAGCGAGTATACGCATTTTATTACGATTTTTGATGACCGCTGTCCACAAACGGTATTTGGCTCTGACGTGCTGCGCATTACCCCGAAGGAAGTATTCCAGCTCGCCTATTGCGTTAATGCCGGACAGCTCGCCCATGTGCTGTCGCCGATTCAAAATACGACTATTATCGGACCAGCCTGCGTTAATGCCCAAGCTGGCGCGAGTGGATACGGAGGCTACGGCCACGGATCGGCGCAAGGCGTACAATGGCGAATTGGCAACCCGCCGCCGCAAGCTTTGGATGAAGAGGAAGAACAGGAGCAGGAGCTGCAAAGGTAACAGCAGCTTCCTGTCCCCGCAAACCTAGCAAAACACCAAAAAGGCACACAAGCTTCACCTTATTAGGTGCAAGCATGCGTGCCATTTGTATTGTCACAAAGCCCCAAAACAATTAAAGCTTGTAATTAGGAAGGATTTTTGTATAATTCGAGGGATAAGCTGCCCCTATATCCAATCTTTTTTTAAAAATCATTTTAAAAAAAATCATTCTTTCCAAAATCATTCATTGTGAAATGGAGTTCATTACATGTTAATTGAAACAGAGCGGTTGCGTATTCGCGCTTTTAAATCCGACGATTGGAAGGCTGTGTGGGCCTATACCTGCGATCCTGCTGTTATGACTTACATACCCGGAGGCGTGCAAACAGAAGAAGGCGCTAAACAGTTCGTTCTAGATAATATCGGAGACCAGACGCAAAATTACGCTGTACTGTTGAAAAACGGCGAACCGCTTATTGGGCATCTTGTGTTCCATAACTATTTTGGAAATCATACCTATGAAATTGGCTGGGTATTCAGCCCGCATTATCGCAATCAAGGCTATGCCTCGGAAGCCGCACGCTCCATGCTGAAATATGGGTTTGAGGAGCTGCAGCTGCACCGAATAATTGCCACCTGCCAACCCGAGAACATCCCCTCCTATCGCATGATGGAGAAAATAGGCATGCGCAGAGAAGGCTTTTTCAAAAAATGCATTCCTAATGGCGCCCATGCTTGGTGGGATGAGTATTACTACGCTATTTTGCATGAAGAATGGCTCAGCCTCACTTGCTAATCAACAGCGACAGCAGCCCAGCCGCAATAAGCGGACCGACTGGAACACCTTTAAAAAAAGCAACGCCCATGATCGTCCCGATAATAAGCCCGGTCACGATCGTCGGCTGGCTGGACATGAGATGAAAGCCGCGCCCGCCCAAATAAGCAACCAGCACGCCGACGACGATGGCCGCTATCGATTTCCAATGGAGAAACGATTCATAGACCGATTTCATACTGATCGTCCCGCTTGCCAGCGGCGAGAGAATACCAATCGTCAATATGATGATGCCCAAAGTCAGGCCGTGTTTCTCGATCCACGGGAAAGCCTGATGCACATTCGTTACCCGGAGAAGCAGCAGAAATACGGCAGCGATGGTGATGGAGTTGTTTTTGCTCAATATGCCCAGAAGGGCGAAAAAAAGCAGCAGGACAGACGGCGTGTCGATTTGCGGCATTTGCTGAATCCCCTTTCTCTTAATAAGCAATAGTTTGTCATTCTCCAGGCTCTATTACTCCTTGCAAGGATTAGCGTCTTCGATTGCGACGTTTGTTCCATTCCAACAGCTCCATACAGCCGATAAACAACGCGAATAAAATGAACAATGGAATCGTCTTGCCGAACTCCATTAATTTGAACAGAGGAGCGACAATAGCGGTTGTCCCCACAATAATTAGTCCCAGCACCGAAAGGCGCCATCCCGTAAACATAAACGAACTTCCTCCCAATCCTTTAGCAAAATGACCAAAGAGCCTGCCCACGGCAAGCTCTCTCGTCCTGTACGGCTATGCAGCTAGCCTTGAATAATCGCAACGGCAAGAATGGCCCAGCCGATCAAAAAACAAAGTCCGCCTAGCGGAGTAATCGCACCCAGCTTCTTCACACCGCTGAGGCTAAGGGAGTAAAGGCTGCCGCTGAACAAAATAATGCCGGCAAAGAGAAACCAGCCTGCGGTTACGACGAGCCCACTCGTCAATACCCCGCCCGCTAAAATGCCGGCAAGCAACAAGCCAAGCGCGTGGGCAATCTGGTATTGCACCCCCGTCTGAAAAATAGCCAGCATGTCGGCGGAAAGCTTCTTCTTCAAAGCATGCGCGCCGAATGCGCCGAGCATTACCGATAAAAACATATTGATGCTGCCAAGCAGCAATAAAGTCGTCATTTTGCCCTCCCGCATCTTCCTATTATTCACTATAGCTTTGACTATTGTATCATTATTACTAGTAACAACCTAGATTAAATATTATGCGCAGGCGACTGGCATGGCCACGTATAAGCGAGCAGCTCAAAGCCTCGCTTCGCCAAAATCGGACGGCTCATTGGACTTGCATCCACCGTCATCAAACGAAAGCCCGCCTGCCAGGCAGTCTGTGCCCGAACAGCCAACAGCGCTGAATAATGCCCTTTGCCGCGGTATTCCGCAAGCGTAGATCCGCCCCAAATGCTTGCGAAGGACGTTCCTTCGTGCAAATACATCCAGGCGGTACTGACCATTTGGTCTCCGTCATAAGCTGCGTAGATGTGCAGTCCGATTTGCTTATCCTGCAAATCCTGCTTTAATCGCTCGCCATGCTCGGCATGCGGCACGCCCCACACCGCTTCTTCCAGCGCGACCAATGCATCAATGCCCGCTGCATCCGTGACAGGGCGAATCGAAGGCGGAATTTCATACTGAAGCAGTTCATGTCCATCAGCAAGCTGAATGACCATCATGGCCTCTTCTTCGCCGATGTCGAAGCCATGCGCCAGCAACCGTTCTTTGAGATTACTAGGCTTGTCATCGCTATACACCTTCCACTCAAACGATTGCCCCAGCTCGCGGAAATACGCCAATTGCTCTGCAATGGCTTCATCAACGTTATTTTCGTTCAAATCTGTATACAGGACGAAGCCGCCTTCGCTCTCATTTTCCAGCGCGATTTGCCGGATGACTGCGCCTTTCTGCTCGCGACGATAGCCCGGAAACGTAATATCGATTCGCTGCTCCTTCGTGAATAAAGCTATTAGCTGCTCTTGGTTCATCGTCCGCTCCTTCTTCTTGCCTTGTCTTCAAGCCATCATTTTTCAAAATCAATGACATCATGCTTTATATATATCGTCTTGCGTTGTTTTCCTTCTTGGCCCAGCCGAATGTTGAATGAATCTGTTTTGGCAAGCGCCGCATATTGCGGCTCGCTAATGGCCCTTGGAATGGCGCTGCGGATTAGCCCGACCGCAAACTGATGAAATAAAACCAGCTCTCCCCGCATCATATCCTCAATATCGCCGCCCAATATTTCCCCCCCATAAGCTTTGCGCTGCTCGTTCAAATTCGTCATCAGCTCCGGAACGAACTGATACAGCCAGGCGGTATTATAGTTCTCGAAATAAGGCTCCGAATCATCGTATCCTTGCTCGCCATAGGCCTCTACCCGATAGGCAAATAATTCGTCCGCGTTGGAAGATGCCTGCAAGCTATATTCAATAATGCTAATGGCTCCAATCAGCCGCTCCTGCTGCCTGGCATAAAGCCGATGGCATAACTGGCGAAAAGAAGACAAAAACAGCTCAATCAGCTGTTCTTGATGGATGTGGTAATAACGATTTTCCTGAAACACCGTTTGCTCAAGAGCAGGTATAAAACAGTTTTTATAAAAATGACGGAGCATCCGCGCTTTCCGGGTATCCTTCCGCTCTCGCCGCCTGCACGACTCTTCTCGTCCAAACCCTGTTAGCCTGATCCACTTGAAAGCTGCCCCCTCGGCATCTTTGCTGCTGTGGCCTGTACCGCTCAAAGCCTTCCCTCCTCCAACCATTATCCCATGCGCGCATGTATATCGCTTTTATATATGTACACGGCGCAGCCCGTCTTAAATGACATCGTATTTATCTTTTAATTATATCGGTGGGAAATGTTGGATTGTTAAGAGGATATTTCAACAGATGCCAAGAAACCTTGTGTGGCGCAAAAATATAGCAGCTGGCGAAATGGTTAATTTTTCTCGATTGAAGCTTGCAAATGATGATTAATCCGCAGCAGCAGCGAAATCATCAGCTCGTACTCCTCTGCGGAAATAACCTTCTTCACTTCATCGTTTACCGACTCATTAATAGCGGTTGTTTCATTAATAAGCTGCCGTCCCTTGTCCGTAATATAAACAGCAAAGCTGCGGCGATCCTGAACGCCAGGCCGCTTATGAATCAGCTGCTCCTTCTCCAAATGGTCGATAATCCGGGTAACGGTTGGATTTTCCTTGCTTGTCCGCAAAGCAATTTCCTTCTGAATCAAGCCATCCGACTTGCTAATTTGAATGAGTACCGACCACTGCTCTGGCGTAATCGCATATTCTCTCAACCGTTGCTGAAATAAATTAGTCAGCTTGCGATAGGTCATTCCCATTGTAAAACCTATCGATTGCTCAAGTCCCTGATAGGGCATAATCCTGTCCTCCCACTCTAAAATAACTCCAGCTGCTCTACCGCTGGCGGCTCTGGCTCATTTCGAACAAAATAAGGCCCCTCCCCATCGGGGCAGTTCATTCCAAGCAGGTCCATCAGTTCTTTGGCATTATCAGCCGCGTCCCCGCCGGAGTTATTGTTAAAAATAATGCAAATATGCTTGCTCTGCTGCTGCAGCTCCTTGATGTTGTCTGCCCATTCTCGCAGCTCATTGCTGTTATAGCGATACAAATAACGAACCTCTCGCCAATTCGGCGCTCCGCTCTGATTCCAGCCAGCTGCATTTCGGCCATGCAGCCTAACCAGCGTCAGCTCCTGATCGGTCGCTTGCAGCACGGTCGGCACCGAGCCGACACCCGCCTGCGGCTCATCGCATACGCTGTGGATCCAGCCCTCGCGCTCCATAAACGCCAGCGTCTTCGCCCGAAACTCCGGCATAAACCAGCTCTGATGGCGGAACTCCAAAGCGCAGCGAATGCTGCCCATTCTGAGCTTCGTCTCGCGAAGCAGCCGGACATTGTCCTGCGTGCAATCAAACCATGGCGGATATTGAAAAAGCACAGCAGTCAGCCGCCCAGCCTCCATAACCGGCTCAATGGATTCGCGAAAAGCGGCGAACATCTGGCCCGTGTCATTTAATGCCGCAGCTGCTGCTGCCTCACCGCGCTGATGCCCCGTCATGCCCTGATACGCTTTTATCATAAAATGGAGCGAGTCCGGCGTTTCCGCTACCCATTTGGCGAACCGTTCCCGAGATTGAATCGCATAGAAGGAGCTGTCTACTTCGACGACGGGAAAATATTTGGCATATTGGCCCAGCCTGTCCTTCGCCTTTGAACCGGGAATATAAAGCGAATCATGGTCACCCCAGCCTGTAAGTCCGATTTGAACAGCCATCATTCGGCTCCTTTCTTATGTCCTTGGCATGTTATAGGTCTGATGAAGATGTCTTTTTTATGATAAAGCAACTGTAGTTGCTTTGACAACTTTTGCACGTATTCACAAGATAATGGGCTGCGCAATGCCCTTCCTTTATCTTCATTCAGGTCCCCATAACAAAGAGAAACCACAAACGTCTTGAGACAAGACGATCGGGTTTCTCGTCAATCTGAAAGCCTGATTATTCATGCTTCCCGTTAAGCAGACAGGTTTAATGAATAAACCGACTGCTTAACAAGGAGCATCTCATGAATAGGGTTGACCTTTTTTACGGGTCACCTTTAAACAGTGAAATTTTCAAGTATAGTTTTTATAAGTAAGGCGTTGGTTGAAGCATAATCTCTTTCCAGCATCTGCTCATGTTTGCCGTTTCCTAAATAAATGTGCAGTTGCCCCGTTGTTAAAGCGCTCCAGGATTTCCTTCTCCATTCCTCTTCTCCTATGGGATCTGCTGATTGGATCAGATGAATTTCAGCCTGAACTTCTCCATTTGTTTGCATCCCATCAATCCATGCTGTGTAAGCTAGGATGTTTTGTTTAACTTTTTCTGCCGTCTCCCCGGGAACATGGCGAATGAACATCGAAATCTCTTCTTTTAGCGTCTCCAGATACTCTTCTTGCTGCATATTAGATGAAGACATTTCTCTCGGATAGGCGTCAAACATAAGGATAGCCGCTACTACTCGACCCTGTTCCTCCAGTCGCTTGGCTACTTCAAATGCAAGGTTTCCTCCGGCAGAGTAGCCCAGCAAATAAATGGGGCCCTGAGGCTGCAATTTTTGAACATGTTGTGCAAAGTATTCCGTTGTATCGTCGCAAACGATGAAATCATAGGCATATATAGATGCCGTATCCTGCAACGATTGTGCCATCATCGTGAACACTTGCCCATAGCCTACGATTGGCGGGAAGCAATGCAAAGTTAAGCCGTTTCCTTTGCTGCTGTTCCATACAGATACCCCTGTACCTTGCTGCTCTGTAGAATCATCAAAGTGGTTTCGGCTTCCCAGCTGCTCGGCAAGCTCCATGACCGTCGGGTAAGTGAAGGCGGTGCTAAACGATATTTCCACATCCAGCCTGCTGCGAGCTTCCCCGATCATATGAATCAGCTTCAAAGAATGTCCGCCTGCATCGAAGAAATTATCGTGAATGCCAACCCGTTCTATGCCCAGAACCTCCTGCCAGATGTCAGCAAGCGCTTGTTCCAGCTGATTCCTTGGCGCAGTGTAATTGGCTTGAAGCGGCTCATTTTGCTGCAAAAGAGATAAACGTCTGCGATCGACTTTGCCATTAGCTGTAAGCGGCAATTTATCCAGTTGCACGAAGCGGTTTGGAATCATATAGGCTGGGAGCTTCTGCAATAACGCTCTCCGCAGTTCCCCGGCCGTAAGCTCGCTATCCGCTACGTAATAGGCATATAGCTGCTTCTCTTTCGCGTCGTTTTCGCGAGCGATGGCCGCGGCTTCCTTCACCGCCTCTACTTTCATCAGTTGCGCCTCTACTTCGCCGAGCTCAATACGGAAGCCGCGTATTTTTACTTGGTCATCTGCGCGGCCTAAATATTCCAAGTTTCCGTTTGACAGCATTTTGGCCAAGTCCCCTGTACGGTACATCCGCTTCCCAGGAACGAATGGGTGGTCAACGAACTTCTCCGCGGTCAAGTCGGGACGACGGAAGTACCCACGCGCAACTCCATCTCCAACGATGTATATTTCTCCTGGTACTCCAATCGGCACTTGCTTACGCTCAGCATCAAGCAAATAAATGCTGACATTCGCAGCCGGTACCCCAATGGGAACGGAACCGCTCGTATCCGTTTCTGGATCGTAACGATAAATCATGCAGCCGACAACGGTTTCTGTTGGTCCATATTCATTGAATATCGTGATATCTCCGCCAAACTTGTCATGGATGCTTCTCGCTATATCCGCGCCAAGATTGTCACCTCCGACAATTAGCTTACGGATATTTGAGCCAGCCCTTATATTCATTTCTTTGATTATACTTAAATGGGCTGGTGTCAATTTGATAATGTTGACTTGGTTATCTGTTACGATCCGCTCGATTATTAGCGCCTTGTCTTCTCCACTGTAAATGCGAATAAGGTTGCCTGTTAGCAGCGGCGTGAATATGGATGTTACCGTCAGGTCGAAGGAAATGGATGAGTACAGCGGAAAATCAAGCTTTTCCCCAGTGACATATACCTCTTGTGCCCACCACAAGTAATTCGTCAGCCCTTGGTGGGTAATCATCGCGCCCTTCGGATTTCCCGTCGTTCCCGACGTATAGATCACATAAGCAAGATCATGCGCGCCAGATATCGGCTCTATATTCGACTCTTCTTCGCTAAAGACCTCCGGATCATTCAGATTGATAAGCTTTCCTTCAAAATGTACGTGATTCAGCAAATGCTGCTGCACTAGCAGCACCTCCGAGCCAGCGTCCTCCAGCATGTAACGTATGCGTTCCTCAGGATACTCCGGATCTATTGGCACGTAAGCCCCACCAGCTTTTAGCACGGCCAGTATGCCTATAATCATTTCCACGGATCGATCAGCCAGTATGCCAATCAAATGATCCGGTCGCACGCCGGATGCTCGCAGCGTCCTTGCCAAGCGATTGGAACGGGCGTTTAGCTCGCCATACGTCACTCGCTCTTCATCATGAACGACGGCTACCGCTTCCGGTGTTTTTTCCGCCTGCTGCTCAAACAAATGGTAGACTGTTTTTTCGCTTGGGTATTCCGATGCTGTCGCATTGAATGCTGCAAGCTGTGCGTGCTCCTCCGCTGTTAGGATATCTAACGACGCTAGCCTTGCATACGGATTTGCCGTAACGGATTCAACTAGCTGTTCGAATTGCTTCGCCATCCGGAGCACCGTCTCTCGCTTGAATAAACCAGAAGCATATTCGATGCTGCACGAGATACCATTTTCCATTTCCTCTAACTGGAAGGTTAAGTCAAACTTCGCCGCGGTATGTTCATTTGCATATGGCTGAATCTGCAAGCCGTGCATTTGTAAATCTCTTTGTTCCATATTTTGCAAAACAAACATCGTATCAAAAATCGGGTTGCGGCTCATGTCCCTGCTGACCTGCACCTTCTCCACCAGTTCCTCAAATGGGTAGCCTTGATGCTCGTAAGCGCCTAGCATCGCTTCCTTGATTTCTTCCAGGTACGATATAAATGTTTTCTCGCGCGCCGGATAGCTGCGAATCGCCAATGTGCCTACAAACATGCCCACCAGCGACTGGAAGTCGCCATGTGTTCTGCCCGCAATTGGCGTACCGACTACAATATCTTCCTGCCCCGAATATTTATGCAGTAAGGTTTTGTATATCGCCAGCAATATCATATACAGCGTTGATCCGCTTTCGGCCGCTATGCGCTGCAAACTTTCACACTGCTCAGCGCCAAGCATAAATGACAGCTCTTCACCCTGGAAGCTTTGCACCGCAGGCCGCACATAATCCGTTGGCATTTCCAGAACCGGTAAATCCCCGCTAAACACATCCAGCCAGTACGCTTCCTCCTGAAGCTGACGCTTCTTCTGCTCCTGAGACTGCTCCCATGCCGCATAGTCTTTGTATTGATTACGCAATGGAGGCAGTTCTTCCCCGGCATACATGCGTGCAAACTCTTCCACCAAAATGCCCATCGAAATACCATCGGAGATAATATGGTGCATATCGAGTATGAACAGATGGCGCTCAGATGCAAGCTCGATGAGTCCGGCGCGCAAGAGCGGCGGCTGCTCCAGATCAAAGGTGCGAACGAATCGCCGCATCACTTCTGCTGTTTCCTCTTCACTTGCCTGGATATATTCCACAGCAAAGCGCACTTCATTGTGCACGCGCTGCACCGATTCACCTTCCGCCATATGGAAGCTCGTCCGCAGCGTCTCGTGCCTTGCAATTAGCTTGTTCAGCGCGGCCTCGAACAGCTTTCGGTCCAGCGTTCCTTCCAGCAGCATGGCTCTCGGCAAATTGTAGCTCAGTCCCGTCCCTTCAAGCTGGTGCAATATATACAGCCTCTTCTGAGCTGAGGAAACGGCATAATACGCTTTTTCTTCGATAGGTTGGATAGCCTGGAACGCCTGTTGTTCCATGTCTGCAATTGCTTTGGAAAGCTGCTCGATGGTCGGGAACCTGAAAATGTGTCTAAGCGGCACATTAATTTGCATTTCTTTATGCAGACGGCTCACCATTGCCGTTGCCCGCAAAGAGTGACCGCCAATCTCAAAGAAGTTGTCGTACACGCCTACACGTTCAAGACCGAGAACGTCTTGCCAAATACGGGCAAGATGCGCTTCGATGTGCGTGCGCGGCGCTGCATATTCGACCGCAGCAGGAATGATTCCTTCTGGCGCTGGCAGCGCCTTGCGGTCGATTTTGCCATTTGGCGTCAGCGGCATGCGTTCGAGTTGCACAAAGTACGTTGGAATCATATACCCCGGCAATTGCTCGGCTAAGTGCCTTCTTAGTTCACCAGCAGCCAGCTCCCGATTGGCTACAACATACGCACAAAGCTGCTGTATTGCGCTGTTATCGGCCTTTGCGACCACAACCGCTTCGCGCACCGAAGTAATTCGGCCAAGCTGTGCTTCTATCTCCCCAAGCTCGATCCGGTACCCGCGAATTTTCACCTGACTGTCCATACGCCCTACGTATTCGAGCGTACCATCCGGCAACCAGCGTGCAAGATCACCAGTCCGGTACATTTTTTGCCCTGGTACAAAAGGATTATCAACAAATCTCTCCGCCGTCAATTCCGGTTGATTCAAATAACCGCGTGCCACACCGTCTCCAGCCGCATACAACTCTCCAATTGCGCCTTGCGGCAGCAGCATGCCTAATGGATCGAGCACATATACTTGCGTATTTCCGATAGGACGGCCAATTGGAATCAAGGCACGATCCATATCCTCCAAACGGATTGTATGGCAAGTTGTAAATGTCGTGTTTTCCGTCGGACCGTACCCATTGATCAAACGCAAGTGCGGATAATGCTCCATCGCTTTCTTCACATGCGCTCTGGATACCACATCGCCTCCGACGAGCAATTGTCTGATTCCTGCCAATCCTTCAAGCTTGTGTTCTACCATAACCGTGAACCATCCTGACGTGAACCAAGCAATCGTAACCTGATGCTTTCGGATCGCTTGCGACCAATCCTCAAGCGATAAAGTGACAGGAGGCAGAAGCGCCAATACTGCTCCATTCAGCAAGCTGCCCCAAATCTCAAACGTCGCGGCATCGAAGGAAATAGTTGATCCCTGCAAGAAAACGTCATTCTCGCAAATATCCATATAATTTGCATGTGTCACAAGTCGAACAACCCCGCGATGCGTGACGCACACTCCTTTGGGTGTTCCTGTCGAGCCGGAAGTATAGTTTACGTACGCCATCTGAGTTGATTCTGTGGCTGATGCCAGATTTGAACCATCCTTGTCATAAGCCTGCTCAGCATCAAGCAGCACAACCATCGCATCCGTAAACACAGGTCTTTGTAAATGGCTCTGGATCAGTACAGTTCTCACATTTGCATCCTGCATCATATAGCGAATGCGCTCTTCCGGATACTCCGGATCAATAGGCACGTAGGCCCCTCCAGCTTTAAGAATCGCCAATATGCCGACAATCATCTCAAAGGAACGCTCTGCTACAATGGCTACCAGTTGTTCCGCTTCAAGTCCCGCCTTCTGCAGTGTCCGTGCCAACCGATTGGCCTTATCGTTTAGCTCGCCGTAAGACCATTGCGACTCTCCAAATAAAATGGCTGGTGCATTCGGCCTTTGTTCCGCTTGGTCCTCAAACAGTTGATGAATGGCCAGCTCTCGCGGATACGCTGCCCTTGTATCATTGAACACGTCTATCAGCCGCGTTCGTTCCTCATCCGTCACCATTTGCAGCATCGCAAGGCTTGCCTGAGGGTGGGCGATCATCTCATCAATCAACCGGACAAAGTGCCCCGCAATCCGCTGTATAGTTTCCGGCTTATACAATGAAGTTGCGTACTCCAAGCTGAAAGCGACCCCAGCCTCACTCTCTATTGCCTGCAAGGTCAAGTCAAATTTCGCTGTCCTTTGTGCGCTGGCATACGGCTTCATTTGGAGCCCATCCAGTTCAAACTGCTTGCTTTCCGTATTTTGCAGGACAAACATCGTGTCAAACACTGCATTACGGCTTAAATCACGATTAACTTGCACATTCTCAAGCAGTTCTTCAAACGGATATTGCTGGTGCTCATAGGCGTTAAGCATCGTTTCCTTGACCTCATTTAAGTAAGCCGATAACACCTTTTCACCCGCTGGATAGCTACGAATGGCCAACGTGCCAACGAACATACCAATCTGCTCTTGCAAGTCGCTGTGCGTTCTGCCCGCAACAGGCGTACCGACGATAATGTCTTCTTGCCCGGAGTATTTATGCAGCAAAATCGTATACGCCGCGAGCAGCACCATATACAGCGTAGATCCATGCTGAGCAGCAAGCTCATGCAGCGCATCCCTCTGATGCGAATCGAGCTCAAAGTCAAACGCGGCTCCATCGGACTGTCTTATCGCAGGACGTGCTGCGTCCGTCGGCAGCTCCAGCACGGGCAATTCTCCATCCAATGCCTTCAGCCAGTAAGCTTCATGCTGCTTCATTTGCTCTTTATAGGCTTCAGACTGCTGCCAAACCGCATAATCCTTGTACTGAATCCGCAGCTCAGGCAGCTTCTCCTCCCGATATAGACGGGCGAATTCCTCCACCAAAATATCCATCGACGCCCCATCAGAAATGATGTGATGCATATCCAGCAGCAGCACATAGCGCTCTTCCGCCCATTCGATTAATTCCACCCGCAGCAGCGGCGCTTCGCTGAGGTCGAACGGCTGCACGAAATCGCGCACTCGGGCTTCGACCTCCTCCATGCTTGCCTCTACATAGGCAACCTCAAAGTCAACCGCTTCCTTTACCCGCTGCATCGGTTCGCCCTGCACCAGCTCAAAATCGGTACGCAGCGTTTCATGTCGGGCAATCAGGAGCCGGAACGCTGCTTCAAAACGCGCTCGATTCAGCGCCCCTTCCAGCATCAGCATCCCGGGCATATTGTAGCTTTTCCCCGCTTCTTCAAGCTGCTGTAAAATGTACATCCGTTTTTGCGCTGAGGACAGCGGATAGTAGTCTCTGGCTTCCACCCGTGGAATAGCGGCATACGCCTTCTGTTCCCGTCGGCTAATCACCACTGCCAGCTCTTCAACGGTCGGATAAAGAAACACCTCTCTTAACGGCACCTCAGTCTCCAATGCTTGATGCATGCGCGATACAAGCGTCATCGCCCGGAGGGAATGGCCGCCAAGCGCAAAGAAGTTGTCGCGAATACCAACACGCTCAAGTCCCAGCACCTCCTGCCACAGCCGCGCGACTTCCGCTTCGACTGGTGTCCGCGGCGCTACATACGCCGCCTCGCTCTGCGCCCCAACTTCCGGCTTCGGCAGTGCCTTGCGATCCAGCTTTCCGTTAGGCGTTAGCGGCATCTCGGGCAGGGATATGAAATATGAAGGGAGCATATACGAGGGAAGTCCCTCTGCC